>NZ_JANBVH010000021.1 GCF_024273235.1 Sphingomonas faeni | reverse complement strand
CTAGGCGACCAAGACCTGCCTCAATTCGGACAAGTGCTTGCCGCCCCCGGATCGAGGTCCAGGCATCGCCCGTCCAGCCCGCTAACCGGCAACCCGATCGTCGCCGCCAGAGTCGGTACGATATCTACCGTCTCCACCGACAGCGGCTGCTCGAACCCGCTCATCCCCTTGCGCCAGAAGAGGATCGGCACGCGGCGATCGTAATCCCACGGCGAGCCATGCGTCTCCACATAGCCCCCCGCCGGCGACACGATCGTCGTCACGCGCGGCTTGAGCAGCACCACCATCTGCCCCGACCGCTCCGGATAGAACGACGCGCGGGCGCGCTCGATCAGCGTCCAGGTCTCGGGCGGGGTCTTCGCCATCGGCGTCGCCATGATCTCGGCGGCGGAGTAGGCGCCCGCGACCTGCGGCAGCGCGCGATAGCGGCGCAGCGCTTCCGCCAGAACCTTCGCGCGCGTCTTCTCCGGCAGCGTATCGTCGATATACACGTCGCCCTCGGTGCCGAGCAGTACGCTGCCCGGCAGGCCCAGGTCCTTGGCGATCGCGGTGCCGACCTGCTTGGCGAGCACGTTCTCGTCCATGTGCGCTTCCATCGGCATCGCCCGCTGCTGCTGGCGCTCGGTCGCGTCGTGCGCGCCGTGATCCGCGGTCAGTACGACTTCGTAGTCGACCCCGGTCTCGTCCATCACGTTGAAGAAATCGCCCAGCGTCTTGTCGAGCTCAGCCATCTGGATGCACATCTCCGAGCCCTGCGTGCCGTAGGTATGCCCGATATAATCGGTCGCCGACGCGCCGATATCGATGATGTCGGTCTGCGGCCCCTTGCCGAGCTTCATGTCCTGCACCAGCGCCGCCGCCATCGCGAACACCGCCGCATCGGACGCGGGCGAAACCCGGAACCCCTTGGCGTCGCCCGCCTCGCGCTCGAAGCGCCCCTGCCCATAGGTCTTGCCCGCGATCACGATCGGATGGTTCACGCCCGCGCAATAGCCCGGCAGCGGCAGCGCCGCCTGCGGCTTGGCGATCAGCGCGGCGACCGCGTCGCGCGTCCGCTGCACCGCCGGCGGCACCGCGCGGCCCGCATAGGAGACGTACGTCTTGCCGTCCCACCACCAGAGCTCGTCGACCTTGTGGCCGCCCATCATCACCGCCGCGCGATCCTTCCCCGCGACCGACACCGAGCGGGTGCGCGGATCGCGCGCCTTCATCATCTCGCCGAGCGTCGGCACCTTCAGGTGCATGTCGGACACGGTATAGCTGTCGTGCGTGCTGCCGGTGACGCGCTCGTCCTCCGAGCAATAGACGATCTTGTCGGGGCGCCCGGCGCGCTGGTCGACCCAGTTGTTGGCGATGATCCCGGTATGCGCGGGCCGCATCCCCGTCAGGATCGTCGAATGGCCGGGGCACGTCTCGGTTGCGGCGTGGCTCTGATAGCCGCTTGGGAACACCGCGCCGTTCAGCAGCCGGGTGAAGCCACCGGTGTAATGGTTGCGATATTGCTGGAACAGGTCGGCGGCGAACTGGTCGACCGAGATTGCGACGATCAGCTTCGGCGGGGTCGTCGGGGTCGCCGCGGGAGGCGGGGCGGCGGTCTGGGCGGAGACCGAAGCGGCCGAGGTCAGCAGGAGCGCGGCGATAAGTGCTTTCACGAACAGTCCTTTAGCCAGCGACGACCATCGAGCGCGGTCGTCGCTTTGAAGTGCAATACGAGATCGTCACCGCTATGGCTTTGCGCGATGAACGACACAAGGATGGCCATGCGCAGTTTTCGTTGCGCCGTGATGACGGTTCTGCTGGCCGTTTGCGGGCTGGCCACGACGCCGGCGCTCGCGGAATCGCTCAACGGCTCGAGCCAGCATCTCTCGATGCGGCTGGTCGCGGAGAGCGATCGCCCCAAGGCCGGCGTACCGCTGACGATCGCGCTCGCAACGACGCCCGAACAGGGTTGGCACGGCTATTGGCGTAATCCCGGCGACGCGGGTTTCCCGGCGACGTTCGACTGGACGCTGCCGACGGGCGCGAAGGCCGGCGAGCCCGAATGGCCGGTGCCGACGACGCTGCTGATCGCGGGCCTGATGAACTATGTCTACGAAGCGCCGTACGCGCCGCTGGTGACGATCCAGGTTCCGGCGGGGCTGGCGGCGGGGACGAAATTCCCGATCCGCCTGAAGACGAGCTATCTCGTCTGCTCGGCGACGATCTGCGTGCCGGAGGAGCAGGCGTTGTCGCTCGACCTGACGATCGGCGACGGCACGCCGTCTCAAGCGACAGCGTTTGCAGGCTGGCGGCAGGCGATTCCAAAACCGCTCGACGCGGGCGCGACCTATGCGACGGCCAATGGCACGATGCGGATCGCGGTGCCGTTCCCGGCGAGCGCGAAGGTCGACAAGGCGTATTTCTTCCCGGTCACGACCGGCGTGATCGAGAACGGCGCCGCGCAGACAGTGACGCGCGACGGTGACCGGCTGACGATCGAGACGAAGGTCGCCGCCAACGCTAAGACCGGCGGGCCGATCAAAGGTGTGCTGCGGATCGGCGACGGGCAGGGGCTGGGCGTCAAGGCGACGCCCGGTGCCGTCGCGGATACCGGTTCGGGCGCGGCGAGCAGCGAAAGCCTCTGGCTGACCGCGCTGATTGCCTTCGCCGGCGCGGTGCTCGGCGGGCTGATCCTCAACATCATGCCGTGCGTGTTCCCGATTCTCAGCCTCAAGGCGCTCAGCCTCGCGCGCGGCGGCGCCAGCGAGAAGGACGCGCGTGGCGAGGCCTTGGCCTACACCGCTGGCGTCGTGCTGGTCTGCCTCGGGCTCGGTGCGGCGATCCTGGCGCTCCGCGCAGGCGGATCGGCAGTCGGCTGGGCGTTCCAGTTGCAGCATCCCGCGGCGATCGTCGTCCTGCTGCTGTTGAGCGCGGCGATCGCGTTCAATCTCGCTGGGCTGTTCGAGGTCCCGACGCCGCGTTTTGCCGGTGAGAGCGGTGCGAGCGGGGCGTTCGCGACCGGTGCGCTGGCGGCGTTTATCGCGACGCCGTGCACCGGGCCGTTCATGGGCGCGGCGCTCGGCGCGGCGCTGGTGCTGCCGTGGCCGGCGGCACTTGCGGTGTTCGGCGGGCTCGGGATCGGCCTTTCGCTGCCGTTTCTCGCGATCGGGTTCGTGCCCGCGTGGCGGCGGTGGTTGCCGAAGCCCGGCGTGTGGATGGAGACGTTTCGCCATATCCTGTCGGTGCCGATGTTCCTCACCGCCATCGCGCTCGGCTGGGTGCTCGGGCGCCAGACCGGGGTGGATACGCTGACGCTCGCGCTGGTTGCGGTGCTGGCGGTCGGCGCAGTGCTCTGGGTCGGTGGCACCCGCCAGCGCAAGGGCAAGTCGTTCGGCGTCGCGGTACAGGTCGCGCTGGCCGTGGTGTTCGTCGGCAGCGCGGTGCTGATCGCGCGCGCGCCGCCGGCGTCGGCGAAGATCGCGACCGCGGGCGATGAAGCTTTCACCGAAGCCAGACTCGCCGCGCTGCGTGCCGAGAAGCGCCCGGTGTTCGTGTATTTCACCGCCGACTGGTGCCTGACGTGCAAGGTGAACGAGAAGGCCGCGATCGACACGACCGGCGTTCGCGATGCCTTCGCCAAGCATAAGGTGGCCGCGCTGATCGGCGACTGGACCGATGGCGACCCGGTGATGGGCCGCTTCATCCAGTCCCACAACCGCGCCGGCGTGCCGTTGTACCTTTACTATGCACCGGGTGCCGCCGAACCCACCGTCCTCCCGCAGGTCCTGACGCCAGGCTTGCTCGAGGGCCTTGGCGCTTAGGCTGATTGCCAATCCTCCCCCGCGAGGGGGAGGTGGCGCCGAAGGCGACGGAGGGGGAGGGGGCGATAAACGCCGTTGCGTGTCCTCCCCCTCCGACTGGCAAGCGCCAGCCACCTCCCCCTGGCGGGGGAGGATCAGAGACCGCAGGTCAGTCAGTCATATTCTTGACTTGTGCAGCGCAGCGAAGCGTTGCAGCATGGAACCGTAACGCTTGATGGGGAATTGACCGTTCCGATGGGGAAACAGGCGTTCGACGAAATCATGGGGACGCCGGGCGATACGACCGCTCGTCCCGAACTCGCGGCTCTCGGGCATTGGATCGAGGAGACGCCCGACGCCGAGCTGCGGCGCCGGCAGGAAGCAGCCGAGACGACATTCCGCCAGCTCGGGATCACCTTCGCGGTGTACGGCGAGAACGAAGCGGCCGAGCGGATCATCCCGTTCGACATCGTGCCCCGCGTATTCCTCCACGACGAATGGACCCGCCTCTCGGAAGGTCTCGTCCAGCGCGTCGAGGCGATCAACGCGTTCCTCAACGACATCTATGGTGAGCGTCGCATCCTGAAGGAGGGCATCCTCCCCGAGGACCTCGTGCTCGGCAACGCGCAGTTCCGCCCCGAGATCGCGGGCATTCGGCCGCCGCATGGCGTCTGGGCGCATATCTGCGGGATCGATCTGGTCCGCACCGGTCCCGACGACTTCTTCGTACTCGAGGACAATGCACGCACGCCGTCGGGCGTCAGCTACATGCTCGAAAACCGCGAGGCGATGTTGCGGCTCTGCCCCGAACTGTTCCGCGAGTTCCGCGTCGCTGCGGTCGATAGCTATCCCGATTTGCTGCTCGAGACGATGAAGTCGGTCGCGCCGCACGGCACGGGCTCGAACCCAACGTGCGTGCTTCTGACCCCAGGCCATTACAACTCGGCCTATTACGAGCACAGCTTCCTCGCCGACTCGATGGGGATCGAACTCGTCGAGGCGGCCGATCTGGTGGTCGACGACGATATCGTGTGGATGCGGACGATCGCGGGGCGGGTGAAGGTCGACGTGATCTATCGCCGGATCGACGACGATTATCTCGATCCGCTCGTGTTCCGTCCGGACTCGGCGCTCGGCGTCCCCGGACTGATCGCGGCCTATGCGGCCGGCAACGTCGCGATCATGAACGCGCCCGGCAACGGCATCGCCGACGACAAGGCGATCTACAGCTACATGCCCGACATCGTGAAATTCTACTCGGGCGGCGAGTGCAAGCTGCGCAACGTCGAGACGTGGCGCTGCCGCGAACCGCAGGCGCTGAAGTACGTGCTCGACAACCTTGAGGACGTCGTCGTGAAGCTGGTGGATGGCTCGGGCGGTTACGGCATGCTGGTCGGGCCGACCGCGTCGAAGCAGGAGATCGAGGATTTCCGCGCCGCGCTGATTGCCGAGCCGCATCGCTACATCGCGCAGCCGACTTTGGCGCTCTCGACCGTCCCGACGATGGCCGATGGTGGCCTCAGCCCGCGCCATGTCGATTTCCGCCCGTTCGTGCTGAGCGGATCGAAGGGCGTGCAGGTCGTCCCCGGCGGCCTCACCCGCGTCGCGCTGAAGGAGGGCTCGCTGGTGGTCAATTCCAGCCAGGGCGGCGGGACCAAGGACAGTTTCGTCCTCATGAAGGATCAGTCGCAACGTATGGGAGCGGGCGGGATGACGCAGACGATGGGCGGCATGTCGCAGACGCTCGGCACGATGCTGCCATCGGCGGGAGCGGACACCTGATGCTCTCGCGTACCGCATCGTCGCTCTACTGGCTCGGCCGCTATTTCGAGCGTGCCGACTTCATCGCAAGGCTGGTCGAGGCCACAGTGCGCCTCGACGTCCTGTCGTCTCAGCCTGCCGGCGAGGCGGCGTGGGCCTCGGCGCTTGCCGTCACCGAAACAGAGGAGCCGTTCGCGACACTGGGCGGCAATCTCAGCCAGACCGAAGTCGTGCGCTTCCTAACGCTCGATTCGAGTCATCCCGGCTCGATCGTCCGCTGCGTCGACATGGCGCGCAACAATGCGAAGGCGGTCCGCACTGCGCTGACCCGCGAGGCATGGACCGCGATCAACCGCGCGTGGCTGCTGTTCGAGAACCGGACGATTCCGCGCAGCACGACCGACCAGATGAACCTGGTCGAGGCGGTGAAGACCGAGACACGCGGGTTCGAGGGCGCGGTGCACCGGATGCTCCGCAACCAGACGACGTGGTTCATCCGGCTCGGCCAGGCTGTGGAGCGCGCGGACAACACCGCCCGGCTGCTCGACGTCAAATATCATATCCTGCTGCCCGAGGGCGAACGGCTCGGCGGGGCGATCGATCGCGATCAGTGGACGACGATCCTCCAGACGGTGTCCGCGGTGACCGCCTATCGCTGGCTCTACAATGACGGGTTGCGCCCGGCCGACGTGATCGACCTGCTCCTTGCGCGTGCGGAACTCCCGCGCAGCCTGGCGGCGTCGGTCGAGGAGACGGTCGACGTGCTCAACCTGCTGGCGAAACGCACGGGCAATCACGGGGAGGCGGACAGGATGGCACGGATGCGCGCATCACGCATGGCCAAGACGCGATCGGGCGAGGTCATCGCCTCGGGACTGCACCAGTTTCTGCAGGCCTTCATCGCCGAGAATGCGCTGCTCCACGGCGCGATCGGCCGCCAGTTCAAGTTCCAATAATGCGGCTGTCGATCGATCATCACACGATCTACCGCTTCACCCAGCCGCAGGGCCGGCTCGTCCAGATGCTCCGGCTGACGCCTGAGAACACGCATGACCAGACCGTGGCGTCGTGGCGGATCGACGTCGATTGCGACGCGCGGCTGCGGCCGGGACGCGACGGCTTCGGCAATGCGGTGACGATGCTCTACGCCGAGGGGCCGGTCGACGGGATCGAGATCACCGTCAAGGGCGAGGTCCTGACCAGCCATTCGGACGGCGTGTTGCGGGGGGTGCACGAGACGTTGCCGCCCGCGTTGTTCCTCCGCGCGACCGAGGCGACGGCGCATGATGCGGCGATCGCCGAGTTCGCTGCCGATGCCGTGGTCGGCGCGCGAGACCGGATCGGCGCGCTGCACCGGCTCAACCGGGCGTTGCACCAGCAGTTCGTGTTCGACGCCGGTCGGCCAGAGCCGGGGCTCACCGCGGGTGCCGCGTTCCGCAAGGACAGCGCGACGCCGCGCGACATGGCGCAGATGTTCGCGGTGGCCGCGCGGTCGCTGGGGGCGCCGGCGCGCTATGTGTCGGGCTATCATCACACTGATTTCGAGGTGGTGCATTTCCCGACCCCGCATGGCTGGGCGGAGGCGCATGTCGACGGGCTTGGCTGGGTCGGGTTCGATCCGTGCACGGGGATGTCGCCGGAAGAGCATTACGTTCGCGTTGCGATGGCGCTCGATGCGGCGGGGGCGGCGCCGGTTGCGGGGTCGCGATTGGGTGAGGGTGGCGAGGAGCTCGACGTCGACGTGGTCGTGCAGCGCGAGGACTGATTCCAGTCAGGGTCGGTAGCGTTTGGGATCGTGCGCGCGACTTAAAACATTGTTTCCCCGCGAAGGCGGGGAACCAGACTGGGCTCCCGCCTTCGCGGGAGAACAAGAAGTAGAGCGCAACGGATCAATACTCGGGCGAGCAAACTGCTTCAAACCAGCGCGGCTACCCCTTCCGACTGCATCACCAGATCAGCATCCGTCAGCCGCCGCCAGCCCGCCGGCCCCAGCACCTCCAGCGGCCGGTACCGCGTCTTGTATTCCATCCGCGGCGAGCCCTTAACCCAATACCCCAGATACACGTATGGCAGCCCCGCATCGCGCGCGCGGAGGATGTGGTCGAGGATGATGAAGGTGCCGAGCCCCGGCCGGTTCGCATCGTCGGCGGCGAAGAAGCTGTAGACCATCGACAGCCCGTCCGCCTGCCGGTCGGTCAGGCACGCGCCGATCAGCTTTCCCTGCACGCCATCAACCGAAGGCTCGCGATATTCGACGATCAGCGAATTGACCGGCGAATGCTCGATCATGTCGGCATAGTCGTCCTCGTCCATGCCTGCCATGCCGCCGCCCGGATGGCGCGTGCCGAGATAGCGGCGGAGCAACTGGAACTGCTCGTCGGTCGCCCAGGCCTTGCACGCCGTGATCTCGATATCGCCGTGCCGTCGCAGCAACTTGCGCTGCGTCGCGTTGGGCACGAACTCGCCCGCGACGATCCGGACCGACACGCAGGCGGTGCAGCCCGCGCAGGACGGGCGATACGCCACGCCCTGGCTGCGACGAAAGCCGATCCGCCCGAGCGCGTCGTTCAGTTCGCCGGCATGCGGCCCGGTCAGTTCGGTGAACACCTTGCGCTCCTGCCGGCCCGGCAGATACGGGCACGGGGACGGGCTCGTGACGAAGAAGCGCGGAAAACGAAAGGGCGCAGTCACCGAACCAAATGTCCTTCAGGCAGGCGCGGGGACCCGCGTTTTCGACATATGGTCGTATCACACGCTACTGAAAAGCGAGTTTACCACGATGGAGCGTTAACGCCGTAAATTACGGCGCTACCGCAATAATCGCGGCGACAACTACCCCCGAGGATCAGGCGAGTTCGACGGTCGACGTCTCGTACCCGCCGGCGCGCAAGGCTCCCACCAGCCGGTCGAGATGCGCGCGGTCGCGAAGTTCGCATTCGATGTCGGTGATGAGCCCCTTCGCCGGCAACGTTGTGAAGACGCGCTGGTGATAGATCTCGATGATGTTGACGCGCTCCTGATCGAAGATCCGCGCGACATGGAACAGCGCACCGGGCTTGTCCTGCAACCGGATCCGCAACCGCGCGAGACGCCCCGACCGCGCCAGATCGCGCAACAGCACGTTGGCGAGCAGCCGCGTATCGATGTTGCCGCCGCACAGCACGATGCCGACGGTCTTCCCCGCGAACCGCTCGGGATGCGACAATAGCGCCGCGAGCCCGGCCGCACCGGCGCCCTCGACCACCGTCTTCTCGATCTGGAGCAGCAGGCTGACCGATTCCTCGAGGCTGCGCTCGCTGACCAGCACGATGTCATCGACCAGCTCGGCGACGATCTTCGCGGTGATCGCGCCCGGCTCCTTGACCGCGATGCCCTCGGCCAGCGTATCGCCGGCACACGCCATGTCGGTGCCGTTGATGCGGTTGTACATCGACGGGAACAGCTCGGCCTGCACGCCGACGACCTCGATCGGATGACCACCGGGCGCTTCGCTCAAAGCCCGCGCGACCGTCGACATGCCCGAAATCAGCCCGCCGCCGCCGATCGGGATGACCAGCGTATCGAGTTGCGGGACGTCCTCCAGCATCTCGATCGCGACGGTGCCTTGGCCGGCGATGACGCGCGGGTCGTCGAACGGGTGGACAAAGGTGAAGCCGCACTCGCCCTCCAGGATGCGCGCATGCGCATAGGCCGCGTCGAACGTCTCGCCGTGGAGGACGACGTTGGCGCCGTGCCCTTCGGTCTGCATGACTTTCACGGTCGGCGTGTTGGTCGGCATCACGATCGTCGTCGGGATGCCCAGGCGGTTGGCGTGATAGGCGAGGCCCTGCGCGTGATTGCCCGCCGAGGCGGCGATGACGCCCTTGGCGCGCGCTTCGGCCGACAGCTGCAACAGCGTGTTGAGCGCGCCGCGCTCCTTGTACGCCGCAGTGAACTGGAGGTTCTCGAACTTCAGATACACCGTCGCGCCGGTCATCTTGCTCAGCGTCTTGCTGATCAGCGTCGGCGTACGGACGATCGAGTCGCGGATCCGGTCGTGCGCGACGCGGACGTCGTCGATCGAGACGGGAAGGGTGGGTGCCGCTACGGCAGCTTGGGTAGCCATGCCCGACCCGCTAGACCATCTGGCGCGCGTGGGAAACACCGCTTATGCGCGGGGGCTATGGCAAAACTGGCATTCATCGGAACCGGCGTCATGGGCGCGCCGATGGCGGGGCATCTCGTCGCGGCAGGGCATGACGTCACCGTCTACAATCGGACTCAGGCCAAGGCGTTGGCATGGGCCGATAAATATGGCGGCTCGGTGGCGGACACGCCCGCCGCCGCAGCGAAGAATGCCGATGCGGTATTCGCCTGCGTCGGCAATGACGACGATCTGGCCTTGGTCACGTTAGGTGAGGACGGTGCGTTCGCGGCGATGCGCGACGACGCGGTGTTCGTCGATCACACCACCGTGTCGGCCTCGATCGCGCGACGACTGGCGGGCGAGCGGGCGCTGGTGGTCGATGCGCCGGTGTCGGGCGGGCAGGCTGGCGCGGAGAACGGCAAGCTCTCGATCATGTGCGGCGGCTCGACCGAGGCGATGGCGAAGGCCGAGCCCTTCATGCAGGCCTATGCGGCACGGATCGTCCATGTCGGCGATGCGGGCGCGGGCCAGACCACCAAGATGTGCAACCAGATCGCGATCGCCGGGGTGATCCAGGGCGTCGCCGAGTCGCTGCGGTTCGCGCAAAACTCCGGGCTCGATCTCGACAAGGTGTTCGAGGCGATCTCGGGCGGCGCGGCGCAGAGCTGGCAGATGGTCAATCGCTGGCCGACGATGGCGAAGGACGAGTTCGACTTCGGCTTCGCGGTGGACTGGATGCGCAAGGACCTGGGGCTGGCGCTTGACGAAGCGCGGCGCAACGGCGCGGTGCTGCCGGTCGCGGCGCTGGTCGATCAGTTCTACGCGGATGTGCAGGCTATGGGTGGCGCTCGGCAGGATACGAGCGCGCTGGTACGGAGATTGCCGAAGTGATTAAGCGCGACACCGCAGCACTGCGCCCCTTCCTGGAAGGGAGGGGCCGGGGGTGGGTTGGCCCGTTGTCCAAGCGTCACGCTGCCCCAACCGGCCGACCCACCCCCAACCCCTCCCTTCCAGGGAGGGGAGCAGTATTGGCGTTTTCGGCGCTGCTCCTCCCGACTCCCGCGCTGGCGGACGGGATCGTCGACAACGTCAACGGCATCACCGTCGCCGATGGCGGTCGCGTGATCCACTTCAAGGCGATCCTGATCGACAAGGATGGCAAGGTCACGCGGCTCGTGCCTCCCGGCGAGGAAGCGCCCAAGCTCAGCCGCAAGGAATTGAAGAAGAACGCAGGCAAGCCGCTCTACGACTGGCGGATCGACATGGGCGGCAAGACCGTGCTGCCGGGCTTTGTCGACGCGCACGGCCATGTGATCGAGATGGGTTTCGGCGCGCTGTCGCTCGACCTGTCGATGACCAAGTCGCTCGAGGAGGCCAAGTCGCGGATCGCCGCCTATATCGCCGCCAATCCCGATCGGAAATGGGTGATGGGGCGCGGCTGGAACCAGGAGGCCTGGGGGCTCGGTCGCTTCCCGACCGCCGCCGATCTCGATTCCGTCTCGGGCGGGCACCCGATCTGGCTGTCGCGCGCCGATGGGCATGCCGGATGGGCGAACCGCGAGGCGATGCGCGAGGCCGGCGTCACCGGCGCGACCGCCTCGCCTCCCGGCGGTCGGATCGAGAAGACCGGTGGCGCGCCTGCGGGCGTGTTCGTCGATGGCGCGCAGGCGTTGATCGAGAAGGTCGTGCCGCAGCCGCTCCCCAAGGAGCGCGACGCCGCCTTCCTGACCGCGCAGAGCATCCTGCTGCGCTACGGCGTCACCGCGGTCGCCGACATGGGTACGACGCTCGACGACTGGCTGACCTATCGCCGGATGGCGGACATCGGCGGGCTCCGCGTCCGCATCATGAGCTATGCGCTGGGCGTCGAGACCGCGAGCCGGATCGGCGGCAAGGGGCCGACGCCGTGGCTGTACAACGACCGTCTGCGGATGGGTGGCGTGAAGCTGTATGCCGACGGTGCGCTCGGCTCGCGCGGGGCGTGGCTGTTGAAGCCGTATGCCGACGCACCCGGCCAGTCGGGGCTCGGCTTCGTGACCGACGACCAGCTCCAGAACCAGATGAGCCGGGCGGCGATGGACGGCTATCAGGTCGCGGTCCACGCGATCGGCGACAGGGCCAACCAGATGGTGCTCGACGCGATCCAGGTCGAGAGCGAGACCTATACCGGCGACCGTCGCTGGCGGATCGAGCATGCGCAGGTGGTCGACCCGACCGACCTGCCGCGGTTCGGCAAGTTCGGCACGATCGCCTCGATGCAGCCGACACACGAAACCAGCGACCGGACGATGGCCGAGGCACGGCTCGGGCCGAACCGGCTGGCGGGCGCCTATGCGTGGAAATCGATGCTGACCAATGGGGCAAAGCTTGCGTTCGGGACCGACTTCCCGGTCGAGAAACCCGATCCGTTCGCGACCTGGGCGGCGGCGTTCACGCGTCAGGATGCCGATGGCCAGCCGCAGGGTGGCTGGCAGCCGCAGGAACTGATCACGCGCGAACAGGCGTGGTGGGCGATGACGGGGGCGGCGGCCTATGCCGGTTTTGCCGATAAGCAGTTCGGCGCGCTCGCGCCGGGCCAGCGTGCGGACTTCATCATCGTCGACCGCGATCCGACGATGGCGTCGCCGACCGACCTGCGCGCCACCGTCGTGCAGGAGACGTGGATCGGCGGCGAGAAGGTCTGGACGCGCAAGTAACCCCAGCAACGCCCGGGTTTATTGGCGCATCCGGATCAGCCCTTCCTGCGCGACGCTGGCGACCAGCCGGCCGTCGCGCGCGAAAATCTTGCCGCGGTTGAAGCCGCGGGCGTGGCCCGACCAGGGGCTGTCGCAGGCGTAGAGCAGCCAGTCGTCTGCGCGGAAATCCTCGTGCAGCCAGAGCGAATGGTCGAGGCTCGCGGTCTGCAGCCCCGGCGTGATCCAGTTCTTGCCATGCGGCAGGAGGGCCGTGCCGAGCAACGCCATGTCCGACGCATAAGCGAGGATCGCACGGTGCATCGCCGGATCGTCGCCGATCGGCGCGACCAGGCGGAACCAGTTGGCGTAGTTGGGCGCCTGCGGGGCCGGATGGATCCAGCTGCGCGGGTTGACCGGGCGCACCTCGATCGGCCGCCACCGCAGCATGTGCGCGCGGAATTTCTCGGGGATGCCGTCGATGTTCTCGAGCCGCAGATCGCGGTCGGAGCGGAGCGTTTCGGGCGCGGGGACGTCGGGCATCGCGTCCTGATGATGCAGGCCTTCCTCGGGCATCTGGAACGAAGCCGCCATGTTGAGGATCGGCTGACCCTTCTGCATCGCGATCACGCGCCGCGTCGCGAAGCTGCGACCCTCGAAATCGCGGACGACGCGGTAGACGATCGGATAGTCCTCGTTGCCCGGCCGCATGAAGTAGGCGTGGAGCGAATGCGCGGCCTTGGGGCCTTCGGTCGAGCGTTGTGCTGCCTGGAGCGCCTGCGCGATGACCTGCCCGCCGAACACGCGGCCGACGCCGCCGGGCTGGCGCTTGCCGACGTAGAGATCGGTATCGACCTCCTCGATTTCGAGCAGATCGACCAGCCCTTGGGCAAGGTTCTCTGGCGTTACTTCGGCAGTTTCAGCAGTCATCTGACTTCCTTGTTCACCCGGGAAGGCGGGTGCCCAGTCTGGGTCCCCGGCCTTCGCGGGGACACAAGTTTTGGTCAATACCCCGCCGCAACCGCAAGCCTGTCCGCGTGGAAGTTCGCATCCCCGAACATCTCCGCGAGCACGCGCGCGCGCTTCATGTAGAATCCGATGTCGTATTCGTCGGTCATGCCGATGCCGCCGTGCATCTGGATGCCCTCCTGGACGCTGAGCGTAGTTGCCAGCGCGGTCATCGCCTTGGCCACCGACACCGCTTCGTCCGCGCGGTCGCTGCCGTGGTCGAGCAGTTGCTGCGCCTTGAGCACGGCGGCGCGCGCGACCTCCATTTCCGAATACAGATGCGCGGCGCGGTGCTGGAGCGCCTGGAAACTGCCGATCAGCGTCCCGAACTGCTTGCGCTCCTTCATGTAGCCGATCGTCATGTCCATCGCCCCGCCGCCGACGCCGAGCAGTTCGGCGGATGCTCCGGTTCGCCCGGCGCGCAGGAGGCGATCGAGCGGCGTCCGGCCGGCATCGACCTCGCCGATAACCGCGTCCGCATCGACCTCGACGCCATCGAACTCGAGCCGCGCTGCAAGGCTCGAGTCCGCGAGACGTTCGGCGTTCGCGGTCAGCCCGGCAGCATCCTTCGGCACAGCGAACAGCGTGACGCCGTCCGTGTCGTTGTCGCTCCCGCCGGTACGCGCAGCGACGATGATCAGGTCCGCGGTGTGACCGTGCGTGACGAACCGCTTCGCGCCGGTCAGCTTGAAGCCGTTACCCGAGCGTTCGGCCTTCATCGCTACGGTGTCGCGGTGCTTGGCGCCCTCGTCGATCGCCAGCGCTGCGACGGTTTCGCCCGCGATGATACCCGGGAACCAGCGTTCGGCTTGGCCTGTACCCTTGAGCGCCTCGACCGCCGCAACCGCAGTGGACAGGAACGGCGAAGGCGACAGGTTGCGCCCGATCTCTTCCAGCACCACGCCCGCCTCGACATGGCCGAGCCCGAGCCCGCCTTGGTCCTCGCCGATCAGGATGCCGGTAAAGCCCATCTCCGCGAACTGCTTCCACAGGTCGCGCGAGAAGCCGGTCTTGTCGTCGGCATCGCGCAGCGCCCGCATATGGCTGACCGGCGCGTGTTCGGCGACGAAATCGCGAATGGTGTCCTGAAGGACGGTCTGGTCGTCGTCTAGATACAGTGGCATTTCGAATACTCCGACGCCCGGAAGACCTCCGTCACCCCAGCGAAAGCTGGGGTATCGTGCGGCAGGGGGGCGGTTCGTTACGGGGAGACCCCAGCTTTCGCTGGGGTGACGTGCGTGGTCGGGTGCGCGTTACGCCGGCAATTCCAAGATCCGCTTGGCGATGATGTTGAGCTGGATCTCGCTCGTCCCGCCCTCGATCGAGTTCGCCTTGGTCCGCAGCCACGACCGCGGGATCGCCCCGCCGCGCGACCGCTCGCTGTCCCATTCGAGCGCATCCGAACCGCCCGCCGCCATCATCAATTCGTACCGGCCCTTGTTCAGCTCGGTCCCGTAGTATTTCATCATGCTCGGCTGCGCCGGATGCGCCTTGCCCGCCTTCAGCTCGTCGATGAACCGCTCGGACATCGCCCCGAACGCCTTCGCGCGCACCTCGAACAGCGCGATCGACGCGCGCAGCAACGGATCGGCCAGCCGCCCGTCATGCCCAAGACCGACAGTCGCGATCGCCCCGTCGATCAACGGGTTGCCGCCGCTCGACGCGAGCCCCATGCCCGAGATCATCTCGCGCTCATGGCCGAGCAGGTATTTCGCGACGTCCCAGCCCTTGTTCTCCTCGTAGACGCGGTTGACCTTGGGCACCTTCACATTGTCGAAGAAGGTTTCGCAGAACGGCGAATTGCCGCTGATCAGCAGGATCGGCTTGGTCGACACCCCGGGCGACGCCATGTCGAACAGCACGAAGCTGATCCCGCCCTGCTTCGAGGTCTTGTCGGTGCGGACGAGACAGAAGATCCAGTCGGCCTTGTCGGCATAGGACGTCCACACCTTCTGCCCGTTGACGAGATAATGGTCGCCCTTGTCTTCGGCGGAGGTCGCGAGCCCGGCAAGGTCGGAGCCGGCGTTCGGCTCGGAATAGCCCTGGCACCAGCGGATCTCGCCGCGCGCGATCTTGGTCAGGTGATCGAGCTTCTGCTCTTCGGTGCCGTATTTCAGCAGGGCTGGCCCGAGCATCGATATTCCGAACGAATTGAGCGGGTTACGCGCCTTTATCGCCGCCATCTCTTCGCGCAGGATCTTGGTCTCGGCCGGCGACAGGCCCCCACCGCCATAGGCTTTGGGCCAGTCGGGCACCGTCCAGCCCTTGGCCGCCATCTTGTCGAGCCACTCCTTTTGCGCAGGGCTCGAAGGCTTGAACTGGCGTCCGCCCCAGCAGACGTCGTCCTCCGAGCGCACCGGCTTGCGCATTTCGGGCGGGCAGTTCTCCGCGAGCCATGCGCGGGTTTCGGTACGGAAGGTGTCGAGGTCGGTCATGAGCGCATCCTGTCCTCTGTTCTCTGTCGTCATCTCGTCTCACCGCTCCCCTCACTACCCGTCACCCCAGCGAAAGCTGGGGTATCCCCGTTGGCGGTCGCTGCGACCCGAAGGGGAGATCCCAGCGTTCGCTGGGATGACGGATTGGGGGGGGGCGTGGTTCGGTGAAAGTTACTTGATCTTACCGCCGGTTGCGGCTGCATCCTTCAACGACTTGGCAACGGTAAACCCGTATTTCTCCAGCCCCGCGACGACCTTCGCCAGGCCTTCCGACTGCGCCCAGAACATCGGGCCGCCGCGGTACACTGGCCAGCCGTATCCGTAGATCCAGACCACATCGACGTCCGACGCGCGCTGTGCCTTGCCCTCTTCGAGGATCAGCGCGCCCTCGTTGACCATTGTGTACAGCGTCCGAACGACGATCTCCTCGTCGCTGATCTCGCGCGGCGTCACGCCCGACTTCTTGCGGAAATCGTCGATGATCTCGGCCACGCGGGGCGAGTTCGACGGCGTGCGCTTCTCGTCGTAATCGTAGAAGCCCGCCTTGGTCTTCTGGCCCCAGCGGTTCTCCGCCGCCAGCGCATCGCGGATGTTCTCGATCCGGCTCGGGTCGCGGTGCCAGCCGATGTCGACGCCGGCGAGATCGCTCATCTGGAACGGCCCCATCGGCATGCCGAACGCGACATGGACCTTGTCGATCTGCTCGGGGCTCGCGCCCTCCAGCAGCAGCTTGGTCGCCTCGACCTGCCGCGGCATCAGCATGCGGTTGCCGATGAACCCGTAGGTGACGCCAGCCACCACGGCCACCTTCTTGATCTTCTTCGCCAGCGCCATAATCGTCGCCAGCACGTCGTCCGCGGTCTTGTCGCCGCGTACGACCTCCAGCAATTTCATCACGTTGGCGGGCGAGAAGAAGTGCATCCCGACGACGTCCTCGGGCCGCTTGGTGCACGTCGCGATCTCGTCGATGTTCAGGTACGATGTATTCGACGCGAGGATCGCGCCCGGTTTGGCGATCGCGTCGAGCTTGGTGAAGATCTCCTTCTTCACCTCCATCGTCTCGTACACCGCCTCGATGATCAGGTCGCACTCGGCGAGATCGGCGAAGTCGAGCGTCGGCTTCAGCGCGCCCATCGCCTGTTCTACCTGCTCAGGCTTGATCCGGCCCTTGGCAGCGGTCGCCTCGTAATTCTTCCGCACGACGCCGGTGCCGCGGTCGAGCGCCTCCTGCTGCATCTCGACGATCGTGACGGGGATGCCCGCCGACAGGAAGTTCATCGAGATGCCGCCGCCCATCGTGCCCGCGCCGATCACGCCGACGCGCTTGATCTCGCGCAGCTTGGTGTCGGCGGGGACGTCATCGATCTTCGCCGCCTGGCGCTCGGCGAAGAAGATGTGACGTTGCGCGGCGGACTGCACGCCGGTCATCAGCTTCATGAATTCCTGGCGTTCGAAGGCGATGCCCTCCTCGAAGCTGGAGCCGTCCGCAGCCTTCTCGACGCAGGCGATGTTGGCGGCCGGCGCGTCGAAGTTGCGGAAGCGGCGTGCATTCTCCTTCTTGAACGCGGCGACCGCATCCGGATCGGCCTGCGCGGTCTTCTCGGACGCGCGGGGCAGGGGGCGCTTGGTGGCGATCTCGCGCGCGAAGGCGACCGCGTCCGCCTCAAGCGAATCCTCACCGACGATCTTGTCGATCAGGCCGGCGTCGAGCGCCTTCTTTGCCGAGATCGGATCGCCCTTCGCGGTCATTTCCAGCGCGAGCTTCACGCCGGCGATGCGCGGGATACGCTGCGTGCCACCCGCGCCGGGGAGCAGGCCGAGCTTAACTTCAGGCGTACCGATCTTCGCCGAGGGGACGGCGACGCGGTAATGGCAGCCGAGCGTGACCTCGCAGCCGCCGCCGAGCGCGGTGCCGTGGATCGCCGCGACGACGGGCTTCGAGGAGGCCTCGATCATGTCGACCACGGTCGGCAGGCCGGGCTCGACCATTTCCTTGCCGAACTCTGTGATGTCGGCGCCTGCGAAGAACGTGCGGCCGTCGCAGCGGATCACCATCGCGGTGATGCTGTCGTCCTTGACGCCTTCCTTGATCGCGGCTTCGAGCCCCTGGCGGACCGCGGCGCCGAGCGCGTTGACGGGCGGGTTGTTCGAGATGATGACGAGGACGTCGTCATGGCGTTCGGTGCGGATCGGGCTGGTGTTCGTCGGGGATGTCACGTGAATTCTCCTGTCTTTTTAACGTCATGCCAGCGGAAGCTGATATCTCCTCGTAATCGGGAGACCCCAGCTTTCGCTGGGGTGACGGGGAAGGTTTGGCTGGGGCTGGCCACTCGATTGATCAGGTCATCGCGGCGTAGATCATCGTCTTCAGCTCGCGGCGGATGGGATAGAAACTGCTCGGCGAAAGCTGCGTCATGAACACCATCGACACGCGCTCGACGGGATCGACGAAGAACGCGGTCGAGAACATCCCGCCCCAGTAGAATTCGCCCTTCGACCCCGGCACCATCGTCTTGGCGACGTCGTCGGTGATCGCGAATCCGAGCCCGAACCCGGTGCCCGCGTTCGACGCCTCGCTGAACAACGACTTCGACATCGTCGCGAGATCGGATTTTCCGGGCAGGTGGTTCTGCGTCATCAGGTCGAGCGTCTTCCGCCCGAGGATGCGCGCGCCATCGAGTTCGCCGCCATTGAGCAGCATGGTGTTGAACCGGTGGTAATCGAGCGCGGTCGAAACGAGTCCGCCGCCGCCGGACAGAAGTTTCGGCGCGCGGCTCCACGCACTCTCGGCACCGCGATCGTACATCACGCGGCCTTTACCGGCGACCAGCGTGTAGCAGTCGGTGAGGCGATCGAGCTTGCCCTTGGGAACCTGGAAGAACGTATCTTTCATCTTCAGCGGCGCGAAGATCCGGTCCTTGAAGAACTGGTCGAGCGGAAGGCCCGACACGCGCTGCACGACCGCGCCGAGCACGTCGGTCGCGACCGAATAATTCCACGCAGTGCCGGGCGAAAATTCGAGCGGGATCTTCGCGAGCGCGCCGATGAAGCCGTCGAGGTCATACCCGCCGTGCCAGCTCTCGATCTTCCCCTCGCGATAGGCGGCATCGACGTTCGAACGGTTCTGGAAGCTATACGTCAGCCCCGAGGTGTGGCGGAGAAGGTCGACCATCCGCATCGGCTCGGCGGTCGGCTTGGTCACGAACGGCACCCCGCCACCGCCGCCGTCATAGACGCCGATATCCTTGAACTCGGGGAGCACGTGATGGACCGGCGTATCGACCGCGACGAGACCCTGCTCGACCAGCATCATGAATGCGACCGAGGTGATCGGCTTGGTCATCGAAGCGATCCGGAACAGCGATCCCTCGTCGATCGCCTTGCCGCCCTCACGCGCCGCGCCCGCATGGGAGAAATGGACGATCTCGCCGTCGCGCGCGATCAACAGTTGCGCGTTCGGGAGCTTGCCCGAATCGATGTAGCGGGTCTGGAGCAGCGTATCGATCGCTGCCAACCGGCTCGCGTCGAAGCCATGCGTTGCAGGCTTAGCGATTTTCATGATTCGACCGTTCCCGCCATCACCCGCTCCATACCCCTAGTTCGAACTTGTTGCCTCTATTGCCTTGAGTGCGGCAGGAATCAACTATAACCTGTCTTCGAACAGGCGATAAGCCAAACCCGAAATTCAACTCTGGAGTCAACCGGTCTTGGCAAGCGAACCGATCATCGCACTCGATCCCTCCTGGCCGGCGATGTCGCTCGCCGATGCCGAGCGAATGCTGACCGCGCCCGGCGCGAAATTCGAGATGGAGACGATCACGATCGACGGCATCGCGACGCGCATCTGGAAGAACGCACCGCCGTCGTTGCGCTGGCTGGCCGAGGCGGCACGCGCGCATGGCGACCGGGTGTTCACGGCGTATGAGGACGAGCGAGTCACCTACGAGGCGAACTTTCGCGCGATCGCGGTACTGGCACACCGGTTGCGCGAGATGGGGATCGGTCCCGGCGACCGCGTCGCGCTGGCGATGCGCAACCTGCCCGAATGGCCGGTCGCGTTCTTTGCAGGCGCGAGCATCGGGGCGATCATGGTGCCGCTCAACGCGTGGTGGACCGGCGCGGAGATGGAATACGGCCTAGCCGATTCGGGCGCGCGCGTGCTGATCACCGACGACGAGCGGCACCACCGGCTGGAGGCGGCGTATGCGACGCTGCCGGCGCTGGAGCACGTGTTCGTGGCGCGTGCCGCAGAACCGCTGACGGGGATCGTGACGCGGCTGGAGGACGTGATCGGCACGCCGCACGACTGGGCGGCGTTGCCCGATATCGGCCTGCCCGAGGCGACGATCGCGCCCGACGACGATGCGACGATCTTCTACACCAGCGGCACCACCGGCGCGCCGAAGGGGGCGCTCGGCACGCACCGTAACATGATGTCGAACATCCTGTCGGGCGGCTATTCGTCGGCGCGCTCGTTCCTGCGCCGCGGCGAGGCACCACCCGAGCCGACGCCGCGGGTGACGCTGACCGTGATTCCACTTTTCCACGTCACGGCGTGCTCGGCGGGCATGATGGGCGTGATCGCGACCGGCAGCACGATGATCTTCATGCGAAAATGGGACACGATCCGCGCAATGGAGATCATCGAGCGCGAGAAGGTGAACGTCACTGGCGGCGTGCCGACCATCGCGTGGCAGTTGCTCGAGCATCCGGACCGCGCGAAATACGATCTCTCGTCGCTCGAATCGATCGCCTATGGCGGCGCCCCGGCTGCGCCTGAGCTGGTGAAACGCATCCATGCCGAGTTCGGCGCGATGCCCGGCAATGGCTGGGGCATGACCGAGACGATGGCGACCGTCACGCATCACGGGGCCGAGGATTACCTCAACCGGCCGACCAGCGCAGGGCCGCCGGTCGCCGCCGCCGACCTGAAGATCATGGCGGACGACGGCGTGACCGAGATGGCTGTGGGCGAGGTCGGCGAACTCTGGGCGCGCGGGCCGATGATCGTGAAGGGCTATTGGAACAAGCCCGACGCGACCGCATCGACCTTCATCGACGGCTGGGTGCGGACAGGCGACCTCGCACGGCTCGACGAGGAGGGGTTCTGCTACATCGTCGACCGCGCCAAGGACATGATCATCCGCGGCGGCGAGAACATCTATTCGAGCGAGGTCGAGAACGTCCTCTACGCGCACCCCGCGGTGACCGACGCGGCACTGATCGGCATCCCGCACCGGATCCTCGGCGAGGAGCCCGCGGCGGTGGTGCACCTCGCGCCGGGCGCGGTGACGACCGAGGCGGAGTTGCAGGGCTGGGTGCGGCGGCATCTCGCGGCGTTCAAGACCCCGGTGGCGGTGCGCTTCGTGCACGAGACGTTGCCGCGGAATGCGAACGGGAAGATCCTGAAGAAGGACCTGCAGGTGCTGTTCGAGGATCGGGTCGGGATGATGGGGTAGAGCTTTCTTGCGGCCCGTGGGGGGGGCGGCGCGGTGGGTCGGTTGCCACATATCCGAACCGTCGTGCCCCAAACCGGCCGACCCACCCCCAACCCCTCTCTTTCAGGGAGGGGGGCATGTTGCGCTCCAGGCACTGGTCGCGGTCCTGCACGAGACGTTCTCGGGCGGAGCGAGTGGCGAGGTCTGAGGAAGACTTTCAGGTGTCGTTCGAGGATCAGGCCGGCGTGACGGCGTAAACCTTCTTCCCCCCTCCCTGAAAGGGAGGGGCAGGGGGTGGGTCGGTTTCCCCATATTCCTTCCGGCGTGGCGTAAACGGGAGGAGAGCACGCTTGCCTTTCAAGATCGGCCGGCAGCCACCACCACATCCACGGCCGTCTTCCACCCTGCCAGTCTCGCCTGCCGCTCGTCCTCTCCCAGTGATGGCGTGAACGTCTCGACATCGCCGCGCATCGCCGTCGCCTCCTCAAGCCCTGCGAACAGCCCCGCGCCGACGCCCGCGAGCATCGCAGCCCCCAGCGCGGTCGTCTCCGCGAATCTCGGCCGCTCGACTTCGATCCCGAGCAGGTCCGCCATGTCCTGCGCCATCCAGTCGTTGGCGACCATGCCGCCGTCGATCCGCAAGGATTGCCAGTCGATGCCGTCGGCGGCGAAGGCGGTCTTCAGGTCGTGCGCCTGGTACGCCATCGCCTCCAGCGCCGCGCGCGCCACATGCGCCTTGCCGGTCGCGAAGCTCAGTCCCGAGATACTCGCCCGTGCGTCGGGCTCCCACCATGGCGCGCCCAGACCGCTGAGCGCCGGTACGAGGTACACGCCGCCATTGTCCGGCACGCTCCGCGCGAGCGTCTCGGTCTCCGCGGCGGTCCCGATCAGACCGAGCGTATCGCGGAGCCACTGTACGAGGCTGCCGGCGACGAACACCGATCCCTCCAGCGCATAAGCCCGTTCGCCGCCCAATTGCCACGCGACGGTCGACAACATCCGGTGGCCCGATGTCGGTGGCGTCGCGCCGGCATGCGTCAGGATGAATGCGCCCGTCCCGAACGTCGCCTTGGTCTGGCCGGGTGCAAGGCAGGCCTGGCCGATCGCCGCGGCCTGCTGGTCGCCGGCGATACCGCAGATCGGGATCGCCGCGCCGAACGCGGTCGTCTCGCCGAATCGGCCTGCGCAATCGACGATCTCGGGCAGCGCCGCGCGTGGCACGCCGAACAGCGCGCAGAGGTCGTCGTCCCACTGCCCGCTGTGCACGTCCATCAACGCGGTGCGCGAGGCGTTGGTCGCGTCCGTCACGTGCAGCCCGCCGGTCAGCTTCCAGATCAGCCAGCTGTCCACCGTGCCGATCGCGAGCCGCGTGCCGGCGGCGGCCAGTTGCGGCCACTCCCGCATCGCCCAGCCGATCTTCGACGCGGAGAAATACGGATCGAGCAACAGGCCGGTCTTGGCCTGAACCTCTGCCTCATGGCCCTGCTCGCGGAGATCGCGGCAGATCGCGGCGGTGCGTCGGTCCTGCCAGACGATCGCCGGCGCCAGCGGCTCGCCGGTTTCGCGGTCCCAGAAGACGATCGTCTCGCGCTGGTTGGTGATGCCGATTCCCGCGATCCGGTGCGCGCCGCCCGCCTGCGCGACCATCGCGGCGGTCGCGCGAAGCGTTTTGCGCCAGATTTCGGCGGCGTCGTGCTCGACCCAGCCCGGCCGCGGATAGGACTGGTCGAGCGTACGGGCCTCGCTGGCGATGCAGCGGCCACCGGTCGCGAACAGCATGGCACGGGTGGATGTGGTCCCCTCGTCGATGACGAGAATTAGATCGGTGGCGTCGTTCGGCATGCTTGAATGCTAGCCACGATTACGGGATGGAGGAACAAAGGAATTGCCATGACGGATGAGGGTCTTCGCCACGAAACGAACCGGCCGCCAGGCGAGGGCGCCGCCGTTGCGGAAGGTCCACCGGCCGAAAGTGCGTTCGGGCTGCCGATCGCCGTCGGGGTCGAGGATGCGATGCGGATCGCGCAGCGTCGCGACCGGTTGCTGGCAGCGCTGACGCTGACGGCTGGGGTCGGGCTGATCCTCGCCATCCCGTTCGCGCTGAAATCCGGCGCCGAGTTCTTTCTCCCGCTCACGATCGCGCTCGTGATCTCCGTCGCGCTCGTGCCGGTGCTGGAGTGGCTCGAGCGGCGCCATGTGCCGTCACCGCTTGCCGCGATCCTCTGCATCCTCGTGTTCCTGATCGCCGCGAACATCGCGATCGCCGCGATCCTGGTGCCGGCGACCGATTTCTTCCGTCTGCTGCCGACCCGGCTGGACCGGATCCAGAGCAATCTCGCGCCGCTGCTCGATCTCTATTCGAGCCTCGAGAAATACGTGAACAAGACGCTGCGGCAGGTCGCGTCGACGCCGATCAAGCAGCCGGCGACCGCTGGCGTCGCCGCGCCGGGATCGATCCTCGAACTTGCCGCGACGTCGGCGCCGGCGGTCATCGTGCAGTTCCTGTTCGGGGTGCTGATCGTGTTCTTCTTCCTGTCCGGCTGGACGCGGATGCGGCGGCAGACGATCACCGGGCGGACCAGCTTCGACGGGGCGATGGCGACGGCGCGGGTGATCCAGGACATCGTCGACGACGTGTCCGCGTATCTCGGCACGATCACGCTGATCAATATCATGCTCGGGATCGTCACCGGGGTGGCGCTGTGGTTCATCGGCATGCCGTATCCGGCGATGTGGGGCGGGATCGTCGCGCTGCTCAATTACATCCCGTATTTCGGGCCGGTGATCGGCGCGTTCCTGCTCGCGCTGGGCGGGCTGATGACGTTCTCCGACATCTGGATGGCGATGCTGCCGCCGGCGCTGATGTACGGGCTGCACCTGGTCGAGGCGAACGCGATCACGCCGTTCGTCGTCGGCCACCGGCTGACGATCAGCCCGTTGCTGATCCTGATCTCGCTGAGCTTCTGGGGGTGGGTGTGGGGCACGTCGGGCGCGTTGCTGGCGGTGCCGCTGCTGATCATCATCCAGACGGTCGTGAAGGCCGCTGGCAAGCCCGATATCGCCGGTTTCCTGTTCGAGCACGGCACCTTGGTGCAGCCCAAGGCGGGTCGAAATCGCCGTCGCGGCGATCCGCCCGAGGCACAACGTGAAACCGGCGGATAATTTGGGTTGACGGTATCCGAACCCTCGCCTAGTTGCCGCCTCCACGCTGTTTCAGCGGGTGTAGCTCAGTTGGTTAGAGCGCCGGCCTGTCACGCCGGAGGTCGCGGGTTCGAGTCCCGTCACTCGCGCCATCGTTTGCCCTGACCGGGTAGATGGTTCGAGATTGTGTCAAGGTTTTGACGAGCCTTCCGCTGTGTCCTTCGGGGCGCTAGGGTTCGTCATTGGGAATGCGGGTGTAGCTCAGTTGGTTAGAGCGCCGGCCTGTCACGCCGGAGGTCGCGGGTTCGAGTCCCGTCACTCGCGCCACCCTAGAGGGTGGCCGAGACCCTTAAAGATTTTTGCGTGCTGCGAGCATCCAATCCTGCTGTCAGGTAGGACTATCTCCCCCCAAACCGTTCGTGCTGAGTAGAGACCGAGTAGCTCCGTCAGGAGCGTATCGAGGGCTCGTATCGAAGCATGGGTTCCGCGCGCCAACCTGTCCTTCGATACGCCCTCTCGATACGCCGCTGCGCGGCTACTCAATAGCTACTCAGGACGAACGGGGGAGGGGCAAGGAAAATACCTCCTTACCGCCCGATTTCCATCCACCGCAGCACCGGCTTCAGCGGTGCGATCCAGACCAGGCCGGTGAACACGTAGAACACGAGTTGCGCCAGCCAGTGCCAGCTGCCGACGATGTTCGACAAGCTCACGATCGCCACGCACCACATCAGGATCAGGAGCAGGATGCCGAGCATCCCGACGGGCTTGCGCCAGGTTGGCGTCATGGCGTGATCCATTCGAGTTCGGTGGCGATGGCTTGGAGCGGGACGTCCCACGGGTCTGGGGTCAGGGTATCCACCTGTTGCACCGACAGCGCAATGCCGACGCGCCACGCATTCGGGTGCGCGAGGAAGGCGCGGTCGTAATAGCCGGCGCCCTGGCCGATTCGATTGCCGCCGCGATCGAACCCGACGAGCGGGGTCAGGATGATGTCGGGTTCGAGCTCGGCCGCGTCCTCGGCCGGCTGGTGCAACCCGAACGGCCCGGCGATCAGTGCAGCCTCGGTTTCCCACGACAGGAACCGCATCGGCAGCGATCGACGCACGACATGGGGCAGGGCGATCACGCAGCCGGCGTCGACGGCAGCGCGTGCGAACGGTGACGGATCGGCCTCGCCGCCGAACGGAACATAGGACGCGACCGTCAGTCCGGGCTTCAATCGCGCCACGAACGCCGACGGGACCGGGATTTCCACACGTGGTTGCGCTTCCCGCGCGGCGCGGAGCGAGGCTCGCAGCGCATTCTTGCCGGTCATGCGCAGGCAACCTCGAAAGATGGTGATGTGGCGGGCCCACCATGGCCGTGTGCCGGGTTATCCACTGACGCACGGTACGTCAGGTGGGGACCATATGCTTCGGACCAGGATCCTAACAGGGACAGCCCCCTATGGATGATGAATAGCCTCAGGGATAATAAAGGCTCGCACCGGGCAGAACCCGCCACGCCCAATCTAGGCGTTCGGCCCGCTTTGCTCAAGGGGGCTAAGCTCAAGAGCTTGTGCAAGCCCTTCGAGACGATCTGCGATCCGGGTAAGCGCGATTTCGCTGACGGCGGATCCTTCGGGTGGGCGATGGGCTGCTTCGTCGAGGTCGTCGGCGAGCATCAGCGCGACGAACAGCATCGCGCGCTCGGCGCTGAGCCCGCCTGCCGCGCGGTCCGCGGTGGCCCAGCGTTCGGAAACCATCGCGCCCAGCAAGCGGACACGCGACTCTTCGCCGTCACGGCAGGCGACGGCATGCGGCCGGCCGCCGATATCGAGCATGACCTGGGCCATCAGTTGGGGCTCCCACGCGTAATGACGTCGTCGAGCGCGGCGACGGCTTCGGCCATACGCGCCTTGAGGGCTGCATGGCGCTTGGCAAGGGCATCGCCAGCTTCGGCGCGCGCAGCGATAGCGGATTCGATCCTGGCGATCGCCGCGTCGATCCGTTCGACGGCAGTAGGCGCGTCGCTTTGGTCGACAGGCGTCGGCGCATCGGTAATTGTATCTGACATAGTATGCGAGATAGCATGGCCGGGGTGTGCGACAAGCCGGTTTCGCCGCCCCGATCCGCGATCCACGGTGTTGACAGGGCGCCCCACCGCCCCGCAAAGGCTGCGCGCCCGGAACGGACTCGCGGGCGTTAGCGGAGAGACAGCAATGACGGTCAAGGTTGCGATCAACGGTTTCGGGCGCATCGGCCGTCTCGTCGCCCGTGCGGTCCTCGAACAGTCGAACGGCGCACTCGAACTCGTCGCGATCAACGATCTCGGCGATGCGAAGTCGAACGCGTGGCTGTTCAAGCGCGACAGCGTGCATGGCAAGTATCCGGGTGAGGTCTCGGCCGAGGGCAACGAGCTGGTCGTCGACGGCAAGCGCATCCGCGTCACTGCCGAGCGCGATCCCGCCAACCTGCCGCATGCCGAGCTGGGCGTCGACATCGTGCTGGAATGCACCGGCTTCTTCACCGACAAGGCGAGCTGCCAGAAGCATCTCGATGCGGGTGCCAAGAAGGTGCTGATCTCGGCGCCGGGCAAGAATGTCGACCTGACCGTCGTCTACGGCGTCAACCACGACAAGCTGACCGCCGAGCACACGATCGTCTCGAACGCGTCGTGCACGACCAACTGCCTCGCGCCGGTCGCCAAGGTGCTGAACGATGCGATCGGCATCGAGCGCGGCCTGATGACGACCGTGCATGCGTACACCAACGACCAGAAGATCCTCGACCAGATCCACCCGGACCTGCGTCGCGCACGTGCTGCGGCGATGTCGATGATCCCGACCACGACCGGTGCCGCGCGCGCCGTCGCCGAAGTGCTGCCTGAGTTGAAGGGCAAGCTCGACGGTTCGGCGATCCGCGTGCCGGTGCCGGACGTCTCGCTGATCGACCTGACCTTCACCCCGTCGCGCGACACGACGCGCGAAGAGGTGAACGCGGTACTGAAGGCGGCGTCCGAGAGCGGCCCGTTGGTCGGCGTGCTCGACTGGTCGGACGAGCCGCTCGTCTCGATTGATCTCCAGCATACTCCGGCGTCATCGACGATCGACAGCCTGGAGACCGCGGTGATCGACGGCAAGCTGGTCCGCGTCGTCAGCTGGTACGATAACGAATGGGGCTTCTCGAACCGGATGGTTGATACCGCGACCGCGATGGCGAAGTTCATCTAAGGTAGACGGATGCTGCGTTCCTATAGCTTCCGCCCCGACAACAACCGTCATCCCAGCGAAAGCTGGGATCTCCCCATTCGGGTCGAGACGCCCGCCAACGAGGAGACCCCAGCTTTCGCTGGGGTGACGGGGATTGGGATGGATCGCTGATGGGCACGATCGTCGGGATCGCCCGACACCACCGCGCGAAAGCCCCGATGGAGGTCATCGACCATGTCGAGATCACCGTCGAGGCCGGCCTGCACGGCGATTTCCGCGGCTATGTGAAGCCCGGCGGCAAGGGTCGGCGCCAGGTCACGCTGCTCGAACGCGGCGACTGGGATGCGGCGATGGCCGAGGTCGGCCACGATATCCCGTGGTACGAACGCCGCGCGAACCTGCTCGTCGACGGCTTCGACCTCCCGCAAGTTCCCGGCACGCGGCTCCGCATCGGTGCGGACGTCGTGCTTGAGGTGACGCGCCATACCGATCCGTGCGAACGCATGGAGGCACTGGCGCCAGGATTGTTCGCCGCGCTGACGCCCGATTGGCGCGGCGGGGCGTGTACCCGAGTTTTGATGGGCGGCATCGTCGCCGTCGGTGATGAGATCAGGATCGAAGAACCATGACCAAGCCATTCAAGACGCTAGATGATATCGGCGACATCCAGGGCAAGCGCGTGCTCGTCCGCGAAGACCTGAACGTGCCGATGGCCGAGGGGCATGTCACCGACGACACCCGATTGCGCGCGACTGTCGCGACCGTCGGCGAGCTTGCCGACAAGGGTGCGATCGTCCTCGTCCTCGCGCATTTCGGCCGTCCCAAGGGCGTGCCGAGCCCGGAGTTCTCGCTGTCGCAGGTCGTGAAGCCGTACAGCGAAGTGCTGGGTCGCGAAGTCCGCTACATCGACTGGGAGGGCGCGGATGACGCCGTTGCCATGCTCGAACCCGGCGACATCGCGGTGCTGGAGAACACGCGCTTCTTCGGCGGCGAAGAAAAGAACGACCCGGCGGTGGTCCAGCGTTTCGCCCGACTCGGCGACCTGTACGTCAACGACGCCTTCTCCGCCGCACATCGCGCGCACGCCTCGACCGAGGGCCTTGCGCATGTCCTGCCAGCCTATGCCGGCCGCGCGATGGAAGCCGAACTCGACGCGCTCCAGAAAGCGCTCGGTGAGCCCGAGCATCCGGTCGCAGCCGTCGTGGGGGGCGCGAAAGTGTCGTCGAAGCTCGACGTTCTGCGTCACCTCGTCACCAAGGTCGATCATCTGATCATCGGTGGCGGCATGGCCAACACCTTCCTCGCGGCGCGCGGCGTCGACGTCGGCAAAAGCCTGTGCGAGCATGAGCTTGCAAGCGTTTGCGAACAGATCATGGAAGCCGCGGACAAGGCCAACTGCACCGTCCACCTGCCGTACGACGTGGTGGTCGCCAAGGAGTTCAAGCCGAACCCCGCCACGCGCACCGTCAACGTCCACGAAGTCGCCGCCGACGAGATGATCCTCGACGTCGGCCCGGCCGCGGTCGAATCGCTCGGGGACGTCCTCAAGAACTGCCGCACTTTGGTCTGGAACGGCCCGCTCGGCGCCTTCGAGACGCCACCGTTCGACAAGGCCACCGTCGCGCTCGCCAAGACGGCAGCGGCCCTGACCGAGGGCGGCTCGCTCGTCTCGGTCGCCGGCGGCGGCGATACGGTCGCGGCGCTCAACCACGCCGGCGTGGCGGACGCCTTCACCTTTGTCTCGACCGCAGGCGGCGCGTTCCTGGAATGGATGGAGGGCAAGACCCTCCCGGGGGTCGCCGCGCTCCACGGTTGAAATACGCGAGCATCCGAGCTATGTTTAACATGTTAAACGGAGACTCGGATGCTCGGCGTCAGGCTCGATAGTGAACTCGAAGAACGACTCGCGGCGGTTGCGCGCACCCAAGGGCGCAGCAAGAGCGATATCGCACGCGAAGCCGTGCGACGCTATGTCGAACGCCACGACGAGGCATTCCTTGCGGAGGCGAAGCGGCAGTCGCTCGCGGCGGCGGCACTTGGCTGGACCGAAGAAGACGAGGAATGGGAGCGTTTGGGAGTAGCCTGGGATGACCCAGAGCCTTCCAACAATCGCCGTGATGCCGCCGAATGAAACGCGGTGATATCGTCACTATTGCCGACGCCGGAGATTTCGCCAGAAAGCCGCGCCCGGCACTCGTCGTTCAGACCGACGCGTTCCTGCGCGACCATGACAGCGTCACGGTGTGTTTGATTACCAGCCAGCTTGCCGGCCTCGGCATGTTCCGCATACCGATCGCTGCAAATCCCGACACGGGGCTCTTTAAACCGAGCGAGGTCAGTGTCGACAAGGTGCAGTCGGTCTGGCGGCATCGCATCGGTCGACGCGTCGGTGTTGCTTCCAACGAAACCATGTTTGCGGTCGATCAGGCACTTCGCCGGTGGCTGGAACTTTGAATATCAGAAAAGGATTTACCATGACCTCGACGATCACCCCGCAAGTCAAAACCATCCTCGACAAATACGAAGCCACCAGCCCGGCGGTGAAGGCGAATCTCGCGCGCATCCTGATGCAGGGCAAGCTCGGCGGAACCGGCAAGCTGGTGATCCTGCCGGTCGACCAGGGCTTCGAGCATGGCCCGGCGCGCAGCTTCTCGGTTAATCCGCCGGCGTACGACCCGCATTACCATTACCAGCTCGCTATCGACGCCGGGCTCAGCGCCTATGCGGCGCCGCTCGGGATGCTCGAAGCTGGGGCGGATACGTTTGCGGGGCAGATCCCGACGATCCTGAAGTGCAACAGCTCGAACAGCTGGGCGACGTCGATCGACCAGGCGGTGACCGCGACCGTGTCGGATGCCGTTCGGCTCGGTTCGGCGGCGATCGGCTTCACGATCTATCCGGGTGCGGATCAGTTCTTCGACCTCGTCGAGGAGATCCGTGAACTGAGCGAAGAGGCCAAGTCAGTCGGCATCGCCACGGTGATCTGGTCCTACCCGCGCGGCGGTGAGCTGACCAAGGACGGCGAACTCGCGCTCGACGTCGGGGCCTATGCCGCGCACATGGCGGCGCTGCTCGGCGCGCACATCATCAAGACCAAGCTGCCGACCGCGCATATCGAGCAGAAGGAAGCCAAGCCGCTCTACGCGAACACCGACTGGTCGAAGCAGTCGGACCGCGTGAAGCACGTCGTCCAGTCGAGCTTCGCCGGGCGTCGCATCAACGTCTTCTCGGGCGGTGCGTCGAAGGGCGAGGACGCGGTGTTCCAGGACGCGCGCGACATCCGCGACGGTGGCGGCAACGGCTCGATCATCGGTCGCAACACCTTCCAGCGCCCCCGCGACGAGGCACTGGCGATGCTCGACCGCATCATCCGTATCTACAAGAACGAGGAATAAGGTCCTTTGATCGGGGCGTTCACCTATCATAAGGCGATCGGCCCGATGATCTGGGTTCTTATCGGGCTCTCGACCGTCGAGCTGGTCGTCGTTCATCTGTTGCTGGCGCATTGGTGGCCTCGTCTCGCGATCTTCGTCGCGCTGGTGACAGTCGCCGGGATCGGCTGGCTGATGATGTTTGTACGCTCCTTCCGCCGCTTGCCGGTGCTACTCGATGCGGACCGGATGTTGATGCGGATCGGCCGGCTTCGGTCGGTCAGCGTTCCAACGGAGAGCATCCTCGGATTGCGCTCGTCATGCGATGCAGCGACGCTGAAGCAGCGTCACGTGCTGAACCTGGCATTGATTGCCTACCCGAATGTCGTGGTCGATCTCGCGGCGCCCGTCCCAGTAGGTCGGCGCAAGATATCGACGATCGCACATCGGCTCGATGATCCAACCGGTTTCGCTCAGGCGCTGAACCGGCTAGGGGGCGGACATGACCGAATTCGAAGATCCGCTGGGCCCGCTTGATCCCAATTTCGCCGAGAATTTCCGACGCGACATGCGTCGGCCGCCGTGCCAGTTGTATCTGGTATCGCCGCTCGACGTCGGGGGCGATTTCCCCGCGCGGCTGGCGCGGGCGCTCGACGCCGGGCCGGTGGCCGCGTTCCAGTTCCGGGTCAAGGACATCGACCAGCACGCAGCTGCCGCGCTCGGCGAGCCGTTGCGCGCGATCTGCGCTGAGCGCGACGTCGCGTTCATCGTCAACGACGACATCGGACTGGCCAAGCGGCTCGACGCGGACGGCGTGCATCTCGGGCAGGAAGACGGCGATCCGCGCGAGGCGCGCGCGCAGCTCGGGCCCAATGCGCAGATCGGCGTGAGCTGTCACGGCAGTCGTCATCTGGCGATGGAAGCGGGCGAGGCCGGGGCCGACTACGTCGCGTTCGGCGCCTTCTATCCGACCACGACGAAGGTCGCGACGCATACCGCCGAGCCGGTGATCCTGTCCTGGTGGTCGACACTGTTCGAGATGCCCTGCGTTGCGATCGGTGGCATCACGCCGGAGAACGCCGCGCCGCTCGTTGCGGCCGGTGCGGATTTCATCGCCGTGTCGGGCGCCGTCTGGGGTGGCGACGAGGTCGCGGCGATCAAGGCGTTCGGCGAGGTTCTTGCCCAGCGCTGAACCGACTAACGAAACAAACCGCCCGTCATCCTGACTTTCGTCAGGATAACGGGCGGTAGGTGAACGGGGCCGTTTCGTTCAACGGAAACAACCGTCGTCCCGACCGTTTGATGCAGGAGCGTAACGGTTGGGATGACGGCATGACGGCATTTGTGAAGGCTTCGGTTCTTGTAGCGGGCCTGTTCGGCCTGGCGTCGCCCGCTTTGGCGCAGACGGTTCCGGCAAAGTCCGTACCGATCGATCGCAACATCCTCCACGTGCAGGTGATCCTCGATCATCTCGGTTTCGGACCGGGCGTGCTCGACGGGCGTGGCGGGCAGTCCCTGGTCGCGGCGTTGAAGGGGTTTCAGGAGGCGAAGGGCCTGCCGATCACCGGCAAGCCCGATGCGCGGACGTTGCAGGCGCTGTATCCGTATCGCGCCGCGCGGCCGACGGTGACGATCGCGTTGACGCCGCAGATGCTCGCGGGGCCGTTCGTCACTCCGCTGCCCAAGGATCCCGCCAAGCAGGCGGAACTCCAGACGATCGGCTATCGCTCGGTCATGGAGAAGCTCGGCGAGATGTTCCACACCACGCCAGCAGTGATCATGGCGCTGAACTCGCCGACGACGATGCTGACACCGGGCACGAAGGTCGTGTTCCCGAACGCATTGCCGACATCGCGCGCCTACGATGCCAAGTTCCGGCCGGACTGGACCGCGACTCTCAACATGCTGAACGTCGATGCCAAGCAGCCGCAGGCGGATCACGTCGTCGTTGACAAGTCCGACGGCGTGCTCCGCGTGCTCGACGCGAACGACAAGCTGATCGCGCAGTTCTCCGCGACGATGGGGTCGAGCCACGACCCGCTGTCGCTCGGCACGTGGACGATCAAGGGGTCCGATTACAATCCGAAGTTCCACTTCAATCCCGCGCTGTTCTGGGACGCCAAGAAGGGCCAGCAGAAGGAGATGCTGCCGCCGGGGCCGAACGGTCCGGTCGGCGTCGTCTGGATGGATCTGTCGAAGGAGCATTACGGCATCCACGGTACGCCTAACCCGGAGACGATCGGGCGTGCGGAGAGCCATGGCTGTATCCGCCTGACCAACTGGGATGCCGCGCGGCTGTCGATGATGATCAAGCCGGGTACCAAGGCGGTCTTCCAGGCGTAAGGCGATGACGCGGACGTTCTGGATCATTCTCGGGCTGATCGTGGTCGTCGCCGGCGGGTTCGCGTCGATGCTGTCGTTCGGCGGTAGCGGTGGTGGCATCGAGCGGCGGATACCCTGGCGCAAGCCCGCGCCTCCTGCCGAGGTCGTTGCTGCACCCGTGACGCCGGGCGCGCTCGTCGTCCCGGTGGCCGGCGTTCCGCGCAAGGCGATTGCGGACAGCTGGAACGATGCGCGTGGCGGTGGGCTGCGCGGCCATCACGGGACGGACATCATGGCGCCGGGTGGCACCCCGGTGGTCGCAGCCGCGCCGGGGCGGATCGAGAAGCTGTTCCAGAGCGGGCTCGGCGGCGTCACGCTGTACGTTCGCTCGCCCGACCGACGCTGGACCTATTATTACGCGCATCTCGCCGGATACGCGGCCGGGGTGCGGGAGGGCATGGCGGTCAAGACCGGCGATCTGCTCGGCTATGTCGGCGATACCGGCGACGCCGGGGCTGGCAATTATCACCTGCATTTCGGGCTGACGCGGATGCAGCCGGGTCAGCGCTGGTATGAGGGCGAGAACGTGAACCCGTACCCGATGCTTGCCGGAACCGGGTCGCCCCGCTAAAGCCCGCCGCTTCGGGTTTCCGCAGAGCCACGCCTTTAGGGCCATGCTTCGCGGACGGCCCCTAGCTCTTTCCAGCAGGAATCGGTCATGAAGATCAACGCGGTCGAGATTCGTCCCGGCAACATTCTTGAATATGAGGGCGGCATCTGGCGCGCCGTCAAGATTCAGCACACCCAGCCCGGCAAGGGCGGCGCCTATATGCAGGTCGAACTCAAGAACCTGATCGACGGCCGCAAGAACAACATCCGCTTCCGCTCCGCCGAGAGCGTCGAGAAGGTCCGGCTCGACACCGTCGACTTCCAGTTCCTGTTCCGCGAAGGCGACATGCTCACCTTCATGGACAAGGTGAACTACGAGCAGATTTCGCTCGATGCCGACATCCTGGGCGACGCCGCGGCGTTCCTGCAGGACGGCATGGACGTGGTGATGGAGCTCTGGGAAGAGCGGCCGATCTCGGTCCAGCTGCCCGACACGATCGAGGCGCTGATCGTCGAGGCGGATGCCGTCGTGAAGGGCCAGACCGCGTCGTCGTCGTACAAGCCCGCGGTGCTTGAGAACGGCGTGCGCGTGATGGTGCCGCCGCATATCGGCGCCGGCACGCGGATCGTCGTCGATGTGTACGAGCAGACCTACGTGCGTCGCGCGGACTAAAGACTGCTCCCCCTCCCGCAAGCGGGAGGGGGTCGGGGGGTGGGCGCCCGCCCTCCACGTCGCGCAACGACTTTGGCGCGAACTATTTCGATGCCGCGCGACGCTGATAGCGCGAGCCCACCCCCGGCCCCTCCCGCATGCGGGAGGGGGGAGATAGAATACCATGCCCAGCCATTCCGGCATCATGACCGTCATCGAGCGCGCCGCCCGCAAGGCCGCGCCGCGCCTGCGTCGCGACTTCAACGAGGTCCAGCAGCTCCAGGTGAGCCGCAAGGGTCCGGCCGACTTCGTCAGCCAGGCCGATCAGCGCGCCGAGCAGACGATCTTCGAAGAACTCAGCCACGCCCGTCCCGACTGGGGCATGCTCATGGAGGAGCGCGGCGAGGTCGAGGGCGACCCGAATAAGCCGCGCTTCATCGTCGATCCGCTCGATGGCACGTCGAACTTTCTCCACGGCATCCCGCATTTCTGCATCTCGATCGCGGTCGAGGAGCCGATGCCGAACGGCAAGCGTGAGGTCACCACCGCGCTGGTGTACCAGCCACTGACCGACGAGAGCTTCTGGGCCGAGAAGGGCCGGGGCGCCTGGCTCACCGACCAGCGTCTGCGCGTGTCGTCGCGGCGCGATCTGTCCGAATCGCTGATCGCGACGGGGATCCCGTTCCTCGGCCATGGCGACTTCGCGCAGTGGAGCCGGATTTTCGGGGCGGTCGCCCCTGAGGTCGCGGGTATCCGTCGTCTCGGTGCTGCTGCGCTCGATCTGGCCTGGCTCGCGGCCGGTCGGTTCGACGGGTTCTGGGAATCGAACCTGAAGCCATGGGATGTCGCAGCGGGCATGCTGCTGGTGAAGGAAGCCGGCGGCTTCGTCACCGACTTCCGCGGCGGCGACCGCGCGATGGAGCGCAACGAGTTCCTCGCCGCGAACGACGCGCTGCACTCGCGGCTGCACAAGCTGGTAGCTGGCGCGCTTCGGTAAGCTTCACTACGTCCGTCACCCCAGCGAAAGCTGGGGTATCCGTGTGGTGGCCGCCCCGCTCGCCAATGTTGATACCCCAGCTTTCGCTGGGGTGACGGGTGTAGGGCAGGGGTATCGGTGTGCGTTTGCGACGGATTGGTATGCGGTTGCCATATCGTCATCCCCGCGAAGGCGGGGATCCAGACGGCATCGACTGGCACATGATCGCTAACGATCGGGGGTCTGGGATCCCGCCTCTGCGGGAATGACGAAAGCGTGTGGCACTGGGCGGTGACCCAAGTTACCGCCATGCTCTTATCCCAGCGCCGCACTCCTGTTGCGAGTGATTCTCACACCCCCCGAGCCTTGCCCCGAACCCCCCTTCAGCCTAAAGCGGCCCCGTTCCGTTCGCACTTGCGAGAAGCAATTTGGTCGACCTGTCGCACTATCTTCCGATCCTCCTGTTCCTCGGGATCGCCATCGCATTGTCGAGCACGTTCGTGTTCCTGCCGATGGCCGTCTCGCGCCTCACCGGATCGCACAAGCCTACGCCCGAGAAGCTCAGCGAATATGAGTGCGGCTTTCCCGCATTCGAGGATCCGCGCAGCCAGTTCGACGTACGCTTCTACCTGATCGCCATCCTCTTCATCATCTTCGATCTCGAGGCCGCGTTCCTGTATCCCTGGGCCGTCTCGGTCTTCACGCTCGGCTGGACCGCGTGGATTTCGATGATGATCTTTATCGGCGAATTGGCCCTTGGCCTCGTCTACGCATGGAAGAAGGGAGCACTCGATTGGGAGTAGAGCTTCAGCCCGCACTCGGTGCCTCCAGCTCGCTGGTGCCACCCGATCAGGGCTTTTTCGACGGTTTGAACGGTGAGCTGACGGACAAGGGTTTCCTCGTCACGTCGACCGAGGAGTTGTTCCAGTGGGCCCGCACCGGCTCGCTGTGGTGGATGACGTTCGGGCTCGCCTGCTGCGCGGTCGAGATGATCCACGTCAACATGCCGCGCTACGATCTGGAGCGCTTCGGCGCCGCACCGCGCGCGTCGCCGCGCCAGTCGGACGTGATGATCGTCGCCGGCACGCTGTGCAACAAGATGGCCCCTGCGCTGCGCAAGGTCTACGACCAGATGTCGGAGCCCAAGTACGTGATCTCGATGGGATCGTGCGCGAACGGCGGCGGTTATTATCATTACAGCTACAGCGTCGTGCGCGGCTGCGATCGGATCGTGCCGGTGGACATCTACGTTCCCGGGTGCCCGCCGACGGCTGAGGCGCTGCTGTACGGCATCATGCAGTTGCAGCGGAAGATCCGGCGGTCCGGGAGCATCGAGCGTTGAGGGCTCCTGCACCAGCATACACGTCCAACGACGGCGTGATCGACAGCGCCCGTGCGGCGCTCGGCGGCATGCTGCTCGACGCGGTCGACCATGTCGGCGAAGTCGCGCTGCACGTTCGTCGCGAAGACCTGTACGACGCGATGATCGCGCTGCGCGACACGCCGGGGCTTGCCTACCAGCAGCTCATGGAGATCGCCGGCGTCGACTATCCGGATCGGCCTGAGCGGTTCGAAGTCGTCTATTGCATGCTATCGCTGACGCGGAACCACCGCTTGCGCGTGCATGTCGCAACCGACGAGGAAAAGCCGGTGCCGTCGGTGACGGACATCTGGCCGGTCGCGGGCTGGCTCGAGCGTGAGGTGTACGACATGTACGGGGTGCTGTTCAGCGGCAATCCGGACCTGCGGCGCATCCTGACCGACTACGGTTTCCGCGGTCATCCGCAGCGGAAAGACTTCCCGCTGACCGGGTATGTCGAGCTGCGCTATTCGGAAGAGTCGAAGCGCGTCGTGTACGAGCCCGTGCAGTTGGCGCAGGATTTCCGCACGTTCGACTTCATGAGCCCGTGGGAGGGTGCGAACTACGTGCTCCCCGGCGACGAGAAGGGCGCATTGCCCGAGGCCAAGGGCGCGCCGACGCCGCTCAAGGCCGGCACGATCGTGAAGGCGGATGCCGCGCAGTCGCCGACCCAGGCGCCGAGCGAGCCAAAGAGCACCGAGTCGACCGCGCAGACGGGCGCCGGCAAGTCGGAGTCCGACGCGACCCCGAAGCCGGCCAACCCCGACGTGGTCCCGACCAAGGGTGGAGGACAGAACCAGTGAGTCTGTACGTAGAGGAGCTTCTGGGTGAAGCCGACGCGTCCGATCCGACGACCGGCGATCTCACGATCCAGAACTACACGATCAACTTCGGTCCGCAGCATCCGGCTGCGCACGGCGTGTTGCGTCTGGTCATGGAGCTCGACGGCGAGATCGTCGAGCGCGTCGATCCGCATGTCGGCCTGCTCCACCGCGGCACCGAGAAGCTGATCGAGTACAAGACCTACACGCAGGCGCTGCCCTATTTCGATCGGCTAGATTACTGCTCGCCGCTCTGCATGGAGCATAGCTGGGTGCTGGCAGTCGAGAAGCTGCTCGACCTCGAAGTGCCCGAGCGTGCGCAGTATTTGCGGGTGTTCTTCGCCGAGTTGACGCGCATCTCGAATCACATGCTCAATCTCGGGTCGCACGTCATGGACGTCGGCGCGATGACGCCGAACCTGTGGCTGTTCGAAATCCGCGAAGACTGCATGAACTTCTTCGAGCGCGTCTCCGGCGCGCGCATGCATTCGAACTATTTCCGCCCGGGCGGCGTGCATCAGGATGCACCGTTGAAGCTGCTCGCCGACATCGGCGACTGGCTCGACACGCGGCTGCCGCGGCTGTTCGAGGATGCGATCTCGCTCGTTGCGGACAACCGCATCTTCAAGCAGCGCAACGTCGACATCGCCGTGGTCAGCCGCGACGACGCGATCAAATGGGGCTTTTCGGGCCCGATGATCCGCGGCTCGGGCATCGCCTGGGATCTGCGCAAGTCGCAGCCTTATGACGTGTATGCGAAGATGGACTTCGACGTGCCGGTCGGCACGCGCGGCGATTGCTATGACCGGTTCATGGTGCGCGTCGAGGAAGTGCGTCAGTCGGCGCGGATCATGAAGCAGTGCCTGCGCGAGATGCCCGAGGGGCCGATCGCGTCGCTCGACCGCAAGGTGGTGCCGCCCAAGCGGGCTGAGATGAAGCAGTCGATGGAAGCGCTGATCCATCACTTCAAGCTTTACACCGAGGGCTTCCACGTCCCCGCCGGCGACGTCTATGTCGCGACCGAAAGCCCGAAGGGCGAGTTCGGCGTGTATCTGGTCGCCGACGGCTCGAACAAGCCGTATCGCTGCAAGATCCGCCCGACCGCGTTCTCGCATCTGCAAGCCATGGACTTCATGGCGAAGGGCCACATGCTGGCGGATACGACCGCGATCCTCGGCGCGATGGATATCGTTTTTGGTGAATGTGACCGCTGATGGCTGAAGCTCCGAAAATTCCCGACGAGGCCGAGACCCGCGCACGCTGGGGTTCGTTCGCGTGGACGGACGAGAACCAGGTGAAGGCGAACGAGATCCTCGGGCGCTATCCCAAGGGTCGCGAGCAGTCCGCGTCGATTCCGTTGCTGGATCTTGCGCAACGCCAGGTCGGTGCGGAAACGCAGACCCAGGGCTGGTTGCCGGTGCCGGTGATCGAATTCGTCGCGCGCCAGATCGGCGTGCCTTACATGCGCGTGTACGAGGTCGTGACCTTCTACACGATGTTCAATTTGGCGCCGGTCGGTCGTTTCCACGTTCAGGTCTGCGGTACGACGCCGTGCATGCTGCGCGGGTCGGACGACGTTCTGGCCGCCTGCAAGAACCGCGGTCTGGTCAAGGGCGGCACGACGCCGGACGGCATGTTCACGCTGACCGAGGTCGAGTGCCTGGGCACGTGTGCGAACGCGCCGATGGTGCAGATCAACGACGATAACTTCGAAGACCTCGATTACGACAAGACGACCGAGATCCTCGAAGCGCTGGCCAATGGCGGCACGCCAACGCCGGGGCCGCAGTTCGGTCGCCGAGCGAGCTGCCCCGAGGGCGGCCCGACCTCGCTGAAGGCGATGGTCGACGCGAACCACGATTACCGTGGGGAGTGGGCATGACGGTCGAGAACGAAAGCGTCATGCTTGAGATCCTGAAGCGGATTCAGTCGGACATGTCGGAGGTGAAGGCGGACGTATCCGATCTCCGCCTGCGCATGACAGCGACTGAAGAACATCTGGCGACGCTGGTTATGTCCACGGCGGGCATCAATCATCGCCTAGACCGGCTTAGCAACCGGGTTGAACGTATCGAGCGTCGGCTCGATCTGGTCGAGGGACAGTAATGCTCGCCGATAAGGACCGCATCTTCACCAACGTCTACGGTTTCCAGCCGTGGACCATCGACGCGGCGATCTTGCGCGGCGATTGGGACAATACCAAGGACCTGATGGCGCTTGGCCAGGACGCCATCATCGACGTGATGAAGGCGTCGGGTCTGCGCGGCCGTGGCGGTGCGGGCTTCCCGACCGGCACCAAATGGTCGTTCATGCCGAAGGAGCCCAAGCCGGACCGGCCGAACTTCCTCGTCATCAACGCCGATGAATCCGAGCCGGGCAGCTGCAAGGATCGCGAGATCATCCGCCACGATCCGCACAAGCTGATCGAAGGTGCGCTGATCGCCGGGTTCGCGATGCGCGCGCGCGCCGCCTACATCTACATCCGCGGCGAGTATATTCGTGAGGCCGAAACGCTGTTCGCGGCCGTTGCCGAGGCTTATGATCGCGGCTTCATCGGCAAGAATGCGTGTGGGTCGGGCTACGACTTCGACGTGTTCGTGCACCGGGGTGCCGGCGCCTACATCTGTGGCGAAGAGACCGCGATGTTGGAGAGCCTCGAGGGCAAGAAGGGCCAGCCGCGGCTGAAGCCACCTTTCCCGGCAGGTGCTGGTCTTTATGGCTGCCCGACAACGGTCAACAACGTCGAATCGATCGCGGTCGCGCCGACGATCCTGCGGCGTGGTGCGGCGTGGTTCTCCAGCTTCGGCGCGGAGAATAATCGCGGCACCAAGCTGTTCCAGATCAGCGGCCATGTGAACAAGCCGTGCGTTGTCGAGGAGGAGATGAGCATCTCGTTCCGCGACCTGATCGAGACGCATTGCGGTGGCATCCGTGGCGGTTGGGACAATCTGCTTGCGGTGATCCCCGGTGGTTCCTCCGTACCGCTCGTTCCCGCAGCGCAGATCATGGATTGCGCGATGGACTTCGACGGCCTGAAGGCGGTCGGCTCGGGTCTTGGCACCGCGGCGATCATCGTCATGGACAAGTCGACCGACATCGTCCGCGCGATCAGCCGCATCTCGTATTTCTACAAGCATGAGAGCTGCGGCCAGTGCACGCCGTGCCGCGAGGGCACGGGCTGGATGTGGCGCGTGATGGAGCGGATGCGCACCGGCGACGCCGAGCTGTCCGAGATCGACATGCTCCAGCAGGTCACCAAGCAGGTCGAAGGTCACTCGATCTGTGCGCTCGGCGACGCCGCAGCATGGCCGATCCAGGGCCTGATCAAGCATTTCCGCCCAGAGATGGAGCGCCGTATCCGCGAACGTGGTGGCGACACCGCGCCGATGATGGAAGCCGCAGAGTAATGCCCTTAGTCAAAGTCGATGGCGTAGAGATCGAGGTGCCGCAGGGCGCCACCGTGCTGCAGGCGTGCGAGCTTGCCGGCAAGGAGATCCCGCGTTTCTGTTATCATGAGCGCCTCAGCATCGCCGGCAACTGCCGGATGTGCCTGGTCGAGGTGAAGCCTGGTCCGCCCAAGCCGCAGGCGTCGTGCGCGCTGCCGGCGGCGGACAAGCAGGAGATCTTCACCAACTCGCCGATGGTGAAGAATGCCCGCGAGGGCATCATGGAATTCCTGCTGATCAACCATCCGCTCGATTGCCCGATCTGCGATCAGGGCGGCGAGTGCGATCTTCAGGACCAGTCGGTCGCGTACGGTCGCGGCCATTCGCGCTACGACGAGAACAAGCGCGCGGTCACCGAGAAGTATATGGGTCCGATCGTCAAGACGGTCATGACCCGCTGCATCCAGTGCACGCGCTGCATCCGGTTCGCCGAGGAAGTGTCCGGCGTCGAGGAGATCGGTGCGATCTTCCGCGGCGAGGACATGCAGATCACCTCGTATCTCGAGAACGCGGTCAAGAGCGAGCTGTCGGGCAACGTCGTCGACCTGTGCCCGGTCGGTGCGCTGACGTCGAAGCCCTATGCGTTCGAGGCGCGTCCTTGGGAATTGCGCAAGACGCTGACGATCGACGTGATGGACGCGGTCGGCACCAACATCCGGCTCGACAGCCGTGGTCGCCAGGTGCTGCGCTGTGTGCCGCGGATCAACGAGGACGTGAACGAGGAGTGGGCGACCGACAAGACGCGCCACGCGATCGACGGTCTCGTGCGTCGTCGTCTCGACAAGCCTTATGTCCGCGTGAACGGCAAGCTCCAGCCGGCGACGTGGGATGAAGCGTTTGCGGCGATCAAGGCAGTCAACGCCGGGTCGAGCGTTGCCGCTGTCGCTGGCGATCTGGTCGATTGCGAGACGATGTACGCTGCCAAGGCGCTGCTCGCGAAGATGGGTTCGACTTTGCTCGAAGGTCGTCAGACCGGCATGGACTATGACGCGACGAGCATCGCCGCGGTCAATTTCAACACGACGATCGCCGGCACCGAGCGTGCGGACGCGATCCTGCTGGTGGGCACCAACCTGCGCTGGGAAGCGCCGCTGGTGAACACGCGGGTGCGGAAAGCCATCAAGAAGGGCGCGAAGGTCTTCGCGATCGGGCCGGAGACGGACCTGACGTACAAGGTCGAGTGGCTCGGCGACGATCTGGCGCTGCTCGGCAAGCTGCCTGAGGCGGTGACCGAGGCATTCGCCAAGGCTGAGCGTCCGATGGTGATCGTTGGTGGCGGCGCGCTGAAGGGCGGCCACGGCGCTGCGCTGAAGCTGGTCGATACGCTCGGTCTCGTGAAGGACGGCTGGAACGGCTTCAACGTCGTCCACATGGCGGCCTCGCGGATGGGCGGGCTGATGCTCGGCTACGCGCAGAAGGGCGGCATCGCCGACGTGATGGGGGCGAAGCTCGGCTTCTTCCTCGGCGCGGACGAGGTCGATTTCAGCCAGTTCTCAGGGTTCAAGGTGTTCGTGGGCCATCACGGCGACAAGGGGGCTGCTGCTGCCGACGTCATCCTGCCGGGTGTCACCTATGCCGAGAAGTCGGGCACGTGGGTCAATCTCGAAGGTCGCGTCCAGCGCGGCGAGCGTGCGGTGTTCGCACCGGGCGACGCGCGCGACGACTGGTCGATCTTCCGCGCGCTGTCCGATACGCTCGGCCACACGCTGCCGTTCGACAGCTTCGAGGGCCTCCGCGAGGAAATGTATGCCGCCGTGCCTGCGCTGCGTCACCAGGCGCTCGCGACGTTCGAGTGGAACCCGCCTTCGCTTAGCGGCGAAGGGCAGGGCGTCCTCGCCGGCTATCCGATCAAGGACTTCTACCTGACCAATGCGATCTGTCGCGCGTCGCCGACGATGCAGCGCTGCTCGGCCGAACTTCTCCACGGGGAAGATTACGCGGAGGCAGCCGAATGATCTCTTGGTTCGAATCCTCGCTCGGTTACGACTGGGCGTTCTTCCTCGCGACGATCATCGACATTCTCGTGATCGCACTCCCGCTGATGCTGGCGGTGGCGATGATCATCTATGCCGATCGCAAGATCTGGGCGGCGATGGCGTTGCGGCGTGGTCCCAACGTCGTCGGTCCGTTCGGCTTGCTACAGAGCTTCGCCGACGGCCTGAAGGTGTTCCTTCAGGAGACGATTGTCCCCGCAGCCGCCAACCGGACTTTGTTCCTGCTGGCCCCGATCATCACCTTCACGGTCGCGCTGATCGTCTGGGCGGTGGTACCGTTCGGGGTCGGCGTCGTGCTCGCGGACATCAACGTCGGCTTGCTCTACGTGCTCGCGGCCTCGTCGCTCGGCGTCTACGGGATCATCCTGTCGGGCTGGGCATCGAACTCGAAATACCCGTTCTACTCGGCGCTTCGTGCTGCTGCGCAGATGGTGTCGTATGAAGTCGCGATCGGCTTCATCCTGATTTCGGTCGTGCTGTGGACCGGCAGCTTCAACCTGTCGGCGATCGTGATGGCGCAGAAGTCGCACGTCTGGTTCGTCAACGGGTACATCCTGAACCCGCTGATGTTCCCGATGGCGGTGATGTTCTTCATCTCGTCGCTGGCCGAGACGCAGCGCGCGCCGTTCGATCTGACCGAGGCGGAGAGCGAGCTCGTCGCCGGGTACCAGACCGAATATTCGTCGATGTCGTTCGCGCTGTTCTGGCTCGGCGAGTACGCCAACGTGCTGCTGATGTGCGCGCTGAACGCGACGCTGTTCTGGGGCGGGTGGCTGCCCCCGGTCGACTGGGCGCCGCTTTATTACGTGCCGGGGATCATCTGGCTTTTCGCCAAGATCCTGTTCTTCTTCTTCCTGTTCAGCTGGGTGAAGGCGACCGTGCCGCGCTATCGCTATGATCAGCTGATGCGGCTCGGCTGGAAGGTCTTCCTCCCCGTCTCGCTGTTCTGGGTTTTCCTCGTGTCGGGCTATCTCATGCTGACGCGCGTTGGAGTGGGTTCATGAGCGTCGCTCAGATCATCAAGTCGTTTACCCTGTGGGAATTCGTGAAGGCGCACGCATTGACGCTTCGCTATTTCTTCAAGGAAAAAGCGACGATTAACTATCCATACGAGCGCAATCCGGTGTCGCCGCGGTTCCGGGGCGAGCATGCGCTGCGTCGATATCCGAACGGCGAAGAGCGGTGCATCGCGTGCAAGCTGTGTGAGGCTGTTTGCCCCGCGCAGGCGATCACGATCGAGGCCGAGCCGCGTGACGACGGCTCGCGTCGCACCACGCGCTACGATATCGACATGACCAAGTGCATCTATTGCGGCCTGTGTGCCGAGGCGTGCCCGGTCGATGCGATCGTCGAGGGACCGAACTACGAGTTCGCCACCGAGACGCGCGAAGAGCTGATCTACGACAAGTCGAAGCTGCTCGATAATGGCGACCGTTGGGAAAGCGCGATCGCGGCGAACCTTGCCGCCGATGCGCCGTACCGTTAAGCGAGCGCCGCGATGACACAGATTAACTCCGTCGTCCCAGCGCAGGCTGGGATCTCGTGCCGCACGGGCGCACCCACCAACGTGAAGGCCCCAGCGTTCGCTGGGGTGACGGGGAGGGTGATCGCGTGATCCAGGCCTTAGCCTTCTACCTCTTCGCCTTCGTCGTCGTCCTGTCGGGCGCTCTGACGATCGCGTCGCGCAACCCGGTCCATTCGGTGATGTGGCTGATCCTCGCGTTCTTCAACGCGGCGGGCCTCATGATCCTGGTCGGCGCCGAGTTCATTGCGATGCTGCTCGTCATCGTTTATGTCGGCGCGGTCGCGGTGCTGTTCCTGTTCGTGGTCATGATGCTCGATATCGACTTCACCGAACTGCGCGCCGGCGTCGCCCGGTATTTCGGGATTGGCCTTGCACTTGCGGTCGCGCTCGCTGCCGAGGTGATGATCGCGATCGGCGCCTGGAGCACGGGGCCAATCCAGCTCGCACGCCGCGCCGCGCCGATCGACGATACCGTGCCCAACATCCAGGCGATCGGTAACCTGCTCTACACGCGCTATCTGTTCGTGTTCGAAGGTGCCGGCCTAGTGCTGCTGGTCGCGATGATCGGCGCGATCGTGCTGACCCACCGCCAGCGTGGCGGCGTCAAGGCGCAGAACATCAGCCGCCAGAACGCGCGTCGTCCGCAGGACGCCACGCGCAACACGAGCCCGGTCGTCGGGCAGGGAGTCGAACTGTGACGATCGGTCTCGTCCATTATCTGGTCGTCGCGGCGATCCTGTTCACGATGGGGGTGCTCGGCATCTTCCTCAACCGCAAGAACCTCATCGTCATCCTGATGGCGATCGAGCTGATCCTGCTGGCGGTGAACATCAATCTCGTCGCGTTCTCGGCGTTCCTCCACGATCTCGTCGGACAGGTGTTCGCGATGTTCGTGCTGACGGTCGCCGCGGGTGAAGCCGCGATCGGCCTCGCCATTCTCGTGATCTATTTCCGCGGTCGCGGCACCATCGCGGTCGACGACGTCAACCGGATGAAGGGGTAATACGGTTGATCCAGCTTATCGTCTTCCTGCCGTTACTGGCCGCGATCGTTGCCGGGTTCGGCAATCGCGCGATCGGCAATGTGCCGGCGAAACTCGTCACCACGGCTGCGCTGTTCGCGTCGTGCCTGTTGTCTTGGCCGATCTTCATCGGCTTCCTCTCGGGTACCAGCACGGCCACCGTCGCGCCGCTGCTCGACTTCATTCATTCCGGCGACATGAACGTCGCGTGGTCGTTGCGCGTCGACGCGCTGACTGCGGTGATGCTCGTTGTCGTCACGTCGGTTTCTGCGTTGGTCCATTTGTATAGCTGGGGCTATATGGATGAAGACCCTGATCAGCCGCGCTTTTTTGCGTATCTGTCGCTGTTTACCTTCGCGATGCTGATGCTCGTCACCGCGAACAACCTCGTCCAGATGTTCTTCGGCTGGGAAGGCGTGGGTCTCGCATCCTACCTCCTGATCGGGTTCTGGTTCCGCAAGCCGTCGGCGAGCGCAGCCGCGATCAAGGCGTTCGTCGTCAACCGCGTCGGCGATCTCGGCTTCATGCTCGGCATCTTCGGCACGTTCCTGGTGTTCGGCACGGTGTCGATCCCCGAGATCCTCGCCGCGGCCCCCGGCATGGCGGGCTCGACGCTCGGCTTCCTCGGCTACCGCTTCGACACAATGACGGTGCTCTGCCTGCTGCTGTTCGTCGGTGCGATGGGCAAGTCGGCACAGCTCGGCCTGCACACCTGGTTGCCGGACGCGATGGAAGGCCCGACCCCGGTGTCGGCGCTGATCCACGCGGCGACGATGGTCACGGCCGGCGTGTTCATGGTGTGCCGCCTGTCGCCGATGTTCGAGATGAGCCCGGTCGCGCTGACCGTGGTCACCTCGGTCGGTGCCGCGACCTGCCTGTTCGCGGCGACCTGCGGTCTCGTGCAGACCGACATCAAGCGCGTGATCGCGTATTCGACCTGTTCGCAGCTCGGCTACATGTTCTTTGCGGCGGGTGTCGGCGCGTACGGCGCGGCGATGTTCCACCTCTTCACGCACGCCTTCTTCAAGGCGCTGCTGTTCCTCGGCGCCGGCTCGGTCATCCATGCGATGCACCACGAGCAGGACATGCGCTACTATGGCGGCCTGCGTAAGAAGATCCCGGTGACGTTCTGGGCGATGATGGCGGGTACGCTCGCGATCACCGGCGTCGGCATCCCCGGCATCTTCGGCAACACCGCGATCGGGTTCGCAGGCTTCCATTCGAAGGATGCGATCATCGAGGCGAGTTGGGCTGCTGGCCAGCCGGGCGTATGGTTCGTCGGTGTGCTCGTCGCGTTGCTGACCAGCTTCTATTCGTGGCGCGTGATGTTCCTGACCTTCTGGGGCAAGCCGCGCTGGGCCGCATCGGAGCATATCCAGCATGCGCTCCACGATGCTCATGGTCATGACGACCACGCGCATGACGCGCATCATGTCGACGATCACCACGCGAACCCGGTCAAGGCCGAGGACGCAGGGCATGCGCCGCACGATCATCACGACGCCGCGCATGCGGTAGCCGAGGGCGACGGTGGGTACCACCCGCACGAAAGCCCGCTGCCGATGCTGATCCCGCTGATCGTGCTGTCGGTCGGTGCGGTCGCGGCCGGCTTCGTCTTCCACGGCTTCTTCATCGAGCCGACCGCAGGCGAAGAGTTCTGGAAGGGCGCACTCGCGTTCCGCGAACACTTGATGCACGAGATGCACGGCGTACCGTTGCTGATCAAACTGTCGGCGACGATCGCGATGCTGCTCGGCCTGCTGACCGCCTGGTACGCCTATATCAAGAACCCGACGTTCCCGGCCAAGGTCGTCGAACAGTTCGGCGTGCTCTACGACTTCCTGCTGCATAAGTGGTATTTCGACGAGCTGTACGACCTGATCTTCGTCCGTCCGGCGTTCGCGATCGGCCGCTTCCTGTGGCACCGCGGCGACGAGAAGACGATCAACCGGTTCGGGCCTGACGGTTCGGCCTGGGTCGTCCAGATCGGTGCCCGCGTCGCCAACCGCTTCCAGACGGGATACCTCTACACCTATGCCTTCGTCATGCTGATCGGGCTGACCGCAGCCGTAACCTGGGCGATCGGATTGTAATGACCGGCTTTCCTATCCTTTCCGTCCTGATCGCGGTCCCGATGATCGCGGCCATCGCGTGCCTGTTCGTCTCGGCGAACACGGCGCGGATGCTGGCGCTGGCGGCAACGCTGATCGACTTCGTTCTCGGCATCATGCTGTGGATGAACTACGATATCGGCGGCGCGCAGTGGCAGTTCGTCGAGCATGCCCCTGGCATCTTCGGCCCGTTCGGCTGGTCGCTCGGCATCGACGGGTTCGCGCTGATGCTGATCATGCTCAGCGTGTTCCTGATGCCGATCTGCATCGGCGCCAGCTGGCGTTCGATCACGACCCGTGTGCCGGAATACATGGCGGCGTTCCTGTTCACCGAAGTGCTGATGATCGGCACGTTCGCGGCGCAGGACCTGTTCCTGTTCTACGTGTTCTTCGAAGCCGGCCTGATCCCGATGTACCTGATCATCGGCATCTGGGGCGGCGCGAACCGGATCTACGCGTCGTACAAGTTCTTCCTGTACACGCTGCTCGGTTCGGTCCTGATGTTCATCGCGATGCTGTACATGGCGAAAACTGCGGGCACGACCAGCATCCCGGCGCTGATGAACTACGAATTCCCGGCGCACGTCCAGACGTGGCTGTGGCTGGCGTTCTTCGCGTCGTTCGCGGTCAAGATGCCGATGTGGCCGGTCCACACCTGGCTGCCCGACGCGCACGTCCAGGCGCCGACCGCAGGCTCGGTGATCCTGGCGGGCGTGCTGCTCAAGCTCGGCGGATACGGCTTCCTGCGTTTCCTGTTGCCGATGTTCCCCGAAGCCTCGGGTCAGCTGACGTGGCTGATCTTCGGCCTGTCGGCGGTCGCGGTGATCTACACGTCGCTCGTCGCGCTTGTGCAGTCGGACATGAAGAAGCTGATCGCCTATTCGTCGGTGGCGCATATGGCGATCGTCACGATCGGTCTGTTCGCGTTCAACCGGCAGGGCATCGAAGGCGCGATGATCATGATGCTGAGCCATGGCCTGGTATCGGGCGCGTTGTTCCTGTGCGTCGGCGTGATCTACGACCAGCTCCATACCCGCGAGATTTCGCGCTATGGCGGCCTCGCGATCAACATGCCGAAGTATGCGATTCTGTTCCTGTTCTTCACGATGGCGTCGATCGGCCTGCCGGGCACGAGCGGATTCGTCGCCGAGTTCCTGTCGCTGATGGGCACGTATCAGGTCTCGACCTGGACGGCGTTGCTATGCACGACGGGCATCATCCTGGGCGCCGCGTACATGCTGTACCTCTACCGTCGCGTGGTGTTCGGCGAGATCAAGTCGGACGACGTTCGCGGCATGGTCGACCTGTCGGCGCGCGAGTTCTGGCTGCTCGCGCCGATCGCCGCCGTCGTGCTGTGGATGGGCGTGTACCCGGAGAGCTTCCTGGCTCCGATGCGCAAGGACGTGAGCGTGCTTCTTGCCCGCGTCGACCGCGCCAAGCCTGCCAATGATTCGAACCCAACCGCCGGGCGTCCGGCCGCAATCGTCCATAGTGCCGCGCACGGGGAGGCACACTGATGGATTACGCCGCTAACATCGCAATGACGCTGCCCGAACTGGTGCTGGCGTTGGGCGCGATCGCCCTGATGCTCGTGTCGGCCTGGGGCGGGGAGAAATCCACCCGCGCCGTGTCGATCGCTGCCGTCTTCGTCTTGGTCGGGGCAGGGATCGCGCTCGTCGGTCCGGCCTCGTCAGGGGGCTATGCCTTTGACGGCCTGTACCGCGCAGACGCGTTCGGCGCGTTCGCCAAGGTGCTGATCTACATCGCCTCGGCGGTAGCAATCGTCATGGCTCCAAGCTTCTTCGCGCGCACCCACGGCGACGATCTGCGTCCGGAATATCCGGTGCTGATCCTGCTGTCGGCCTGCGGCATGGGCATCATGGTGTCGGCCACCGACATGCTGACGCTATATGTCGGTCTCGAGCTCCAGAGCCTTGCAGCCTACGTCCTCGCCAGCTTCATGCGGCGCGACGGGCGTTCGGCGGAAGCGGGCCTGAAGTATTTCGTGCTCGGCGCGCTCGCCAGCGGCATCCTGCTGTACGGCATCTCGCTGGTCTACGGGTTCAGCGGCACGACGTTGTTCTCGGGCATCTCGGACGCCTATGCGGGCACCAAGTCGCTCGGCCTGCTGTTCGGTCTCGTGTTCGTGTTCGCAGGGCTCGCGTTCAAGATCAGCGCCGTGCCGTTCCACATGTGGACGCCCGACGTGTACGAGGGCGCACCGACCCCGGTCACCGCGTTCTTCGCATCTGCCCCCAAGGTCGCAGCGCTTGCGCTCAGCGTCCGTGTCGCGGTCGATGCGATGGGCCCGGCGACCGACCAGTGGCGCCAGATCGTGATCTTCGCGGCACTCGCGTCGATCATCCTCGGTGCGGTCGCGGCGATCGGCCAGACCAACATCAAGCGCCTGCTAGCCTATTCGTCGATCAACAATGTCGGCTTCGCGCTGATCGGTCTTGCGGCCGGGACGCCGGAAGGCGTGTCGGGCGTGCTGATGTACCTGACGATCTACGTTGCGATGACGCTCGGCTCGTTCCTGATCGTGTTGCAGATGCGTGGTGACGACGGCCAGCCGGTCGAGACGATCGACAGCCTCGCCGGCATGTCGCGGACTCGGCCTGCACTGGCGGCGGCACTCGCGATCTTCATGTTCAGCCTCGCCGGCATCCCGCCGCTGTTCGGCTTCTACGCGAAGTTCGCGGTGTTCAGCGCGGCGGTCGACGCCGGGCTGTTCCCGCTGGCGGTGGTCGGCATCGCCGCCTCGGTGATCGGCGCGTATTATTATCTGCGTGTCGTCAAGACGATGTACTTCGACGATCCGGCCCCGGCGTTCGCGCCGATGGAGAGCAAGGTCGAGGGTGGCCTCATCGCTGTCGCCGCCGTGTTCGTCTCGCCAGCCGGCTACCTCCTCATCCCCGTGCTCGGCGCGTGGACGATGGCGGCCGCACGGGCGTTGTTCTGAGCATCATCCGCACCGTCGCGGAGACAGGATCGACCAACGCCGACCTGCTGGAGCTTGCACGCGGCGGTGCCGAAGACGGTCTCTGGTTGCGCGCTCTCCGCCAGACGGCGGGGCGGGGGCGGCTTGGCCGGGACTGGTCCTCGCCCGAGGGTAACCTCTACGCGAGCACGCTGGTCCGGTTGCGACCGAGCGACCCGCCGGCGGCCAGCCTCGCGCTGGTCGCCGCGGTCGCCTTGCAGGAAACCGTTTCGACCTTCCTCGTCGCCGGGATCTGCCAGGGTACGACGGACGAGAGCGAGACGCTGGTCCTGAAATGGCCCAACGACCTGTTGCTCGCGGACGCCAAGCTGTCGGGCATTCTGCTCGAACGCGCGGACGACGCGGTGATCGTCGGCTACGGCGTCAACATCGCGCATCATCCCGATCTGCCCGATCGCGCTACGACCGATCTCGCATCGCACGGCGTGGTGGTCGATCCGGCGATGTTCCTCGATATTCTCGCCGACAGTTTCGCGCGCTGGATCGGCCGCTGGCGGACAGAGGGCATCGCACCTGTTCGCGATCGCTGGGTCGACTGTGCGCACCCCGCCGGCACCGCGCTGACCGCTCGCCTACCCGATGGCAGCGGGATCGACGGCCTGTTCGTCGGGCTCGACACCGACGGCGCGCTGATCCTCCGCTTGGCGTCTGGCGAGCGGCGTGTCATTCACGCTGCCGACGTCTTCCTGCTTTGAGGCCCCGCTGATGCTGCTCGCGATCGATGCCGGCAATACCAATGTCGTGTTCGCGCTCGTCCGCCAGAACGAGGGGCGCGGCGAGATCGTCGCGCGCTGGCGGATCGCGACCGATCCGCGGCGGACGGCGGATGAGTATGCGGTGTGGCTGAGCCAGCTGATGCAGCTCGGCGGGCATGATCGTACCGCGGTCGAGGGCGTGATCGTCGCCACCGTCGTCCCGCGTGCGTTGCACAATCTCCAGGTGCTCGCGTCGAAATACTTCCACACCGAGGCGCTGATCGCCGGTCATGCGCCGGTCGAATGGGGCATCGCGATCGACGTCGACGAGCCGGCCTCGCTCGGCGCCGACCGTGCGGTCAACACGATCGCCGCGCATGCGCTGCATCCCGGCGACCTGATCGTGATCGATTTCGGCACCGCGACCACCTTCGACGTCGTCGACTATAGTGGCGCGTACAAGGGCGGGATCATCGCGCCGGGCATCAACCTGTCGCTAGACGCGCTGGTGACCGCGGCCGCGAAACTCCCGCGGATCTCGATCGAGGCGCCGACCGATATCAGCGTCATCGGGCTCAACACCGTCTCGCAGATGCATATCGGCATCTATTGGGGCTATGTCGCGATGATCGAGGGGCTGGTGGCGCGGATGAAGCGCGAAATCGGCCGTCCCGTGAAGGTCGTTGCGACCGGCGGGCTCGCCACATTATTCGAGAAACAGACCGACGTGTTCGACGTCATCGAAGCCGACCTGACGATCCAGGGGCTGGCGATGATGTGGGATCGTCACCATATCTAGGGCCATTGGGCTCGCGCCGACCGGCCTGCGGGCCATATTCCTGTATAATCCTGAAAGTAATCAATGACTCCGAAGAACGAACTCCTTTTCTGTGGCCTTGGCGGCTCCGGCGAAATCGGCATGAACGTCAACCTGTACGGCTGCCAGGGCAAGTGGGTGATGGTCGATCTCGGCATCACCTTCGCCGATCCTCAATATCCCGGCGTCGATGTCATCCTGCCCGACCTGTCCTTTATCGAGGACCGTATCGACGACCTGCTCGGTATCGTCATCACGCACGGCCATGAGGATCACATCGGCTCGCTGCCGTACCTCGCCGAAGACCTTGGCGTGCCGATCTACGCGACGCCGTTCACGATGGGCCTGATCCGCGGCAAGCTCGAGGAAGAGGGCATCGCCAACCGCGTGAAGCTCAAGATGATCCCGATGGGCGGCAATTTCCAGCTCGGGCCGTTCGGCTTCACCTTCGTCGAGATGTCGCATTCGATCCCCGAGGCGAATGCGCTGCTTATCGACACGCCCCACGGGCGCGTGTTCCACACCGGCGACTGGAAGCTCGATGCGAACCCGGTGATCGGCAACCCGACCAAGCCCGAGGGCTTCATGGCGATCGGCGACAAGGGCGTCGACGTGCTCGTCTGCGATTCGACCAACATCTTCAACACGACCGCGTCGGGCAGCGAGAGCACCGTGCGAAAGGGCCTGTTCGAGGAGGTCAGCAATGCCAAGGGCCGCGTGATGATCACCAGCTTCGCGTCGAACGCCGCGCGGCTCCACACGTTCGGCGAAGTCGCGAAGGAAACCGGGCGCAAGCTTTGCGTGACCGGGCGTTCGCTCGACCGGATCATCAAGGTCGCGCGCGCGACGGGCTATCTGAAGGATTTTCCCGACACGATCAGCCCCGACGAGGCGATGCGCCTGCCCAAGAACAAGGTCCTGGTCATCGCCACCGGTGGCCAGGGCGAGGAGCGCGCGGCGCTCGCACGCGTCGCGAACGGCAGCCACACGATCACGCTCGACGCCGACGACACGGTGATCTTCTCGTCGAAGCAGATCCCGGGCAACGAGGTCCAGATCGGTCGCATCCAGAACACGCTGGCGGCCAAGGGCATCCGGATGGTGACCGAGCGCCAGGCTCACGTCCACGTCTCGGGCCATCCGGGTCAGCCGGAGCTCGCGCAGATGTATGACTGGCTGCGGCCTGACGTGCTGGTGCCGACGCACGGCGAGATGCGCCATATGATGGAGCATGCGCGCTTCGGTCTCGAACAGGGCATTCCGCGCGCGATCGTGCAGAGCAACGGCGACATCATTCGTCTGGCGCCCAAGGGCCCGGTGAAGATCGGCAACGCGACGGTCGGGCGCCTCGTGCTCGACGGCGACGTGATCCTGCCGGCGGACGGCGCGACGTTGAGCGAGCGGCGCAAGCTGGCGATCAACGGCCAGATTTCGGTCGGTGTCGCGCTCGGCAAGGACGGCCGGATGGTCGGCCAGCCGCAGGTCCGCGTGCAGGGCGTCCCGGTCGAGGAAGACCGTGCGGCGTTCATCGCCGACGCGGTGCAGGCGGCGGCGGACACGGTGCGCGGCGGCAAGCGCGAGAGCGAGAAGATGCGCGAGCAGATCCGTCTCGCGGTGCGCAAGGTCGCCAAGCGCTGGACCGGCAAGCAGCCGATCGTCGACGTCCTGCTGATCGAGGGCTGAGCGAATGCGCTGGACCTCGGCACTCGCGATCTACGTCCTGTTCTGGGCGTTCTCGGTGTTCCTGGTCCTGCCGTTCGGGGTGAAGACGACGCGCGAGGTCGGGGGCGAGCACGTCCCCGGCCAGGCAGAAAGCGCGCCGCATGAGTTTCGCTCGGGGCGGACGGCGTGGCGGGTGACGGTGGTGGCGACGGTGTTGTTCGTGCTGTTCCAGCTGAACTATCACTATGGCTGGATCTCGCCGCAGAATGTCGACCTGTTCGACCGTGGCAACATGGTTACGCGCTGAGGGCGACCTAACGATCCTCCCCCGCCAGGGGGAGGTGGCTGGCGCTTGCCAGACGGAGGGGGAGGTAAGGGTAACCTCTGTTCAGTGTCCTCCCCCTCCGTCACCTTCGGTGCCACCTCCCCCTGGCGGGGGAGGATCGTAAGTCCGGCATCAGCCCGGCGACGCGGCTGAGCCAGCCAGCAAGCCGCCATCGATATTGATCTCGGTTCCCGTGATGTACGTGGCCTCGTCCGACGCCAGCATTACCGCAACCGCGGCGACCTCGTCCGGCATCCCGAACCGCTTCAACGGCGTATCCGCCACCAGCGCCGCTATCCGCTCCTCGCGGTCCGGACCATCCCCCAGCATCGGCTCCCAGATGGGCGTCAGGATCGCCGCCGGATGCACCGAGTTGCAACGGATTTTCCACCCCTGCTGCGCGCAATACAGCGCCACCGTCTTGCTGTGATTGCGGATCGCCGCCTTCGACGACGCATAGGCCGCGGCGAGGGGGATGCCGACCAGCCCGGAGCGCGACGAGATGTTGATGATCGAGCCGGTCCCCGCCGCCTTCATCGCGCCGATCGCATAGCGGCAGCCGAGGAACGTGCCGTCGAGATTGACCGCATGGACCGCACGCCAATCTGCCAAGCTCGCATATTCGGGATCATGCGCAACCATGCCCTGCTCGAAGCCCGTCACGCCGGCATTGTTGACGACGACGTCGGCGACCGGGACGATCTCCGCCAGTCGCTGCCAATCCGCCTCTTCGCGGACGTCGAGCTTTTCGAACTGGCAGCCGATAGCCGCTGCCGTCTCGGCGCCAGCGATTTCATCGATATCGGTGAGGATGACGATCGCGCCTTCGTCACGGAACCGCTCGGCGATGGCGCGGCCGATGCCGCGCGCTGCGCCGGTGACGACGCAGGTCTTGTTATTCAGTCTTGGCATGTAAGCCTCGAAATATGAGTCCGGTCGGCGGATCGCTCCGCTGGCGAGGGCCGCTTCAGCGGTGCCGCTGGATCATTTCGAATACTCCCGTTCAGCTCAGGTCAGCGCAGCCGCTCGATCGCCTGTGCCAGCGCGACGTACAGCTTGCCCATGTCCGACGACAGCAGCGTCACCCCGAGCGGCGAACCGTCGCGCTGCGTCAGGATCGCGCGGAGCATCGCCTCGAAGTCGTGGATGTAGCGATTCACCATCTCGCGGAACGCTTCGTCGTCGTCGTAGAGCCCGGCGATCTCGCGCACTTCGCTGGCATCGAGTATCCGCACCGCACGCCGCGTGAAGACCCCGCGGTCGCCCTTGAGATACGCGCCCCACGCGCTGTCGGAGATTTCCGGGGCGATTGCCTTGGTGATGTCGATCGACGCGGAGTTGAGCGACTCGATCAACAGCGACACGCGGCGGGCGAAGGTGTCGCTGTTCGCGTCCTCGCGCTCGGCCCGGGCCTCTTCGATCCGTGTTTCGACGATCGCGGTCTGGTCGACGATCGCCTGGACTTCGCGGGCCAGGCGTTCGGTCGCGCCGGTCGCGGCATCGACCGCCGCGTCGGTGGCATCGGTGAGCGCCTTGACCTGCCGCTCCACCGTGTCGTTGGTCGCGCGGCGCATCGCGTCGGCGCTGGCAGCCCCCAGCGCGGCCGCGGCTTCGGGAATAACTTTCGACAGCGTCTCGCGCGCCTTGTCGGCCGCGACCGCGGCGGTTTCGCGGACGCGGTGGAGCGCTTCGATCAACTGCGGCGCGGCGTCCTCGGCGAAATGCTGAGTCCGGCCGATCGCCTCGTCGACCATCTGACCCAGCGCATCGGCCTTCGCACGGCCGGTGTTGAGCGTGTTGAGCAGGTCGGTCGAGAGCGTGTCGAGCACCTGGCGCTGTTCGCCGATCACGCCCGCGATCGCCTCGATCGCGTCGTGCGTGCTCTCCGCCGCGGTGACGAGCGCGAGCAGTTCGGGTCGCGCCGAGACGACGATGCTCTTGCTGGCGAGCACGTGCGAGTCGAGCCGGCCAAGTGCCTCGGGCATCGTCTCGTCGATCTCGCGGGCGGCGGCGTCTAGCGCGACCAGCAGCGTTTCGGTCGTCGTGATGGTCCGGTGCGCCATCTCGTCGCCGGTGCGCAACGCTTCGGTCATCGCGTCAGCGGAGCCGCCCAGCGCGCTGATCGAGGCGGCGAGGCCCTGCGTGCGCTCGGTGCCGTGGCGGTGGAGCGCCTCGATCCGCGCCTCGACTTCGCCGAGCCCGGTGTGAAGGTCGTCGACGATCCGCTCGCCGGCGTTGCGTTGCAGGTCGAGGCGGATCGCAACCCGCTCGATCGCGTCCTCGACGGTGGCGATCCGCTTGGCGAGCGCTTCGGCGCTGTCGCGGGCGGCGCTGTCGAGCGCGGCCTGGTTCGCGCCGACCATCGCCAGCATCGCGTCGCCCTGCGCGGCAATGCTCTTGCGGGCCTCGTCGATCGCGTCGGCGGTGCGATTGAGCAGCGCATCGATCGCGCCGGACATCCCGTCGGTGACCGATTCGAGGTGTGCGCCCGCGGTCTGGCTGGTGGCTTCCATGCGGACGATGTGCGCGGCGAGGCGTTGCGCCGCGCCGCTCGCCATCGTGTCGGCATCGCGGCCGCGCTCGGCGAGCGCGACGATCTGCGCGTCGAGCGCAGCGGCATGCTCGCTGGCCGACAAACCAGTGCGTTCGAGGCGTTTGGCGACGTCGTCGATATCCGCCTGCGCGCGGGGAAGCGTCGCGATCAGGACGCCGAGGCTGGTCTGCGCACCCGCGGTCGAGGTGGCGAGGTTGCGCGCGTGCGCGGCCGCCTGGTCGATCTCGGACACCATGCCCCGACCGATCGCGGCGAGCTGTTCGGTCGCGCCGCCGCCCATCGCGATCAGCGTGTCGAGCTGCTCGGCAAGTTGTACGCGGTTGGCGTCGATCGTGTTCGACAATGCGGCGACGGTGCGCTCCAGGCTCGCGGCCTCGTCGCGCATCGCCTGCGCGGTGATACCGAAGCGGTGAGCCTCGGTGCGGCTGGTGCGCATCGCGAGCAGCCAGACGATACCGACGAGCGCAGGAACGACACAGAGAGCGGCGATGAACTGGACGAGTGTGACCGGCTCGATCGTGCCGAGCGAGCCGCGCGCGATCCAGAGCATGGCGGCGAGCCAGACGACCACGACGGCCACGGCGATACCCGCGTAAAGAGGTCCGCGTTCGCGCGCAGGCTCTTGATAAACCTCGTCAAATTGAGGTTCAGCGACGGCTTCGGACATATCTTCTATCACCGGATCCATCACGATGTCCGCGCGAATGGGATGGGCATTGCCTGCCGACGCGCGAAACCCGATCATTGACGAACCCCCGTTCATGAACAGCGGAAGTATCATGGATTGCCGCCCGACAAAACGGATGATGCGACGGTTCGGCGAACATCCGTCCGGTAAGCGGGGCGACACGGCGTATGATCGCGGCGGCATCGCCAAGCGGCGCCTGTCGCATTTGCGATGATTGGCGCGACGCGGCGGGTTTCGTAACCTCGGGCGGGTGTTTCTCGCTCGCAACGGCGAACCGAACCACGATGCGGGGCAGTTCGGCCGAACGCGGGCTTTGCAGGACCGCGTGTACCGCCTAACAGCCTGCGATGCTTGCCGGTCTATTATTTGCAATACACGACGCCGACGATCGTCCCGATCGTCTGGCCGCGACGCTGCCGTTCAGCGGTGTCACGCTTATCGAATACCAGGCGCGTCTGCTGATTGCGGCGGGCGTGTCGCAGGTGATCGTCGTCGTCGCGCGGATGACGCCCGAACTGCTCGGCGCGATCAACCGCATCGGACGGCGCGGCGTCAGCGTCGATACGGTGCGCTCCGCGACCGAGGCGGTCGAGAAACTCCACCCCCTCGCGCGCATATTGATGCTCGGCGACGGGCTGGTCACCACCGAGGCGATCGTCAAGGCGATGGCCGGCGAGGAGGGCGATTGCCTGCTCGTCGTGCCGGAGGGCGATGCAGGCCCCGGCTTCGAACGCGTCGGTGGGCAGATGGCGTGGGCCGGTGTCGCGCGGCTGAGTTCGAGCCGGATCGCCGAAGTCGCCGCGTTGCCGCAGGATTACGATCTCCAGTCTTCGCTGCTGCGGCTCGCGGTGCAGTCGCGCGCGATCCATGTGCTGCTCCCGACCGATGCGGTACGTGGCGGGCACGGCATCGAGCGTCAGGCGCGGACGCTGGAGGAGCGCGGGCGCGCGGTGCTGATGACGATCGTGTCGGGACGGCGCGGCTGGTTCGACCGGTTCGTGCTCGCACCGATCGCGCGGCTGGCGTTGCCGCTGCTGGTCGATCGTGGCGCGGCGGGGAAGAGCGTCGGTGCGGCCGGGCTGGCGCTGGGCATCGCCGGGCTGGTGACGATCGGCTTCGGGTTGTCGTCGATCGGGCTGTTCGTTGCGTTGATCGGCAGTATCGCGCTGGCGCTCGGCTCGGTGTTGAGCGGCCTTCGCGACGAGGCGCCGATGGCGCGCTGGCAGACGCTTGCGATCGCCGGCGTCGCCGCGGCGGCGATCCTGGCCTTCGCGTTCTTCGTCAGCGGCTATGCGGGCGATAACACCGCGCTGGCGATCGGCACCGCGACGGTCGCGATCGGTGGACTGGCGGAGCGCGCGATCCTCGAGCGCGAGCGACGGCTGTGGTGGGGCAGCCCGGCGGCGTATCTGCTGCTCGTCGCGGTGTTCGCGCTGATCGGTTTTCCGGTGTTCGGGCTGGGCATGACGGCGGTCTATGCGACCGCTACGCTGGCGGCAGCAATCGAGCGATTGCGTCGCGCGCCTTAGGCGTACCTTAACGACCGGGGGCTAAGCACGGGATCATGTCGGTCGGCCCAACGATGCAAGACGCTATGCCGTCCTATGATCCAGTGCAGCGGGCCGAGACTGCGCGCCTGCGCGCCGAGACGCGGCTGGCCGGGACGATCGCCGACTTTTTTCTCGATGCGGATGCTCGGCTCGACGACCGCACGCGGTTGATGCTGGCACAGGTGCTCGGCGCGATCGTCGGGTCGATCGAATGGGATATCCGGCGACATGCCGCGCGGTTGCTGGCCGGCAGCGGCGCAACGCAGGCGGGCGAGGCTATCTTGAAGGCTGGGGCGGGCCTGAAGGCAGGGGCGGGCACGGTCCTGCAACGCCTGACACGCGCGGGCCTGTTGCGTGACGAAGACCTGATGGACGAACTGATCGCCCGAGTCCGCCACGATCTGATCGCGGCGTCGCTGCCGGTCGAGGTGGCGGAACCCGACGAGGCGAGCCTGCTTGTACGCTTGGCCGGTGTGCCCGACAGCGTCGTGGCGTCGGCGGCATCGGCATTGCTCGCGGCCGAAAGTCGGCGGCGGGTAGCGAACGAGCAGGGTGCGGTCGGAGGCAGCGAATTGCCCGCCGAACTGCATCATCGCTTGGTCTGGTGGGTGGCCGCGGCGATCCGCGACGGCTTGACGTCGCCGACCCGCGAAAGCGACCGCGCAATCACGGACGCCGCGCAACGCAGCCTGGCGGCGCATGACGAGGGCGAGCGGCCCGATGCGGTGGCGACACGGCTGGCGGCGGCGCTCGACGCGCGGCCCAACGAGTTGGCGGCGGTGCTGGTCGAGTCGATCGGCGACCGACGCCTATCCTTGTTCGTCGCGGTGCTGGCGCATGCGCTGGGCGTCGCCTTCGATCAGGCACGGGCGATCACGCTCGATCCGGAGGGCGATCGACTTTGGCTCGCGCTACGTGCGCTCGACATGGATCGGCCGACGATCGCCCGAATCGGGCTCGCGCTGTCGGAAGCGGATCCGCGCCGGGATATCGAACAGTTCGCCGATGCGCTCGACGCGATCGTTTCAATCGGTGTGGAGGACGCACGCGCGTCGATCGCGCCGCTTGCGCTGGACCGCGATTTTCGGATGGCGTTGCGCGCGCTGGCGCGTACGGAACGGCGATGAGCCTGTTCGATCCCTCGACCGAAAGCCCGATCGCGCACGGCATCGTCGCGCCCGACGGATCGCTGTCGTTCGCGGACCCGGCCTTGATCGCACTCAACCAGCGGGCCGGCGGCATGCGCGGGGCGCCGCTCGCCGTTCCGCAACTCGCGACGATCGTGCGGCTTGCGCGGCGACTGGGCATCGTCGTGTCGCGCGGCGTGGTGGTCGCCGACGACGAAGCCGATGTCGATCTCTGGGTACGCGCGCAACCGGACGGCGAGAATATACGCCTGACGGTGAGCGGTTGGCGCGAGATCGCCGCGTGGCGTCCGACCCGGCCCGCACCGGGTGCACCGGATGATTTGCTCGGTGGCGAGACCGATTGGCGGTGGGAGACCGACGCGGCGTTGCGACTGACGTTCGTGACGCTGGATGCCGGGCCGAAGCATGGTTTCGACGCGTTCGCGCTGCTCGGCCAGCCGCTGACGGCGATGTTCGCGCTCGATACCGGAACCGACGGGACGTTGCCGATCCTCGATTCGCTCGCCCGGCGCCGGCCGATGACGGCGCAACCCGCGCGGTTGCGGAGTTCGGGGCGGGCAGTGACGCTGACCGCGACCGTGCGGCACGACGCTTCGGGGGATTTCGCCGGGTTCGTCGGCACCGCACGGATGGTGGTCGACGACGTCGCACCGCCGGCCGAAACCGCGACGCTCTCGCCGACCTTCACGAGTGGCCTCGACAAGGCATTGCGCATTCCCCTCGCGCGGATCGTCGCCAACGCCGACAGCATCAATGCGCAGGCCGATGGTCCGGTGCAGGGCGACTATGCCGATTACGCAGCTGATATTGCGAGCGCCGGGCGCCATCTGCTCGAACTGGTCGATGACCTCGTCGATCTCCAGGCGGTCGAGCGGCCGGATTTCACGCTGCTGCCCGAGCCGATCGACCTTGCCGATGTCGCGCGTCGCGCGGCGGGGCTGTTGTCGGTTCGCGCTGCCAATGCCGATGTCACGATCGCGCGGCCACCGGTCGATATGCGCGTCGCGGCGCTCGGCGATTTCCGGCGCGTGTTGCAGATTCTCGTCAACCTGGTCGGCAATGCGGTGCGCTATTCGCCGCGTGGCGCGCAGGTGATCGTCACCGTGACGCGTACCGAAAGCCACGCGGTCGTCGTGGTGGCGGACAAGGGCAAGGGCGTCGCGCCCGAGGATCAGGTGCGGATTTTCGAGAAGTTCGAGCGGGTCGATCCGTCGGAGGCCGGCGGCAACGGGCTCGGCCTGTATATCGCACGGCGGTTGGCGCGGGCGATGCAGGGAGATCTTACGATCGAGAGCGCACCCGGAGAAGGTGCGCGGTTCGTGCTGACGCTACCGGCGGATCCGGCGCGCCACTAATATCAACGCGAGGCCGAACGCGGCGAGGAATGCGCCGCGATCCGCCCAAGGCCGCTGATCGAGCATGAAGCTCGACTGCGGCCAATGGACGTATCCGAGCCCCTGACCGATCCAGAGCAGACCCATCAGCGCGCAGAGCACGCCGACGACCATCAGGATCGGCCGGAGCGTCTTCATCAGCGTGACGCCATCGGGACGTAGTCACGCGCGGTCGGGCCGCTGTAGAGCTGGCGCGGGCGGCCGATCTTCTGGTCGGGATCGGTGATCATCTCGTTCCACTGCGCGACCCAGCCGACGGTGCGGGCGAGCGCGAAGAGGACCGTGAACATCGAGGTCGGGAAGCCGATCGCCGACAGGATCACGCCCGAATAAAAATCGACGTTCGGGAACAGCTTCTTCTCGATGAAGTACGGGTCGCTGAGCGCCAGGCGCTCGAGCTCGATCGCGACGTCGAACACGGGGTCGGTGACGCCCAGCTCGCCGAGCACTTCCTTGACGGTCGTCTGCATGACGGCCGCGCGCGGATCGTAGTTCTTGTAGACGCGGTGACCGAAGCCCATCAGGCGGAACGGATCGTTCTTGTCCTTGGCGCGCGCGATATATTCGGGGATGCGGTCGACCGTGCCGATCTCATGCAGCATGTTGAGCGCGGCTTCGTTGGCGCCGCCATGTGCGGGGCCCCAGAGGCATGCGATGCCGGCGGCGATACACGCGAACGGGTTGGCGCCCGACGAGCCGGCGAGACGGACGGTCGAGGTCGACGCGTTCTGCTCGTGATCGGCGTGGAGGATGAAGATGCGGTCCATCGCCTTTTCGACGATCGGGTTCACGACATACTTCTCGGCCGGTACGCCGAACGTCATCTTCAGGAAATTGCCGGTGTAGCTCAGCGTGTTGTCCGGATAGACGAACGGCTGGCCGACGCTGTACTTGTACGCCATCGCGGCGATCGTCGGCATCTTGGCGATCAGGCGGTGCGACGCGATGACGCGCTGGGCCGGATCGTGGATGTCGGTCGAATCGTGATAGAAAGCCGAGAGTGCGCCGACGACGCCGCACAGGATCGCCATCGGATGCGCATCGCGGCGGAAGCCACGGAAGAACTGCGCGAGCTGCTCGTGCACCATCGTGTGGCGCGTGATCGTGTTCGAGAAGTTCGCCAGCTCGTCCGCGCTCGGCAGTTCGCCGTTGAGCAGGAGATAGGCGACTTCCATGAAGTTCGACTGTTCGGCCAGCTCGCCGATCGTGTAGCCGCGGTGCAGCAGCGTGCCCGCGTCACCATCGATATAGGTCAGCTTCGACTGGCACGACGCGGTCGAGGTGAAACCCGGATCATAGGTGAAATTGTCCGTCTGTGCGTACAGCTTGCGGATATCGATGACGTCGGGCCCGACCGTTCCGGACATCACCGGATAATCGAAATCCTTGCCGTCGACCTTGAGGGTTGCGGTCTCGCTCATGCTTGTATCCTTCCTCGAAATCTTATCAGCTAGCCATCCGGTCGGCGATCCGACCGAGGCTCTCGTCGCGCCCGAGCAGGTCGAGCACGTCGAATATTCCCGGTGACGTCTTGCGTCCCGTCAGCGCGGCGCGAAGCGGCTGTGCGACCTGCCCGAGTTTGACGCCTCGGGCTTCGGCCACGCGCCGTACCGCGCCTTCGAGCGCTTCCGTATCCCACTTGTCGAGCGCGTCAAGTTCGGCATGCGCATTCGCCAAAATCGCACTCGCTTCACCCTGCAAAAGGCTCGCCGCGGCGTCATCCATCGCCAAAGGGCGCTGGCTGAACAGGAAATTCGACCCTTCGGCCAGTTCGTTCAGGTTTGCGGCACGTGGCTTCAGGACGGGCATTGCGCGAGTCAGAAGTTCGAGTCCGCCGGTCGGCAGGTCATGGCCGAGACGATCGGCGGCAAGCTGCGCGAGCCGCGCGTCGTCGGCCTCGCGGATATAATGGCCGTTGAGATTTTCGAGTTTCTTCAAGTCGAACCGCGACGGCGACTTGCCGACTCCCGACAGGTCGAACCATTCGACCGCCTGCTCGCGGCTGATGATCTCGTCGTCGCCGTGGCCCCAGCCGAGCCGGAGGAGGTAATTGTCGAACGCCTCGGGGAGGATGCCCATTTCGTCGCGATAGGCCTCGATACCGACCGCGCCGTGGCGCTTCGATAGCTTGGCGCCATCCGGGCCGTGGATGAGCGGGATGTGCGCGTAGATCGGCTCGGGCCACTGCATCGCGCGGTAGATCGGCAGCTGGCGGAAGGCGTTGTTGAGATGATCATCGCCGCGGATGACGTGGGTGACGCCCATATCGTGATCGTCGACGACGACCGCGAGCATATAGGTTGGCGTGCCGTCCGAGCGGAGCAGGACGAGGTCGTCGATCTCTTCGTTGCGGACCGTGACCGAGCCTTGGACGCGGTCTTCGATGGTGACGGCGCCTTCCTGCGGCGCGCGCAGGCGGACGACATGGGGAAGATCTGGGGCCTCGCTCGCCGGGCGATCGCGCCACGGGCTGCGGATGCGCAGCGGCTTCTTCGCGGCCTGCGCCTCGGCGCGCATCGCGGCGATCTCGTCGTTGGTCATGTAGCAGCGATAGGCATGGCCGTTCGCGACCATCTCGTGCGCGACCTGTGCGTGGCGTTCGGCACCGGCGAACTGCATGACGACGTCGCCGTCCCAGTCGAGCCCGAGCCAGCGCATGCCGTCGATGATCGCGTCGATCGCCGGCTGGGTCGAGCGGACCCGGTCGGTATCCTCGATCCGCAGCAGGAATTTACCCCCGTTCGCCTTGGCAAACAGCCAGTTGAACAGCGCGGTGCGCGCGCCGCCGAGATGCAGGAACCCCGTCGGCGACGGAGCGAAACGGGTAACCACGGGTGCGGCCGGTTTGGCGGTGCCCGTATCAGATATTGCGCCCAACCGCGGGTGCTCCCAGACTGATGAAACAATGGAGAAACGATGGCCATGACAGCCGTCGCCGCCCCTAGCATGCGTCCTTGGCGGCGACAAATGGGCGTGCCGCGATGGGGGGCTGTCGTTGGGCTTGCTGTCGTCGGGCTGGCCGTGGAACGCTGGCTGGAGGCGGAGCGCGACCAACTGGTGTTGTGGCTGCCGGTGATGCTCGGCGGCGGCATCGCATTGTGGTTTGCGCTGCCGGACACGGCGGCGTGGTGCGTCGCGGTGCTGCTGTTGGTCGCAGGCGGGTTGGCCTGTCTGGCCGTGGGGCAGGGCGGTCGTGCGGCGCGGGCGCTGGCGATCGGGTTGCTGACGACGGCGCTGGGGCTCGGGCTGATCTGGGCGCGATCGGAATGGGTCGCGCGGCCGGTTCTGGGCGGTCCGACGATCGCGCGTTTCTCGGCGAAGGTCGAGGCGATCGAACCGTTGGTGGCGCGGAAGCTGGTTCGGTTGACGGTGCTGCCGATTGGGAAGGGGATCGAGAGCGACGGGCAGCCGGTCGCCTTGCCGTTCCGCGTCCGAGTCAATCTGGCGGAAGCGGATGCGCCGAAGCTGCTGGGGACGGGGGCGGTCATCCACTTGCGGGCACGGCTGATGCCACCGCCGCTCCCCGCGGTGCCGGGCGCCTACGACTTCGCGCGCGTCGCGTGGTTCGGCGGGATCGGCGCGACCGGGCGCGGTTTCGCACCGGTGGTCGTGACGAAGTCGAGCGAATCGGGAGCGGGCATCCGTGTCGCGCTCTCGCACCATATCGTCTCGCGACTGGACGGCAGTGCGGGCGGCATCGCCGCTGCCCTTGCGACCGGTGATGTCGGCGCGATCAGCGAAGAGGATTCGGAGGCGATGCGGCGGGCGGGTCTCGCGCATCTGCTGTCGGTGAGCGGGTTGCACATTACGGCTGCGGTGGCGGCGACGATGTTGATCGTGTTGCGGCTGCTGGCGCTCAGTCCGTGGCTGGCTTTGCACGCGCGACTGCCGTTGATTGCCGCGCTGGCCGGGGCGGCGGCGGCGATCGGCTATACGCTGCTGACCGGAAGCCAGGTGCCGACGATCCGGTCGTGCGTCGCCGCGTTGCTCGTGCTGGCGGCGCTGGCGATGGGGCGTGAGGCTATGACCTTGCGGCTCGTCGCGGCGGGGGCGGCGTGCGTCATGCTGGTGCTGCCCGAATCGGCAGCAGGACCGAGCTTCCAGCTCTCGTTCGCGGCGATCACCGCGATCATGGCGTTGCACGAACATCCGGTGATCCGCGCCTTCTTCGGCCCGCATGACGAGGGGCGCGGGCGCAGGCTCGCGCGCGGCGTGGCGTCGCTGCTGCTGACGGGGTTGCTGGTCGAATTCGCGCTGATGCCGATCGCGGTGTATCATTTCCACAAGGCGGGCCTGTACGGCGCGTTCGCCAATATCATCGCGATCCCGTTGACGACGTTCGTCGTTATGCCGCTGGAGGCGCTGGCGCTGCTGCTCGACGCCGGCGGCGTGGGCGCGCCGGTCTGGTGGTTGGTGCAGCGGTCGCTCGATGCGCTGCTATGGCTGGCGCATATCGTTGCCGATGCGCCGGGTTCGGTGCGATCCTTGCCTGCGATGCCGACGGCAGCGTTTGCGCTGATGATTGTCGGGGGGATTTGGATCGCCTTGTGGCGGACGCGGTTGCGGCGACTGGGACTACTGCCGCTCGCCGCCGGTGCGATCTGGGCATTGACGACACCTGCGCCCGATATTCTCGTTACCGGAGATGGGCGCCACGTAGCGGTACGAACGGCGGCGGGTTTGGCAATGCTGCGCGATCGGGCCGGCGATTATACGCGCGACATGCTCGCCGAGAATGGCGGGGTGGATGGCGAGGCGCTCCTGCTCGCGGACCAGCCCGATGCACGATGCAGCCGCGATCTGTGCGTCACCGATATTGCCGCGAGAGGACGGATGTGGCGTATCCTCGCGACGCGCAGCGCGTATATGGTCCCGATCGCCGAACTGATCGCCGCCTGTCGCAGCGCCGACGTCGTCGTCAGCGAACGCGGTCTGCCGAAACGCTGCGTGCCGCGGTGGCTGAAGCTGGATCGCCGTGTTCTGCGTCGGACGGGCGGGGTCGCGCTGACCTTGGGGACGGGGACGGTCGTTACGATACTGACTGCGGGCGATCGCCATCCCTGGCGCGATCCGCCTGTACTCGAACGTTCGGCGCATATTTTCAGATCGCGGCAGGCTAGGTTCTACGATGGGACGTCTGGGTTTCGGGCCGACCGAGGCCGTAGGAAGTATGATGTTCACGCGAAGGCGCAAAGGCGCGAAGGTGTTGCGGTTCGGGAGACCGTCTTGAATTCCATGAAGGATTGAAGAGCGGCGTCGCCTTGACCGCTTCGAGGTGAGGTGAGCGCCCGCAAACGCAACATCTTCGCGCCTTTGCGCCTTCGCGTGATCCAAATCGCCAGCCGACGCGCGCGGTGGCAGGGCGATGAATTTTCACGCGGAGACGCGGAGACGCGGAGCAGTGTCTTACACAAAAAACTGGACCAGGTTGAAGATTACCCGGCCGTCCCTCCCGCGGTCGTTTGAACCCGCAAGGCTCTCCCCAAGCGAAACACCTCCGCGTCTCCGCGTCTCCGCGCGAACATATTCTCTATGCTGCGCAGAGAAGGCGGCGGCGGTTCAGTCGTAGCGGCGGAGGATGCCGGATAGCTTGCCCTGCACGCGGACCTGCGCGGGGGCGTAGCGTTGGGGGTCGTAGGCGCGGTTGGCCGGGTCGAGGCGGACCATGGCGCCCTCGCGGCGGAAGTATTTTAGAGTGGCTTCGCTGTCTTCGATCAGGGCGACGACGATCTCACCGTCGCGGGCGGTCTCGGTGCGGCGGATCAGCGCGTAGTCGCCGTCGAGGATGCCGGCTTCGACCATCGAGTCGCCGGAGACTTCCAGCGCATAATGTTCGCCGGTGCCGAGCAACGCGGCGGGGACGGCTAGCATGGTGCTGCCTTCGAACGCCTCGATCGGGACGCCGGCCGCGATCCTGCCGTGGAGGGGGATCTCGATGACGTCGTTGGCCGGGTGCGGCGTCGCGGCGGTGGGGGCCGCCTTGACGTTCGAGGCCTTCGAGGGCGCCTTCTTCTCCGCACGCTCGGGCATCCGCAGCACTTCGAGTGCGCGCGCGCGGTTCGGCAGGCGGCGGATGAAGTTGCGCTCCTCGAGCGCGCTGATCAGACGGTGGACGCCCGACTTCGACTTGAGGTCGAGCGCGTCCTTCATCTCCTCGAACGACGGCGAGACGCCGGTATCGTTGAGGCGATCGTTGATGAAGCACACGAGTTCGTGCTGCTTGCGCGTGAGCATGGCGGTTCTCCGTCCGGAACAGACGAGGAACTTCTATGGAACATAATTAACGACGTCAAGCGTGCGTATCACGCGATGACGAGGATTTCCGCCGATTCGCCTGTCCGTGCCACTGGCGCGTTGCCGGCGCGGACGATCAGGCAGGTCGAGCGCGCCAGCGTCAGCAGCATCGAGCTGTCCTGGATCGTCGAGGCATAGGCTTTCCCGTCGCGCAGTTCGGCGCGGAGATAGTCGGTGCGGGCGTTGTTGGCGGGGAGGTCTTCGCCGAGTAGCGCATGCGTGGACTGGGGCAGCGGGTCGCGCGCGCCGGCCATGTGCGCGACGACGGGTTTTACGAACAGCGTCGCGGTGACGAACGCCGACACGGGATTACCGGGCAGCCCTAGCACCATCATGCCGCCGATCCGACCCGCCATCATCGGCTTGCCGGGGCGCAGTGCGATCCGCCAGAAATCGATGGAGCCGCCGGCGGCTTCGATCGCGGGCCGGACTAGGTCGTGATCGCCGACCGAGGCGCCGCCGGTGGTGACGAGCAGGTCTGCCTCTACGCTGGCGAAGGCGTCGCGCAGGATTTCGAGAGTGTCGGGGAGGATGCCGAGGTCGATGATGTCGACGGGCATGTCGGCGAGCATTGCCGCCAGCATGATGCCGTTCGATTCGGGGAGCGCGACGCCGTCGGTGGTCGAGCCCGGGGGGACGAGTTCGTCGCCGGTCGCGGCGACGGCGACGCGGACGCGGCGGTTGACGGCGAGGCTGCCGTGGCCGCCGGTCGCGGCGACGGCGATGCGCGCCGGGCTGAGGCGGTCGCCGGCGGCGATCAGGCGGGTGCCGGTCGAGAAGTCGAGGCCTTTGCGGCGGGTGTTGCGGCCGAGCGTCGGGGGGCCTTCGCCGGCTAGGATCAGTGTGGCGCCGTCTCGTTCGGCCTCTTCCTGGACCATGACGGTGTCGGCGCCTTCGGGCATCGCGGCGCCGGTGAAGATGCGGGTGGCCTCTCCGGGGGCGACCTTGCCAGTGAAGGGGCGGCCGGCGGCGCTTTCGCCGATGACTTTCCAGGGGCCAGGGAGGTCTTCGAAGCGGATCGCGTAGCCGTCCATGGCCGAGAGGTCGGCGGCGGGTTGCGTGCGGCGGGCGAGGATGTCCTGCGCGGCCCAGCGGCCGGCGGCTTCGCGCAGGGGGACGGTCTCGCGGCCGACGCGGGGGGCCATGGCGAAGAGGCGGGTCTGGGCTTCGGCGACGGGGACGAGGGTCATGCGTAAGACTCTGTTTTCGGGCGGTTCTGAAAAGTGAAGTATAGGAAGTATAGACGCTGGGAGCGTTTTGGCGGTTTGTGTTTTGGGGCGGTTTCGAATGGGGGAAGCGCAGGGTGCGTGGGTATGTTCCGTGCTTTGCCATGGGTCTGGTGTGTAGGACAGGTGTTGTTGGCTGTGCGGGGTGCGGGGCGCTTGCCCGCTAGCGCCCTGCCTGGCCTGACCGATATCGAATGATAGCTACCGCCTCCTTGTTCTCCCGCGAAGGCGGGAGGCCAGGCTGGGTCCCCGCCTTCGCGGGGAAACAAGGGTTTGGCCGATGGCGGTCGCGATAATGTTGGCCTTCTCAATTGGGCCCCGGCCTTCGCCGGGGTGGTGCTGGTAGGTCGGTGTGCTTCCGTTTTCTTCCGGGCCGGCTAGGGGCTGCGGGTGATCTTCTAACGCGTACTTCGAACCTCCAGCCAGCGGGGGTTCATCCTTTGCGGGGCTTTGTTTGGGGGAAAGAGACACCAGATCAGTATGATGACACGCAATCAGCCTCGGGCGAGAGACAGGATCGGCGCGGCGACGGGGGCCGTCGTGGTGTCGGGGTTGCTGGGCTATGCGCTGATTTATGGGCTCGTGGTGCCGTTGCCGACGGCCGTGACCGATGCGCTGAAAGTTTTCAGCGTGGCGCCACCTCCGCCGCCGCCGCCCGAGGAGAAGGTCAGGCCTCGGCCGTCGCCTAGCCGCAAGCCCGAGGGGGCTGCGTCGCCGCCTAACCTGAAGTCGAAGGCTACCGAAGTGGTGGCGCCGCCGCCGATCGTGCCGATCGTCGTGCCGCCGCCTGTCGTGGTGGCGGAGAAGGCTGGGGTGGGTGCGGAGGCGACCTCGGGGGCTTCGAATGTTCGCGGGCCGGGAACCGGGAGTGGCGGGATCGGTAATGGGACCGGGAGCGGTGGGTATGGGGACGGTGACGGCGGTGGGGGCGAGGAGACGCCGCCGGAGTGGCGCAGCGGGCGGTTGCGGGACTCGGATTATCCGCGCGAGGCCGCCGAGACCGGGATCCGGGGGCGGGTTTCTGTGCGGTATCTGGTTCAAACCAACGGGCGGGTGTCGCGGTGCCGGGTGACGCGGTCGAGCGGGAGCCGGGTGCTGGATGATCTTACGTGCCGGCTGATCGAGCAGCGGTTTCGGTATGATCCATCGCTCGATGCGGCGGGGCGGCCGGTGGAGTCGACGATCGTGGAGAGCCACGACTGGTCTATGGATGAGGATTGAGGGGCCATAGCCGAGCGCGTCCGGCTTGGCTTGCCCTCACCCTTCGCCGCCTTCGGCGTCTCTCCCTCTCCCCTTCAGGGAGAGGGGTTTGTTACGCGGTCCAGTTGCCGGATTTGCCGCCGGATTTTGCTCTGACGCGGATGTCCGAGAGGACCATCGTCTTGTCGATCGCTTTGGCCATGTCGTAGATCGTCAGGAGCGTTACCGTGGCCGCCGTCAGGGCTTCCATCTCGACGCCGGTCTTGCCTTCGGTCGAGGCGGTGGCGGTGGCGGTTACGCCGGTTTCGTCCACGACCAGGTCGATCTCGACCTTCGTGAGCGGGAGCGGGTGGCAAAGGGGGATCAGGTCGCTGGTGCGCTTGGCGGCCATGATGCCGGCGACCCGTGCGACCGCGAGGACGTCGCCCTTTTTCGCGGTTCCGGCGCCGATTGCCGCGGCGGCTTCGGCGGACATGGTGATGCGGCCGGAGGCGACGGCTTCGCGGGCGGTGACCGCCTTGCCGCCGACGTCGACCATTCTTGCCGCGCCGGCTTCGTCGATGTGGGTTAGGCCGGTCACCCGACGAGCGCGCGCGTGGCGGCTTCGACGTCGTCTTGGCGCATGAGTGCTTCGCCGATCAGGAAGCAGTGGATGTCGTGCTCGGCCATCGCGTCGAGTTCGGCGCGGGTCGTCAGCCCGCTCTCGGCGACGAAGGTGCAGTCCTTGGGCGCCTTGCCGACGAGATCGTAGGTGCGCTGGAAATCGACCGTGAAGTCGCGCAGGTCGCGGTTGTTGACGCCGATCAGCCGCGACTTGAGCCTCAGCGCGCGCTCCATCTCGTGTGCGTCGTGGACCTCGACCAGCACGTCCATGCCGCATTCGAGCGCGGACGCCTCGATCTCGGCCATCTGGATGTCGTCGAGCGCGGCGACGATGATCAGGATGCAGTCGGCGCCGATCGCGCGCGCTTCGGTCGACTGCCACGGGTCGACCATGAAATCTTTCCGGAGGACGGGGATCGAGACGGCGTCGCGCGCGGCGGTCAGATAGGCGTCGGAGCCCTGGAACCACTTTTCATCCGTGAGGACCGACAGGCAGGCGGCGCCACCGGCTTCGTAGGCGCGGGCGTGCGCGACGGGGTCGAAATCGGCGCGAATCAGGCCCTTCGAGGGGCTCGCCTTCTTGACCTCGGCGACGAGTGCGTAGCCGGTTTTCGTGTCGCCCTTTTTCGCATCAAGTGCGGCGCGGAAGCCGCGTGGCTTCGACATCCGGGCGATGCCGGCATCGATATCGGCGAGCGAGGTCGTGGCCTTGCGCGCGGCGACTTCGGCGCGCTTGGTCTCGAGGATACGGTCGAGCATGGTCATGTCAGTAGGCGATCCAGCGGGCGAGCAGCGCGTCGGCGCTGCCGGTGTCGAGGGCGGCGGCGGCTTGCGCGGCGCCTTCGACGAGAGTGGGGACAGTGCCGGCGACCATCAAGGCGGCGGCGGCGTTGAGCAGGACGGCGTCGCGGTAGGGTCCCGCCTCGCCCTTCAGCAGGCGGCGGAGCGCGTCGGCGTTGTGCGCCGCGTCGCCGCCGCGGATATCGGTGATGGCGTGGCGGGTGAGGCCGGCGTCTTCGGGGGTGATCCTGGCAGGAAGCGCGACGCTGCCGACCGAGGCGACGATGCTGGGGCCGGCGCCCGAGATTTCGTCGAGGCCTTCTTCGCCCGAGACGACGAGTGCGGCTTCGGTGCCGAGTTGCTCCAGCGCGTCGGCGTAGAGCGCGACGTAGTCGGGGCGAGCGATGCCGATCAGCTGGCGGGTGGTGCCGGCGGGGTTGGCGAGCGGGCCCATCAGGTTGAAGATCGTCCGCTTGCCGATGCGTTGGCGGATCGGGGTGATGCGCTTCATCGCCGGGTGGTGGTTGGCGGCGAAGAGGAAGGCGATGCCGATCTCGTTGAGGCTGGCCTCGGCGGTGGCGCCGGCGCGGTCCATGTCGAGGCCGAGGACTTCGAGCGTGTCCGCGGCGCCGGCCTTGCTGGAGGCGGCGCGGTTGCCGTGCTTGGCGACGGGGACGCCGCACGCTGCAACGACCAGCGCGACGGCGGTCGAGACGTTAAGCGTGTGGTGGCCGTCGCCGCCGGTGCCGCAGACGTCGATCGCGCCGGCGGGGGCGTTGATCGGGATCATCCGGTCGCGCAGCGCGCGGGCGGCTTCGGCGATCTCGATGCTGGTCTCGCCGCGGGTCGCCAGATCGGTGAGGAAGGTGGCGATCGCGTCGTCGCTGGCGCGCGCGTCGAGGATGTCGGCGAAGGCTTCTCGGGCGGATTCGCGGGATAGGGGCGAGGTTGGGTCTGGGAGGTTCACATTCCCCTCCCGCTTGCGGGAGGGGTCAGGGGAGGGGCTTCCTGTCCAGCCGAGGTCGTGGGCGCGGCGCTGCCCTCCCCCGACCCCTCCCGCAGGCGGGAGGGGAGTACGTGGGGGATGTTCGCCATCTTCAGGAAGTTCGCCAGCATCGCGTGGCCGTGTTCGGTGGCGATGCTTTCCGGGTGGAACTGCACGCCGTGGATCGGCAGCGTCTTGTGGCGGAAGCCCATCACCGTGCCGTCCTGCGCTGTGGCGTTCACCACCAGCGTCTCCGGCACCGCGTTGACGATCAGCGAATGGTAGCGCGTGGCGATGAACGGCGAGGGCAACCCTGCGTACAGGCCGGTATCGTCATGGAGCACCGGCGAGGTCTTGCCGTGCATGAGGCCGCCGCGCTCGACCTTGCCGCCGAAATGCTGGCCGATCGCCTGGTGACCGAGGCACACGCCGAGCAACGGTTTGCCGGCATCCGCGCAGGCCGCGACCAGATCGAGGCTGACGCCTGCCTCGGTCGGCGTGCAGGGGCCGGGGGAAATGAGGAACGCGTCCGCGCCCGACGACAGAGCCTGCCCGGCGGAGATCGCATCGTTGCGGACGACCTCCACCTCGGCGCCCAGTTCCATCAGGTAATGGACGAGGTTCCAGGTGAAGCTGTCGTAATTGTCGACGACGAGGATCATGGCGCCGCCATAGCCTAAGCGGGGCGCGGTGCAACATGGCAGCGGCGCCCGATGTTACGCTCCATCAACCGCGCTGCGACCGATTGCCCTAATTCCGCCATCGAACAGTCGCGGATCGTCGGGTGCCTTCCTATATCGGAAGCGCAGGCGGCGCATCATTCAGCGCGGAGCAATGCCGCGTGACGGACGTTATCCGTTCAAAGGAGCCTTAACCGATGTTACGTACCGTCGTCCTCGCTGCACTGATCGCACTTCCCGGCATGGCGTATGCCCAGGACGCGCAGGTCGACACCCCGCCCCAGCGTATCCGTAGCGTCACGCTGACCGGCGACCAGAAATGCCCCAAGTCGAGCGGCGGCGAGATCGTCGTGTGCTCGACGCTCGACCAGCCGTACCGCATCCCGAAGTCGTTGCGTGAGGACAAACCGATCGCGGCGCAGAACCAGAGCTGGGTGAACCGAGCGGCGACGATGGATCAGATCGGGCGGGTTGCCGGTGGGTTGCCGGATACGTGCTCGGCGGTCGGGACCGGGGGGCAGTCGGGCTGCTTCATGCAGCGTAACCAGGCGTATGCGGCGGAGCGTCGTGCGCCAGCGAGCGAGACGAATACTACGCCGTAAGCTTTTGTCATTTGGACGTTTGCGGAGCCAAAAACAACGCCCCCCCCGGCGAAGGCCGGGGCCCAATTGGGGGACGGTCGAGATGGACGTTGCGGCCCGTTACCGCGACCTCACCAATTGGGCCCCGGCCTTCGCCGGGGTGGTTGGGTTGTCCAGCTCCGGCCCGCCTTGTCCGTGGGCACAGAGCCTTACTGACCGAAACCCGGTGCCTTTGCCCGGCTAACGGCTTCGCGAGCAGCGGCGAGAATCGCGCCGGCCTTCGCCTCGCACTCGCGCTGTTCGTATTCGGGGACGCTGTCGGCGACGATGCCGGCGCCGGCCTGGACGTGGATCGTGCCGTCCTTCACCACCGCGGTCCGCAGCACGATGCACGAGTCCATCGATCCGTCGGGGGAGAAATAGCCCACACCGCCCGCATACGCGCCGCGCCGCTCGGGTTCCAGCTCGGCGATGATCTGGCAGGCGCGAACCTTTGGCGCGCCGCTGACGGTGCCGGCAGGGAAGCCCGCGAACAGCGCGTCGAGCGCGTCCTTGTCGGGGGACAGCGTGCCGACGACGTTCGAGACGATGTGCATGACGTGGCTGTAGAATTCGACGCCGTAGCTGGCGGTCACCTTCACCGAGCCTGGCGATGCGGCGCGACCGACGTCGTTGCGGCCCAAATCCAGCAGCATCAGGTGTTCGGCGCGCTCCTTCGGGTCGGCGAGCAGGCTCACGCGGTTCGCCTCGTCCTCGGCGGCGGTCTTGCCGCGTGGGCGGGTGCCGGCGATCGGGCGGATCGTCACTTCGTCGTCGCGGACGCGGACGAGGATTTCGGGGCTCGAGCCGATCAGCGCGAAGCCGGGCAGGTCGAGGTGATACAGGAACGGCGACGGGTTGATGCGCCTTAGCGAGCGGTAGAGCTCGAACGGGGGTAGCGCGAACGGCGTGCTGAAGCGCTGCGCGAGGACCACCTGGAAGATGTCGCCGGCGAGGATATAGTCCTTCGCGGTGGCGACCATCTCGCCGTACCGGCCCTCGGGCAGCGCGGGCGTGTAGACGGGCTCGGCGACGTCGGCACGGATCGGGGCGGGGACGGGCGTGCTGGCGAGCTTCGCGGCGACCGCATCGAGACGCTCTTCCGCCTCGGTCACGATCGCGTCGGCATCCCGCGAAGGATCGGGCCAGGCCGGCGCGACAAGGTACAGCGCATCGGTCAGGCGATCGAACACGAGCACCACCGTCGGCCGCACGAAGATCATGTCGGGCAGGCCGAGCGGGTCGACCGGCGGTTGCGGCAGGTCCTCGACGAGGCCGATCGTCTCATAGCCGAAATACCCGACCAGGCAGGCTAGCGCGCGGGGAAGTTCGGGCGGAACCTCCGCGCGGCACTCGGCCACCAGCATCCGCAAGGCGTCGAGGGTCGGCACCGGGCACGGCTCGAACGTCTCGCGATCGGTCGCCCAGTGGCGGTTGATCTCGGCGCTGTGGCCGTTTGCGCGGAACAGCAGGTCGGGCGCGAGGCCAATCAAGCTGTGGCGACCACGTGTCTCACCGCCCTCGACCGATTCGAGCAGGAAGTCGCCACGCCCCGGCTCGATCAGCTTCAGCGCGGCGGCGACCGGCGTTTCGGTGTCGGCGACCTGACGACGCCAGACGAGCGCGGGGCGCCCCTCGGCCAAGGCTGCGCGCGCGCCCGTCATCCGATCAGTTCCCGGTGCCGCCCTGGCCGAGCAGGTCCGCACGGACGCGCGCGAGCGATGCCGCGTTGGTCTTCACGCCGACCTCGGCGCGGACCGCCTTGGCGAACTGCTCGACATATTCGCGCCCGACCGAGCGGCCGATATTGGCGCGCGCGGCCTTGATCGCGGCGTCGTTGCCGGCCGCGTTGCCGCTGGCGATGCTGTCGAGCTTGATGACGAACCAGCCGCTGTCGTCGGGCGCGGCGAGCGTCTTGGCGGTGTTCGGCGCCATGCTGAACATCAGCGCGAGCGCAGGCGGCGCACCGCGCGGATCGGCGGCGATCTGCGCGCGCGACGCGGTCAGCGGACGCGGGGCGGGGATCGGCAGCTTGGTCTGCGCCAGCGATTGCGCGATCGGCATGCCCTTGTTGATCCGTGCGAGCACGTCGGCGGCGACTTTCCGCGCGGCCTGACGCGCGCGCTCGGCACTCACGTCCCGCAGCACGGCGGCGCGAACCTGCGCCAGCGGACGCGGCGTGGCCGGAACGACCCGGCCGAGCGCCACGACGGCGAACCCGCCATCGGTGCCGAGCTGGACGAGCTGCGGGCCGTCACCCTCGGCCGCCTGGAACGCGGCGGCGACGAGCGGCGCGATCGCGGGATCGGGCTTGCTGGTGGTGTCGTCGGGGTTGATGCCGTTCGCGATCAACGCGGGCGTGGTGACGGGCTTGAGCTTCTGGTCGGCGATCACCTCGTCGAAGGTGGCGTTGGCCGAAAGCGAATCGTCGATCTTGTCGTGGATCGCGGACAATGCCTCGGCCGACTTCCGGATGCCGAGTGCGGCGGCGATCTCGCCGCGGACCTGGTCGAGCGAGCGACCGGCGACGGCCTCGACCTTGTCGATCTTCGCGACGGTCCAGCCGAGCGGCGTACGGACCGGGCCGATCACCGCACCGCTGGCGGCGGCGAAGGCGGCGTCGGCGACCTGCGCGGATGTCGTGCCGGCATAGGCGGCCTTCTCGACGCCGGTCTGGGTCGACGCTTCGAGACCCGCGGCGCGGGCGGCGTCGGCGAGGCTGGTGCCGGCCTTCACCTTGGCGGCGATCGCGTTGGCGCCGGCCTGATCGGCGACGACGACCTGCGTGATCGTGCGCTTCTCGGTCGCGGCATAGCGGGCGCGATCCTGCTGATAGGCCTGGGCGATCTCGGCGTCGGTCGGGACGGCCTGCGCCTTGACCTGATCGGGCGAGACAACTGCGTAGCGGACGATGCGGCGCTCGGGCACGGTATAGCGTGCGACGTTGCGCTTGTAGAAGGTGGCGAGGTCGGCGTCGCTCGGCGCGGGGCCGGCGGGGACGACCGCGGCGGGGATGAAGCCGATCGTGCCGGTGCGCTTTTCGAGCAGCAGCGATGCGTAGGGCAGCGCGAGCTGGCTGGCGACCTGGGTCGCGCCGGTGCTCGGGATCGTCAGCTGCTGCGCGTAGGTGTCGCGGACGATGTCGCTGCGGATCTGTGCGTCGGTCAGCTTCCGCTGGGCGAGCACCTGGCGGTAGAGATTCTCGTCGAACTTGCCGGTCGGGCCCTGCAGCGCGGGGATGCTGGCGATCTGGCCATCGACGGCGCGCTTGCTGACGACCATGCCCTGCGCACGGCCGAACTGTTCGAGCGCCATGCTGGACATGATCCGGTCGAGCGTGCCGTCGAGCCCGCCCTGATTGACGAAGGTCGCCATGTCGAGCGTCGGCTGTTCCTGACGGAAGCCTTCGAGCTGGGTCTGTGCCTGCGTCTTCAGCTCGTTCTCGGTGACCTCGGCCTTGCCGACCTTGGCCACGTCGCCGCCGGTGATCCCTGCGCCACCGGTCATCGAGCTCAGGCCCGCGATGTCGCCGGCCGCGAACGCGAGCGCGATCACGCCGAGCACGATGAAGGTGATGACCACGCCGACCTTCGAATGGGTAAGGCGGCGAAAGAAAGCGAGCATGGACAGCCGATCGACAGGGATGGGAACGCGGATGCTTTACGGGGGCGAGGGCGGCTCTTCAAGTCGGGCGGTTCAAGGTCATGCAGGCGCGGGTGGCCCCGTGCTGGGTTGTGGCGGGGTGTGCGCGGGGGTTGTGCGGCGCGGGGGCGGCGCTATCGCTGGGCAAAATGATCGGGGAGATAGTGATGCGGCGCAAGCTGGTAGCGGGAAACTGGAAGATGAACGGGTCGCGGGCGATGCTCGTCGAACTCGATGCGATCGCGGCTGCGGCGAGCGCTGCGCCGGGGGTCGATGTGTCGGTCGCGGTGCCGTTCACGCTGATCGGGGCGGCGTCGGAGCGCGTGCCGGGGCTCGCGATCGGTGCGGAGGACGTGCACGAGGCGGATTCGGGCGCGCATACCGGGTGCGTATCGGCCGGGATGGTGAAGGAGGTCGGCGCGTCGTTCACGATCGTCGGCCATTCCGAGCGGCGCGCGGACCAGCATGAGACCAGCCACGATGCGTGGGCGAAGGCTGCGGCGGCGCGGCGTCAGGGCTTGCAGGTGATCCTGTGTTGCGGCGAGACCGAGGCGGAGCGGGATGCGGATCGTGCCGAGCGGGTCGTGCAGGCGCAGATCGAGAAATCGGTGCCGGACAATGCGGATGGCAGCTGGTTCACGCTGGCGTACGAGCCGCGCTGGGCGATCGGTACCGGGCGCACGCCGACGCTCGACGAGATCGCGGCGATCCACGCCATCGCGCGCGCCAAGTTGCGGATGCTGATCGGCGAGGCAGCGGCGGGGGTACGGATCCTGTACGGTGGCTCGGTGACGGGCGCGAACGCGGCGTCCATCCTCGCGACCCCGAACGTCGATGGCGCTCTGGTGGGTGGTGCGAGCCTGACCGCGGAGAAGTTCGTGCCGATCATCGAGGCGGCGGCTTCGCTTTGACGGGGTGTCGGAGGCTTGCGTCGGAAAGCGTTAAGTCCCGATAAACCCTGTGGTCTTACGATTAATGGGCGATTCGGCGATCTGATCGTTGGTCGGCGTGAAGCGGCTTTCGTGCGAGGGTTGATATGGCCAGATGGTTTCCCGGATGCGTAGGCGCCTCGATCGCGGTCTGCGCGGTGGCGTCGTCGGTTCCCGCCCGGGCCGAGACGCCCCGCGAGTTGCTGACCCAGGCCGGGTTCGTCGATCGTGACCGCGGCGTTGCGCTCGCGCGGATCGACAAGGCGGCGGCGGTCGCGGGGCAGGCGCTGAGCCGCTCGCCGAACGACCAGGAGGCCGCGATCATGCAGGCGATGGCGAACGGCTATCGCGCGAAACTGCTCGGCAATCGCGGGCAGGCGATTGCAGCGCGGAAGCAGTACGAGGCGCTGGTGACGCGCTATCCGCGCAATGCCGAGGCGCAGGCGGCGCTGGGCGCGTGGCATGTCGGCGTGATCGCGAAGCTCGGGCGGTTCGTCGGGCGTGCGGTGGCGGGTGCGCAGAAGGCGACCGGGTTCGAGGCGCTGGATCGGTCGGTGGCGCTGGGCGGCAATCGCGCGATGTTCGCCGGGTTGGCGGGGCTGTTGCGGCTGGAGCTGGACCCGAACGATGCGCGAGGGCGTGCGCTGGTCGAGACGGCGAGCAAGGCGCCGACGCCGACCGCGATCGACGGCTTCATCAAGCGGGCGGCGATGGCGGTGCTGGTGCCGCTGCGGGCTGGCGATGCCAATGCGACGAAGACGCTGGCGGATAAATTGCTGCCGTTCGGGCAGTTTACGGCGAGTTAGATGGTCCTGGGCGGAATACCCAGTTCCCCCGCGGAGGCGGGGGCCCAGGATCTCACAGGGTATCGTTCGTAACCCTAGACCCCCGCCTCCGCGGGGGAACGGGCTAGCTAAGCGTGAACCTTGTCTTCAACATCGCGAAGGCCGCGCGGAGGGCGTAGGCCTCGCCGCCCTTCGGCCGCCCCGGTTTCGCGGACGGTCGCCACGCGAAGACGTCGAGATGCGCCCAAGGCGTCCCCTTCGGCACGAACCGGCGCAGGAACAGCGCGGCGGTGACCGCGCCGGCGAAACCGCCATCGGGCGCGTTGACCATGTCCGCCACATCCGACTTCAACATCTCGTCATAGCCGTTCCAGAGCGGCAGGCGCCACATCTGGTCGTTCTGCTCCAGCCCGGCCGCGAGCAGGTCGGCGGCGAGTGACTCGTCGTCGGTGAACAGCGGCGGCAGGTCGGGACCGAGCGCGACGCGGGCCGCGCCGGTCAGCGTCGCAAAGTCGAGGATCAGTTCGGGGTTGCTCTCGCCCGCCTTGGTCAGTGCGTCGCCGAGGATGAGGCGGCCTTCGGCGTCGGTGTTGGTGTTCTCGACCGTCAGGCCCTTGCGCGTGGCGAGCACGTCGCCGGGGCGGAAGGCGTTGCCGGCGATCGCGTTTTCGACCGCGGGGATCAGGAGGTGGAGGCGGACCGGGAGCTTGGCGGCCATCACGAGGCTCGCGAGCGCCAGCGCGTGGGCGGCGCCGCCCATGTCCTTCTTCATCAGCCGCATGCCGGCGGAGGGCTTGATGTCGAGCCCGCCGGTGTCGAACGTGACGCCCTTGCCGACCAGCGCGATACGGGGGTGCGCGGGGTCGCCCCATTCGAGTTCGATCAGCCGCGGCGCACGGTCCTTGCTCGCCGCCTGTCCGACCGCGTGGATCATCGGGTAGCCGGTCGCGAGTGCGTCGCCGCGCGTGGTCGTGACCGTCGCGCCGTGGCGTTTGGCGAGCGTTTCGGCGGCGGCTTCGAGGTCGGCGGGGCCCATGTCGGACGCGCCGGTATTGACGAGATCGCGGACGAGCGCGGTGGCTTCGGCGAGGCGCACCGTCTGGTCGATATGGGCGGCGTCGGCGGTCAGGAGCACGCGAGTGCCGATCGCGTCGGGCTTCACGTAGCGCGTGAACTGGTGCTGGGCGAGCATCCAGCCGAGCCCTGCCGCACCGACCGGACCTTCGGCGAGACGATAGGTCCCGGCGGGCAGCGACGCGCCGAGCGATGCGATGCGCCACGGCGACGTGACCGCTTCGTTGCAGACCAGCAGCATCGACCAGTCGTCGGCGGTATCGCCGGGCAGCACCGCGCGGTCGCCGGCCTTGCCGGTCAGTCGGTGCGCGGCGACCGTCGTGCGGATGCGCTGCGACTGTTTGGCGAGCCAGCCTTCATAGGCGTCGGGGTGGACGACGTGGATCGTCCTTGCGGGCTGGCCGCGGTCGGGTTGCAGCATTGATGCGAAGTCGGTCATTGTGCGGGCGCCACCAGAAGTTGTTCGTACCGGCCGTTCGCGCCGGGCTCGGCATAGGTGCTGAGCGAGAGCGTGCGGTCGGGATAGGTGATGCGGTAGGTGCGGTTGACGAAGCCGCCGCGCAAGCGGGTCTTGCCGGTTTGTGCGAATGCGGTGGGCTCGCCGAGTGCGCCGAGGCTGGTCTTGTAGTCGGCTAGCGCGACCGGCTTGAAGTAATAGTTCGCGTCCTCGGTCAGGCCTTTGCGGTCGAGCGTGCCGGTGCGGAGCTGGTCGTAGACCGCGCGGGCTCGGGCGAGCGCGGCGGAGTCTTCGGCGTTGGCGGCGGCGGGCGGCAGGACGATCTTGGCGACGCCCGCGGCGATGCGGCCCGTTGCGTCGCTGAACCAGCTGTTGGTGAGGACGACGATCGCGGCCTTGTCGTCGGGGTAGACGGTGTTTTCGGAGAGGAAGCCGACCGCCTCGCCGCTGTGCTCGACATAGCGACGGCCATTCGAGCTGCCGGTGAAGACGCCGAGGCCGTAGCCGTTGCTGCTGCCGTCCGCGAGTTTGACCGGGGTTTCCTGCGCGGCCCAGTCGTCGGCGGGGAGGGTGGTGCGGTTGAGGCGCGCGACGTCCCATTTGGCGAGGTCCTCGGCGCTCATCGAGAGTTCGCCGGCGGCGTAGAGCCAGCCGTCCGCGCTGGGTGTCTCGGGGCGGACGGGGCCGAGTGCGAACCGGCCGTAACCTTGCGGGAACGCCTTGCCGATCGCCTTGTCCTGATCGAGTGCGCGGATGTCGAGCGGCTTGAAGATGCGTTGCTGGAGGAAGCTCAGCAGCGGTTGTTTCGCGACCTTCTCGACGATCATGCCGGCGACGACATAGCCCGTGTTGGAATATTGCCACTGCGTGCCCGGCTGGAAATCGAGCGGCTTCTTGGCCCAGCGGTCGACGATCTGCTGCGGCGTGACGGGGTGCGCCATCGCGGCGAAGCTGTAGTCCTGCGGCCAGTAATCCTGCAGGCCCGAGGTGTGGCTTAGCAACTGGCGGATCGTGATGCGGTCGCCGCCGGTGATGCCGGGGATGTATTTCGCGACGGTGTCGTCGAGGCTGAGCTTGCCTTCGTCCTCAAGCAGCAGGATCGCGGCGGCGGTGAACTGCTTCGAGATCGAGGCGATCTGGTAGGGGAGTTTCGGGTCGGCGACGGCGATCGCTTCGGAGGGTTTGCCGTATGCCTTGGTGAACACGATCCGCCCGCCGCGGACAACGGCGATCGATGCGGATGGCACGCCGGTATCGCCGAGCGCACCGGTCACCAGCGTGTCGATCTGCGCGGTTTCGGCGGGGGTGAGTGATTGCGCGATGGCGGGGGCCGGCAGCAGCGCGGCGACGGCGAGAAGGCGTAGGATCATGCGCGCAACGAAGCAGAACCGGCTGACGCGCGCAACGCCGTGATTTTTATTCCGTGTCGGTTGAGGGGGTTAGACTAGGGCAGAAATGTTGACGGAACAGGGCGCGTTTCAGCCTCGTTTCACTCCGTACCGGGAGGCCGATACTCTCAAGGGGACCGAATAATGTTGTACACCATCGCCGTCATCCTGCTCATCCTGTGGCTGGCAGGCTTTGCCTTCCACGTTGCGGGTGGGCTGATCCACATCCTGCTGGTGATCGCAGTCATCGTCGTGCTGGTGAAGCTGTTCACCGGGCGCAGCGTGGTCTGACGGACCCGCGAACTTAGCCGTTCTCCCGCGAAGGCGGGAGTCCAGGATTACAAGCGGTATCGTTCGTGATTCCTGGGCTCCCGCTTTCGCGGGAGAACAGTAAGCGGGATTAGGCTGGCACGCCGTAGAGGTCGTGATCGTCGGCGTCTTCGATCGTGACCGGGACGATGTCACCGACCGTCAAGTGACCGGCATCGCGGAGGAAAACTTCGCCGTCGATCTCCGGCGCATCCGCCTTTGACCGGCCGGTTGCGCCTTCTTCGTCCACCGCATCGATGATCACATCGAGTGTGCGGCCGATCTTGGCCTGCAACTTCGCCGCGGAGATTGCCGCGGTCTTTTCCATGATGCGGGCGTAGCGCTCTTCCTTGAGCTCTTCGGGCACATGATCGGGGAGCAGATTCGCCGCGGCCCCTTCGACCGGCTCGAAACGGAACGCGCCGACGCGGTCGAGTTGCGCTTCGTCAAGCCAGTCGAGCAGATACTGGAAATCTTCCTCGGTCTCGCCGGGAAAACCGACGACGAAGGTCGAGCGGATCGTGATGTCGGGTGCGATCTCACGCCACTTGTGGATCCGCTGGAGCACTTTCGCGTCGTTGCCGGGGCGCTTCATCCGGCGCAGCACCGACGGCGCGGCGTGCTGGAACGGGATGTCGAGATACGGCAGCACGAGGCCTTCTGCCATCAAAGGTATGACGTGGTCGACGTGCGGATAGGGGTAGACGTAGTGCAGGCGGACCCACGGCGCGATCTTGCCGAGTTCGCGCGACAGGTCGGTCATATGTGCGCGGACCTCGCGAGCCTGGTTGCGCGACATCGGGCCGCCGGTCTTCACCGGCCAGCTGGCGTGGCGCAGGTCGACGCCGTACGCCGAGGTGTCCTGGCTGATGACCAGCAGTTCCTTGGTGCCGGCTTCGACCAGCTTCTCCGCCTCGCGGAGGATCGCGTCGGGGCGGCGGCTGACGAGGTCACCGCGCAACGACGGGATGATGCAGAACGAGCAGCGGTGGTTGCAGCCTTCCGAGATCTTCAGATAGCTGTAGTGGCGCGGGGTCAGCTTCAGGCCGGCGTCGGGGATCAGGTTGAGGAACGCCGACGGCGGCATCGGCGCCGCCTCGTGGACCGCGCCGACGACCTGCTCGTATTCGTGCGCGCCGGTGATCGCGAGCACCTGCGGGAAGCGCGCGCGGATCGCGTCGGCTTCCTTGCCCATGCAGCCGGTGACGATGACGCGGCCGTTCTCGGCGATCGCCTCGCCGATCGCCTCGAGGCTCTCCTCCTTGGCGGAATCGAGGAAGCCGCAGGTGTTGACTAGGACGATGTCGGCGCCGGCATAGTCGGGCGACATCTGGTAGCCGTCGCCGCGAAGCTGGGTGAGGATCCGCTCGCTGTCGACGAGGTTCTTCGGACAGCCGAGCGAGACCATGCCGATCTTCGGCGGGGAGGGGAGTGTTGTTGCCATGAAGCCCGCGCACATAGGCGCAAAGTTCGGTTTTTTCTAGGCGCGCGAAATTGCTTCGGCCATGGATGAAGAGATTGCGCGGGAAGGAACCGATATGCTAGCGATTGGACTGATGTCGGGGACGTCGCTCGACGGGATCGACGCGGCGTTGATCGAGACCGACGGCGAGGCGTTCGTGCGGCCGATCGCGTTTCGTGGCGAGCCGTATTCGGATGCGGCGCGGGCGGAACTGGCCGAGGCGACCCGCATGGCGCTGACGTTCGACAAGCCGCGGGCGAGTCCGCCGGTGGTTGCGGCGGGCGAGCTGATTACGCGCGCGCACGTGTTTGCGGTGCACAAGCTGCTGGCGGATGCGGGGGTTGCTGCGGCGCAGGTCGATGTGATCGGCTTTCACGGCCAGACGATCGCGCATCGGCCGGATCGGCGCTGGACATGGCAGATCGGCGACGGGGCGGCGGTGGCGCGGGCTACCGGGATCACGACGGTGTCGGATTTTCGGTCTGCGGATGTCGCGGCTGGTGGGCAGGGCGCGCCGTTGCTGCCGGTGTATCATGCGGCGTTGGCGGCTGGGCTCGAGGGGCCGGTCGCGGTGCTGAACCTTGGCGGGGTGGGGAACATCACCTTCATTCCCGGCGGGCGCGACATGCATGATTCGCGGGAGATGTCGCCGGAGCGGGCGCAGGTTTCCGATCGCGAAGGGCTGGTGGCGTTCGATACCGGGCCGGCGAACGGGCTGATCGATAGCTGGGTCGAGGCTGAGACCGGCGCGCGGTATGATGCCGGGGGCGCGTTGGCGGCGTCCGGGCGGGTGGACGAGACGGTGCTGACGGCGATGCTCGATCATCCGTTTTTCGATGCGCCGCCGCCTAAGTCGCTCGATCGCAATGATTATACGATCCAGCCGGCTCGAGGGCTCTCGGCGGCTGATGGAGCGGCGACTTTGACTGCGTTTACGGCGGCGACTGTGGCTGAGGCTTTGCGGCATTTGCCGGCTCGACCGGTTCGGTTGCTGGTCGCGGGGGGTGGTCGGCATAATCCGACGATGCTGGCGATGATTGCCGAGCGGACCGGGTTGGTAGTGGAGCCTACCGATGTGCTCGGGTGGAACGGCGATGCGCTGGAGGCCGAGGGGTTCGCGTATATGGCGGTGCGGGCGTTGAAAGGGCTGGCGATTAGTTTTCCGGGGACTACGGGCGTGCCGGTGGCGATGGCTGGTGGGGTTGTCGATCGGGTTTAAGGGGGGCTGCCCCGTGTTTGAAACGCAG
>NZ_JANBVH010000020.1 GCF_024273235.1 Sphingomonas faeni | reverse complement strand
GCACCTAATCGCCAGCGGCATGGCCGTGTCGATCATTCACTTCTTTGAAGTCGTCGAGATCGATGATTCCACACAGCAAAAGGCGATTATCCCGCAGGGCTGACAGTTCGAGACGTTTGCACTCGCGCTGAAACGACCTGCGGTTTCCCAGCCCTGTAAGAGGGTCGATCTGTGCGTTCGCACGCTCTCGGTCAAATGCGCGACGGAATGCGCCGACAAGCAAAATGATGAATATGACGCTGAACGTCTTCATTCCAGCGTTCCAAACGGCAGTCGTCGTTGGGATGGACGAAGCTTGCGCGGAAAGGCCGTCACCAAAGCCATTTAGGTGTAGCGTAAGGACAACGGTGATCACGCCCCCGGTCAGGCCCGCCAACCTTCCGAAGCACCAAGTCGCTAGGCATAACGGCAAGAGATAGAGCGAGTTGAGGGAGAAATGCGGTCCCGTCATACCGTCCAAAATCATCAGCCCAGCCCACACGGCGATGATCCAGGCGGCCGCTGTCGACGCATCTAAATCGGCAGATCTTCGCAACACGGATTCAAGAGGCGTCGATTGTTGAGGCCTGTGTCGTTGTACCGGATGATAGGGCGGGGGCATTGAACATCTCGTCTACACGGCGGAGATGACACCGACCAGCGGGCTTACCCTGTCTGCGAACACCATCGAGAACGGCAAGGCGAGATCTGCAAGGCTTGGGCTTGACCGGCCGGACAATTGCGATGAGCGGTTCGAGGCCCGGTCGCGCGGGCGACCGGTCAACGCGTTTTGCCCCCGTGGTTCGCAACTACCGATAGTCCATGGCCCGATAATCTGCCCCGGTCGGTGCCTTGGGGCCGCTCTAGGACTTGGCTGTTCTAGAGATCGAATGCCGCCGACACCCTGATCGTGCGAGCCGCGCCGACATAGAGGGTCGTGCCACCTGTCGCCCAATATCGTTTGTCGGTCAGATTATCCCCGTTCACGCGCAGCGTCAGTGTCTTGCCGTCCTCGAGTGGGACACGGTAACTGGCGCCTGCACTGTAGGTCACGAAACCGGGCAGGCGCGCCAGGTTGACTGCATCTGCGAAGCGCGTGCCGATGTAATAGGCTCCGGCATTGATCGCGAAGCGATCCCATGCGGGAGGGCGGTATTGGACGAACGCCGAACCTGACCAGCGCGGCGCGTTGAGCACGCGTTTGCCGTCGAGCGAGGCCGATCCGGTCCGCTTTTGGACGGCGTCGAGATACTGACCAGTAAGCGACACATCGAATCCATGGCCGATCGCGCCGAGAATCGAGCCTTCGATACCCCGATGACTGGCGCGCCCATTGGCGACATAGACGTTGGTCGCATCGGTATAGGCGAGCGCACGATCGATATCGAACCACGACAGCGAGACAGTGGCGCCGAGGATCGCGGCGCGCGCACCGATTTCCCATTGGCGACTGCGTGCCGGTCCCAGTGTCTCCCCGACATTGGCTGTCCCGTCCGGTGCGACGCCGGCGCTTTCGAGGCCCTGAATGTACGAGGCGTACAGGCTGGTCGCTGCGGTCGGATGCAGAATCAGCGCGGCGGTGGGCGTGACGGCGTGAGTCGTGTAGTCGGCGTCGCTGGTCCGCGTCCGGTAGCTGACGCCGCGGACGCCGCCGACGATGTCGATGCTCTGGCCGAGCGACATGACGTCCATGACATAGACGCCGGTGTCGTTCACCGTGTTGCCGCGGTTCACGGCGCGCGAGGCGACCACCAGGCTCGACAGATCGACCGTCACCGGGTCGTAGAGGTTCTGAGCAACGGCTGCATATCTCACCTGCTGCTGATCGGCCCGGTATTGCCGTGTCGTTGCCACGCCGACCAGGAGGTCGTGATCGACCGGCCCGGTCGTGAACGTCCCCGCCAGTTCGCCCCGGACGTAGCGGTTCTGCCAGAACTGGCCAGGCGTTCCGGTCAGCGTGAGGCGCCCAGCACCGGTCGCGAGATTGATCGTGCCGAGCGTCGCGATCATGCGATCCCGGTACGCGTTGGCGATGCCGCCTTCGACACGCGCGGACCAGCCGGGCGAGATTTGGTAGTCGGCACGGGCAACCATGTTCAGGCCCTGCGTCGTGAAAGGCGCGCCATCGGGTGCATAGCGTTGCCGCGGCGAGGAGACCGCCGGCAAGGTTATGAAGCCGCCCACCGCACCCGGGAGCGTGATGCCGCCCGGCTCCTCGCCTTTGCGACGGTAATATTCGGCGTCGGCATGCAGCGTGAGGCGATCACTTGCGGTCCAGTCGAGCGCGCCGCTCAACACCTGCCGGTCGCCGCCGACGCCATCGGTGGTCGACCGCGTGCGTGCCGAGAAGGCGTTGACCCGCAGACCGAGCTGGCGTGTGCTGCCGAAGCGCCGGCCGATGTCCACGCCGCCGCCAAAGCCGCCCTCGCTGTCGCCGATCCCGTAGGCGACGGTCACATCGCGTGCGCCGGCGCGCTTGGTCACGAGATTGACGACGCCCGACGGCGTCGCGATGCCATAGTACAGCGCAGACGCCCCTTTGAGCAGTTCAACCCGCTCCTTGTCTTCCAATGGCATCGGCGCAAAGTTGACGATCGGCAGGCCGCCGTTCAGCCGGTAATTGGTTTGGGCATCGATCGCGATGCCCCGCGCCAGGAAGGTGTTGCTGTTGAACGGGCTGGTTGTCTGCTGCGTCACGCCGGGTGTGTTGCGCAGCGCATCGTCCAGACCCAGCGCGCCCTGATCGTTCAAAAGCGTGCGGTCCACGACGTTGACCGTCGCGGGCGTGTCGAGCACGCTGCGATTGCGGAACGCGCCGACCTGAACGGTGTCGACGCCATAGCTGGGCACCGCCCCCGTGACCACGATCTCCTCGTCGAGCGCGCGTTCTCTTTGGGGCGCCTGTCGTTCCGAAGGGACAGGCGCAGCGCTGCTGGCCGCTGCGGCAGCGAGCATGATGGAGAGCATCGGAACCCTTTTTAATTGGACTGCCCCGCGGCTAGCGTCTTTGCGACTGCCTATCAATAGCAAGCCGCGGGAAAGGGTGATGTGAAGCGTGGCAGTTGCCATCCGGTCTGGTGAACTGCTCGGTCGCCAGCCGACCTCGGTGCGCGCCGTCAGGGGCATGCATCTTCTCATCGGCGTGCCCCTCAACGAAGGTGTGCCCACCGAGCACGAGCGTCTCACGCAAGGTGAGCCGCGGTGTTTCCTGGGTCAGCCGTCACACCGCGTGAGAAGCCCGAAGATCTCTCCGACCTAGATCTCGACTCCCAGGCGGATCGATACGGTGCGAGGCGCGCCGGGATAGTTGGTCGTGCGCGCGACCGGCTGCTCGATATAGAATGTGTCCGCGACGTTCCGGACGATCAGGCCGAGGCGATAGCGATCGGCGATCCGGTAGTCGGCGGTCAGGTCGACGCGTGTATAGCCGGGGATGCTGTAAGTGTTGGCAAGGTCGCCCTCCCGCTTCCCGACCCGTGTCGCGCCCGCGCCCAGCATCACGCCTGACAGCGGACCATGCGCGATCCGATAGGTGGTCCACAGGCTTGCGCTGAACTCGGGTACGCCGCGCAAGCGGTTGCCGACCGCGATCACGCTGTCGCGCGTTACCTTCGCATCGAGATACCCGGCGCTGGCGATCATTCGCCAGCCCGGCAGGATCTCGCCGCTGAGGTCGATCTCAGCGCCGCGCACGCGCTGCTGCCCGGTCACCACGACGAAGCCGCTATTGTCCGGGTCGGCGCTCGACACGTTATTCTTGGTGATGTCGAACACCGCGGCGGTGGCGATCAGGCGGCCGTCCGCCGGGGTCAGCTTGACGCCAGCCTCGTACTGGCGACCGGTTTCGGGCGGGGCCGAGCTGCCACCGAAGAGGCTGGCGCTCCGTGGCCGGAACGAGGTCGACCAGTTGCCGTAGATCGCAAGCACCGGGTGCGGATGCCAAACGAGCCCTAGCCGCGGTGACGCGCGCCGGCCGTTCTCGACGGTGCGGACGCTGTTGTCGATGGTCGTCTGGTCGACATCGTCCCAGCGAACGCCCGCGAGGATGTCGATCGTATCGCCGATGCCGATCTGGTCCTGGACATAGCCCGCGCGGTAGCGCGCATCGACCGCGATCGTCCGTGCCGGTACGAATGCGCCGGGTTGCGCGCCCTGGACCGGGTCGGCGATGCTGATCCGGGCCAGCGTCGCGCGCGCTTCGCTGGTGTCGCGGTGGGCGTCGACATATTCGAAACCGGCGAGCATCAGATGATTCAGCGGACCGGTGCGGAAGCGGACCAGCGCCTCGGTCTGGCTGGTGGTTGCGGAGACCTGCTGGACCTGCTTGACGCCGCGGCGCAGGACGAACAGTCCGTCGGTGCTGAGACCGGTAAAGTCGGCGACGGTCCGGCCGCTGTCGCCCGACTGGTGCGACACGATCTGGCGCAGCGTCAGCCAGTCGGTCACGTCGTGCTCGATGCGTCCCCGGATGGTGTGCGAGCGCCCGTAATTTTTCGACCATTGCTCGCCAAAGCTTCGCCCCACCGGCCCCGCCACGGTGTTGCCGACGACCACCAGCCCGCGGTCGCCGGGGCTGGTCTGGTAGGTATAGTCATAGTCGATATCGGCGCGTGTCTTCGTACCGGGTCGCCATGCGAGCGTCGGCGCGAAGAAGATGCGGGCACCGTCCGCCTGGAAATCGCGAAAGCTGCCGGTCTCCTGACCCGCCATGCTGACGCGCGCGGCGAGCGTGTCGGTGAGCGCCCCGGTTACCGACAGCTGCCCCCGCCGCAACCTGAAATCGTTGGCCTGCACCGCTGCCTCGAGCCCGAAGCTTTGCGAGGGGCGGCGGGTGACGATGTTGATCGTGCCACCCGGCTCGCCGCGCCCGTAAAGTACCGATGCGGGGCCCTTCAACACCTCGACCTGTGCGACGTTGGCGAGATCGCGGACCGTCTCGGTGAAATTCTGCGCCGGGCTGAGCAGGATGCCGTCGATCGCGTAGGAATTCACCTCGAACCCACGCACCATGAACAGCTCGGAACGGTTGCCCTGCGTGCCGCCCTGCTGGACGTTCGACACATTGGCGACCGCATCGCCGAGCCGCGTGATCTGCTGTTCGTCGATCACTTCGCGCGGGATCACCTGGATCGCCTGCGGGATATCCTCGATCCGTGTCTGCGTGCGGGTGGCCCCGGCCGCCTGCTCGGGACGGAGGCTGTGGCGGCGCCCGGTGACGAGGATCTCGTCGAGCAGCGAGCCGTCCTGCGCCACGGCTGGAAGCGGTGCGAGCGCGGCAAGGAAACTGGAGGCGAGCAGCGCATGACGGACGTGCATCAATAGATATCCCGACGGTACGAGGAGGTGGCGATCATCGTCTCGACACGGTCGTCGCCGAGGATCGCCCGGAGTGCGGCATCGACTGCGCTCGCCATCCCGGCGAGACTGCCGCAAACGTAAAAGGCGGCGCCGCGGTCCGCCCACTCGACGATTCCCGACGCGTTCTCGAAGAGCAGGTGCTGGACGTACCGACCGCACCCTGCGTCGCGCGAGAACGCGCGATCGATCCGGGCGAGCGTCCCACGGCCGAGCAGCACACCCAGTTCGTCCGCGAACGGCCGGTCATGGCCTGCGCTGCGTTCGCCGTAGAGCAGCCAGGCGGGGCCGCCACCGGTCTGCGCACGGTCTCGCAGATGCGCCATCAGTCCGGCGAGGCCGGTGCCGTTGCCGATCAGCACGAGTGGCGTGGCCGGGTCCTCCGGCGCGGCGAAGCCGGGGTTCGCGCGGATGCGAACCGGGATCGGATCGCCGATCGCCGCGATCTTCGTGAGCCAGCCCGAGCCGATGCCCAGCCCGCCATCCGCCGCAGGGCATTGCCGCACGAGCAGCTCGACCACCCCGGACGCGGCGATCGATGCCACCGAATAATCGCGGTGCGGCAGCGGTTTCAGTGCGGTGGGATCGACGGTCCCATCCTCAGGCAGGATCGCGGTGGCCAGCGCGTCGCGCAACGCGGCATCGTCGGTCGCATCGCAGGCGGCGAGCGCGCGGTCGATCCGCGCGGGATCGTGGCGCGGCTGGATTTCGGCGATCGCGCCCGGTGCCCAATCGGTATCGGCTGGTGCGGCCAGCACGACGCGGTAGACCGGCGCACCCGGACTGCCCGGATTGACCAGCGTGCGCTCGACCAGCGGCCCCGGCGCATAGGCCGCCGGCTGCCAATCGGGCTGTTCGGTATCGGCGCCGATCGCGTGCAGCTGTTGCTGCCAGTGCCGTTCGCCATCGGTATCGTCGCCGTCCAGTTCGATCAGGTCGAACAGCCGCCGCGCGCCGCCGGCATGCAGCCACGCATCGACGCGGTGGCCGAAGGAACAGAAATCGGCATATTCGCGGTCGCCGAGCGCGAGTACCGCATAATCGACATCGGAGAGGTCGGCCGGGGTCGCCATGACCGAACGCTCGAACGCGCGGGCCGGATCGGGCGGATCGCCCTCGCCGTACGTCGCGACGACGAACAGCACGGTGCCGGCGGCGCGCATATCCGCAGGCGACACCGCCGCCATCGCGCGAACCGTCGCCTGCGGGAACGCAGCGGCGCTCAACCGGGCGAGCCGCTCCGCGGTCCCGGTCTGCGAGGCGTGGACGACGAGGACGCCGGTCCCGTCCTCCGTCTGCCCGGACGGCGTGACCGCGGCCAGCGCCCGCTTGTTGCGTCGGCGCGCGAGATACAGCAGCAGCCCGGTCACCGTGAACAACGGCATCGTCAGGCTGGTGAGGAACAATGCGATCCGCCCCGGTAGCCCGAAAAAGGCGCCGGTGTGGATCGGATAGACGTTCGTCGCGATCGTCTCGCCGGTGCTGCGATCGGCATAGCGATCCGTCTTGACCAGTGCGCCGGTGACGGCATCGAAGCGCAGTTCGTCCGTCATCCGGTCGAACCGCGCCCCTTGCGGCAGGACGCGCATCGTCACCGGCTTGTCTCCGGTCGACAGCGTGACGACGACCCGCTCGTACCGCGCACCCTCGCTGCGCAGGAAACTCGCCCAGGCCGGCGCGATGGGCAGCGATGGACCGGTCGGCGTATCCGCCTTGCTGCGTTCAGCGGGCGCGCTCTGGCCGGTCAGCGCGTAGCGTACGCCCTCGCGGTACCAGCCGTAGGACCACCAGAGCCCGGTCAGCGCGCTCAGGAGGTAGAAGGCGAGCATCCACCCGCCGATGACTGCGTGCAGCGCACGGTACAGATTGCGCCCGGTCTTGCGCAGGTCGAGCACGAGCCACGCGCGCCAGTCGAGCGGATGACGGGGCCATCGCAGGTACAGTCCGGACAGCGCGAAGAAGATCAGCGCGATCGCCGAGAAGCCGGTGATCTGTCGGCCGATGCCGTTTCCTGCGCCCGGCAGCGCCAGCCAGCGGTGCAGATCCTGGATCGTGCGGAAGACGCCCGCCCCGGTCGCCTTGCCCAGCAACACGCCGGTGCGCGGATCGATATAGCTGCGATCACCCCGCCGCTGGCCCTTCTCGGGCATGAAATGCACGGCGGCGGCACGCGCGGGATCGCGCTCGATCGTCACATCCTGCACGCGGGCGCCGTCGCGCTGGTACGATGCCGCCGCCACGAGCGCGTCGGGCGAAAGACGGCGGTCGGAAGCCTCTCCGGCAGCTGCTCCGACAGGCAAAGCGAGCGTGACGACGCCCGGACTGAGCGCCGCCATGATCTCGTCTTCGAACGCCATCGCGGCACCCGTCACGCCCATAAGCGCCAGAACGAAGCCGGCCGTAATGCCGAGGAACCAGTGAAGCTGGAACAACGCGCGCCGCGCTGTCATCGGTTCGACCGCTGATGGAAACGATATTGCTGCATGGGGCCCCCGGTGTGTCGAGCCCGCTACCAGTTATTGAGATTAATTCGCAAGTGCAATCTGGAGGGTGGGAGCGCCATTGGCCGGGGACCCGTCGATGGCACCGGCGTCATGCTGAATCGACACGTCACCCCACGCACTGGCCGGCAAGCCGGACGCAACGATGCGATGCGCCGGCAATCTCGTTCCCGTGATGCGGATGACATCTCTCGAGCCCGCAACCCTGGGCGTTGCAGCGATGGGGGGTGGGCGATCTGGGCGAAATGGTTTGCACAGGCCCATCCACGTCCGAGAAAGGCTTGCCGGGTGCGACGTTGTGCGCAAAATTACCGCATGATCGTATCGTCTATCGCCGCCCCGAAGATTCTTGGTCTGGCCTCGACCCGTGCCGTCGCGGTCCTCGATCTCTACCGGGCGGCAGCGTCTGTCGAAGGTGCGGGCTTGGCGCGCGCGCCAGACGAGATGACCATCGGCTATGTTGAAGCCTTTCTGGATCGTGCAGCCCATGGCGGGATATCGCTCGGAGCGTATTTTGAGGATCGGCTTGTCGGCGAAGTGCACGCCGTCCGCCTCGGGCCACGCCAATTCGATCATGTCCTCGGCGATCTGACCATTGCCGTTCATCCTGCTGCACAGGGATTGGGCGTCGGATCGGCCTTGTTCGCGGCGCTTTTCGAGCGTGCTTCGTCGCTGGTGCCAGCGGTCACGAGAATCGAATTGACTGTACGATCCGGGAATGTGGGTGCGCTTCGTCTTTACGAGCGGCTCGGCTTCGTGGCCGAAGGCCGGTTGACCGGTCGCGTCCGGCGACCCGATGGCAGCGTCGAAGACGACATACCCATGGCGCGCAATCTCTCCTACGCGGGCCGTGCGGACCCGTGATAGGTCGAAACAGGCTGTCGATTGTAGCGTGATCGAAAGCCGCATGGTGTTCAGGGAGGCTTGATGTGGTCGAAATCGTCCTACCGATCGCCGTGCTGGCCATGCTGCTCGTGTTCGTCGCGCAGATCCGGCGCCTGATTTCGCATGCGATCCTGAACCGTACCATTCGCAAGGCCCTGGAGCTCGATCCCGCGAGCGCACGGCTCCTGATCGACAAGCTGGAACCACGGGCGCGGTGGCCGGATGGCCTGGTCGGGTGGATCATCCTCGTCGCCAGCGTCGCGCTTGGCGCGGCCGGGCTGTTCGCGGCGGCGGACGAACGACATGACATGGTCCAGGTCGCGGTCATCGGCATGGCGATCGGCGCTGGCATCTTGCTGTACGCATGGTGGGTGGAGCGTTCGACGCCGTCGGTCTGACACGCTTCGCAGCCGCCGCTGTCGCGACACGCCACGGCGCTGCGAGCTGCCGGTGTCGGCGGTATCGGACTGGCGCTAGGTCTTCTTCGGGGAGGCATGACGAGCGGTGCTGCGGGTAGGGCACGGTACTCGGTGGCGAGACGTTAGAGAAACACGCCGTATCGGGCGTCTCGGCCTGAGCAGATTCCTGCTCAGGAGATTGTTCTTGCCCATTACCGTTACACGCTCTGATTTCCGTACCCTGACGCACGCTGCCGTTGCCCAGCCGGAAGCGCCGTGCAGGCCGAAGAAGCGCGGACGAAAGCCGCGCGCGATCGTCGCGTTTCCGCAGCCTCTCGCCGTCACATGGGTCGACCCACCGACATTCCCCGAGGCGTTCGCCCTCCATCTCGAACGGCATGGCGACAGCTGTCATCATCTCCACCGCGCCGTCATCGCATCGGGCGAGCCCTTCGATCGCAAGACGTTCCAGGATTGGAAATTCGGCCGCAAGCTGCCGGCAACGCTCCGTAGCTTCCAGGTCCTTGGGCGCGTCGAGCGGCGCTATCGCCTGCCAGCCGGCTATTTCCGCGAGAAACTGACCGCGGCGGCAAAGGCACCGCGGGGGCACAGGCTGGCGGACATCTCCCACTCCGAGCGGCGACGCATGGCATGGCATTTGCCCGACGATCTCGACCAGCGCCCTCCTGCCGAGCGCGCCGAGATCATCGACTGGGTCAGGACCGTCATCGTGTCCGGTGCGACCGACTATCGCCGCTATCAGTCCGAGGCCATCAAGCATCGCTATGGCCTGCGGTTCCCGCCGCTCGACAGCGTTGACCGGGGGGCTTGGAACGATGCGGCCCAGCACCACATGGTCGATGGCCTGCGTGCGCCGCCGCGGCTCATCCGCGAAGTGGCCGACCTGATCCGGTTCAAGACCGCGACCCTCACCGCGATCGGCAGCAAGCGGGCGGGCGTCTGGGGAGACGAGACGGTCGCGCAAAAGGTCGAGCATCTCGGTCTGCTCTTCGGTGCCATGGTCGCCGATCCCGCGTCACCGATCGGGGATCTGGGCGTGCCGGCCGACCGGCTCACGCTCGGATTGCTGGCCATGCCGTCGGTCTGGGACTGGTATCTGACCTGGCGCGAGGCCAAGCGCGGTTTCTACACGAACTGGGAAGCCAATATGCTGGCGCTCGGCCTGGCGCTCACCCGCCGGGAAACCGGCTGGCTGCGGCAGCGCCCAGCGATCGCGGCCGACATTGCGGTGATCGACGGCCTGGTGACCGAGGATGATGTCGCGCACGCGCGGGCCGACTGGGACGGCCTGTGTGACCGGGCCCATGATCACTGCCTGCGGCGGGCAAAGGACATCCAGCGTATGGTTCGTGTGCACCGCGATCCGTTCGAGCCGATCCTGGCCATCCTCGAGACGGACCGCCCGTTGGCGACCTACCGGCGGATCACCGCCGAGATCGCTGGTCGGATTCCGGACGCGCGCCGTTCTCCCAGGGCTGCCGCCGAGGTCGTGCGCGGCCTGCTCATGCTACGACTGGGGCTCCATCTCGGCGTCCGCCAGAAGAACCTGCGGCAACTGCTCGTCTGCCCCCGCGGCGCTACGCCGCGGTCCGATCGCCAGCTCGAGACGCTCAAGCGGGGCGAGTTGCGCTGGAACGTCCGGGAAGCGAAGTGGGAAGTCCATATCCCGTCGAACGCCTTCAAGAATGCGAATTCGTCCTTCTTCGGTGGCCAGCCGTTCCGGTTGCTGCTGCCCGATCTCGATGCCCTGTACAGCCATATTGACGCGTATATCGCGCAGCATCGACCGGTGCTGCTCGCGGCGGCGAACGATCCCGGCACCTTCTTCGTGAAGACCGTCAAGCGGACATCGCGCGAGGCCGCGTATGACTCGGCGACATTCTACGAAGCCTGGCGGCTGATCATCCAGCGATACGGCATCTACAATCCCTATACGAAGCGCGGGGCGATCGCGGGTCTGTTGCCGCATGGCCCGCACAATGTCCGTGATGTCCTGGCCACGCATGTGCTGAAGACGACCGGATCGTTCGAGCAGGCGAGCTATGCCATCCAGGATACCCCGGAGATGGTAGCGCAGCATTATGGTCGATTTCTTCCCCAGGATAAGGCCGCGCTGGCCGCACGGATCCTGAACGAGGTGTGGGCATCGGACTAACCCGTGCTGCGGTCCGGTGCGGCAGGCGCGGCTCCGCATGACGTTGCGGCCGATCGTGAACCGCACCGGACCGTGCGCAGAGGCCGGGATGAGACGTTGGACGGCGTGAAGCTGGGGCTGTCACGGTCCGTTGGACGGGCAGGTTGGCGTGGGCTTGGCCGGGGCGTCCCCGCGGCGCGAGGGGCGCGCTCTATTCCGCTGACGCTTCACCGAGCCGCCTAACGGCGTCTCGTCGGCAGGGCCGTGATGATCGCTGACGTTTGGTCGGGCTGTGCCCGACATGCGGACGACCGCGCTGCGCGCGGCCGGCGTGGCGCTACCGCGCGTCGGATAGCGGGGGTGGGCGTCGCTGCCCTCTAGTCCCGCCGCGGCGGGTCGCAACACCGGCTGCGCCGATGTCCTCCACTCCGTTTCGGCCCTGCGGGTGCAGCCCGCCGCTCCAGCGGGACTGCCGGTCCGCTCCTGCCGCCCACCCCCGCCATTCCGGCGCCGGTTGCGGTGATTTTTAAGGAGTGAGGACAATGGCAAAGGACATCCTGACCAAAACCACCGGCACGCTTTACGCCGAGGTCACCGACCGGATCATCGCGCAACTGGAGGCAGGGCGGGTGCCGTGGGTGCAACCATGGGACGGGTCGAAGCTGGAAAGCGGGCTACCGCGCAACGCCGGGACCGGGCGGCGCTATTCGGGGATCAACGTTTTGATCTTGTGGGCGACCGTGTTCGAGCGCGGATTCGGGACGCAGGGGTGGCTAACCTACAAACAGGCGCAGGCGCTGGGCGGCAATGTGCGGAAAGGCGAGACCGGCACGACCATCTGTTACGCCGACCGCTTCACACCCAAGGACGAGCGCGATAAACCCATCACCGACGCCAGCGACGAGCATCGCCGGCAGGTGGCGTTCCTCAAGCGGTTCACCGTCTTCAATGTCGACCAGTGCGAGGGGCTGCCCGACGCGCTGTCGGTCGGCGGCGGTGCGTTCCTCGGGGAGCGCGAGACCATCGAGTGCGCGGAGGCGCTGATGGCCGCGACCGGCGCGCAGATCGGCATCGGCGGCGACAAGGCCTTCTACATGCCGACCGCGGATCGCATCCAGCTGCCCCCACAGCAAACCTTCCACGATCAGGTGAATTTTTACCGGACCGCACTGCACGAGCTTGGCCACTGGACCGGACACCCGAGCCGGCTCGACCGCGACCAGAAGGGCACGCCGCGCAGCGCGTCCTATGCCCGCGAGGAACTGGTTGCCGAGATGTGCAGCGCGTTCACCTGCGCCGAACTGGGCATCGTGCCGACCGTGCGCCATGCCGACTATATCGGTGCATGGTTGGACGTGCTGCGCGAGGATTCCCGCGCGGTCTTTCGCGCCGCCAGTCAGGCCAGCAAAGCGGCCGACTATCTGCTGGCGTTCCGTGCGGATGCGATGGGCGATGACCGGCATGACATGGCCGCATGATCGACAGGCCTATTAGCTGAAGGCGCGCGTGGCGCGCCTTCTTGCGTTTGGCGTGGCAGGCAATGCCTTCGTCTGGTGCGCCTTATCGGTATCATTCTCGAAAGTCCGGCGGGCTCGCTGCGCTCGCCGCCACAGGATCGGGGTTCGGTTCGCCGCGATCCGACAGCCGCTGCCCTAATCGCCCGCGTGATCGTCGACGCTGTAGAACATCGGGTTGCGCATCCAGTCACTGACCGCGGACTCGCGCCACCCAGTGCAGCGGGTCGCGATACGCACCTGCTTGGGAAAGGTGCCGGTCTGAATTTTCCGATACAATGTCGAGCGGGTCAGGCCCGTACGGTTGAGCACGGCGCCAAGACGAAGAATGCGATCAGCTGTGTCGGTCTGCATGACAGTCTCCTGTACTCAGTGAGCCTAAACGTTCACCGCCGGCAGATCTGAAATCTAAGAACAGAAGTGTCAATGACGGCAATATAGGCACTCAGGGCTGATCCGGTGACACCAATATACCTCTTGAGGTCACAACGTTACTTTCTAGGTAATTGCGGCGGTGAATTTATTTTTTCCGGAATATTGCCGAACGTATGTTTTGGAAGGCGCGTACTTTCTCTTTGTTCGATGGTTCGGTTCCGGCGAGTTTGGTCCATGTGCGCGGGCTTGAGTCGCAAGATGGCGAGCGCCCCTCAGGCGTCGGTTGCCATACAAGCACCAAACGCCGGGAGCGCCGGCCCCGGCGTTGTAGATGTCCGTACTAGATCGTCTATTTTGGAAATCTCAATCGACAAGATTGGTCATCACTATCGCTCAGATTGGGCAATCTTCTCGACGATTTCATCGAGCATAGTTGATGGGCGAATGTCGAGGGCTTGGGCCAGTTTGATGAACTCCACCACATCGAGGCGGCGCTGCGAGCCTTCCACGAGGCTGACCCAGCTTTGATCCTTATTGATGCGCTCGGCTAAATCGGTTTGCTTTAAGCCGGCTGCAATCCGCGCAGCTTTCACGACTTCTACGACTACCATGTTCTCGTCGCTGAAGATCGTCTTTGGCATCCGGCATTGATCTAAATGCCATTATGTCATATGCCGTTTTTCCATATCCTTTCCTGGTGGATGGGGATCAATCGTGTCTGGATCGAACAGCGACATCCCGCTGACTGTAGGCGATGCGGCGCCGGGCTGGCGCGCGATCGAATTGCTCTACCAGGACCATGCGGAGTGGCTCCGCGCCTTGGTCACGCGCCGAATGCGCGGCCAGCCAACCGATGTCGACGACGTCGTCCAGGACACTTGGATCCGCGCCGCTGGACATAAGGCCGACGACATCCAGCATCCCAAAGCCTTCCTATCACAGACTGCCCTCAACCTGTTTCGGGATCGTAAGCGGCGCGAGGCGGTCCGCCAGCAGCATTCCCGGAGCGTCAGCACCGATCACGGCGGCGGCATCGGTCATGGAATGTCGGAGCAGGAAGCCAAGGTCGAACTGGAGCGTCTCGTGCTCGATCTTCCCGAAAAGCTGCGCGACGTCTTCGTCCTGAGCCGTTTCCGACATATGACGAATGCCGAGATTGCGGCGAACCTCGACATCTCGATCAAGACCGTCGAATGGCGGATGGGCAAGGCTTTGGCATACTGCATGAGCAGACTGCGCGACTAGGCGGCGGCACAGATCCATGAATGACAATGGCGTAAGCGGCGACGACGCGCGGGCGCAGGCGGCGCACTGGTATGCGCGTCTCCAGACGTTGCCGGTATCAGCGCGGACGCTCGAGGAGTTCTTCGCGTGGCGGCGGATCGAGGGAAACCGCGACGCTTACATCGCCGTCGATCGGTTCTACAATCAGGCCGGCAGCCTCGCCGATCGCCCCGCCATCTTGGCTGCGACCGAGCAGGCAATGAACCGCCCCGCGCATCGTTCCAGCAGTCGCGGCTTTTCGATTGGCACCTTGGCCGCAGCCGCGGTTGCGCTTCTCGTCGTGGGCGTCACCCTGATCGCCGAGTGGCCGGCGGGTGGCGATCGATACGCGACAAGGATCGGCGAACAGCGCAAACTGATGCTGGCCGATGGATCACGCGTTATGCTCGATACCGATACCGCCATGATGGTAAAATTCGTCGACGGCGCGCGCCGCGTTTCGCTCGATCACGGGCAAGCCTTCTTCACCGTCGCCCATGATGCCGCGCGGCCCTTTACCGTCGATGCCGGCGGCGCTCGGGTATTGGCGACGGGCACGCAGTTCGATGTGCATCGCAACGGTGACACGATCGACGTCACGCTGGTCGAGGGCAGCGTACGCGTCAGTGCGGATGACCGCCCGGTTGCGCGCTTGCGCGCCGGGCAGGCGCTGACGCTGAACGGCGGACGCGTCAGCCCCATCAAGGCGGTCGATACGGCGCCCGCGACGGCATGGACGCGCGGCCGGATCGTGCTCGACGGGATGACGCTTCAAGACGCCATCACTGCCGTCAATCGCTACGTCGATACGCCCGTCCGGCTCGATGCAGCGGGCTTTGCCGAAGCGCGCATCAGCGGCGCCGTGGATACGGGCGATGCCCGCAGCTTTGCCGCCGCAGTTACCGCCGTGCTGCCGCTGAAGGCGCAAACCGACGCCGACGGGTCGATCAGCTTGCGGCAGTGAAACGGATGACGCGGCTGCGCTCCAGCCACGGCATCCAGATCAGGCGAGCTTCAGCCGCTTGCGCGGTGCCGGCTTTGCCTCGGTCGTCGTTTCTGCGGGTGTCGTCTCGAGCGCCGGCTTGCGGCCCAGCCCGATCTTCATCGCCGTGGCGCGACGGCTTTCCGAATAGCTTTCTGCGACCATCGGATAGTCGGACTTCAAATTGTAGCGCGCGCGATATTCCTCGGGCGTCAGGCCGTTGCTCGACAGGTGGCGGCGCAGTGCCTTGTACGGCTTGCCGTCGATCATCGAGATGATGTGGTCCTTCGACGCCAGCGACTTGCGCACCGATACCGCGGGCTCGAATGCCGGTGTCGTTGCGTCGGCTGGGATCTCGGCAGCCGTATCGCCAGCGAGCCCAGTGACCGTGGCATGCATCGCCTGGAGAAACGCCGGCACATCGTCCGCCGAGATCCGCGTGTTCGGATTGCCGAGCCACGCGATCGTCAGCTCGGTGGCCAGTTCGACCGCACTCAGCGTCGATGTGGTTGTGGGTAGAGCGTCGTCAGACATGATATTTCCTGGATTCGGCGCGTACTGGCGCTGCATTGGTCTAGAACATCCATAATCGATCTATCCGTGCTGTCGATCAGGAGCGTGCGCCAGTCTCGCGTTTTGCTTGCGCCATATCGGTAAAGGCACGCTGTCCCCGTCGCCGCCATAGCAGGATCAGCTGAGCAGCATCGTCAGACCTCAGGCGTGCGGCGATGTCGACAAGCGCGCCGAAGATGACGGCACGATCATCCTCGGTAGCCTCGATCAGTCCGGCCTTTGCAACAAGACCGCCCAGCTCGATCAGCTGGCGCGTACGTTCGCGGCGCTTCATCTGCCAGTCGCGCAGATCACGGCGTGCCCGCGTCCCCTCCAGTCGGTTTCGCGCTGCCGTCGTCCGGCGAAGCGCCGCGCGCGTTGTCGCGATTGCCGCGCGCAGTGCGCCGCGTCCTCGACTGAAAGAACGCATCGCCGCGCTCATTCCATCCCTTCAGGACAACCGCGTCCTTCGTCTCGAGTGCGACAAGCAGGGCGCCGGCGAGCTGTTCGACCGGCAGGGTATCGGCGCCGGTCGCGATCACCAGGTCGCCGAGCTGCTGCACCTTGCGGGTTTTTAGCAAATGGGCGCGTTCTCGCAGCGCCTTCATGTCCGAATCATAGTCACGGGGTTTACGCATTGAACCGTCCTCAATGGTATATCGAGGATGGTTCAGTTAGAGAGGCAGTCGATCATCGTAAATAGCCTGAAATGCAGTGGGACGAAGTCGTCCCGAGATAGATGAAATCTTCGAAGGGCGCGCTTATACGTCGTGCCGACGTCGCTTGTGTAGTGTAGATGGATTGCTGTCATGGCGATCTACCATTTTTCGGCGAAGATGATCTCGCGCGCAAACGGATCGAGCGCGCTGGCTGCTGCGGCCTATCGCTCGGCCTCCCGGCTGCGCGACGAGCGCCTCGACCGCGCCCACGACTTTTCAAACAAGGCCGGCGTCGTCCATTCCGAAGTCATGCTGCCGGACGGCACGCCGGAGCATCTGCGTGACCGGGAGCGGCTGTGGAACGAGGTCGAGGCGGTGGAGATCCGCAAGGACGCGCAGCTCGCCCGCGAAGTCGAGTTCGCGCTGCCCCGCGAGCTGGACCAGGCGGAAGGCATCCAGCTCGCGCGCGAGTTCGTGAAAGCCGAGTTCGTCGACCGCGGCATGATCGCCGATCTCAACGTGCATTGGGATATCGGTGCGGACGGACTTCCTAAGCCACACACCCATGTGATGCTGACCACGCGCAGCGTCGGCGAGGAGGGGTTTGGACCGAAGGTGCGCGACTGGAATCGCACTGATCTGCTCGAGCGGTGGCGGGAATCCTTGAGCGAACACGTCAATCGTCGGCTGGCCGAGCTCGATATCGATGCGCGCGTCGATCATCGCTCGTTCGAGCGACAGGGCATCGATCTCGAGCCCCAGCACAAGATCGGTCCCGCGGCATCGCGCCGACCGGGGCAGGGGCTGGAGAGCGAACGGCTCGACGAGCATGTCGAGATTGCCCGTTCGAACGGCAACCGGATCATCGCGCAGCCGGGGATCGCGCTCGACGCGATAACGCGAACGCAAGCGACCTTCACGCGCCGCGACCTGGCGATGTTCATCCACCGCCATAGCGACGGCAAGGAGCAGTTCGACGCCGCGCTAGCCGCGGTTCACGCCAGTCCGGATATCGTCGCGCTTGGCAAGGACGGCCGGGGTGACGAGCGCTTCACCAGCCGCGATATGATCGAGACCGAACAGCGGCTCGAGACCGCGACCGTCCGGCTCGACGCGAGCCGGCGGCACGGCGTCGACGAGCAGCATCGCAAACTTGCGCTGGTCCGTGCCGAGATGCGCGGGATGGTCCTGTCGAGCGAACAGCGCAGCGCGTTCGATCATGTGACGAAAGGGCAGGGGATCAGTGTCGTGGTCGGCTATGCCGGGACCGGCAAGTCGGCGATGCTCGGCGTTGCGCGCGAGGCCTGGGAGAGTGCCGGCTATACCGTTCGCGGCGCAGCGCTGTCCGGCATTGCCGCCGAGAACCTCGAAGGCGGATCGGGCATTGCGTCGCGCACGATCGCCGGCCTCGAACATCAGTGGAAGCAGGACCGCGAGATGCTCACATCGCGCGATGTGCTCGTCATCGACGAGGCCGGGATGGTCGGTACGCGGCAGATGGAGCGCGTCATTGCCGAAGCCGAGAAGCGCGGCGCCAAGGTCGTGCTGGTTGGCGATCCCGAACAGCTTCAGGCGATCGAAGCGGGGGCGGCATTCCGGTCGGTTGCCGAGCGTCATGGCTCCGTTGAGATCACCGACATTCGTCGCCAGCGTGAGGACTGGCAGCGCACGGCGACACGCCAGCTGGCAACCGACCGGACGGGCGAAGCAGTGCGCGCTTATGAGGAGCACGGCCATGTCCATGTCGCCGAGACACGCGATCAGGCGCGCGCCGATCTGATCGAGCGCTGGGACCGCGACCGCACCGCCGCGCCGAGCGCATCCCGCATGATCCTTACCCACACCAATGACGAGGTGCAGGCGCTGAACGGGGCCGCGCGGCAGCGGCTTCGGCTTGCCGACCATTTGGGCGAGGACGTTACGATTCAGACCGAGCGTGGTGCCCGGGCATTTGCCGCGGGCGACCGCGTCATGTTCCTGCAGAACGAACGCGGTCTCGGCGTGAAGAACGGATCGCTGGGCACCGTGCAGAGCGTCACGACCGCCCGCATGGCAGTGATGCTTGATGATGGTCGCCATGTCGCGTTCGACATCAAGGAGTATGCCCAGCTCGATCACGGCTACGCCGCCACCGTGCACAAGTCGCAGGGCGTGACGGTGGACCGCGTGCATATGCTGGCAACGCCGGGTCTCGACCGACACGCCGCCTATGTTGCGCTGTCCCGGCATCGCGACAGCGTCGACCTCCATTATGGCCGCGACGACTTTGCCGATCAGGGCAAACTCGTGCGCACGCTGTCGCGCGAGCGGACGAAGGATATGGCTTCGGATTACAAGCGCGACTTTGGCGAACGACGCCAGATCCGATGGGTGGATCGGAGGATCGAACAAACGCGCTCGGCGCCAACCCGCGATCCGTTTGCCGGTCTTGATCTGCGTCCGGTATCGCCAAAGCCGGTTCCGCTTGAGCCAGCGCCGGACCGGGCTGCAAACCTTCCTGATGCCATCATGCGACATGGTCGTATCGTCAGGACGATGCGCTTTGCTCAATCTGTAGGGGACGCGTTCACCACCGATCAAAGGGCCGAGCTCGCTGCGAGCCGCGCGTTGCTGAACGCCATTACGCCCCATGCTGCCCGCGATCTGGAAACGGCGATGGCTGTCGACACGCGGCTTATTCGCGAAGCGGCCGAAGGCAGGACAGGCGCGGTGATCCGCGCCATGCAGCTGGAAACCGAAATACGACAAGATCCGACGTGCCGCGCCGACGTTTTCGTGCAGCGCTGGCAGGGGCTTGAGCGGCAGCGCCGTGCGTTGAAAATCTACCACGAAGACACCAAGATTCGGGCCGTTGAGAACACGATGCTCGGCATGGCGAAGAGCCTGGAGCGCGACCCACAGGTGGAGTCGATCCTGCGCAATCGGAAGGTCCAGCTGGGTTTGGAAGCGACCAGTGGCGCAAGTGTCGGCCGGGAACTAACAGATATGATTGGGCGCGGACGCAGGCGTGGGTTGGATATTGGGATGTGAGTTCTGTCCGCCGGAGTCTCCCGCGGGGCGCTGCGCGACCTCCTCGCCCTTCGCAAGCGGGTGGGCAATCCGTCTCAGAATCAGGTAAATGCCGTTACCAGACCGGCCGCTATTGAGCTAATCCTGGTGGAAAGCGGCCTGTCCGCTATCGCGAAGCGATCCTCGTAAACGGACGTTCGTTCAGAAGATGGGGCAGGGTGCCGAAGGGCCCGTTTCCTTGTGCAAACCGGAATGGCCGTTTCGGGCAGGTTGGGGCAAGCCGCCTCTCGTTCAGCTTAGGCGATTGGCAACTATGCGCCCTAGTTTTGTACGTTCGGCGTGCATTTCGGTGATCTCAAAAGCCAACATTTCGGCAAACGAGCCAAGCGCCGTAGGGCCAAGATGGCACAAGCAGGTACTCCTCAGGGCGCAGCCTGACGACACTCGCAAGGGCGGCGTCCGCGAACGGGCTGCCAGTCCCGCTCTCGTTGGATAGCTGCAGAACTAAGCAGCAAGCTTTCCAGCAACAGATGCGCGCGACGAAATATCGACGGTGCGCGGTCGAGCCTTACTTGCGTCTGATGGCGCGTCGGTAGAGAGTTCAATAAGTGAACCTTGAATCGCACCGCCTCCCGAGGATACTCGCCCGTTCTCACGAGAAATCAAAAGACAAGCGATGGAACTGCAACCAGATTGGATATCGCCATAGGTGCGGTCAAACCCGCCGGTGTACTAAAAGCTGCGGCTGCGGCTGCGCCTGCGAGAAGTCACCGATCGGTCCAAATCGTGCGCTGGTGGTGACTCTCGCTGGAGCTTGGGGGAACTCGATGAAGTCTGTTGAGGTGGCCTGCCTCGGCCGAGCGGCTCGTCGTCCCGGTCTGCGGGGGCTGCCTTGCTTGAACAATTAGCCGCGATTAGTACCGCTCAGATGCTCGCTCGCGGACTATGCGAGATCTACGAGCGCATTTCGAACGATGGAGGTTCGGTTCAGCAGGACTCGAGCCTCCCGCCGATCGCTCGGCGTGCGCTAGCGCGTCTGTCGCGCCTGTGCGTCGATGAGGGCGTCGAGGACATCGGTTCAAGTATTCACCTCGTCATGGGGAGGGCGACGCTTCCGATGCGGAGTTGGGGAGTGCCGAGCTTCGCGGATGGCTTCCGCTACGGCGACGTCGAGCTCGCCGATGGCTCGCTTGGCGTGCCGACCGACGACTGCCGCGAGCTCGCCCGCATGGGCGGGAGCGAGATCAACGCGGAGGAGGACCTTCACCACGAGCAGCTCCGGGCCGCAGTCCAAAGCTACCCGGCAAGCCAGCGCGCGAGTGCCTACACCGCGATCCGAGAACTGGTCGTGCGACGACCCGTCATCTCGCAGAACGAGCTGCACGACTTTATCTCCCGTGGGCATGCGCACGCCGCCCGGACGATCCACGGGCTCTACCGGTCGATCCCGCAGGGTGCCCTGTCCGGAGGCGTGGCTCGACGCTGCGGGCGGTGCGGCGCACTGCTTTGGCCGGTTCGCGATCCGGCGTTCCCGGATGGTCGGTGTCAAGTGCGGCAGTGTGTGCTCGAGGGCGAGACCGTCCCGGGCGAGGTGATCGACCAGCCATCGCTTAGCCGCTTGGCCAACGCGGCATTGCTTGCGTTCTGGGTCGGTCCAGGGCTTGACGAGGTTCGCCTGCACGACGCGCTCATCGCGCGCGGAAGGAACTCGGTCCTCTATCCCATGGCCGACGCGGCCGACGTCGGGCTGGACGCCCTTTCGGTCGGCCTCGATGTGAAGAGCTATGCGAGCCCGCTGGTCCTCGGCGCGCGACTGTCACGTGGCATTGGCCGCCTGTCACTCTTCGGCCGTCGGGTGATAGTCGTCCCTGACTACAAGTTGCGGATCAATCCCCGCTACATCGATGACCTCCGCGGGGCCTACACCGGTGATGAGGCGCTCGAGTTCATGACAGTGGCGTCGGCTATCCGGGCGTTTGGCGTATGAGGGCCCAGCCGCCAGGTTTCCAGGGTGTGCTGGGTGCGCAGTGGCTGTGCGCGGCCATGGACGTGCTGCTCGGCGAGCGTGACTTGCGAAACGCTCCGGCGCTCATGTCTGGGTTCGGCTCCGTCCTCGATAGCGACGCCGTCCGGCGTTTCGCACCGGCGGCGACCGCCCTTAGGCTGCTTGGGGTGGTGGCTGCCTCGGAGATCCAACTCAGGCAGCTTGCCTACTCCGCTGTCGGCTGGGAGGAGGACCACCGGGACGACGCGGACTACCGCGAGCCGCCATACAGGATCGACGTCTCTGATCCCCGCCTGCCGTTTCACCGCAGGGTGCCGCTGGACGATCCCGAGCTGGCGGCGATGGTCGCGGCGCTCACGTCGCCTCTTGGGCTTCGGCGATGGACGATCGCGCATGCCAACGCAGGCCAGTCCATGGCGATCGAGGCGGGACCCGCGGGAGCATCCGAGCGGATCACGGTCGATCTCGACGGTCTCGAGCCAGAGCCTCCGCCTCATTTCGACCTGGGACGCGAACCGCGCGGGCCGATCGAGATCCCGGTCACCGACCTTATCGCCGTGGCGGATGAGCTCGACGCGATCGACCGTGAGCATCCCGAGCGCCCAGCCGGCAACTGGGCCTCTCGCCTCCGCGAGGCGGATGGATCGATGAAGGTGGAGTTCCTCTCGCCGGATCGTGTCGGAGGTCGGCTGGTTGCTGGCGACCGCCTGCGGATCGATGGGCTGCGCCATCTCATCGGCTTGCCCGGCACCGGAAAGACCACGCTGATCGTGTTGCTGCTGATGTGGCTCGACGCGCGCGGGTACCGCGCCGTCGTGCTCCTGCCGTCGATCGAGACGTCGCTCAACCTAATGGCGGACCTGAGCACCTATGGCGCCGACGTCGGCCTACTTGTCGGGCAGTCTCCCCAGACCCGGATCGAGCACGCGCGAAAGCTCGCCGACAGGATCGGCGCGGACGAGGCAAGGGGTTTTGGCAGGACAGTCGACGGTGCCGAACTGCTGGCGCTCAACTGCGCGCTCGGTGGATACGAGGAGGATCCGCAGCCTGACCGAGAGTTCCCCCACCTTGCGCCACCATGCATGTCGGTGCTGCAGCGGCCACTGAAGGCAGACGGCACGCCGAAGGCCCAGGAGGTGGCCCACCTCTGCCCGCTATCCGGTCAGTGCGGCCGCCTGCGTGCGCCGCGCGAGCTTGTGGATCACCGCATCTGGCTCGGTCACGTGCTGTCGCTGGACACACGGATCAGCCCGCACTTCGTGGACGAGCGCGTGCGGCATTTCGAAGCCGTCGCGATGACCGCGGATCTCGTGATCGTCGACGAGGCCGACGGTGCCCAGGCGGTGCTGGACGGCAAGGCGGTCGCGTCGCTCGACCTAACGGGTAGCGAGTCAAGCTACGAGCATGCTCTCAACCGCGACCTGTTCGTGCCCCTGTCCGCCGGCCGGACCGACATGGCGGCGAGCAACATCCAGCAGTACGGCCGCGCGGCGTCGGACTTCCGGAGCCTCAACCACAGCCTCGTCGGCCACCTGAGGCGCCTGCGGGTGCGCAGCGGCATCGAGACGCCGCTCTCGCGCTTCGAGGACACGTTCGTCACCGGCAACAACATCCTGACCGCGATCTTCAGCCCGGCAGACATCTCATTGCTCGAGGGGCAGGAGCAGGAGGCGGAGGAGCGGCGCTTCAACGCGATACGGGCGCTCTGGGATGGCTGCATCCGTGCGGCGCTGATGCGGCGGACTGACGAGGATCAGGACGTCGACGGGTATGGCTTCGAACCCGACCGTATCGCGGTAGACATTGCGCGGAGCCGTGAGGAGGTGACCGACGCGGCGACGGCCATCGCAGCCGCGACGCGCTACTGGATCTCCGAACCGCTTGCAGCGCGGCGGGACGAGTATCTCGAGGAGATCCGTGGCCGCATGTTCGGGCTTGTCAGCCCCAATGGCGAGATCGGGCGCGACGATCTCGTCGAGCTTTTCCGCTTCCTCGTCGGCGCGACGACCGTAATCATGCAGTTCCTAGCGCTGATCCCTGCCCAGCAGGCCATGATTGCGGAGGGCGTCCACCGCGAGCCGCTGTTCCAGCAGGGGATCTCCGAGGACTTGGGCAGGCTCGTTCCCGAGGCGCTTATCGGCCGGCTTTCGGGTATCCGCTTTCGCTACGAGGACGATGGTCCGCGCTCGCGGGTTCGGCTGCAGTACGTGTCGTTCCGCGGCGCCCCTCGCACGCTGATGTACCGGCTTGGCGGTTTGCTGCGTCATGAGGGGAGGGTGCGGGGTCCGAACGTCCTGCTCGCCAGCGCGACGTCGTATCTCGAGGAGAGCCCGACGTTCCACATACCCGTCGGCCCGGACATCGTCCTGCGGCGCCCGGACGTCGGACGTGCCTGGGAGGATTCACGCTACGTGTTCGCGCCGATCGTCGATCCCTCGCAGCCATCAAGCTTCCTGAGGTTCAGCGGCGCCCCGCTCGGCACGCGTGATCGCGTGCTGCGCAAGATGGTGGATCACTACTTCCAGGGTGATGATCCTCTGGTGTTCCAGATGACGAGGGACTTCGACGAGGGCCGCAAGGTCGGCATCGTCGTGAACAGCTACGAGCAGGTCAAGAAGGTGAAGGCGCATATCAAGCGCGTCTATCCCGGGGTCGCAGGCAGAGTGGTCGGCGTGACCAACCGCCCGCCAGAGCATAACGAGGGCGACTGGGTGACCGCGGCGCAGGTTGAGAGGCTCAGCATGCGCGATAACTGGGACGTCATCGTCTTCCCGATGAAGGCGCTCGCCCGCGGTGTGAACATCGTCTTCGAGAGCGGCCCGCGGCGTCGCGACGCGCTGCTTGGAACCCTGGTCTTCCTCGCTCGCCCGCATCCCGCGTCGGAGAGCCTCGACCTTGTGGCCGGTATCGCCGGCGAGCGGTCGCTTCGGTTTGACATGCGGGACTTCCCGCCTGATGCCGACGTCGGCTCGATCGCGGCGCAGTGGCGCGAGGCACGGCGCGAGCTTTCGCTCGTCATCCGGCGGCTCCTGCGGTTCCCGCTGCAGGCGAGCCGGCTTGGCGACCTCGCGGTGCCTTTCACTGCCGACATCATGGTCGACGTCCTTCAGACGATCGGCCGAGCAATGCGCAACGGCTGCGCGGCACGCGCGATCTTCGTCGACGCCGCCTGGGCGCCGCGATCGGCGGCGGGTCATGCCGACTCTAGGCGGAGCAGCATGCTTGTCGCAATGCGCGATATCCTGCGAGCGCGGCTGAACGACCCCGATCCGGTGGACGCCGAGATCTATCGCGCCCTGTACGAACCCTTCTACGAACCGCTCTCGCGCTGTGCCGGGCTGCGTTGCACCGATGGACCTGACGATGAAGAATGATCAGCTTCCCGACGCCCTCTACAGAAGCGTGAAGGGGAGCCGCTCGGCTGGTCGCGCGACACTTGTCTGCTCGCTCCAGCATGACGGCACCGTCCCGGTGGTGGTCGACGCCGAGCGCGCGGCTTGGACGCCGCGCGCCGCGGCGATCCTGCGGGAGTTGAGGCAGGCGGGCGGAGAGTCCGGCACCGACCGCGGAAACTCCCTTCCATTCGCGTCGCTGCGGGCGGCGATCGCCACGGTCGTTCCCGAGGCGGTGCTGCTCGAGAGGGACCTCGGCGGTCCCTGGCTTGAGAACCCGCGACCGTTCCTCGATGTACCGCCCCAACCGGAACTCAGGGATCGTCTCGGCCGTGCCCTGTCGTTGTGGTCGGCGCAGGTCCTGCGGCCGTGGGCTGAGAAGGTCGAGGCAGACGAGATCCTAGTCGACACCCTTCAGGAGATGGGACGCGACGCTTTCGAGGTGGGCCGCATTGACGGAAGCCTCCCCGAGGTCATCGCGGCTGGAAGATCTTTTCCGCAGATACGTGACGCGATCGTCCAGCAGTTCGCCGGGGCGCTGGAAGGCAAGGAGCTCTTCGACGGGCTTGGTCCGGTCTGGCGCATCGTGCGGGGGAACGGGAAGTCGAACGAGCTGGAGTTCATCACCTGGCCAGCTGTGCATGAGGACGCGCTCTATTCGATGGTAGCGTGCGTCACCGTAGAGACGATGCCCTTCAGCAAGCAGCCCATCATCAACGTTCGGGCCTCGAGGCGTCGCTGGTTGGCAAATGTCCCTTCGGGCGGCCCCTTGACGGGGCAGCGCGGGGTGACCGTCACGCTCATGGGGCGCTTGGGACCGCATGTCGCGCTCGAGGTCTCCGCGCCGGTGCGCGCGCGCAAGGTCCAGGACCCGGTCGCGCCGGAGTTCCTGGGACAGCTGCTGCGCGTCGGTCCCGCTGACCTGGGGGCACCATTGTCGGAGCTTGTCGAGCGCGGTGCGGGGAGCGAGACATTCGTCGGGGTCGCCTACTCGCCAAAGCTCGGCGGCTCCCACCCGATCGGTGCCGGCGTCTCGACGCGCGACCAGACGGATCTTTTCGATGCGGTGCAGGAAGCCGTTGACCCGCTCGGGTTCGTGCCACTCGACTTCGCGGAGACGCCACCCATCCGGCGCGCGCCCAAGCGCTCCGAGGAACTGCACAAGGCGCTTGAGACCGAGGCACTTCTTTCCGACATTGCGATCTCGATGGGGCGTAACGACCTCGACGACGATGCATCGCTGGAGGTCGCGTGGGCATCGCTTGGCCTTGGCGAGGAGGCGCCGCCTGTAACCGCGTCGACGGCGGCAACCGCACGGGAACGGCTTGCGGAGGTCCGCAGCGCGAACGCGGCGCGCGTCATACGCGTGTTCGGTGATCGGAAGCCCTCTGTGGTCCTCATCGCCCGCACGGACGACGAGCGGCGATTACTCCAGACGGTACTCACTTCGTTGTTCGGCTCAGCCGTAGAGATTGAGGCTCGCGCCTTGCCGGCCGGCACCCATGGCGCGAAGGCGAGCCTTCCGGTGGCGGACGGTAAGACGGCGCAGCGCTTCGAGGCCAGGGTCGAGGCTTGGCGTCCACTCGCCGAGATCATTGCAAAGACCCGCGACGGCAGCCATGCGTTGGTCCAGGCGACCGACTGGTACGACAAGAAGCCGGACGATCCGGTCAACAAGCCCGCGGGCAGATATGCCCTGGCCTCGATCGCCAATGCCAACGTGCAGTATCTTCGTCCCAGAGCGCCTGGTCACCGGGGCTTCGCCAACTACCTGCACCGGGTGCAGGCTGCGGTGTATGATCTGGTGTTTGGTCATTCGGGCCTGGTCTCTGAAGTTGCTAGCGTGGTGGCTGGCGGCTTCCCGGACGTCGAGACGCGGCCGACCTCCATTATCGGGATATCGGTACTTACGCAGGCGCGTAACCGCTTCTCCGCCACTTCCGGAAAGCTATGCATCGCGACCCGCATCGACTGCGACACCGGCCGCACGACCGCGCGCGTCGGCTGGCACGATGGCGGCATGCGGTGGTCGGCCAGCTGGGAGCCGCTATTCGAGGCGCTCAAGAAGATCGCCAGCCCAAACATCAAGGCATCGCTCGGTGGACCCGCGGTCGAACGCGAGAGCTTCCAGACGTTTGTTCGCGAGATCCTAGACGAGCGTGCCGAGGTCGGCGATCGTCCTTTCGTCATGATCGACAGCACGAGTGCCTCGTCGCTCTGGCCGTGGCTCACCGACGGAAAGGTGGGTGGCGAGATGGCGCTCGGCACGGAGCGCCTCGACGCGTCCCGGCGCTGGCCCGGGGTTCGCATCGTCAGGATCAGGCTTGGGCACGCCGCCCGCATCGCGGAACGCAAGACGGCTCTCTACGAGCAGGCGGAGCCGATCGCGGCGTCTACCGCCAGGCTTCTGGAACGATACTGTCCCACGGTGGTCGCCCGAACCGTCCGGCTGGGCGGCGTGGGAACCGGAACAGGTCACTACTGGTCGACAGCGGGCTATTTCCAGATGTCGTTCCCGCGTGGGCTGAGCGTGTATCGGACGTTTTGGTCGATGGTACCCGTGCAGAAGGCCTTCAAGGACGCGCCCACGCCGGTGGATCCGAAAGGCCTTCTCGCCAAGCTCGAGATCCCGATATTTGACGTCAGCTACCGTTTGCCCAATCCGATCGAGATCACGGTGGCTACGACGGTCATGGGGGATGACCCGGATCGCATCGCCCACTTCGTCTCGAGCCTCCGATACGGATACGGGCACACCGCGGCCTCCACCTCGCTCCCCGCGCCACTCTCGTTCCAGTCCAAGGTTCGCGACTACATGACGCGGTTCGCCCTCGATGTCTCCGACGAGGAGGACGAAGCCGCGGCGGAAGACGGGATAGGCGCCATCGAAGGGGAGGGCACGTCTGGGCAGGAAGAGCCTGCCAACGAGCAGGACACGGCGTTTCAGGTGACCGACCCTCGCGCCTGGCGGCAACTTCTGGAGAAGGACGAGGTCTCCGTTGTGACTGCTGCACCGGTAGCCGAGCCCGAGGCCCCAATCGAGCGAGAGGCGGCGGCGGTCGTTGTTTCGGATACGACCGGCGAAGATGATGCAGACGGGGGCGGCGCTTCGTCCGACTCTACGCCCGAAGGCGACGACCGGACTTGGTCTGAGCTACAGCCCGTCATCAGGCTTCCAGCGTTCGTGACGGTCGACTGGCTCGCCGCGAACGCGACGGTCGCGAACAGTCAGTTGCGTGCGATCCACGAGGAACGCGATCTGCTCATGAGGCTTAGTGGCTTCGGCGGCTGGCCTTTGCAGAGGCCTAGCCAGGCGGAGTTTGCCGCTCTCCTGCATGCTGGACTGCGCTATCCCCGCTTTGCCGTCGCTTTCACGCAGATCGCAAAGCGCAGCGTGGCGTTGGCCAAGCGCCAATACTGGTCGATCTTCAAGAACATCTTGAGCTCGGCTTACGGTCTTTCTGCGGGCATCTCGCAGGCATCCGGGCGCCACACGCCACCTAAGACCGACATGGACATCGCCGAGACCCTCGCAAACGGGGGGCAACTCGACTTGGCCCTCGCTCACCTGTTCCGCAGGGCTTACATCAAGCCCCTGCCGGCGGAAGTGCGGAGAATGATAGCCGCCGACGACCACTATTTACCGCTTCGAGAATTCATCGCGGACGTCAGCAAGCATCTCCACCGCAGCGACTACGACTGGGAGACCGACCTCCAGACGTTCCCGACGAACCCTGCGGAGGGCACGATTGTGATCAGCGACGCTGGCGAGGCCGCGAAGACACTCGCCATCGGCGAGGCGGACGATGACGGCAAACAGGGCGGCGATCCCGCGACACTTCAAGAGAAAGACCACGACTTGCACATTTCCCCGCAGGCTGAGCCGAACGCGACGCCATTGGCTACGGTCGATACCGAACGGACGCCGATGTCTGACGGTCTGGAGCAGTGGGCGGACGAGATGGCCGCGATAGTCGCCGCGGCTCGCTCCGCTTCGTCCCCCGACGCGGATGTTCTTGACCAGCTGTCCTCGCACGTCGGGCGCGCTGCAGAGGCACTCTCGGCGTTTGTGGCGTCGCGTCCCAGGGGGATCGATTCGGCGCGACTGCTCGATCGTGCACTCGAGGTTTTCACTGCGGCACTCACCGTTATGGTTGAGGCGCAGGAGCCCGAGGAGAGCATTCCGGTCGCGCCGACGGGTCCGTTCGCAGAACTGGTTGAGCCGGAATTGGCGGCCGAACTGGAGGCTAGCCTATCGATCGCCGAGGAACTCGCGAGTGAAGCCGGGTCGGCGATAGCGGACGCGAAAGAGATCCTTGGCAAGATGCAGATGGCCCGCTTGCCGGAGGCCATGTCGCTTAAGGCCAAGGCCGTCACCCACAGCCGCGACGCGGCGGAGCGCGCCATCGAAGCGCTGGACAGGATCAAGACTGGATCTGGGATTGAACCGGGAGAGACTACCGCGGCGCCAGCAATCTCGCTGGATCTGAAGGTCGTGGCCCCCCCCAATGCCACTGAAGAGATAGTGGATGACGACGCGTCGGATGACGGCGTCGCCGATGCCGGCCTTTGGGATTCTGCGCAGGATGCCGACGTCCCCGACGAGCCGATCGAGATGGATGTCGGCTCGGAGCAACTCGCAGACGCGATCATGGGAGATGGCCTCACCGACGCGTCCGATGAGCAGGTGGACCCTGTTACGGCGACGCCAGGGCCCGATCCGCTCCAGCCGATGCTGCTGGAACGGTTCGAGAATTTCGTCGCAGGTGGTCGGTTCGGTCTGGCCTTCCATATGTCCCGGGCTGCGAGCGAGGCAGCCCTGTTCGATGCATTCCCACTGAGTAGAGCGGAGCTGCGTCTCGCCGCCATCTCAGGACACGTCAGCCATGCGGCGCTTCAGGGAAGCCCGTTTGTGCACGAATTACTCAAAGGCGTGCACAATACCTTCAGCGAAATGGAGGACGAAGCTCCACATGCCGTCGCACGTCGGATCCTCGCGCTCGGATCGCTTGCGGAGTTTGCGCTGTTCCACAACGATCCTGCAGGCAAGGACGCGCTCGAGGAACTGCGGAACGTCGCGGACGGTCTCGGTGACGCGGTCCACGTCTTCCGCGAGGCGCTCGGGGCCCCGCTCAAGCACGGCCTCAATCTCAGTCCGGCGCTTATGCGTGCGGCGGGAGAGGAGGCCAAGGACGACGAAAATTCGCGCCGTCTGATTGCGCGGGTCCTGAGCGACATCGAGGATTTTTCGAACAAGACCTACAAGTTCCAGCTCGGCAACAAGCTCCGCAACGTGTTGACCAAGAGCGACGGTGAGCTTGGCCGGCTTCGTGACCGCGTCGCGAAGGGTGGCAATCCCGCGCTCGAGGCGACGCGAGAATTCGCGACGAGCTACCGCGACCGTGGACAGATCATTGATCTCCTGGCGGTGGCGGAAATTCGGGCGAACAACTTCAAAATGACCGGCATCGACGGCATCGCGCGCGACAGGATGGTAGGCCTTATCCAAGGGATAGCTGCAACTTGCGCCGAGTATGTTGAAATCAGTGACGCAGCACCGGCGATTAAGCGCACCCTGGCGAACATCCAGCGTGACAGGACCGAGATCGTAGACGCGACGACTGCGCTTGACGCGGCACTCGAACGGTACGAGCCAAACGGAGCGCTGGAAGAGGGCGCAGTGCGTTCGGCGCGGCGCGCACTCGCTGGCTTCCTTGGCCTCGTGCGGGGTTTGGGAAGAACTCCTCAGCCAACGGATCACCTAGCGGCCGTTCATGCGCCGCTACTCTGGGTACCGACTTTGGACTTCGGCCTAGGGTGGCTTCCGTCGCCATACGTCCCAGAAACCGTGCTTGAGTTGCTGGTCCACTCGGACCCAGCCGGACTGTCGGAGCCGGTCGGACCGGAGGCATTCGCCGAGCAGGTTCGAGATCGCATCTCGACCGGTTCGCACATTCCCGCGGCAATGATGCTTTCTCTCGGGGGCTACTACGCAATCCCGGCGGAGGATGTGCAGGGTCTGCAGGAGTTCAGGCTCGACGATATGGGGACCAGGCGTGACGCCCTGAACTCCCAGCTTCTCGAGGCAAGGTTGCTGGTTGACCGGGCGCAGCGGACTAGCGGCGCCGGTTCGCAGGACGAGGCACAGTCGCTTCTTTCGCTGCTCGATCGAATCTCGCCTGACGAGCTTCCTAGCGAGGTCCCGCTTGAATCCCGAGGCGAGGACGTCGAGCTCGAACAGATTCTCGATTTTAAGGCCGCCTACGGCCTTATCGACGACGTGCGCACGAAGGTGGAGACGCTGCTAAAGCGTCCGAGGGATGCGTTGATGGCGCGGATCGAGGCGATGGCGAAGGCCGGTACCGCCGCTGCTGGCGATCTGGCCAAGGTGCGTAGCCTCGTGGTCGGAGACGACCTCCTAACCGCAAACGAGTATCTGGAGTTCCTGCAAGACGGAAGGGCGCTTCCCGAGACCACTTCGCCGAACCCGCGGTTTCGCGCCTTCTACCCAGCTGTTCCGGAGCAGCTGACGGCTACGCCACGTCCGTCGCTCGATCAGCTTGCAACGGCGATCGGTCAGGGATCGGGCTTCGCCGGCCTGGACTTCGGCCGTCTTCAATCGGACCGACGCGTTGAGGCCCTCGAGGGTCTTGAGCTTTGGAGCGAACTGCGTCGGTCCGTTGCCTCAGGCAGGCAGGAGGCCGACGTTGCTCTGCGGCTTGAGCGCATGTTCGAGCAGTTCGGTCTGCGGGTGGACGTGCGGTCGTCGCAGCAGCGAAACAGCCGAAAGCTGTATGTTGTCGACATGCGGATCGATCTGTTCAAGGACGAGGCATCCGTCCTCCTCCCCGATTTTGGCAGTCTCACCGATGGAAACTACCGGGTCTGCATTGGCATGCGGCTGCCGAACGATGGGGAACTTCGTAGTCTTCAGGCGGAGGCCGGCGTACAGCGCCTGATCTACATCGTCACAGATACGGTGCTTCCCGAGCGCAGGCGCCAGCTACACCTTTCTTGCCTCGAAAACCGGTCGAAGCTCCTGGTCGTCGACGAGGCGATGGTCGTCTTCGCACTCGCCGAGCCGGAGGGCCGTGGCTTGACGCTCATCGAGCTCGCGCAGCCCTTCGCCTACGCCGATCCCTACAAGGACTATGGTAACGGTGCGGTGCCGCGCGAGATGTTCTTCGGCCGCGTCAAGGAGAGGCTGACGCTGCTCGACCCCTTCGGCAGCTGCATCGTCTACGGGGGGCGCCGGCTTGGTAAGACCGCGTTGCTAAAGCAAGTTGCGGACGAGGCTGAGGACACTATTTCCGGGAGCGCCGCCGTCTACGTAAGCATTCGAGAACTGAGCGGCAGCGCCGGCAACCTCTGGTTCTCGATCTCGAAGGAGTTCACGACGGTCTTTAATCGTCCTGTCGACACAAGTGACAAGTTCAGCGATGGCGTACGGGTGTGGCTTGATGCGGACTTTAAGCGGCGGATCCTGGTCCTGCTTGACGAAACAGATAACTTCATAAAGTCGGATTCAACCAAGAACTTCGTGCACTTCATCCAGCTTCAGAAGCTGATGGATGACACCGGGCGCCGCTTCAAGTTCGTGCTGGCTGGTCTACACAATGTGACCCGCCTGGTTCACACGGAGAACTCTCCTCTCAAGCAGATCGCCTCGGACGCGCAGCGCATCGGTCCGCTGATGGACGCTGAGCTCGGGGATGCCGAACTCCTGGTCACCCGCCCGATGGCTGGCATGGGATACGAGTTCCAGAACCGCGAGGACGTCTGGCGCATCCTCAGCTACTGCAACTACTATCCTGTGCTTGTGCAGAAGTTCTGCAAGGGTCTGCTGGAGACGTTGGTCGCGGACGTGAAGAAGCGTCGTTCGCCAGTGGTTATCACCGCCGCTCACATCAAGGAGGCCCTCGACGACGAGGACATCGGCATCGAGAAGGAGATTGGTGAAACCTTCGACATGACTATCAAGATCGAGCAGCGCTACGCGCTGATCGCGAATATCGTTGCCGACCGCGCACTCCGCGACGCGATGAATGGCCGGATCGGTGAGGGCATGTCGGCCGTCGAGGTTCTGGACGCAGCTGAGAGCTGGTGGCCGGAAGCCTTCAGCGAGGCGAACCGGCTTGCGGTAGTTGAGGATCTACTCGACGAGATGGAGGGTCTGGGTGTTCTCCGAGAGGTGTCTGGCTCACGCTGGGCGCTGAGGTCACCAACCATCCTTCGTCTGCTGGGCGACGATGACAAGATCGCCACGACGCGCGGGGATTTCCTCGACAAGGCGGCTCCGTCGGAATTCGATCCGGGTTCTACGCGCCGGAAGCTCCGGCAGAATGACCTTATGCGCATCCCGGAGGGCGTGACCTGTCCGCTCACGCTCAGCCAGGAAACCGATCTGCTGCGAGACCGTGCGCCGGTCACGCTGATTTTCGGAAGTCGCTCGTCAAGCATCGAGATGGTGACTGGCGCGCTTGCGTCACTCGGCGAGGCGATTGACGGGCGGTCATCCGTGGAAGTCCACGCGCGGTCGTTCATGACCGCCGACGCGATGGTAAAGGAACTGAAGCCCGGCAAGGATCAGGTCACCCTGTATGTCGTGCCTGAACTCAGTCCCTGGGATGCAAGCTGGGTGGATCAGGCGCTTCGGTTGAAGCCTGTACGGGAAGGGCGCGTTCGCGTGATTTTTGTCGGTCGTCCTGAACACGCGCTCTCTTGGATCCAGGATCCGCGTCGGGCATCGATGGCGGGTGAGGTCAAGGTCGTACCGCTGCAGACGTGGTCGACGACGCTTGCCGATGACATGCTGGAGCGGGAGCACCTTGATACTGATATGTTCCGCGGTCAGGTGCTAGAGGCGACGGGGGGCTACAACAGTCTCGTCCAGCAGGTCTTCTCGGGAGCCTCTTCTACCGGAGCTAAGTCGTTCGGCGCACGTCTCCAGACGATGGCGAGCCGGCGCCGACGCGAGCAGTCGCTGCCCGTCGAGCTTGGGCTTGTCGGTGATATGCTAGCGGTATTTCGCGGCATCGTGGAGTTCACCAAGGGTGACGACATCACGGCGTACTACATCAAGGACGGCGTGATCGAAGGTCTCGGCCTTGATCTCTCCGGGCAGACCGTCGTGGACTACGGCCTGCTGATGGCCCTGCTTGAGGAACGGCCATTCGACAGGTCGGACGCTGCTGACGGTCGACCGTTCCGGGTGAATCCGCTCCTCAACACGCTCTTTGGCACGAAGGTCGCGCAGTGAGCGCCATCGATTGGGCGAGCGTGGACTGGTGGGACCTTCCCGGTCCGTCGCGCTTCCTCGAGGCAGCCGTTCAGCGGATCGCATCCGACGAAGGCGGCATTGTGGGACTGTCGCTGCCTGGACTGCGTCCTGGTCGGCTTATTGAGGCCCTGACGCAAGCGTTGGAGAGGGACGCCGCGCTGCGCGTCGTCACGGTGGATCCGAGCTCCACGAAGGTTGTGCGCTCCCCCGCACACACGCTGGCTGCTGCGGCCGGCGCCTCACCAGGGTCGATTCGATCGACGGCCGACCTGCTGGGGTCGCGCGATCTGGCGAATATGGTCTTCATCGTCGATGCGGTCGAGGCTGAGTCGTGGTCGTCATGGAGCATCTTCCTCCGCTCATTTAGAAGCGAGCGTCTACGGACCGGCCGTATCACGGCGCCGAGTGTGGTGGTGGTGGCGCCGCGAACACTTCCAACCGCTGAAGTGACAGCCGTGCTGGGTTCCGATCTGCTGCGCTGGCGCAGTGTAGTCGCGCGCGCCGACATGCAGCTCTACGTGGATGCAGTGCTGGGGCGGCCCACTGGTGTAGCTGAGCGCGTCGCGGCGGCCACGATCGCGGAAGTCGCGTGCTGGGACCCGAACATGGTCGGGACGCTCGCCGCATTCAAACTCGAGGATCAGATTGATTCGCGTAAGATCCTGACGGCCGCCTCGCTTCCGCTCGGCTATCCTTCATGGAGCAACGGGTTGGTCGACATCATGGACGGTGCGCCGCACGTGCACACCCTCGGCCTCTTGGATTCTCCCAAGCTCCTGGCACGGCGAATCTGGCGTGCGCACGTCAGCGTGCTTTTCCCGGCCATCGAACAGGTTCGACAGACCTTCGTCCGACGTTACCGGGCTATACTTGAACTGCATCTTCCGTTCGAAAAATCTTTTCCGAATGGCAGGGTCAGGATGTTCGAGGATCCTCTCGAGCTCGAGATCGCTGATGTGTCACGCTTCCTGCAAGACGACATTGGGTACTGGGAAAGGCGCTTGCTGCGCGACTTCGCAAGTTTGCGTACGTCGATGGCGCACATTGAGCCTGCCGAGGCATGGCGGGTAGTTCGTGCGTCCCGAGATTGGGAAACACTGCTAGAGCAGACCGATGAGGTGGCGGAGGTGGCGGGATGGGACTGGCCGCGTTGCGATCAGCGCCTCGTGATGCTGGTCGGTCCATCGGGGGCGGGCAAGTCCACCTACGCCGCGGCCAATTATCCGCCTCAATGGATACTGTCGTCAGACGCGATCCGGCAGGAACTCTCCGGCGGTATCGATATGGCGGGCAGCCAGAAATCGATCTTCGAGGTGCTGCGGCAGCGCGCTCGTGCCCGTCTGTCGGGTGGGCAATCCGTGGTGATCGACGCGACGAACCTTCGTCAGGAGGATCGGCTTATGAACGCCAACATCGTGCCCGACGACATACCGATCGACTATGTGATCATCGACCGCCCGATGGAGTACAAGGTGCGGGACGGCGGCTGGCGGCTCGAAAGAGAGGGCCTTCTGGAGAACCACGCTCGCATCTTTGCCGAGGAGATCGACAACATTTTGCAAGGCGACGAGGTGTGCAACGTTACGGTCATCGACCGAAGGATTGACGGGGGCTCGGCCTAAAGGGGCAGGCGCTACGGCCTCGAGCGCCTCGGCGACGTCGTCGAAATCGAAGCGGCAGGTGTCCTCCATGCCGAAGAACAGGGCGGGGTTCTCCTCGACGATGCTGACAAGCGCGGCGGCGCTGTTGATCAGCTTCGCCAGGTTGGACGCGAGCATGTTCTCGCGGGCGCGGTCGCGCACGCCGTTTACGTAGCACGGGACGATCGTCGTCAGCGGCATGCGGTCCGCATAGTAGACCCAATCCCGCTCGGAGTGCATTTCGCCCATCCTATTTTCCCTTCTGTGGATACTTAACGAGCAACCACATCAGTTCGAATCTGCCCCAAGACCCCCAGACTGATGGTCAGGTAGGGAGTAGGACAGCGGTTTCTTGGCAAGGTGCCGTACCGACCCGCCAGTGTACCGGTAAGCTAGGCCAGCTGAACGATCGTCCCGTTCTCCTTACCGCCAAGGCGATGATGGACACCGTGGTCTTTAGGCTCAGGACTCATTGATCGAGAATCGGAAGATGGCGGCGAGGAAGATGTAAGCACATAGGTCATAGCGTGTGCAAATGCGCCGTCAGTCTTTGGGGCGGGCGAACAAGTTCTCGATGCAGTGCCGCTAGCGGTACAGGATGACGCAGTCGCTACAAAGCAGGCTGACGCTCAAAAGAGCAGTTTGCCAAAAAGCCCGCCGGTCGTGCCGCCGGCGATCCCACCAGCGGCCAACGTGTCAATCGGCGTCCAAAAAGGACCCCCTATCGGCGTCCAAAAGAGACCCCCTTCGTTGGGCGGCGTGACGGTAACGGACGCGCCGTTCGCGCTGGTTGCGGCGTAGGGCGGGCGTAGCCCGACCGGAGGCGTAACCAGCGCGAAGCGTTCCTCTGTCGGGTTCCCGAGGGCTAGCTGCGGTGCTTGAAGCGCCAGCTGTCGTTGCCGGTTTCGACGATGTCGCAGTGGTGCGTAATGCGGTCGAGCAGCGCGGTGGTCATCTTGGGGTCGCCGAAGACAGTCGGCCATTCGCCAAAGGCAAGGTTCGTAGTGACGATGACCGAGGTCCGCTCGTAGAGCTTGCTGACCAGGTGGAAGAGCAGCTGGCCGCCCGAGCGGGCGAACGGCAGATAACCAAGCTCGTCGAGCACCACGACCTCAAGGCGTGACAGCTGAGCTGCAAGCGCGCCGGCCTTGCCGAGGCGAGTTTCCTCCTCGAGCCGGTTCACCAGGTCGACCGTGTTGAAGTAGCGGCCGCGGGCGCCGTTTCGCACGACGTTGGCGGTAATGGCGCTGGCGAGGTGCGTCTTGCCAGTGCCCGTACCACCGACGAGCACGATGTTGCGCTGGCCGGCCAAGAAGGAGCCGCTGTGCAGCGAGCGCACCAGGCCTTCGTTGATGGGCGTGCCGTCAAATACGAAGGCGTCGAGGTCCTTCACCGCCGGCAGCTTGGCGGCTGACATCCGGTAGCGGACCGACGCTGCATGGCGATGGGCCGTCTCTGCCCGCAGCAGGTCGGTCAGGATTTCCATCGTCATACGCTTGCGCTGCAGGCCGGTGGTGACCGCTTCGTCGAAGGCACCAGCCATGCCCTTGAGCCCTAACTCGGCCATGGCCGTCATCATCTCATGCCGCTGCATGGAAACCTCGCAGGCTGTCGTAGCGACCGCAGTCGGCACGAGGTGGATGGCGCAGCGCCAGGTCCTCGGGTGTGGCGATGGCCAACGGTCGTGGCGGCTCGCGCCGACGGGCGAGGATGTTGAGAATGACGTCGTCGCTGGTGATACCGGCCAGCAATGCTTCACGGACGGCCGCCTCGACGAGATCGAGCCCGTCGTCGAGCACCGCGGCAAGCACGCGCACGAACCGCCGGTCTGCATCATCGCCAGCGCCGAGCTTGCGCCGCAGTCGTGACAGCGCAGGCGGCAACTCCCAGTCCTGGAATGGCGCGCCGTTACGCAAGGCGCCGGGCTTGGTCACGAGCACCGGCAGATAGTGCCACGGGTCGTAGATGGTGCGGTCGCGACCAAAGAACCGAGGATGGTCGGCGAGTACCTCATCGCCGAGGCGCACGACGATGCGGGTAGCATAGGCACGCACCTGGACCGTGCGCCGCACTGCTTTGGCCGAGACGGAATGGCGGTTGCGGTCGAAGCTTATCAGGCACGTGCCGCTCACCGCATGCTCGCTCTCGTAGAACCCGTCGAAGGGCGCGGCGACCGGCTGGAGCACACCGCGCTCGGCAGCCCATGCCTGGGCAACCGTCAGTTCCTTCTGCTCAGGGTGCTGGTGCAGGTCGGCCCAGCGGCAACATTCCGCCTCCAGCCAGCCGTTCAGCTCCTGGAGGCTGACAAAGCGCAGGCGCGGTTGGAAGAACCGACCGCGTGCCGTCTGGACCTGGTTTTCGACCTGGCCTTTCTCCCAGCCGGCTGCCGGCGAGCATGCGGTCGGCTCGACCATGTAGTGGTTCGCCATGACCAGAAAACGCCGGTTGAAAACCCGTTCCTTGCCTGTGAACACGCTCGTCACGGCAGTCTTCATGTTGTCGTAGATGCCCCGCGTCGGCACGCCACCGAAGAAGGCGAATGCCCGCGCATGGGCGTCGAACAGCATCTCCTGCGTCTCGCGCGGATAGGCTCGCACGTACATCACCCGCGATGCGCACAGCCGCACATGCGCAACCTTCACCCGCATCGGCTTGCCCGCGATCTCGACGTCTTCGTGGCTCCAGTCGAACTGGTAGGCCTCGCCCGGCCGGAACAGCAGCGGGATGAACGCTGGCGCGTCCATTACGTCGCGACGCCGAGCCTGCCGCCAGCGGGTAGCGTAGCGGCGCACCGCATCGTACGAGCCGTCGAACCCCTCGCGCAGCAGCAGATCGTGGACACGCGTAATGCGCAGCTTCTCGCGCCGCGGTCGTGCCTCATCCTCTTCCAACAGCGCATCGAGCCGCATCTGAAACGGCCCCAATTTTGGCAACGGCTGTACTTCTCGCCGGTACTTGGTGTCCGCCTCCGGCGCCCGGATCGCCCTGCGCACGACACCGCGTGACAAATGCAGGTCTCGCATTATCGCCTTGATGGCTTTGCCCGACGCGTGCTCGCGCCGGATCCTCAATACCGTCTCCAATACCACATCCCGATCTCGCCGCCTGACATCTGCCAAGCGGACAGCCTTAGACCAACGGAATGAGGGGTCCTTTTTCGACGCCGATCACCCCGCTACCGGGGTCCTTTTTCCACGCCGATCCACAGGCCAACGCTCAACAGCCTGCGGCCCGCTGAGGTTAGAGCTTGAAGTCGGCGCGCTCCAGCGCGGCCAAGGTGGTTGGTCGGTTCAGGTCGACGATGTGCTGGGAGCGGGGGCTGAGCTTGGTCGCGTCCTCGAGCAGGCCGAGCCGCTTCAGCACGTAGAACAGCATCGCGTAGCGAACCCTGAGGACGGCCTTGCCGTCGCGCATGCCGAAATCCTTCGCGACGACCTCCTTCTGGCTGATGGTGAGGTCGGGATGCGGTCCGATGACGACATCGAACGTCTCGTTCCACTGCCGGTCGTCGGCCCCGGTGGCGCCGGGGTCCCCGGGCGCACGCTCCCCCAGAATGCGGGGCAGGAGGAAGTCCTTGAACCGTCCCTCCACGTGGCAGAAGGCGCGGGCGTGCCAACGGAAGCCGTCGTAGCCGAGGGCATGGGGCGTCATGCGCCGCCATGTCGGCGCAGCGCGGTCGCGGCTCATCGACTGGTAATGGACCTCGATCGATCGGCTGTCGCGTATCGCGTCGAGCACCGCCCGCAGGGTGTCGCTCTCCACGCGCCGGCGCGGCGTCACCGCTATGTCGACCGCCGGGGGATCTGAGATCCACGATTCCCCCGGTTCGGTCAGCCCTTCGGAGAGCGAGCGCAGTCGCGAGAGATAGGCGGCGGGGTCGGGCTTCAGGAAGACCGGCGCGAAGCCATCACCGGCGACGTACCGCTTGGCACGTTTGTCGTAGACTGCGTTCCCCGGCGCGCGCTCCTGGTATAGGGTGAGATCCTTCGAGGCCTGAGGCACCGAGACCCCAAACAGGCCAATGATGTCTGCGCGGTTCACGCCACCCTCCCAGAACAGCCTGAACTCGATAAACTCGAGCCTGCGCTCCACGCCCCACTTGAGCGTTCCGGTCTCCTCATCCGTCACGCACGCACTCCAAGTCAGCTGATGGGTATACAAAGTATATGGACATACTATAAATATCTGAATATATAGTATCCCCATCACGAGTCAGCGTCAATGGTGTCGAGGACAGTTTCAGGAGGAACAGGGGAATGCAGGCGATCCGATCCACTCTCATCGTCCATGGTCGGAACGCGATGCGCGAGGCGCGTCTTGCCGCCGCCCGCGACGGACACCACGGTCTTCAGATCATGACCTTCGAGCAGGCGGCAGTGCGTCTCGCCGGCGGCTTCGTCCGGTTGATCGACGACGAGGCGCTGCGCGAGACGATCCAGTCGGTGATGCCGGCGACCAACATGGGCGAGCTGGAGGGCATCAAGGGACTGCCGGGCATGGTCGGCGCCGCCGCCGACACCCTTCACAAGGTCTGGCGCGCGGGGATCGACCTGTCGGCACGCGCTGGCGACGATCCGCGGATCGACGCCGTGGCGAAGCTGGAGGCGGCGATCCTTGCCAGTCTCCCCGCCGGTATGCTGCGCCCGTGCGACATCGTGGCGGCTGCGTCGGCGCGCATCGCGTACGCTGCGGCCGTCCTTGGCCCGATCCGCATCTCCAGCATCACTGAGCTGGCGCCGTGCTGGCGGCCGCTGGTGCACCTTCTCGCTGCGAATGTCTCGGTGCGGTGGGAGGCAGGGCCGCGCGCTGTACCCGCGTGGCTGAGCGGCGAGACTGAGGTCGAAGCCTCAGGGCCGACCGCGCCGACGATCACGGTCGTGAGCGCCGCCACCGCCTACCACGAAGCCGTCGAGGCCATGCGCTGGGCGCGCGGGCTACTGGCGTCGGGCGTGGCGCCCTCCGACATTGCCATCGCCACGGCTTCGCCGGCGGACCACGACGATCACTTCTTTGCGCTGCGGGCTGACGCGAACATCGAGATTCACTTCGTGCACGGCGTCCGCACCGTCACCACCCGCGACGGGCAGGCGGCGGCGGCGCTGGCCGACATCCTGGTGCGTGGCATTTCGCAGACCCGCCTTCGGCGCCTAGCATCGCTGTGCCGCGACAGTCGGCCGCTCGTGTCTCTGCCCGACGGCTGGCTCCGCGTGCTGCCCACGGACGCGCCGCTCTCGACACAGGCGGCCTGGGATCGTTTGCTCGGCCGGCTTGGTGCGGCCGACTGGCCGGACGCCGTGGACCACACCCAGGAGCTGCGCGACGTGGTCGGCATCCTGGCCGGAGGGACCAGTGAGGCGCAGGCCATCGGCGAGGCGCTCCTGACCGGTCGCGCCCGCACGATCTGGCGCAAGGCGCTGCTCGCGGGACCCGCTGCGTCGATCGATGCGACCCTAGAGTCGCTTCGTCAAGACGACGGGCTCGAGGCGAGCGTGTCGGTGGCGTGGATGCCCGCGAGCGCACTCGCTGCGTCGCCGCGCGCACACGTCCGGCTCGTCGGCCTCAATTCCTCGCGGTGGCCGCGCGCGATCTCCGAGGATCGCCTCATCCCCGACCACGTGATCCTTACGTCCGAGCTCGACCCGCTGCCCGTCGCCCTTGCTGACCGGCGCGACTTCGAGACCGTGCTCGCGACCACGGGTGCGCAGGTAGTGATCTCGCGTGCCCGGCGTGACAGCGAGGGCCGCCTGCTGGGCCGCAGCCCGCTTCTGGCGGGCCTTGACGACGAGACGTATCTGCGCCGCAATGCCGTCCCGGCCCACGCGTTCAGCGAATCTGACCGCCTCACGGCTCGGCCGGGCGAGTTCTCCGGGGTGCCCCAGGCGGCATCTGCGCTGGGTTGCTGGTACCACTGGCGGCAGGAGGCGGTTACCGCGCATGACGGGCTTGTGCGCGCCGATCACCCGGTGCTGGTCGAGGCGCTCGGCCGCGTGCAGTCGGCGAGTTCGCTGAAGACACTGCTCCGCAGCCCGCTCGGGTTCGTCTGGCAGTACGCCTTCGGCTGGAACGAGCCGCAGAGCAGCGACGAGCCGCTGGTTCTCGACGCCCTCCAGACCGGAAACCTCGTTCATGCCGTCCTCGACCGCACGCTGCACGAGCTCGAGGCCGTCGGCGGCCTCGCCGCCGCGGAACCTGGGGCTGTCTCGACCGCGGTGGCCGCCGCCGCCGCGGCTGTCGCCGCCGAATGGGAGAGCCGGCAGCCGGTGCCGCCGCATGCCATCTGGGAGCGGACGCTCGACGATGCGCGCCGGCTCTCGTCCGCCGCGCTCACCTATGGCGACGCGCCTGCGCCGGGTACCCAGTCGTACGGCGAGGTGCCGTTCGGTGGATGTGAGCCTCGGTCCGAGGCGGCGATTCCGTGGAATGCGGAGACGCCGGTTGTGATCCCGGGGACGGGTTTCGCCATCAGGGGCTACATCGACCGCCTCGACGTCGCCGCTGGCGGGGGAAGCGCCCTCGTGCGCGACTACAAGACGGGCAAGGCGCCGCGGGACGCGATCCGCTTGAAGGGCGGGGCGGAGCTGCAGCGCTGCCTCTACGCCTTCGCCGTCAGGCAGCTCCTCGGCGACGGCGTCGAGATCACCGCGTCGCTGCTCTATCCGCGCGAACCGATCGATCTCCGGCTCGACGACCCGGGGGGCACGCTGGACGAGCTGACCGGATATTTGCAGGCGGCCCGCGCGTCGCTCGCCGCTGGCGCGGCACTGCCCGGTCCGGATACCGGCGGGGACTACGACGACCTCGCCTTCGCCCTGCCGGCCAACGCCGGCGCCACCTACTGCAAGCGTAAGAAGACCGCGGTCGCCGAGCGCCTTGGCGATGCGACTCTCGTCTGGGAGGCCGAATGATGACTGAGATCAAAATCCTGAAGGACGACGGCGCGCGTCGAGACGCGATCGGCCGGCACGACCGCTCCATCCTCGTCGAGGCCGGCGCTGGCTCCGGCAAGACGGCGGTGATGGCTGGGCGTGTCGCCCTCATGCTCGCCGAGGGCGTGGCGCCCCAGGCGATCGCCGCGGTCACCTTCACCGAGCTGGCCGCCAGCGAGCTGCTCTCCCGGGTGCGCGAGTTCGTGGAGGAGCTGGCCGAAGGCCGGATCGCGCCCGAACTCCGCGTTGGTCTCCCTGATGGCCTCTCGGATGGACAGCGCGCCAATCTCGCGGCGGCGGTGGCGTCGATCGACGAGATCACATGCTCGACGATCCACGGCTTCTGCCAGCGGCTGATCAAGCCCTATCCGGTCGAGGCTGACATCGATCCCGGCGCCACCGTCATGGACCGCGCCCAGGCGGACCTCGTCTTCGGCGAGATCGTCGAGACCCACCTGCGCGATCGCCTCTCGGCGGGGCAGGGCGGCATTCTCGCTGAGATGGTGCTGCACACGGACCGCGCGACGGTCGAGCTGGTCAACACCATCGCGAGCGCAATGCGCGGGAGGCGCGACCTGATCGCCCCGCCGACCGCACCGCTGGCCGGGCATCTGCAGGCGTTCCGCGATGCCGCAGCGCAGCTTTCGGCGTTCATGGGAAGGGCGCCCGCTATCGAGCCGGAGACTGAGGTCATCGCACAGCAGATGTCGGCCATGGCGGCGGCGCTGCCGGCCAACGCCGTTGCGGTCACCGCGGCCGGTTTGGTCGGTCTCCTTGTTACCCGCCCGCATCCCGAGCTCTGCAAGAAGGGCGGTGGCTTCCTGACCTACAACCGCAAGGGCAAGTGGGGCGCTGCGGCCAAGGCGGCCGGCCGTTCGACCGCGGAGGGCAACCAGCTCTCCGACCGGGCGAAGGAGCTGTACGAGGCCTGCGGCGCGGCATGGAACGGCATACTTCAGGCGGCCGCAGGCCATGTGCTCGCCGCCCTCGTCGCCGAGGCGCGTCCGATTCTCGAGGAGTTCGCGACCTACAAGCGCGCGAGCGCGCAGCTCGACTTCGACGACCTCATCAATGCGGCCCGCGACATGCTGCGCGACCATGACGCGGTGCGTCTGGCGCTCGGAGGGCGCTACCAGCGTGTACTGGTGGACGAGTTCCAGGACACCGATCCCCTCCAGTCCGAGATCCTCTGGCGCCTGTGCGGCGATCCGGGGGAGGACCCCTCCGACTGGGCCGCATTCCGCATCCGCCCGGGCGCGCTGTTCCTGGTGGGCGATCCCAAGCAGGCGATCTACCGCTTCCGCGGCGCCGACGTTGGCGCCTATGTCCGGGCGCGCGACTCCTTCTCGGTCCAGGACGCCGAGGGTATGATGTCCATCTCGACGAACTTCCGCTCGTGCGGCTCGATCCTGACGTTCGTGAACGAACGGTTCGAGGCGCTGTTGTCGAGCGATGGCCAGCCCGGCTTCACCGCGCTAGACCCGTTCCACGACGATCCTGCAGAAGGCGTCTGCGTCGCCGCGCTTGAGGTCGCAGCCGCCGACGAGAACGGTGCCGCCAACGTCGAACGCCAGCGGGACGCCGAGGCCGAGGCGGTCGCCGACCTCTGCGCGCGCCTCATCGGCAGCCACATGGTTATGGACCGCAAGGCCGGAGCCCCGCGCCCGTGCCAGCCCGGGGACATCGCGCTGCTGGCGCCCACGGGCAAGGACCTGTGGCGATACGAGGAGGCGCTCGAGCGGCATGGCGTCCCGGTGGCCACCCAGGCCGGCAAGGGACTGTTCCGCCGGCAGGAGGTGCAGGATCTAATCGCGCTGACCCGCGTCCTCGCCGACCGGCGCGACACGCTGGCCCTGGGCGCCTTGCTGCGCGGACCGCTAGTCGGACTGACGGAGGAGGAGCTGCTGGACATTGTCGGCGGGCTTCCCCGCGCCGAAGGTGCCGAGAACCGCATCCCGCGGCTGGACCTGAACGTGGATCCCGAGACGATCGCCCACGAGCTGGCCCGCGACGTGATCGGGCGGCTGCAGTCACTGCAGCGTCGTGTGAACTCGACGACGCCGCACGACCTGCTGTCCCAGGCGGTGGAGCTTCTTCGCGTGCGTCCGATCCTCCTTGGCCGCCATGGGCGCCAGGCGGAGCGGGCGCTCGCCAACGTCGACCTCTATCTCAGCCTGGCGACGGGTTACTCGGTGCGAGGCCTGCGCGCTTTCGCCGAGGCGATGGCGGCCGCGTGGCGGGACGAGACGCGCGCGGTCGAGGGACGCCCCGATGCGCAGGAGGAGGCTGTCGCCCTCTTCACGATGCATGCGGCCAAGGGCCTCGAGTGGCCGGTCGTGATCCCCGTCAACACGATGACGGCGGTGATGGCCGGGCGCAGCGAGATCGTCGATCGCGACACCGGCGCGTTCTACTGCTCGGTGCTCGGCATGCCGCCGTCTGGCTACGAGGCGGTCCGTGTGGCGGAGGCTGCGGAGCTGGAGCGCGAGCGCGTCCGTCTGTGGTACGTGGCGGCGACGCGGGCGCGTGAGCTGCTGATCCTGCCGCGCCTCGACGTGGCGCCGCCCAATAGGTCTTGGATCGGCCTCGTTAAGCTCTTAGACGGGCTTCCAGCCTTTGATGCGTCTCAATACCCCGACGATCCGCAGATCGCTGCCATCGGTGCGGGAAACGCGCAGACCCGCGAGGTCTTCGCGGACGAAGCGGCAGGCATCGTCGAGCGCCAGGTGCACCTGAAGTGGGTTGCGCCGAGCCGCGACGAGGCGCCGGCGGGACCGGTGGTGCTCGAGGAGGTGCCCGACGTATGGGCCGGCGGGGAGGCGGGGCCGCCGCCAGATCTGCCCGAGCCGCCCGCGGTGCAGGGCGGGCGGGAGCGTGGACTCGTCCTCCACAAGCTAATGGAGGAGGTGCTGACCTGCGAGCTGTCCGAGGAGCCCGCCGCGCTGGAGACGCGCGCGGCGGAACTGGTCCGCGCGCTTGGTAAGGAGCCGGTCGCGGATGCGTCGGTTGGTCTCTCGCCCCCGGAGCTCGCCGACTGCGTCGCGCGGACACTCGCCATCGACGAGGTGGTGCAGCTTCGGCCCGGGCTCCTCGCCGAATTGCCGGTCTATGCTATGGCCGCCAACGGGCGTGAGCTTCTGGCCACCTCTGGCGTCGCAGATGCGCTCGCCGTCGATGCCCAGGGCCGGCCGCTGGTGGTGGTGGACTGGAAGACTGACGTGGCGCCCGACGCCCAGACGCTCAAGCACTACCGCGCGCAGGTCCGAGCCTATCTCGACGTGACAGGAGCCACTCGCGGCCTCATTGTTCTGATGACGAGTGGCACCGTTGTCGCCGTCACGCCGACGCCGCAGGCGATTGACGCCTGATGTACCGCTGCTGGTCCTGTTCCGCCAGGTTCAGCACCAGTAGCTGGCGCTGATGTTCCGCAGGCAGGCCTACCCGGTAGCCATTCCAAGTACTTGCCGAGAGCAGTCCCAGCTGGACCAGCGTCGTAGCGAGGTAATGGCAGGCCGTCTGAAATCGCAGCCGGATCGACCAAGAGCAGTCAGACCTTAAACGGCCAATACCAACTGCAACATCGCACCTGAACCAATGGCTGGTTTCGGGACACGCTCAAACAGTGGTGAACGGCCGAAATTGGGTCTCTGCTGCCGGGAAGCTGCCAGACACGAGCCGACCAGAGTCTGTCGTTCAGCGCCACCCCGGTGAACGGCAGATTGAGGCGAAAGCTGCCGTTCGGGCTGATCGAAACGGACGGTCCGCAACGCGCCTCCTTCTCGGTCGTCCTTCCGGCTGACGCGCTACTCAATAAGCGGCCTTTCGTTCAAGCATCATTGAGAAGCTAGAAGGCGGGAAGCGGTCCGTGGAAAGGGATACGGTCGCACAACGCGTAGCGGACACAATGGATCGTTCGGCGGTGTCGCCTTCGAATGCTGAGGATATGGGGCCTTCGGGGCCAACCTACCTGCGCGGGGCATGCAGACATGGCCTCGAACGCATCGCGGTCGTTTGGCCAGCGCGAATGAATGACGCGACGTTCGCGGTGTCTCATAGCCTTGCGGTGTCATAGGAACGATCGGAAGAGCCCCCATCTACCGCGTCATGACCAATAGCATTCTTCATCTCGGGCTGATGGAAGACGGGGAGATCGAGCTCGATCTGGCCGCCCTGGAACTCGCAGCGCTCGATCATCCCGGTATCGATCTCGACGAATATATCGACGAGCTCACGGACATAGAAATAGCCCTACGCGCTGCTGATGGCGGCGCAGTGAGTAGCGCTGCTCAGGCCCAGACCCTGAGCAGCGTGATGGTAGAAGAGTTCGGATTCTCCGGCGACCGCACGCACTACGACGATCCCCAGAATGCGGACTTGATCGCTGTCGTCGATCGACGACTGGGTCTGCCGATTAGTCTCTCGATTATTTATGTGGCGATGGCACGCCGCCTTGGGTGGTCGGCGATACCGCTCAATACTCCGGGCCACGTCCTGGTCCGCCTTGGCGATGCATCGGATGCGCTGATCATCGATCCCTTTAACGATGGCCGCATCGTTGCCCCTGAACAGGTGGAAGCCTTGTTGGAGCAGATGACCGGCCAGGCACGGTTTTCCGACGGGATGCTTCCCCTGTCGAACCGATCGGCACTCGTTCGACTCCTGCTCAACCAGGCGACCCGTGCTGAGCAGGCTGGCGACCCCGCGCGCGCATTGGTCCTGTACGACCGCATGACGATCGTGGCGCCCCCGCACGCCCATGGTTGGTGGGAGCGGGCCAGACTTCAGCTAGTCGCAGGAGATGTGGCCAGCGCCCGCAGCAGCCTCAGCGCGATGCTGGAAATCACCCGAGACGATAATCTGCGCCTGCAGGTCTCGGCAGCGCTCGATGCCCTTCCCCGGCCAACGCCGTCTTGAGCGTCGCGGTGGAATGCCTCTTGCCGTGATGGCTTATTCGACGCGCGTCCATCTCCGCTCAGCCCACGCCTGGGATTGAACGATGTCTCCGAACCGCCAGAACCGGGTTTCCCGCGCATGGGGACCAGCACGAACGAGCGTCCAGCACTCGCCGGTCGGCAGCTCGACGATGCGGTGAATGTGAGCGGCATCAACATGGTAGATCTCGCCGGGGATGCGGTGAACCAGTTCGCTGTGCCAACCGCCGTTTGGATCCAGGTGGAACACCTCTTCGACATAGTCACCGTCGAGGATATCGGTGTCGAAACTCCAGGGATGATCATGCGGCGTCGCATGCGGCTCTTCCATCTTGAACCGGTGCAGCGCGCGTCCGTCATCCAGATGGTATTTGGTAAACGCCCGCGACATGCGCTCCACGCTGACGATCCGCGTGCTGTCGGGAAACCGCCCCTGCCAGGTCAACGGTTGCGCGCCTTATCGGGGGCATGGAGCGCGGGCTTGCTGTCCTGAGCGCGACCACCGACGCCCGCGTCCAGCGTCCCACCGGTCCTGATAGTATCCGCGTACGCTGCCGCGCGACTTCCCCTTGTGCGTAACGCTGCGCGCGCTGTCGCCGCGTTCCCGCGCTAGCTGTATCACCGCGTCGACGAACATCTCTGCGGGTGCGAGGCGCGGATCGGCAAGATTGTTCTCAGGCGCGTCCTTCAGGAACAGGGTGGCAAGCCGCTCTTGTCCGGGGGAATGGCCCTGCGGCAGGATCCGTCGTTCGAGCGAGCGTACCGCGCGCTGCAGTTGCGAGGGCTGCTGAGCGTTGATCTGTACGACAAGCGCGGCGCTGATCTGGCGGACACGCTCGAGTGGCGTCTGCTTGGGACCGATGACCGCGTCGACCTGCCGTATCCAATCCCATTAGAAGCGCGGTACCGGCTCCCGGTCTCGGCTAACCGAAGGCCAGCAGGCGATTAAGCTGCGTCGTTCAAGAGCTGCCCGTTCTCAGCACCCACCCGTTACGAATACAAACTCAAGTATCAGCCGTTTACGCCGCTACTTTAATTGTCGCCCGAGCACGCGCTGCTGCCCGAAGCCGATCAAGTTCGTCCGACCATGCTTGCATCATTCTAACTCGTTCGTCCCAATACTCGCCTCGGGCATATACACGTCGCACGGCATTCGTATCGACGTGGGCAAGCTGCCGCTCGATCGCGTCTGGCGTCCAGTTGCGGGATTCGTTTAGCAGCGTGCTCGCCATTGCGCGGAACCCATGCGTCGTCATCCGCCCTCCGCCATAGCCGAGCCGTTGGAGTGCGAGGTTCAGGGTGTTTTCGCACATGGGGCGATCGCGTTTCCCTTGGCAGGGAAACAGATAGCGATGCTTGCCGCTCAAGGGGCGAATGTCGTCGATGATCGCAAGCGCCTGCCTCGATAGCGGTACATGGTGCGGGCGCCGCATCTTCATCTTTTCTGCCGGGATCGCCCAGACCCCTTCGTCGAAATCGAATTCGGACCATTCCGCCTGGCGCAGTTCGCCCGGACGTACGAACAAGTGCGGCGCCAAACGCAGGGCGACGTGTGTGACACGGTAGCCGTCGAACCCGTCAATCGCGCACATCAACTCCCCGACTTCTGCCGGCTTTGTCAGTGCGGCGAGGTGCTTGACCTTCGGCGTGATCAGCGCGCCCCGCAGATCGGCACACACGTCACGTTCCGCACGCGCGGTGGCCACCGCATAGCGGAACACCTGGCTGCAGGTGCCGCGCAGGCGACGTGCCGTTTCATAATGGCCTTTAAGTTCGATACCTCGGAGTACCTCGTACACCTCATGAGCCGATATTCGGTTGATGGGGCGGGTTCCAAGCTTGGGTAGAGCGAAGTCGAGGAGCCAACGCTGCTTTTGTAACGTGATTGCCGCACGCCCTTCGCGTTCGCATTTGCTGTACCATTCGTCCGCGAGAACCTTGAACGTGATTTGCTCGGCAAGCTTGACGGCTAGCTCCTCCTCTCTGGCGACGGAAACGGGATTCTTGCCCTCGGCGAGAATTTTCCTGACGGCATCGCGCTTGGTTCTCGCGTCGGAGAGGGTGACATCCGGATACACACCCAAAGCCATCGTCTGCTGCTTTCCGTCCCACCGATAGGCGAGGCGCCAGTATCGCTGCCCGGACGGCTGAACGAGCATGAAGAGGCCGCCTGAATCGCTGACCTTGTACGGTCGCTCCCTGCCTTTGGCGGAGCGAACTTCCAGTGCGGTGAGAGCCATGTTGGTATCTCCCATTGTTGGTACCCGGAAGTACCAACAAATGTGCCAACATCGGATTGGGATGCAGTGACACGTCGCGGGCCTTCCAGAGCCAGTTTATGGCAGAAAACCGCGGTTTTTTCAATCTCTGGGGGATCATCTGGGGCCCCCTGAGCAGGGGGCCCTGGTGCCCGGAAGAGGACTCGAACCTCCACGACCTTGCGATCGCCAGCACCTGAAGCTGGTGCGTCTACCAATTCCGCCATCCGGGCACGGGGTAGGAAGGCGCCTCTAGTGGAGGGTCGCGATGCTTGTCAACACGCCTGTTGCTGGGGCAAGGGGTTATTCGCGAATGGGCAGACCAAAACAAAGTGGACGGACGGCGATGAACGACAAACTGGTGACGCTGATCGGGGGCGGCGGTTTCGTCGGCCGCTATGTCGCACAGGCGCTGCTGGCGACGGGCGCACGCGTCCGCATCGCGCAACGCGATCCGCGGCAGGCGTTCTTCCTCAAGCCGCTCGGCGGGCTCGGCCAGACCCAGTTCGTCGGCGCCGACGTCACCAAGCCCGAGACGATCGCGCATGCGATCCACGGTTCCGACGTGGTGGTGAACTTGGTCGGCGTGTTGGCCGGCGATTTCCAGCGGATCCAGGCGCTGGGCGCGCAGACGGTCGCGCAGGCCGCGGCGAAGGCCGGTGTCGGCGCGCTGGTGCATGTCTCCGCGATCGGTGCGGATCCGGAGTCCGCGTCGGCCTATGGCAAGTCGAAGGGACAAGGCGAGGCCGCCGTGCTCGCGGCGTTCCCGACTGCGACGATCCTGCGCCCCTCGATCGTGTTCGGCCAGGAAGACCAATTCGTGAACCGCTTTGCCGGCATGATCGCCAAGGCGCCGGTGGTGCCGGTGTTGCGCGCCGGGGCGAAGTTCCAGCCGGTGTTCGTCGGCAACGTGGCGGATGCGATCGTCGCGGCGGCGTCGGCGCCCGAGACCTTTGGCGGGCAGACGCTGGAACTCGGCGGGCCGGACATCATCACGATGGGCAATCTGATCCGCTGGATCGCCAAGACGATCGGCCGTAATCCCTCGATCGTCGAGCTTCCGGACTTTGCCGGCGCGATGATCGCGAAGGCCGGCTTCCTGCCGGGCGCGCCGATCACCAAGGACCAGTGGACGATGCTGCAGAGCGACAATGTCGTCACCGGCACCGATGGCCTCGCCGCGCTCGGGATCGAGGCGACGCCGCTGTCGACGGTCGCGCCGGGCTGGCTGGTGCGCTTTCGCAAGGCCGGACGGTTCGGACGTCGCGCCGAAACGCGCGCGGAAGTCTCTGTCTCCTGATACTGCCCTGACCTATCGCGCCGGAGCTCTCGCTTGACCGAACTTCTCACCGTCATTCTCCTCGGCATCGTCGAGGGGATCACCGAATTCCTGCCCGTCTCGTCGACCGGGCATCTGATCCTCGCGACGCGGCTGCTCGGCTATGACGCGGGGCGCTGGGAGGTGTTCAACGTCGTCATTCAGCTCGGGGCGATCCTCGCGATCGTCGTGCTCTATTGGCGGACGTTCTGGGCGGTCGGCATGGGGCTGATCAAGCGCGAGCCTAAGTCCTGGCTGTTCCTGCGCAACCTAGTGGTGGCGTTCATTCCGGCGGCGGTGATCGGGCTGGCGCTGCACAAGTATATCGAGGCGCTGCTCGGCAATGCCGAGGTCGTCGCGATCGCGCTGATCGTCGGCGGGTTCGCGATCCTCGCGGTCGAGCGGTTTGCACCCCGCAGCGACATCAGCGGCGTTGCGGATATTCCGCTAAAGACAGTGATCGGCATCGGTTTCCTCCAGTGCTTGGCGATGATTCCGGGCGTCAGCCGTTCGGGCGCGACCATCCTCGGTGCGCTGGCGCTGGGCGTCGAACGGCGCACCGCGGCCGAGTTCAGCTTCTTCCTCGCAATCCCGACGATGCTCGGCGCGAGCGCGCTCGAGCTGCTGAAGAACCGCGACACGATCGCGAGCGGCGGCGGTGTCGGGCTGGGCGCGATCGCGATCGGCGCGGCCGTGTCGTTCATCGTCGCGCTGCTGGTGGTGAAGTGGTTCGTCGGCATCGTCACCAAGCACGGGTTCGTGCCGTTCGCCCTGTACCGTGTCGTCGCAGGTTCTGCTGCGTTGGTCTGGCTGTTGAGCAAATAAGTCCGTTTCGGTACCAATAAGCGTAATTGCGATCGGTTCTTAGAAGGTCGAACGGTAATTTAGTTTTTATAAGGCAGCATAACTTACATATATGCGGTTTTAGCCGTGACAAGCCTCCCTCGGCGCAATAACGCGGCTGTCGGAGGCATGTATGGCGAACGATTCGATGCTAAAGTTTGTTGGACGGGAGCAATCCTACCCGGCAAAGCGCACCGCGGACGAGCGGCAGGAGGATTTCCGCGAGATCGCGCAGCGATACGCGGTCGAACCCGCCGAGGAGCAAGCCGGACGCTGTTCGCAGTGTGGCGTGCCCTATTGCTCGGTCCACTGCCCGCTGCACAACCATATCCCCGACTGGCTCCGGCTGACCGCGGAAGGACGCCTGCGCGAGGCGTATGAACTGAGCAACGCGACCTCGACCATGCCCGAGATCTGCGGGCGCATCTGCCCGCAGGACCGGCTGTGCGAAGGCAATTGCGTCATCGAATTCACGGGCCACGGCGCGGTCACGATCGGGTCGGTCGAGAAGTTCATCACCGACACCGCGTGGGAGAATGGCTGGGTCGAGCCGCTCGTCCCCGGCAGATCGCGCGGCCAGTCGGTCGGCGTGATCGGCGCGGGGCCCGCTGGTCTCACCGCGGCGGAATATCTGCGCGGGCATGGCTATGACGTGCATGTCTATGATCGCTACGACCGCGCGGGCGGGCTGCTCACCTACGGCATCCCCGGCTTCAAGCTCGAAAAGCCGATCGTCATGCGCCGCGTCGAGCGGTTGAAGGCGGCGGGCATCGTCTTCCACGAAGGCTTCGCGGTCGGCGAGGATGCGAGCCTCGACGATCTGCGCCAGCGCCACGATGCGGTGCTGATCGCGACCGGGGTCTACAAGGCGCGCGCGATGGACCTGCCGGGCGGGAACGCGAACGGCGTGGTCGCGGCACTCGACTTCCTCGTCGCGTCGAACCGCAAGGGCTTCGGCGACGCCGTCCCCGCGTTCGACGACGGGAGTCTCAATGCCGAGGGCAAGGACGTCGTCGTGATCGGTGGCGGCGACACCGCGATGGACTGCGTCCGGACCGCGATCCGGCAGGGCGCGAAGTCGGTGAAGTGCCTCTACCGCCGCGACCGCGCCAACATGCCCGGATCGCAGCGCGAGGTGGCCAATGCCGAGGAAGAGGGCGTCGAGTTCGTCTGGCTGTCGGGCCCGCAGAGCTTCGACGGCGGCGAGCGCGTATCGAGCGTCAAGGTGCGGAAAATGCGTCTGGGCGCGCCCGATGCGAGCGGCCGCCGTGCGCCCGAACCCGATCCCGCCGGCGACTATTCGGTGGATGCCGATCTCGTCATCAAGGCGCTCGGCTTCGACGCCGAGGATCTCCCGACGCTGTTCGCGACGCCCGAGCTTGGCGTCAGCCGCTGGGGCACCGTACTGGTTGACGGCAAGACGTTGATGACCTCGCTCGACGGCGTGTTCGCGGCGGGCGACATCGTCCGCGGTGCGAGCCTCGTCGTCTGGGCGATCCGCGACGGTCGCGACGTGGCGGCGACGATGCACAAATGGCTGAAGACCAAGGCTACGAACGCGAAGGTCGCGGCATGAGCAACGAACAGGGTTCTCCGATGATCGATCAACGCGCCCGCCTGGCTGCCGAAGGCATGTACCGCCCCGAATTCGAGGGCGACGCGTGCGGCGTGGGCCTCGTCGCCGCCACCGACGGCCGCGCGTCACGCCGTGTCGTGCAGTCCGCGGTCGATGCGTTGAAGGCCGTGTGGCACCGAGGCGCGGTCGATGCGGATGGCAAGACGGGTGACGGCGCTGGCCTGCACATCGACCTCCCGCTGCGCTTCTTCGACGACGCGGTCGCCGCGTCGGGCCACAAGGTCCGCCCGAACCGGCTCGCGGTCGGCATGATCTTCCTGCCGCGCACCGATCTCAGCGCGCAGGAGGATTGCCGGACGATCGTGGAAAGCGCGATCATCGAGGCGGGCTATACCATCTATGGCTGGCGCCAGGTGCCGGTCGACGTGTCGGTGATCGGCCAGAAGGCGCAGGCGACGCGGCCCGAGATCGAGCAGATCATGATCGCCGGGCCGTTGCCCGAGGAGCACGATGCCGCCGAGTTCGAAAAGACGCTGTATCTGGTCCGCAGGCGCATCGAGAAGCGCGTGATCGCGGCGCAGATCCAGGGCTTCTACATCTGTTCGCTGTCGTGCCGGTCGATCATCTACAAGGGGCTGTTCCTCGCGGAATCGCTGTCGGTGTTCTACCCCGATCTGTGCGACCAGCGCTTCGAATCGCGCGTCGCGATCTTCCACCAGCGCTATTCGACCAACACCTTCCCGCAATGGTGGCTGGCGCAACCGTTCCGCTGCCTCGCGCATAACGGCGAGATCAACACGATCCGCGGCAACAAGAACTGGATGTTGTCACACGAGATCCGGATGGCGAGCCTCGCGTTCGGCGACAATTCGGAGGACATCAAGCCGGTGATCCCGGCGGGTGCGTCCGATACCGCGGCGCTGGACGCGGTGTTCGAGGCGATCTGCCGCTCGGGGCGCGACGCGCCGACCGCCAAGCTGATGCTGGTGCCCGAGGCCGCGAGCCCGGACATGCCGCCTGAGCACCGCGCGATGTACCAGTATCTCGCCTCCGTGATGGAGCCGTGGGACGGCCCCGCCGCGCTGGCGATGACCGATGGCCGCTGGGCGGTGGCGGGCATGGACCGCAACGCGCTGCGCCCGCTGCGCTACACGCTGACGTCGGACGGTTTGCTGATCGTCGGGTCGGAGAGCGGGATGGTCGTGGTTCCCGAATCGACGATTATCGCCAAGGGCCGGCTGGGGCCGGGCGAGATGATCGCGGTCGATCTCGACGAAGGCCGCCTGCTGCAGGATCGCGCGGTGAAGGATCGCATCTCGGGCGAGGCGGATTATGCCGGGATGATCGGCGAATTCCACACGCTCGCCGACCTGCCCTCGGTCGAGGATGCGGTCGTGCGCTATGACCGCGCCGAACTCGCGCGGCGTCAGGTCGCCGCCGGGCAGACGATGGAGGATATGGAGCTGATCCTGTCGCCGATGGTCGAATCCGCCAAGGAGGCGATCGGATCGATGGGTGACGATACGCCGCTCGCGGTGATTTCGGACAAGCCGAGGCTGATCAGCCAGTTCTTCCGCCAGAATTTCAGCCAGGTGACCAACCCGCCGATCGATCCGCTGCGCGAACGCCACGTGATGTCGCTGAAGACGCGGTTCGGCAACCTCGCCAACATCCTCGACGTGCGCGACCAGCGCGAGCGCGTGCTGGTGCTCGATTCGCCGGTGCTGACGGGCGAGCATTGGTCGCGGTTGAAGGCGCATTTCGGGAATGCGGTCGCCGAGATCGACTGCACGTTCGAGGTCGGCGGGGGCCCAGAGAAGCTGCGCGCGGCGATCCAGCGGATCCGCAACGAGGCCGAGCAGGCGGTGCGGCAGGGCAAGAGCGAGATCTTCCTCACCGACGAGGCGATTTCCGAGGACCGGGTCGGCATCGCCGGGGTGCTCGCGGTGGCGGCGGTGCATACGCATCTCGTGCGGCGGGGGTTGCGCTCCTATGCGTCGATCAACGTGCGGACGGCGGAATGCCTCGACACGCATTATTATGCGGTGCTGATCGGCGTCGGGGCGACCACCGTGAACGCGTATCTGGCCGAGGCGGCGATCGTCGACCGCCAATCGCGCGGGCTGTTCGGCGATCTGGATCTTGCCGAATGCCTGCGCCGTCACCGCGTCGCGGTGGAGGAGGGTCTGCTCAAGATCATGTCGAAGATGGGCATCGCGGTGATCTCGTCCTATCGCGGCGGCTATAATTTCGAGGCGGTCGGGCTGTCGCGCAGCCTCGTCAACGACCTGTTTCCGGGGATGCCGGCGAAGATCAGCGGCGAGGGCTATGCGTCGTTGCACGTCAACGCGACCGACCGGCACGAGGCGGCGTTCGACCCGGCGGTGGCGACGTTGCCGATCGGCGGATTCTATCGCCAGCGACATAGCGGCGAGGTGCATGCCTATTCGGCGCAACTGATGCATCTGCTCCAGACTGCGGTGTCGACCGACAGCTATACGAGCTATCTGCAATTCTCGCGCGGGGTGTCCGACCTGCCGCCGGTGTACTTACGCGACCTGCTCCAGTTCAACTTCCCCGCGGAGGGCGTGCCGGTCGACCAGGTCGAGGCGATCACCGAGATCCGCAAGCGGTTCGTGACGCCGGGCATGTCGCTGGGCGCGCTCTCCCCCGAGGCGCACGAGACGCTGGCGATCGCGATGAACCGGATCGGCGCGAAGGCGGTGTCGGGCGAGGGCGGCGAGGACAAGACGCGTTTCGTGCCCTATGCGAACGGCGACAATGCGAACTCGACGATCAAGCAGATCGCGAGCGGGCGGTTCGGCGTGACGGCGGAATATCTGAACGCGTGCGAGGAGATCGAGGTCAAGGTCGCGCAAGGGGCCAAGCCCGGCGAGGGCGGGCAGTTGCCCGGCTTCAAGGTAACCGAGTTCATCGCCAAGCTGCGCCATGCGACGCCCGGCGTGACGCTGATCTCGCCGCCGCCGCATCACGATATCTACTCGATCGAGGATCTGGCGCAGCTGATCTACGATTTGAAGCAGATCAATCCGCGGGCGCGGGTTTGCGTGAAGCTGGTCTCGTCGGCCGGCATCGGTACGGTCGCGGCGGGCGTGGCGAAGGCGCATGCCGACGTCATCCTGATCGCCGGCCATGTCGGCGGCACCGGCGCGTCGCCTCAGACCTCGATCAAGTACGCGGGTACGCCGTGGGAAATGGGGCTGTCCGAGGTCAATCAGGTACTGACGCTCAACGGCCTGCGTGGACGCGTGCGGTTGCGCACCGATGGCGGCCTCAAGACCGGGCGTGACATCGTCATCGCCGCGATCCTAGGCGCGGAGGAGTTCGGGATCGGCACGCTGTCGCTGGTCGCGATGGGCTGCATCATGGTGCGGCAATGCCATTCGAACACGTGTCCGGTCGGGATCTGCACGCAGAACGACGCGCTCAGGCAGAAGTTCGTGGGGACGCCCGAGAAGGTGATCAACCTGATGACCTTCATCGCCGAGGAGGTGCGCGACATCCTTGCGCGGCTCGGCGTGAAGAGCCTCGACGACGTGATCGGGCGGACCGAATTGCTGCGGCAGGTGAGCCGCGGGGCGGAGCATCTCGACGATCTGGATCTCAACCCGATCCTGGCGAAGGTTGATGCCGACGACTCGCAGCGTCGGTTCAGCCTGTCGACCTTCCGCAACGAAGTCCCGGACAGCCTCGACGCGCAGATCATCAAGGACGCCGCCGCGGTGTTCTCGCGGGGCGAGAAGATGCAGCTGACCTATTCGGTGCGCAACACGCACCGCGCGGTCGGTACGCGGCTGTCGAGCGAGATCACGCGGAAGTTCGGCATGTCGACGCTGGCGGACGATCATGTCACGATCCGGCTGCGGGGGTCGGCAGGGCAGTCGCTCGGTGCGTTCCTGTGCAAGGGGATCACCTTGGAAGTGTTCGGCGACTCGAACGATTATGTCGGCAAGGGGCTTTCGGGGGGGACGATCATCGTACGGCCGGCGGTGAGTTCGCCGCTCGCGAGCCAGGACAATACGATCATCGGCAACACCGTGCTGTACGGCGCGACCAGCGGCCGGCTGTTCGCGGCGGGGCAGGCAGGCGAGCGGTTCGCGGTGCGCAATTCGGGCGCGAACGTCGTCGTCGAAGGCTGCGGCGCGAACGGGTGCGAATATATGACGGGCGGCATCGCGGTGGTGCTGGGCAAGGTCGGCGCGAATTTCGGTGCGGGGATGACTGGCGGGATGGCGTTCATCTACGACCCCGAGGGCGTGTTCGAAAAGCGCGCCAACCCCGAGAACATCACCTGGGACCGGGTGAAGGCGCTGCACTGGGCGGACGTTCTGCTCGACTTGGTGCGCGACCATGCCGACACCACCGACAGCAAATGGTCGAAGGGCCTGCTCGAGGACTGGGACCGGGTAGCGCCGCATTTCTGGCAGATCGTGCCGAAGGAAATGCTCACCCGCCTGAGCGATCCGCTCGACGACAGCGCGGAGTTGGTTGCGGCGGAGTAGGACGCCGTCTTTCCCCCCCCGGTGTCCGCCGGGGAGGGCAACAGTAAGATTGGTTCACGCGGAGACGCGGAGACGCGGAGCTAAATTCCCTCTGCATCTCTCCTATTGCGATTGGTGACGAAGGAGCTTCGCTCGCGCCGAACGCAACACCTCCGCGTCTCTGCGCCTCCGCGTGAACCAAATCTTCTTACGCGCCGTCCAACCCGCGCTAGTGACACAGCCGCCCCCCACCGCCTAAACGAAGCGCATGTGGCAGCTTTATCAATTCCCTCTGTGTCCGTTCTCGCGAAAGGTGCGCCTGCTGCTGGGCGAGAAGGGGGTTGGCTACGAACTGGTCCGCGAATCGCCCTGGGATCGCCGCGACGAGTTCATGGACATGAACCCCGCCGGCCAGACCCCGGTGATGGTCGACGCGTCGCGCGGTGTCGCTCCGCTGATCGATTCGATGGCGATCTGCGAGTTCTTCGAGGAAACCGTCGAGAAGGCGGCGATGATCAACGGCACCGCGACCAACCGCGCCGAAATCCGCCGGCTGGTGACGTGGTTCGACACGCATTTCTACCGCGACGTGACCGGACCGCTGCTCCACGAGCGGATGGTCAAGCGTCTCGCCCACCGTACCGCGCCCGACGCCAAGGGCTTGCGTGAAGCGATGAAGGCGGCGGTGGGGCATCTCGATTACATGGACTATCTGCTCGATCACCGGAACTGGCTCGGCGGCGCGACGATGAGTCTCGCCGATCTGGCGGCGGCTGCGCAGATCTCGGTCACCGATTATCTCGGCGGGATCGACTGGAAGGGCCATGACCAGACCGCGCGCTGGTATCGCGGTTTCAAGAGTCGGCCGAGCTTCCGCCCGCTGCTGTCCGAACGGATGGAGCTGATCTCACCGCCGGCGCATTACGACAATGTCGATTTCTGACGTGATCGCGCCTGAAATCGCGTTCGCAGACTTCGAGAAGGTCGACATCCGCGTCGGCACGATCGTCGAGGCCGAACCCTTCCCCGAAGCCCGCAAGCCAGCGTTCAAGTTGCGGATCGATTTCGGCGCGGAGATCGGCGTGAAGCGCTCCTCCGCGCAGATCACCGAGCATTATACGCCGGAGACGCTGGTCGGCCGCCAGGTCGCCGCGGTGGTAAACTTCCCGCCGCGTCAGATCGGCCCGGTGATGTCCGAGGTCCTGACACTCGGCTTCCCCGACGCGGACGGGAAGGTGGTGCTGATCTCGCCGACCGGACAGGTCCCGAATGGGGGGCGGTTATTCTGAAGAGAAATCCTCCCCCGCCAGGGGGAGGTGACTGGCGCTTGCCAGTCGGAGGGGGAGGATAGAGAAACCTCTGTTCCGTGTCCTCCCCCTCCGTCACCTTCGGCGACACCTCCCCCTTGCGGGGGAGGATAAGCCAACGCCGTTAACTACCGCATGTCGCTCTGCGTGATCGGGACGATCTTCACTTCGACGCGACGGTTTGCAGCCCGGCCCGCATCGGTATCGTTCGACGCGATCGGCTGCGTCTCGCCGTAACCGCGCGTCCCGATGCGCGCAGTCTGGACGCCGTGGCCCGCCAGATAATCCGCGACCGAGCGCGCCCGGCGCTCCGACAGCGTCTGGTTATACGCGTCGCTGCCGGTCGAATCGGTATGGCCGTACACGTCGATATAGGTCTGGTTGTACTGCGACAGCGTGTCCGCGACCTGATCGAGCGTGCGTTGGAACTGCGGCTGCACCGTCGCGCTATCATAGGCGAAGGTGATGCCCGACGGGATGTTGAGCACCAGGTCGTCGCCCTGGCGGATCACCTGCACGTCGGTGCCGGCAGTGCGCGCGCGCAGGTCGCGCTCCTGCTTGTCCATGTACGCGCCGATACCCGCACCCGCGAGGCCACCGATGCCCGCACCCAGCAGCTTCTCGGTCCGGTCGCGTCGACCACCGACCACGTCGCCGAGCAGATAGCCGCCGAGCGCGCCGCCGATGCCGCCTAGGGCCGTCTTCGAGATGGTTTGGCGACCGGTCTCCGGATCGGTGGTGCAGCCGCTGGTGGCGATGAGGGCCGCCAGTGCGGCGCCTGCGAACATCTTGGTTTTCATAGATAAACTCCCTGAGACATGATCGATGACGGCGTTATGTCCGATACGGCCGATAACCCGGTGTGGCGACGATTGTTCCGCCTGCGCACTGACCGGGATACGTCCTACGCGCAAGGACGGTTGTGCGACGGGCCGTTGTCCTGCAAAGAGGCGCGGAGCCAATGGCACCGCTTCCCCCCTTCCCCTGGATCGACGTCGCGATCATTCTCGCGCTAGTCGCGTTGAACGGTGTGTTCGCGATGAGCGAACTCGCGATCGTCTCCGCGCGGAAGGCCCGGCTCGAGGCGATGGCACGCTCGGGCAAGAAGGGCGCGCGCGCCGCGCTGGTGCTCGCCGCCGATCCCGGCAAGTTCCTGTCGACCGTCCAGATCGGCATCACGCTGATCGGTATCCTCGCCGGTGCGTATTCGGGGTCCAGCCTCGGCATGCCGACCGCCGCGCGGTTGCAGGCCTGGGGTCTGTCCGCCTCGACCGCCGAGACCGTCGGGTTCGCGATCGTCATCGGCCTGACGACCTACGCGTCGCTGATCATCGGCGAGCTGGTCCCCAAGCAGTTCGCGCTGCGGGCGCCCGAGGCGATCGCGTCGTTCATGGCGCCGGTGATGCGCTGGCTCGCGATCGGCACCGCGCCGATCGTGCTGGTGCTCGATTCGACCAGCGCGCTGATCTTCAAGCTGCTTCGTCTCAACCGCGAATCGGAAGAGCACGTCACCGCCGAAGAGCTCCACATGATCGTCGCCGAGGCGTCGAAATCGGGGATCATCGAGGAGCATGAGCGTTCGATCATTTCGGGCGTCGTCCGCCTCGCGGATCGCCCGGTGCGCGAAGTGATGACGCCGCGCACCGAGATCGACTGGCTCGACTGCGACTGGGGCCCCGACGAGATCCGCGAGACCTTGCTCGCGTCGCAGCACACCCGCCTGCCGGTCGGCGAAGGCTCGATCGACGCGGTCAAGGGCGTCGTCCAGGCGCGCGACATCGCCGCGGCGCTGTTCCGCGGCGAGCCGATCGACCTGCGCGCGCTGATGCGGAAAGCCCCCGTCGTGATCGACCAGATCGACGCGATGGACGCATTGCTGGCGCTGCGCGAGGCCGAGGTGCCGATGGCGCTGATCCATGACGAATATGGCCATTTCGAAGGCATCGTCACGCCCGCCGATCTGCTCGCGGCGATTGCCGGCGAGTTCAAGTCGGACTCGGATCCCGACGATGCACCGTCGGTGGTGGTCCGCGACGACGGCTCGCTGCTGGTGGCGGGGACGATGGCGGCGGATTCGCTCGCCGATCGCCTCGGTATCGACCTGCCCGAGGACCGCGATTACGCGACGGTGGCTGGCCTCGCGCTGTCGGTGTTCCGCCATTTGCCGGGCGAGGGCGAGAGCTTCGTCGAGCAGGGGTGGAAGTTCGAGATCGTCGATCTGGACGGGCGGCGGATCGACAAGCTGCTGGTGAGCGAGGTCTGAGGGTTCGGCGCGGAGTAGCGGGTGAAAGTGGCTAGACGCTCCCCGGTATTTCACCTCCCCGGCGAAGGCCGGGGCCCAGGTGGTGAGGTCGCGGTAACGGAGCGCTGCCCTCAGTTTGCAACGTCCCCCAACTGGGCCCCGGCCTCCGCCGGGGTGGTGGTCAGGGTTGAGTTACTTGCTTATGCCTCGTCTATGGAAGGCGCACCGACCCCCCACAACCCGTTCGTCCTGAGTAGCGGCTGAGCTTGTCGAAGCGGCGTATCGAAGGACGGGCGCGCGGAACCTGTGCTTCGATACGAGCCCTCGATACGCTCCTGACGGAGCTACTCGGTCTCTACTCAGCACGAACGGATGGAGGGCGGTAAGGCCCCTCCTTCGTTCAGGGACGAGCTTCGGATCCGCTGGTCGCGTCGCCACCGGGAGCAGTCGCGGGCGCCGCCGCAGGTACATCGACGCTAGGAGCAGCAGCCGCCGGCGCCGCCGCCGGCACATCGCCACCGGGAGCAGCAGCCGCGGGCGCCGTCGCAGGCACATCGACGCCGGGAGCAGCCGCCGCGGGCGTCGCCGCCGGCACATCGACGGCAGGTGCACCGCTGGAACTGCCGCCCGGCACCGCCAAAACCGTCCCCGAATCGGCCGCGGCGCCTGGCTCCAGATATTTCGGCACGAACGGCACCACGCTAGGCGGTGGTCCCGACATGCCTGCCGGATCGCCCTCGACACGCCCGTGGAGATGGTCGATCTCCGCCTGGCGCCGGTTGAGATAGAAGGCCCGGGTCGCCGCGTACGGATCGGGCGAATTGTCGTGCAGGTCCTTCAGCGTCTGGTCGAACTCCGACCGGTGATCGAGCGCGCCGAGGATACCCGCGGGGATCGTGTAGGTCGCGCTGGTGAAGGGCTTGCCGATGCCGACCGGCAGGATCAGGCGGTCGACCGCGCCGCCGAGAAGGTCGCGCACCGTCGTCGGTCCGACCAGCGGCAGGAACAGGAACGGGCCGTTCTTCACTCCGTAATAGCCGAGCGTGTTGGCGAACCCGTTCGAGCGCCGCGGCAGGCGGAACGGCTTGCGCTTGGCCATGTCGATCACGCCGACCGCGCCGATCGTCGAGTTGATCGCGAACCGCCCGACCGTCTCGGCCGCCTTGCCCGGCTTGAGCTGCAGCAGGAAGTTCAGGAAGACGATCGGCTCGCGCAGATTGTAGAGGAAATTGTGGATGCCGCGCCGGATCGGGCTCGGCACGGTCTTCTTATAGGTCCGCGCGACCGGGCCGATCACCGCGTCGTCGACCTTCTGCGTCACCGCGAACGACTCGGCGTTGGCCGCGCGCAGCGGATCGCCCGCGCTCTCCTTGCGGCCGGTGACGATGATGTCGGTCTGCGTGCCACGCTCGGTCGCCGGCGTGCGCAACGGTGGCGGGCCGACCGGAGGAATCGCCTGCGTGGGGAGCCCCTGCGGCGAAAACTCGACGGCGGGAAGCGAGCCGATCAGAGCCAGAGGGGACGTCGCCATCGATATCGGCATCATGACTGGCATCATGACTGGCATCGATACGGGCATCGATACTGGGATCGACGCCGGTGCGGGGAAGTCGCTGGCGAAGGGCGATGGCGTCGCGCCGGGCAGCGCGACCGGTCCGGTCGTCGGATGCACCGGCGCGGTGGTCAGCAGCATCGCACTCATCATTGCCAGCATGTGCACTCATCACCCTGTCTAAAATGCCGCCCTCATACTTCGAGGTGCGACACCGCGTGACATGCCCGTCGCGGCCCGCGCGGCATAGAGCCAATCGACATGCGTCGCGTGCGCCTGTCGTGCTGCCGGTCGATCGACCGACGCGGGTTACAGCTTGCCGAACACCGCCTCGAAGCCCGCCTTGTCGCCGGCCGCCAGCAACCGCGCCTGTTCGATCCAGCGATCGCGCCCCATCCGCCCGGTGAAATTGCCGAGCTGTGCGTCGATCGACTGCGCCTCGCTCTCCGACAGCGCGGCCATCTGGCCGACCGTCGTGACGCCGAGCGCGCCGAGCTGCGTCGCGACCTTGGGGCCGAGTCCCTTCAACTGCGTCACCGGACCATCGGCATAGGATTGCGCGGACACGGGCGGAGCGATCGGGGCGGGTTCGGCCGGCGCCGGCACCGCTGGCTCGGGAGCCGGGCTGGGCGCCGGCGGCGTGGGGGCGGCAGCGGGAGCGGGAGCGGGGGCCGGTTCGTCGATAATCGCCGGCTGCGGCGCGGCGGCCGGGGCCGTGCGCTCGATCGAGGGCGAGGGCGATGGTGCGGGAGTCGGAGCGACCGTTCGCGTTTGCGTCTGGGACTGCTCGGCCCTGCGCGGCTCGGCCCCGTGCGGCGCGGCTGGTGCCGGCGCGACGGGGGCCGGCTCGGGAGCCTGTGCACGCGGCGACTCGACTGGGACGGAGGCCGGCACAGGGGCGACGCCGGCTTCCCTGGCATTCGCGATCACGTCGCGCGACGCCTTCACCCGGCTGCGTTTCGCCTTGATGCCCCAGATCAGGCCGATCACGACGAGCACCGCCACCACGGCGATGATCGTGAAGTGGATCGCGGTCAGCGTGGCGATGCCATCGGGCAGCAGGCTCATGCCCGAGGCGGAGGTCGCGGAAGTTTCGTTCATGCTCATACTCGTAGCGCCACGCGAGGGAGGCGGCGAGCGGTAATTGGCGGGCTCGGCCTGAGCCACCGATAGTTCTGCATCCTCCCCCGCCAGGGGGAGGTGTCGCCGAAGGTGACGGAGGGGGAGGGCACGGAACAGAGGTTATCCCTTTCCTCCCCCTCCGACTGGCAAGCGCCAGCCACCTCCCCCTGGCGGGGGAGGATCAGAAGTGGATCACCCGCGTGCGATCTCGCGCCAGCCGATGTCGCGACGGTAGAAGCCTTCCGCGAAATCGATCGCCTCGACCGCGCGGTACGCGTTCGCCTGCGCCGCCGCCACGTCGTCGCCGGTCGCGGTCACCGCGAGTACGCGCCCGCCCGACGCGACCAGCCCGCCGTCCTCGATCCGCGTGCCCGCATGGAACACCGTGCCGCCCGCCGCCCGCGCCGAATCCAGCCCGACGATCGCGCCACCAGCCTTCGGCGTGCCCGGATAGCCGTTCGCCGCCATCACCACCGTCAGCGCGGTGTCGTCGCTGAACTTCGCCGCCGGCATCTCGCCGAGCCGCCCTTCCGCCACCGCCAGCATCGTCGCGAGCAGATCGCCCTGAAAGCGCATCATCAGCACCTGCGTCTCGGGATCGCCGAACCGCGCATTATATTCGATCAGCTTCGGCCCCTGCGGCGTCAGCATCAGCCCGGCATACAGCACGCCCGAGAACGGAGCGCCCTCCGCCGCCATCGCCGCCACCGTCGGCGCGACGATCTCGTCGATCGCGCGCTTCTCCAGCGCGGGCGTCAGGACGAGCGCAGGGCTGTACGCGCCCATCCCGCCGGTGTTCGGGCCGGTATCGCCCTCGCCGACGCGCTTGTGGTCCTGCGCGGAGCCGAACGGCATCAGCGCGACACCGTCGGTGAGCACGAACAGGCTCGCCTCCTCGCCCTCCAGGAATTCCTCGATCACGGCTTCCGCTTCCCCGTCGGCGAACAACGCGTCGAGCGCGGCATCGGCTTCGGCCCCGCTGAATGCGATGACGACGCCCTTGCCGGCGGCGAGGCCGTCCGCCTTGATGACGACCGGCAACGAGAAGGTGCGGGCGAGCGCGGCATCCGCCTCTGCACGGCTCTTCACACGGACATAGCCCGCGGTCGGGATGCCGGCACGAAGGCACAGATCCTTGGTGAAGCCCTTCGACCCCTCCAGTTGCGCCGCCGCCTTCGAAGGCCCGAACACCGGAATGTCCGCCGCGCGGCAGGTGTCCGCCAGCCCGTCGACCAGCGGCGCCTCGGGCCCGATCACGACCAGCCCGACGTCATGCTCGCGCACGAACGCGACCACCGCGGCATGATCCGTCGCATCCAGCGGCACGAGCGTCGCAATGCGCGCGATCCCGGGGTTGCCCGGCGCGGCATACAGCGTATCGAGGCCCCTCGATTGCACCAGCTTCCACGCGAGCGCATGTTCGCGACCCCCCGAGCCCAGCAGCAGGACGTTCATGCCCGATCCCTTTTCCGATGATGTGTCCAGCGACATGGGCCGGCTGGTAGCCGAGCCGGTGCCCGGCGACAACGCACTGGCGATGTCGGTCGGCGAACTCGCCTTCAAGCTGAAGCGGATGGTCGAGGGCGAGTTCGGCCATGTCCGCCTGCGCGGCGAGATCTCGGGCTGGAAACGCGTCGCCTCCGGGCATTGCTACATGTCGCTGAAGGACGACCAGGCGGTGATCGACGGCGTCATCTGGAAGGGCAATGCGTCGAGCCTCGCCTTCGTGCCGCAGGACGGGATCGAGGTGATCGCGACCGGCAAGCTCACCACCTATCCCGGCCGCTCGAAGTACCAGATCGTCATCGAGCGGATGGAGCTGGCGGGCGCGGGCGCGCTGATGGCGCTGCTGGAGAAATTGAAGGCGAAGCTGGCGGGCGAGGGGCTGTTCGACGGCACGCGCAAAAAGCGCCTGCCGTTCATGCCGAAGGTGATCGGCGTCGTCACGTCGGGCACGGGTGCTGTCATCCGCGACATCCTCCACCGGCTGGAGGATCGCTGCCCGACGCACGTCATCGTCTGGCCGGTGAAGGTGCAGGGCGAGGGGTCCGCCGCCGAGATCGCCGCCGCGGTGCGCGGGTTCGATGCGCTCGTCCCCGGCGGGCCGGTACCGCGGCCGGACCTCGTCATCGTCGCGCGCGGTGGCGGTTCGGTCGAGGATCTGTGGTCGTTCAACGAGGAAATCGTCGTCCGCGCGGTCTCCGCCTGCACGATCCCGATCATCTCCGCGGTCGGGCATGAGACCGACACCACTTTGTGCGATTTCGCCGCAGACCTGCGCGCGCCGACGCCGACCGCCGCCGCCGAGATCGCGGTGCCGGTGCTCGCCGACCTGCGGCTGACGATCGACAGCCACCGCAACCGCACCGAACGCTGCGCCCGCCGTCATGTCGAGCGCGGTCGCGAGCGCCTGGATGCGCTGGCGCGGTTGCTCCCGAAGCGCGACCAGTTGCTCGGGCCGCAGCGCCAGCGCGCCGACGATTTCGGTCAGCGGCTCGATCGCGGGCTGGAGCGCCGGCTGACGTTGGCGCGCGGCAGTCTCGATCGTTCGGGCGCCGCACTCCGTCCCGCCACGCTGGAGCGCAAGCTCGAGGCGAAGCGCGCGCAGCTCGATGCGACCTGGCGTCTCGTCCAGTCGCTCAACCCCGATGCGATCCTCGACCGCGGCTATGCCCGAGTCACCGCCCGGCCCGGCGGCGAGACGCTCGCCTCCGCCAAATCCGCGCGCGACGCGGGCACGCTGACGCTCCACTTCCGCGACGGCGTGGTGGACGCGGTGACGGACACCGGCCTTGAGCGCCCCGTCGCCAAAACCTATGCTGCCCCCAAGGCGAAGGCCGCGCCCGACCCGGCGCCGCGCCAGCCGACCCTGCTGTAGAGAAGACCCGCAATGCTGATGTCCAACTCCGACCGCGCCGCGCGGCTGCATTATATGGCGAACGGTTTCCGCGTGCTCAGCCCCGGTGACCACGTCCCCTGCGCCGCCACGGGCCACCGCATCGCGCTGGAGGATCTGCGCTACTGGAGCGTCGCCCGGCAGGAGGCCTATTCCACCGCCGCGGCAGCCAGCGAAGCGATGGCGCCCCGGTGATTCGAGCGGCTGTGATCCGGGCGGCGGCGCTCGTCCTGCTGGCCGCAACCGGCGCCGCCGCCCAGCAAGCGCCGCCGCCGCCAACCGCAAGCCAGTCCGCCTTCCGTTGGACCGGCACGCTCAGCCAAGGCGGCCTGATCCTGGGCACCGCTCCCGCCGGAACACGCACCGTCGCGCTCGACGGCAAGCCGGTCGCGCTATCCCCGGACGGCCGCTTCATCGCCGGTTTCGACCGCGACGCCGGCCCGCAAGCCTCACTGACCGCGACGCTCGCCGACGGTCGCAATGTTACGCAAAGTCTCACGATCGCGCCGCGCGTCTGGCGGATCGAGCGCCTGAACACGCTCCCGAAATTCCCCGCGCCCGACCCGGTGTTCACGAAACTCCGCCCGCCCGAGCTCGCGCAGATCGTCGCGGCGCGTGCGCGCGTCACCGACGCGCAGGGCTGGCGGCAGGCGTTCGCCTGGCCTGCCATCGGCCGCATCTCCGGCCTGTTCGGATCGCAGCGCATCTACAAGGGCGAACCCGGCAGCTATCACTCGGGCACCGACATCGCCAAACCAACCGGCGCGATCGTCACCGCCCCTGCCGACGGCGTCGTGATCCTCGCCGCCGAGCGCCCCTTCACGCTGGAGGGCAACCTCCTGATGCTCGACCACGGCATGGGCCTCAACAGCGCGTTCCTCCATCTGTCCCGCATCGACGTGAAGACCGGCGACCACGTCACGAAGGGCCAACCGATCGGCGCCGTCGGCATGACCGGTCGCGCGACCGGCCCGCATCTCCACTGGAGTCTCAAATGGGGTGATGCGAAACTGGACCCGATGCTGGTGGCGGGGGTGATGCCGGGCTCAGCGCAATCTCTTCACAAGAACTGAGCGTCCCTTGCCGATCGCCGCACGATAACCGCCGAGCGAGGCCTGTTTTACCAGGATCGCGGTGCCAGGCCTGGGCGGGGCGGGGATCGCGTCGATGGTCTGCCATTCGCTGCCGTCCGCCAGCCGCAGGTTCCAGCGGCCGAAGCTGTTGGAGGGCACGGCAGATCGGATTGTGGAGTCCAGCTGGTCTACCCTCGTCGCCTTGTCCGCGGCGCCTCCTCCGAAGACTTCGGTCGGAGTCCGGGGAAGGCCGAACCCCGCCCGCTTGTCCGCAACCACCTGCTTGCGGTCGATCACGAGAATGTCGCCAGAACGCTCGGCGATGCTCACCGATACGGCGGCCGCGTCAAAACAGGCGAGGCGTTTAGCGTCGGGCTTGATCGTCCGGCAGCGGGCGATGTCCGTCAGAGGATTGGGCAACCGGCCATCCTGCGCAACGGCGGGAACGGAGAGCAGAAGGCTGGCGAGCCCAAGCGGTCTTAAGGAACCCATGTCGTTATATCCGGCCTTTGCGGGAAAACCGTTGTCTGTCGGCTTTGCTGCTCGAAGTCGAGGGCCGTATCCGACGTTCGACGTACCGAGCACCATGCGTGAACGGAGTGTGACACAAATGGTACATTCGTTCACAAATTGGCAAGACCGATACAATCGACGTTGTGCATTCGGGCCAATATCAGCAATCTTATGCCAACCGCGGCATGCCGCAGGTGCGACCATTCGGGGTAAATCCGAAGAGCGCGGGCAAATAAAAGGGGTTTTGCATGACGAACATTTTCCGGGGGCGCTTGCTCGCGTCCAGTCTCTTGGTAGGGATTGCGTTGGTTGCGAGCGGCGCTGCGCAGGCGCAGGACGCCGGTCAGATCTCCACGCCCAACGGCGCCGCGCCGGCTGCCGACCAAGACGCGACCGCGAATGGTGGCGATATCGTCGTCACCGGCACGCTGGTTCGCAATCCGAACCTGGTGCAGTCGTCGCCGATCAATTCGGTGACGTCGGAAGAACTGCAGCTTCGCCAGACCAACGTCGCCGAACAGTTCCTGCGCGAACTCCCGGGTGTCGTTCCTTCGATCGGCAGCTCGGTGAACAACGGCAACGGCGGCGCATCTTACGTCAACCTTCGCGGCCTTGGTTTTAACCGCAACCTGGTTCTGCTCGATGGTCAGCGTATCGCGCCGGCGGGTCTGGACGGCGTGGTCGATCTCAACAACATCCCGCTGGCGCTGGTCGAGCGTACGGACATCCTGACCGGCGGTGCATCGACCACCTACGGTGCCGATGCCGTGGCCGGCGTCGTGAACTTCGTGACCAAGCGCGATTTCTCGGGCGTCGAAGCCAATGTCAGCAATCAGATCACGCAGCGTGGCGACGGCAACGTCTTCCGCGCCGACCTGACGATCGGCGCAAACTTCGGCGATGGTCGCGGCAACGCGGTGTTCAGCATCGGCTATCAGCAGGCTGACCCCGTCACGCAGGGCGAGCGCGACTTTTCCATCAACAACATCGATTCCTACACCGGCCTGGCAGGCGGATCGGGCACGACCGTTCCTGGGCGCTTCACCGGCCTGGGTCTGGGGGCAAACCAACAGATCGATCCGGCCACCGGGCGGCTGGTGCCGACCTTTGCCCTGTTCAACTTCAACCCGCAGAACATTTTCCAGACGCCGTTCACGCGTTACAACATGTTCGGCGCGGCGCATTATGAAGTGGCGCCGGGTATCGAAGTCTATAACCGTGGCCTCTTCTCGCGTAACACGGTCCAGACCGTCATCGCGTCGTCCGGTACGTTCGGCAATGCGTTGACGATCAACTATTCGAACCCCTATCTGCCTGCCGCTGCGCGGAGTCAGATTTGCGCGGCAAACGGTTTGACCGTGGCACAGTGCGCCGCAGCAGCTGTCGCTGCGCCCGGAAGCGCGGACTACCGGACCTTTACGACCGCTGCTTCACGGCGCTTCATCGAGGCCGGGCCGCGTCTGTCGACCTACACCACGACGGTGTTCGACTATACGGCAGGCGTCCGCGGAGACATCACCGACACGATCGGCTTCGATTTCGGCGGTAACTATGGCGAGAGCGAGAATGTTCAGCGTCAGTCCGGCAACGGCACGCTGACCCGCTTGCGCCAGGCGTCGCTGGCGACCAGCACCACCGCGTGCGTCGATGCGTCCAACGGGTGCGTCCCGATCAATTTGTTCGGTGCAGCCGGAACGATCACCCCCGATCAGCTGGGCTATCTTCTGGGTGTCACGAACAGCACGGCCACCCGCACGACGATCGCGCAGGCCCACGGCGTCGTGAATGGTGATTTCGGCGTGTCCAGCCCGTTCGCAACACAGGCGATTTCGTTCGCGCTCGGTGCCGAATATCGCAAGTATACTGCCTCGGTGGTCTCCGACGAACTGACGCAGCGTCCGAACGAAGTGCTGGGCAACGGCGCGGCATCGCCCGACGTCTCCGGCGGGTACAACGTCAAGGAGGCTTTCGCCGAATTGATCATGCCGCTTGTCGAGGACAAGCCGTTCTTCCACAGCCTGACCTTGGAAGCCGGTGGCCGTGTCTCCGATTATTCGACGGCCGGCACCAACTGGACCTGGAAGGTCGGCGGCTCGTGGGAGCCGGTCCGCAGCCTGAAGATCCGTGGTAACTACCAGAAGGCAGCGCGTGCGCCGAACATCAACGAACTGTTCGCGCCGCTGGTCACCGCTCTCGACAATTCGGCCAGCGATCCCTGCGCGGGCACCGGCGTAACCGCCGGCAGCGCCTTGGGGGGCGTCTGTGCCGCCCAGATCGTTGCGGGTGGTGCCACGCCGGCTCAGGCCAATGCTCTTGTGGGCAACATTCCTGTGCCATCGGCCGGGCAGGTTAACACCAGGCAGGGCGGCAACGCCGCTCTGGGTGTCGAAACCGCGAATACCTGGACTGTCGGCGCCGTGTTCCAGCCGGATTTCATTCGCGGCTTCAACATCAGCGTCGATTACTTCAACATCCGCGTGCGCGATGCGATCACTAACCCGACAGTCGGCGATGTGTTCGGTGCCTGCTATACGCCGCTTCAGGCGGCAACGTCGGCCGGTTGCCAGGCGATCACGCGTAATCCGATCGACGGCAGCCTGAACGGTAGCGCCGACGGCCTGCAGTTGCCGCTTTCGAACCTGGGTCGCCTATCGACCGACGGCATCGATCTGGCGGTCAACTATCGCAACGATCTCGGCTTCGCTAAGCTCGCATTGTCGTTCGTCGGTACCTGGACCAACAGCAATAAGTTCCAGGCGACGCCGACTTCGGTCAACCGCGAATGCGTTGGCTATTACAGCGTGAACTGCGAATCGATCCAGCCGGAGTTCAGCTTCAACCAGCGGACCACGCTGACGATCGGTGCGGCAGACGTCTCGCTGTTGTGGCGCTATGTCGATGCGGTGAAGTACGAGCCGCTCGCGCTCGCAGACGACATTGCTGCCGGTGGCGGTCCGCTGGAGCAGTTCCAGCGCATCGGTGCGGAGCATTATTTCGATCTGACGACCCGGTTCGGTGTCACGGACAATTTCGACCTGACGCTGTCGGCAATGAACCTGCTCGACAACAAGCCGAAGGTAGTTGGTTCGACGATCGGATCGACGGCCTACAACAGCGGCAACGTCTATCCCTCGACGTACGACGCCCTGGGTCGCCGTTTCGCAGCAAGTGCCCGCCTTCGGTTCTGATCTGAGGCGGATCTGACTAACCAACTATATGACGGAGGTGGGCCAGTCCCGCCTCCGTTTTTGTTTGAGCGTAGCGATCGGCGTTGATAGTCTTCGATGTCAGATGGCGTAATCGAAGGAATAGCGATGACGATCGGCATTATCCTGTTGGCGTTGACCGTGGCCGGCGCGCCGCCAGCGCTCCAAATTAACGCCTCGGCCAATGAACCGGCAGCACAAGCGGCTAAAGACGAGCCAAAGCCGATCTGTCGTCGCTATGCGCAAGTTGGATCGAACATCGCGCGGCGAAAGGTCTGCATGAGCAAGACCGAGTGGGACCAGATGGCGCGCTCCAGCCAAGCGTTGGGACGAAGCATGCTACCCGCCCTGACGGTTCCCGGCGCTCAGTAGGAGTTCCGGCGAAACGCGCAGCTGGCGCGTCGGCGGGGCGTGGGCGTTCGACGATACGATCGAGCACGAGGCGTGGAACCGCTCCGATCGGCTGCGTGCGATCCTGATCTTCGATGTCTGGGACGCGCATATCACCGGGAAGAACGCATGCTGTTGCGCGCGTTCCTCCCGGTGGCGGACGCCAATGGTTATGACCTGCGTACGCAGATCGGGGATTAGCCGGCAGCGCGAACGAGCCGGCGCGACATAGCAACGCGCTCCGCGTCGGGCCGAGCCGCGGGTCGGCCCTTCTGATCGCGTCATCGCCGTTTCGCCGCGCTGCGTCCCGACGGCGATCGGCTGCCCCTGAAACGTCCCCACATGGCCGGCGCAATGCGGCAGCGGCCAAGCCTAATCATTGTGCGCTGCACAAAGAACGCTACCATATTTGAGTAGCTTGTAAGAATGAAAGACAGTCATTGTGTCTTTATTATTACACTGAATGACGAAAGCGACGACCTGACTCGCGGAATTCTTTACAGAATGCGTCAGCATATCCATCCTATCCTCATGTCCTAGGGGTCGCATTTTTATGCGATTGAGGGGGCGCGACATTGCCCGGCGGATTGCGAAGTGACCGCAGGGTTCAGGCGAGGATATGCTCACGTGACCAGAATTTCGACTTTTGCGCAGCTCGGCTTGCGCGGCAGCACGGCGCTACAGGCGTTGGCCCTGATGGGCGCAGGCGTTGCCTTTGCCGGCCCCGCGGTCGCCCAGACCGCACCGGCGCCCGCACCGGCGCCCGCTCCGACTTCGGCGCCTGCTCAGGCTGAATTGCCGCGTCAGCCAGTCGCCGCCACGCCCGAACAGGCCGATGAGATCGTCGTCACGGGCTCACTGTTCCGCGGCGCCGATACCGGCCCGTCGCCCGTCACCACGCTGACCGCGACGACGCTTCAGGAGCGCGGCATCAACACGGCTGCCGAGGCGGTGCAGCGTCTGACCTCGAACGGCGCCGGCACGATCAGCCAGGGCTGGAACACCGGCAGCAACTTCGCGACGGGTGCGACCGCCGCCTCCCTGCGCGGTCTGTCGGTGCAGTCGACGCTGACGCTGTTCGACGGCCTGCGCATGGCGCCGTATCCACTGGCCGACGACGGCCAGCGCAACTTCGTCGACATGAACACGATCCCGAGCGCGCTGGTCGACCGGATCGAAGTCTTGAAGGACGGGGCCTCCTCGACCTACGGCGCGGACGCGGTCGCTGGCGTGATCAACGTGATCATGAAGAAGCAGATCGAGGGCCTTCACCTGAATGGCTCGGCCGGCATTTCGGATCGCGGCGATGGCGCCGAACAGCGTCTCGACGCCACCTGGGGCTATGGTGATCTCGCGACGCAGGGCTTCAACTTCTACGTCAATGGCGAGTATCAGAACACCGCCGCTGTGAACGCAAGCGATCGCGGCTATCCGTTCAATTCGTCGGATCTCAGCCGTATTTGCAACGACGCGGGCAGCTGCATCCAGCAGCCGGCCGGCGCTCGCAACTTCTTCAACGCCGACGGGACGTTCTCTGGATTGGCGTCGACGACGGTGGCGTTGGTGCGTCCCGTCGATGCAACGGGTGCCGCGCTCGGACGGTACAACATTCTCAACACCGCCGATGGGTGCCGCGACCTGAATCCCGTGACGGTTCTGCCCGGACAGAGCCCGACGGCCGGCTCGGTCGTCTGCCAGCAGGATTTCCGCAAGCAGTACCTGCAGGTGCTGCCGCAGCAGGAGCGTTATGGTTTTGCCGGTCGCTTTACCGCCAATGTCGGTGAAAACGCGCAGGCCTATGTGTCCGGCAACTATTACCGGACCAATACCTTCACGCAGCTGAGCCCGCTCGGCTTCAACAACCAGACCACGCCCCCAGGCGCAGTCGTGCTGAACCCGCTGTACCTTCCGGCCTATGTCTGCGCGAACGGCGTCGGGACGCTCACGATGCTCGACACCGGCTGCACCGCGGCGAACGGTGTCGCCAACCCGAACAATCCGTTCGCTGCCACCGGCGGCCGGGCGCAGCTTCTGAGCCTGTACGATCGTCCGCGCACGATCGAGACGAACTCGCGCGCGCTGCGCCTCGCAGCGGGGATCAAGGGTTCGTTCGGCGACGACTGGAACTACAATGCGGACTTCACGGCGTCGAACACGCAGCTCGACGTTATCCAGAAGAACTATCTGATCCCGCAGCGCCTGCTCGATGTGATCGCTCGCGGCACGTATAACTTCATGAACCCGAGCGCGAATTCGGAAGAGATCCGCAACTACATCTCGCCCGAGAACCGGACGCGCTCCAACGCAAAGCTCTGGCAGGTCCAGGGCACGATCTCGAAGTCGCTGTTCACGCTTCCCGGCGGCCCGTTGCAGGTCGCCGTGGGCGGTGCGTACCGCAAGGAGTCGATCGACAACCCGAGCGCCAACCCGCAGAACGACGCGTATCCCTATGATCGCTATTACGGCGTGAACTCGGTCGGCGCGGTGGGCAGCCGCAACGTGAAGTCGGCGTTCTTCGAAATCAACGCACCGGTCCTCGACCAGCTCGTAATCAACGGGTCGGGCCGCTATGACGATTACTCGTCGGGCCAGAGCAATTTCTCGCCGAAGATCGGCGCGAAATTCACCCCGATCGAGCAGTTCTCGCTGCGTGGTACCTTCTCGAAGGGCTTCCGTATCCCGAGCTTCAACGAAGCCAATGGCCTTCCGACCACGGGCTACGTGACGCGCTCGCTCGATCCGAGCGTGCCAGCGCAGGCGGCGTTCATCGCAGCGCATGGCGGCAACGCGTATGCGACCAGCCAGTTCTCGGTTGGCAACACGTCGACCGGCAATCCGGATCTCGATCCCGAGAAGTCGACCAGCTGGACGCTTGGCGCGATCTTCCAGCCGACGTCGCGGATCAACTTCACCGTCGATTACTTCAACATCAAGGTGAAGGGCATCATCAACCCCGCGAGCTCGGCGGGCGCATTCGAGCAATATTATGAGAACAACGGCGTCGTGAACCTGCCTGGCGTGGTCGTCCGGCCGGGTCTGGCGGACAACGACAACCCCGCCGCACTGCCGCAGATCGGCTTCATCGAGGTGTCGTACCAGAACGCAGACGAGCAGCGCGTGTCGGGTATCGATTTCGGGGCCAATGCGCGCTTCCCGATCGGCGACAACGTGACGTTCATAACGTCGGCCGACGCATCGTACCTGCTCAAGTTCGAGAAGCAGACCGCAGACGGCAATGTCGAGCGTTATGACGGCACGCTCAGCCCCTGCAACAACACGTCGTGCTCGGGTTCGCCCAAGTGGCGCGCCACGTGGCAGAACACGCTCGAAGTCGGTGCGGCGACGATCTCGGCGACGGCCTATTACACCGGTGGGTATGATCTGGCGTCGACCGACGTTTCGAACGGCTACAGCGGCGTGAAGGGCGATTGCGAAGCCAGCATCGGTTCGTCGGTAGTAACGTATCAGGACGGTTCGCCGGTACTTTGCAACGCGAAGGCGACGTGGAACGTCGACATGACCGCAACGGTCAAGGTCAACGACCGGTTCACGCTGTACACCAACGTGCTCAACATCCTCGACATCAAGCCTCCGTTCGATCCGAGCGGCGGGTACAGCATCAACCAGTACAACCCTGCCTGGACGACGGCCAACGTCCTGGGTCGCTTCTTCCGCGTCGGCGCCCGCGTCGACTTCTAAGAACCGGTCTAAGAAAAGTGGGCGGCTTCCTCGCGGAAGCCGCCCTTTTTTTGTGTCAGGCGACCTCAAGCACCAGCTTTCCGTCGCCTTCGTCGATCTTGACGGTCGCGCCGTCCTTCACCTCGCCGCGCAGGATCATGTCGGCGAGCGGGTCCTGGAGATAGCGCTGGACCGCGCGCTTCAACGGCCGCGCGCCGTACACCGGGTCGTAGCCGACGCGGCCTAGCCAAGCCCTCGCGGCGTCCGTCAGGTCCAGCACGATCTTGCGATCCGCCAGCAGCTTGTCGACGCGGCTCACCTGGATGTCGACGATCGGTGCCATGTGCGACTGGCCGAGGCGATGGAACAGGATCACCTCGTCTAGGCGGTTGAGGAACTCGGGCCGGAAGTGCGCGCGGACGATCTCCATCACCTGCGGCTCGACCGACGATACGTCGTCGCCCTCCGCCATGTTCGCCAGATACTGGCTGCCGAGGTTCGACGTCAGGATGATCAGCGTGTTGCTGAAATCCACCGTGCGGCCCTGCCCATCGGTCAGCCGACCGTCGTCGAGCACCTGCAACAGCACGTTGAACACGTCCCCATGCGCCTTCTCGACCTCGTCGAACAGGATCACCTGATACGGCCGCCGGCGCACCGCCTCGGTCAGCACGCCGCCTTCCTCGTATCCGACATAGCCCGGAGGCGCACCGATCAGCCGCGCGACCGCGTGCTTCTCCATGAACTCGCTCATGTCGATGCGGACCATCGCGGAGGGATCGTCGAACAGGAATTCGGCGAGCGCCTTGGTCAGCTCGGTCTTGCCGACGCCGGTCGGTCCAAGGAACAGGAACGAGCCCAATGGCCGGTTCGGATCCTGCAACCCGGCGCGAGCCCGGCGGACCGCGGTCGAGACCGCCTTCACCGCATGCGCCTGACCGATCACGCGTTTGCCGATCGTCGCTTCCATCGCGAGCAATTTGTCGCGCTCGCCCTGAAGCATCCGCTCGACCGGAATGCCGGTCCAGCGGCTGACCACACCGGCGATGTCGTCCGCGGTCACTTCCTCGCGCAGCATCGCGCCCTTGGTCGCGCCCGCCGCCTCGTCGAGCTGGCGCTGCAACCCCGGAATCGTGCCGTAGGAAAGCTCGCCCGCCTTGGCGAGATCGCCCGAGCGCTGCGCCTGCTCCAGCTCCAGCCGCGCGGCATCGAGCTGTTCCTTCAGCCGTGCCTCGGCGTTGATCTTGTCCTTCTCGCCCTTCCAGCGCGTCGTCAGCTCGGCGGATTGCTCCTCCAGGTTGACGAGTTCGCCCTCCAGCGTGTCGAGCCGGTCGACCGAGGCGTCGTCGGTCTCGCGCTTCAACGCCTCGCGCTCGATCTTGAGCTGGATGATCCGCCGGTCGAGGTTCTCGATCGCCTCGGGCTTCGACTCGACCTCCATGCGGATGCGCGAGGCGGCCTCGTCCATCAGGTCGATCGCCTTGTCGGGGAGGAATCGATCGGTGATGTAGCGGTTCGACAGCGTCGACGCGGCGACGATCGCGCCGTCGGTGATCCGCACGCCGTGATGCAGCTCGTACTTTTCCTTCAGCCCGCGCAGGATCGAGATCGTGTCCTCGACCGTCGGTTCGCCGACCATGACGGGCTGGAACCGGCGCTGCAAAGCGGGGTCCTTCTCGACATATTTGCGGTATTCGTCGAGCGTGGTCGCGCCGACGCAGTGCAATTCGCCGCGTGCGAGGGCTGGCTTGAGCAGATTGCCCGCGTCCATCGCGCCCTCGGATTTACCCGCGCCGATCAGCTGGTGCATCTCGTCGATGAACAGGATGATGTCGCCCTCGGCGGCCTTCACCTCGTCGAGCACGCCTTTCAGCCGCTCCTCGAACTCGCCGCGATATTTCGCGCCCGCGATCAGCGAGCCGAGGTCGAGCGACATCAGCCGGCGATCCTTCAGTGTATCGGGCACGTCGCCATTGGCGATGCGCAACGCAAGCCCCTCGGCGATCGCGGTCTTGCCGACGCCGGGTTCGCCGATCAGCGCGGGGTTGTTCTTGGTCCGGCGCGCGAGGATCTGGATGGTGCGGCGAATCTCCTCGTCGCGACCGATGACCGGATCGAGCTTGCCGTCGCGCGCCGCCTGGGTGAGGTCGCGCGCAAACTTCTTGAGCGCGTCATAGCGATCCTCGGCGCCTGCGGTGTCGGCGGTTCGGCCCTGGCGCAGACCGTTGATCGCGGTGTTCAGCCCCTCGGGCGTCACGCCGCCCGCCTTCAAGGCTTTGCCCGCCGCGGTGTTGAGCGACAGCGCGAGCGCGACCAGCAGGCGCTCGACGGTGACGAAACTGTCGCCCGCCTTGGTCGCGATCTGCTCGGCCTGGTCGAGCACGCGGACGGCGTCGTTGTCGATCCCCGGCGTGGTCTGCGCGCCCGAGCCCGACACGACGGGGATCTTCGCCAGCGCTAGGTCAGTCTCGGAGGTCGCACGCTTGGCGTCGCCACCCGCGGCCGCGATCAGCCCGGCGGCCATGCCCTGCTCGTCTTCCAGCAGCGCCTTCAACAGATGTTCGGGCGCGATCCGCTGATGGTTCATACGGATCGCGACGGTCTGCGCGGATTGCAGGAAGCCCTTCGCGCGGTCGGTGAATTTGTCGATGTTCATGACGAATTCCTGTGGAATTGATTCGGTGTTGGCCGAGAGATGGTGTTGTATTTGGGCAACACAAGGGGCGGCGCTGATCGGATGCTAGGGCGTGTGCGACGTCGCCGGAATAGCGTTTATTCTCGGTATCTAAGCCGCGCCGTCATCGCTATGTTCAGGTTCGCATGCTATATGTCACGCGTGACAACAGCCATTCCCCATAGCTACGCCATCGGCATCGAGCCGGACGACATCGACTTCATGGGTCATGTCAACAATGCGAACTATCTGAAGTGGGTGCAGGCCGCGGTGATCGACCATTGGCAGCGCCTCGCGCCTGCCGAGGCGGTCGCCGGGCACCTGTGGGTCGCCTTGAAACACGAGATCACGTACCGGAAGCCGGCGTTCCTCGATGACGACGTGATCGCGACGGTGTTGCTGGAGAAAGTCCAGGGGGCGCGGGCGTTCTACGAGACGATCATCAAGCGTGGCGAGGATGTGCTGGCCGAGGTGAAGTCGAGCTGGTGCTGTTTGGACGCGGAGACGTTGCGGCCGTCGCGACTGACGAACAACGTGATCGAGCATTTCTTCCGTAAGGAGTGACCCTTCTAGCTCCCCTCCCTGAAAGGGAGGGGCTGGGGGTGGGTAGGCCAGCTCGAGCCCCGCCGGTTGGATCATGCGGAAACCGACCCACCCCCGACCCCTCCCTTCCAGGGAGGGGGGAATTCAAACTACCTCGTACGGCACCGCGCCACGGCGATCCGGATCGACGCGTATCCCGCTCGCCGCCGGCGGAAACGCCCGCTGGTCGCAGTCCGTCCGCAAGCAAACCCGGCACGAAGACCCGATCGGCGTCGCGATCCCGCCCGTCCCGAGCGCATCCGCATAGATGAACTCCGACGCATTAGCCTCCTCGCACCCCAGCGCCACCGCGTAGCGCCGCGCCGGCCGCGTGTACGTCTCGGACGGCTTCACCAGACCCTTTGCCATCGAGACGTAGCGGATGCCGTCGGTCGTCTCGATCAGCTGCGTAAGGATCCGGTCCGGGATCGCGACCGCCTCGTGGACGATCCACAACGGACACGCGCCGCCGAACCGCGCGAATTGCAACCGCGTGGCGGAGTGGCGCTTGGTGATGTTCCCCGCCATGTCGACGCGGCAGAAGAAGAACGGGATGCCGAGCGCCCCCGGTCGCTGCAACGTCGACAGACGGTGACAGGTCTGCTCGAAGCTCGTCCCGAAAATTCGCCGCAGCCGGTCGATGTCGTGACGCACGCTTCGCGCCTCCGTCCGGAAGCGGGTGTAAGGCATAACGATCGCCCCCGCTGCGTAGTTGGTCAGCCCCGCGGCCAGTAGCGCGCGCGCCGTTTCGGACGCCATCTCCGACGCCGCGACGATCCCGCCGATGACGTCGCCGAACTCATGCCGCGCGACCTGATGCGCGAGCGAGAACAAGGTCGTCTCCCCCGGTTGCGACCCGTCTAGCCGCAACGTCGCGCCGTCATAATCGCGCAGCGGCGCGGCTAACGCTCCCGAAATCGCCACCGAGACTCCCCGGGCCGCGAGCCTTGCCTCAAGTGCTGCGACGCGATCCGCCCCGAGCGTCTCGCCGATCTCCTCCGCCCGCCGGTCGAGCGTATCGACATAATTGCCCTCCGCGTGAAACCAGTCGCGCACGTCCTCCCACGGCAGCAACCCCGGCGCCCCCGATCCCGCCACCAGCCGGTCGTCGAGCGCGCGCAACTGCTCCTGCGCGCGCCGATATGCGTCGTGCATTGCAACCAGCCGTTGTGCCAACAGAGGCTGGTGTTTCACCGCACGCCGCACTGCGGTCTCGTCGAGCGCAGGCGCCTCGACGCTGGTATCCGACACCGCCTCCAGCGTCGCGATCAGCAGCGCGGTGTCGTCCGCCGCGTCGATGCTGCCCCAATCCGCCGGAAATTCGCGCGCGAGCGTGATCAGCACGCCCTCGGTCACCGGGCGGTCGCCATTCTCGATCTGCGAGAGGTAGCTGACCGACAGCCCGATCCGCGCGGCCATCGCCGCCTGGCTGATCCCGAGAACGCGGCGCAGGTCGCGCAGGCGATGTCCGACGAAGAGGCGACGTGCGGGCAGGGTCATGCCTCCGCCTAGTTTGCAAACATGCCGCGGACAAGTTTGCAACATTGCATTTGCGCATCGCATCCCGCTCTGTGAAGGCAACCAGCAGGACGGAGAGACGATGTCATCGACGATCGAAGAGCTTGAACGCCGCCGCGAAGCCGCCAGAGTCGGCGGAGGCCTCAAGCGGATCGGAGCGCAGCACGCCAAGGGTAAGCTCACCGCGAGGGAGCGCCTTGACGTGCTGCTGGACGAGGGATCGTTCGAGGAGCTCGACATGTATGTCGAGCATAATTGCGTCGATTTCGGCATGCAGGATCAAGTGATCCCCGGCGACGGCGTGGTCACCGGATCTGGCACGATCAACGGCCGCCTCGTCTTCGTCTTCAGCCAGGATTTCACCGTCTTCGGCGGGTCGCTGAGCGAGCGTCATGCGCAGAAAATCTGCAAGGTGATGGACAGCGCGATGAAGGTCGGCGCGCCGATCATCGGTCTCAACGACAGCGGCGGCGCGCGCATCCAGGAGGGTGTCGCCTCGCTCGGCGGCTATGCCGAGGTATTCCAGCGCAACGCGCTCGCCTCGGGCGTCGTGCCGCAGCTCTCGCTCATCATGGGGCCCTGCGCAGGCGGCGCGGTCTACTCCCCCGCGATGACCGACTTCATCTTCATGGTGAAGGATTCGAGCTACATGTTCGTCACCGGCCCCGACGTGGTGAAGACGGTGACCAACGAGGTCGTGACGCAGGAGGCGCTCGGCGGCGCGGTGACGCACACGACCAAGACGTCGGTCGCCGACAACGCGTTCGAGAACGACATCGAGGCCTTGTTGGCCGCGCGCGACTTCTTCGACTTCCTGCCCGCGTCGAACCGTGACGGTGTCCCCGAACGCCCGACCGCGGACGAATGGGACCGGATCGAGGAGAGCCTCGACACGCTGATCCCGGCGTCGGCGAACCAGCCCTACGACATGCACGAGCTGATCCGGAAGACCGTCGACGAAGGCGATTTCTTCGAGACGCAGCCGGCGCATGCGGCCAACATCATCACCGGCTTCGGCCGCATCGAGGGCCGCACGGTCGGCTTCGTCGCGAACCAGCCGATGGTGCTCGCCGGCGTGCTCGACATCAATTCGTCGAAGAAAGCCGCGCGGTTCGTGCGCTTCTGCGACGCGTTCGAGATCCCGATCGTGACCTTCGTCGACGTCCCAGGCTTCCTGCCCGGCACCGCGCAGGAGCATAACGGCATCATCAAGCACGGCGCCAAACTGCTGTTCGCCTATGCCGAGGCGACCGTGCCCAAGATCACCGTCATCACGCGCAAGGCGTATGGCGGCGCCTACGACGTGATGGCCTCGAAGCATCTGCGCGGCGACCTCAACTATGCGTGGCCGACCGCCGAGATCGCGGTGATGGGGGCCAAGGGCGCGGTCGAGATCATCTTCCGCGGCAAGACGCCGGAAGAGATCGCCGAGCGCACCGCGGAATACGAGGCAAGGTTCGCCAACCCGTTCGTTGCCGCGTCGAAGGGCTTCATCGACGAGGTGATCCAGCCCCACTCGACGCGTCGTCGTATCGCGCTGGGTCTGCGGAAACTCCGCGGCAAGGCGCTAGAGAATCCGTGGAAGAAGCATGACAATATCCCGCTGTGAGTCATGCTTGTTCGGTGATGATAAGCACATTATCATGTCATGCGAAGGAGTCGTGACATGCAGACCGAACGCGTGACATTTCTGACCACCCCCGATCACAAGGCCGCGCTCGATGCCTATGCCGCGAATAGTGGCATGTCGGTCGGCCGCGTCGTGCGAGAAGCGACGACGCGGTACATCACCGAACCCGCGTCGCACGGCGAGGAGGCCGCGTTGGCATTGCTCGCGCCGGAGATCGAGGCCGCGGTCGACGACATGAAGGCGTCGATCCGATCGATGCGCGAGAATATCGCGCGCACCTGCGCTGTGGTTGATGCGGTGCTGGCGGGCGAAAGAGCATGAGCGCCGGTGAAAAAGCGTTCGGCGTTTTCAAGACGATCCTGACCCTGAAAGATCAGCTCGATGGCCTCGATCGGGACGTCGCTCAGCTTGGCGGGCGGCTCGCTGGTCTCGCCGGCGCGCATGGCGACCTGCGCGATCGGGTTTCTCGCTTGGAAGGGGTGATCGAGGGCGCTGCAATGGCGGCGGCCCAGCAGCGGAGGATCGAGCAATGATCGCGTTTCTTCTGCTTCAAGCCGCGACCGTGGGGGCGCCTGCACCTGCACCTGCACCGGCTTGGAAGCTCGCCGATCGCACCAACGCGGCGGGCGTGCGCAGTATCTCAGCATCGGTCACCGGCAATGATGGTCTCTCGCGGTTCGTGGTCAAGTGCGACGTCGCGTCCGAGCCGATCGTGTCGATCCAGTTCATCCAGCCGCAGCCGCTCGGGTCGGGCGCGGACAAGCCGGTTGCGGTGCGCTTCGATGGCGGGCCGGCGTTTACCTATAACTGGCAGTTTCCGGGGACCGGTACGTACATCGCCGATCCCGCGGCAATCACCAAGCTGACCAGTTTCCTGGTGAAGTCGAAGACGGTGCGCGTCGAGACGACTAACGGCGCGAACTTCGCGGTTCAGGCGAACTTCGTCGCGCCGACCAGCGATGCGATGGTCCGGCAGGTGCTCGGCGTTTGCGGCTACACGCTCGGTGTCGTCCCCGCGCCGCCGCCAGTACCCAAGGATGCGCCATGAGCCTCGGTCGCCTCAATCATGTCGGGGTCGCGACGCCGTCGATCGCGAAGTCGGTCGAGACGTATCGCCTGTTGCTCGGCGCGACCGCGATCGGCGAACCGTTCGACCTGCCCGCGCAGGGGGTGAAAGTGTGCTTCATCGATGCGCCCAATACGCAGATCGAGCTGATCGAGCCGTATGACGAGAGTTCGCCCATCGCTGGCTTCCTGCGCAAGAATCCGGCGGGGGGGCAGCATCATGTCTGTTTCGAGGTCGCGGATATCCACGCAGCGGTCGCCGACCTGAAGGCGAAGGGGGCGACCGTGCTGGGCGAGCCGCGGATCGGCGCGCATGGCACGCCGATCGTGTTCGTGCACCCGAAGGACTTCGGCGGCATGCTGGTCGAGTTGATGGAGACGCCGGGCGATACCGGCGCGCACTAGGAGAGATCTGATGGCCGCGTACGAGCATATTCTGAGCGAGCGGCGCGGGGACGTGCTCGTGCTGACGCTGAACCGGCCCGACCGGCTGAACGCAGCGCCGCCAGCGATGTTCGAGGAATTGCGTGCGGCGCTGAGTGACCTCGGCGGGGCCCGCGCAGTTTTGATTGTAGGTGCTGGTCGCGCGTTCTGTTCGGGGGCGGATGTCGGCGGTGGCGCGCTCGGCTCGGACAATCCGGGCGAGGCGACGTTCGCGGCGCTGACCGAGAGCTATAATCCGACGATGGCGGCGATCGCCGACCTGTCGGTGCCGGTGGTGAGCGCGGTGCGCGGTCCCGCGGCGGGGATCGGGTGCAGCCTCGCGCTCGCCGCCGATTTCTGCGTCGCGAGCGAGAGCGCGTATTTCCTCCAGGCGTTCGTGAACATTGGGCTGGTTCCGGACGGCGGCGCATCGTGGATGCTGCCCCGCCTGATCGGCAAGGCGCGTGCGACCGAGATGATGATGCTCGGCGAGCGCGTTCCGGCGGCCAAGGCGCTCGACTGGGGCATGGTGCACAAGGTCGTTTCGGACGATGTGCTGGAGGCCGAGGCGTTTGCGCTGGCCGAGCGGCTGGCGGCGATGCCGACGGTCGCGCTGGGGTTGATGCGGCGGGCGATCACGGCGGCGTACGAGACGGATTACGCGACCGCGATGCAGGCCGAGGCGGCGAACCAGCGGGCCGCGCGGGGGTCTGCGGACTCGATGGAAGGCGGTCGTGCTTTCCTGGAGAAACGCAAGCCGGTGTTCACCGGGCGATGACTTCCGCCTCCAACACCACCCCGGCGGTTTCAAACACCACCCCGGCGAAGGCCGGGGCCCAATTGGGCAACGCCCCATTGGCTGGTGCTGCGCTCAATTACTTCGACCTTTCCAATTGGGCCCCGGCCTTCGCCGGGGTGGTGTTTTCAGCATGACCGACAAGCCCGAAACCGCTCCAACCCTCGCCGACTGGCAGGCGCTCGCCGCCAAGGAAGTAAAGGGCGCCGACCTCACCTGGCCGACCCCCGAGGGCATCGACGTCAAGCCGCTCTACACCGCGGACGACGTGACCGCCGACCCCGGCCTCCCAGGTTTCGCGCCCTTCACCCGCGGCGTCCGCGCGTCGATGTACGCCGGCCGCCCCTGGACGATCCGCCAATATGCCGGCTTTTCCACCGCCGAAGCCTCCAACGCGTTCTACCGCCGCAACCTCGCCGCCGGCCAGAAGGGCCTGTCGGTAGCGTTCGATCTCGCCACCCACCGCGGCTACGACTCGGACCACCCGCGCGTCACCGGCGACGTCGGCAAGGCAGGCGTCGCGATCGACTCCGTCGAGGACATGAAGATCCTCTTCGACGGCATCCCGCTCGACAAGATGTCGGTCAGCATGACGATGAACGGCGCGGTGATCCCGATCCTCGCCTTCTTCATCGTCGCCGGCGAGGAACAGGGCGTCGACCGGAAGCTGCTCGACGGGACCATCCAGAACGACATCCTCAAGGAGTTCATGGTCCGCAACACCTACATCTACCCGCCCGAGCCGAGCATGCGGATCATCTCGGACATCTTCGGCTACACCAGCCGCGAGATGCCCAAGTTCAACAGCATCTCGATCAGCGGCTATCACATGCAGGAGGCCGGCGCGACGCAGCTTCACGAGCTCGCCTTCACGATCGCCGACGGCATGGAATATGTGAAATACGGTGTCGCGTCCGGACTCGACATCGACAAGTTCGCCGGGCGTCTGAGCTTCTTTTTCGCGATCGGCATGAACTTCTTCATGGAGATCGCCAAGCTCCGCGCCGCCCGCGTCCTCTGGCACCGCGCCATGACGCAGCTAGGCGCGCAGGACGAGCGCTCGAAGATGCTGCGCACGCATTGCCAGACCTCGGGCGTCTCGCTCACCGAGCAGGACCCGTACAACAACGTCATGCGCACCACGATCGAGGCGATGGCGGCGATGCTGGGCGGCACGCAGTCGCTCCACACGAATGCGCTCGACGAGGCGATCGCGTTGCCGACCGACTGTTCCGCGCGGATCGCGCGCAACACGCAGATCGTGATCCAGGAAGAGACGGGGATGACCAAGGTCGTCGATCCGCTCGGCGGCAGCTATTATATCGAGAGCCTGACGCAGTCCCTGGTCGACGGCGCGTGGGAGTTGATCGAGCGGATCCAGGCCGAAGGCGGCATGGCGAAGGCGGTCGCGGCGGGCTGGCCCAAGGCGATGATCGAAGAAGCCGCGGCTGGGCGACAGGCAAGAGTCGATCGCGGCGAGGACGTCATCGTCGGCGTGAACAAGTACAAGCTTGCCGAACAGGACGCGATCGAGATCCTCGACGTGGATAATGTCGCGGTGCGTGCCGGCCAGATCGAACGGATCGAGCGGGTAAAGGCGACGCGCGACGAAGCGGCATGCCAAGCCGCCCTGAATGCCCTCCGCGAAGGCGCGCGAAATCCTCCCCCGGCGGGGGAGGTGGCATCGCGCAGCGATGACGGAGGGGTTGCGGCCCATCGAGAGGGCGATACCCCTCCGTCAGTCGCCAGCGCGACTGCCACCTCCCCTTCCAGGGGAGGATCGGAAACGAACCTCCTCGCGCTAGCCGTCGACTGCGCCCGCGCCCGCGCCACGCTTGGCGAAATATCCTCCGCGATGGAGGACGTGTTCGGCCGCTATGGCACGCAGCCCACCCCCGTCTCGGGCATCTACGGCGGTGCCTACGGGGACGACGCACGCTGGACCCGTCTCACCGACGGCGTCGAGGCGACCGAGCGCCGGATGGGCCGCAAACCCCGCATGCTAGTCGCCAAGATGGGCCAGGACGGTCACGACCGCGGCGCCAACCTCGTCTCGTCGATGTTCGGCGACCTGGGCTTCGAGATCGTCCCCGGCCCGCTGTTCCAGACCCCCGCCGAAGCCGCTGCGCTGGCGCTCGAAAACGACGTCGACATCGTCGGCGCCTCGAGCCTCGCCGCCGGCCACAAGACGCTGATCCCCGAGCTGATCGGCTACCTCCGCGAGGCGGGCCGCGCGGATATCAAGGTGATCGCGGGTGGCGTTATCCCCGCACAGGACTATCAGGCGCTGCGCGACGCCGGGGTGCAGGCGATCTTCGGCCCCGGCACCAACCTGATCCAGGCCGCCGAGGACGTGTTGAAGCTCCTCGGCCACAACATGGCCCCGCAAGAGGAAGCCGCTGAATGACGAATGCAATCGAACTCCCCTCCCTGGAAGGGAGGGGCCGGGGGTGGGTTGGCCCGTTGGCTGACGATACCGCGCCTCATGCGCCGACCCACCCCCAACCCCTCCCTTCCAGGGAGGGGAGCGAAGTGCGGACCGACTGGACGCGCCCCGAAATCGCCGCGCTCTTCGACCTCCCGTTCGACGAACTCATGTACCGCGCGCAGACCGTCCACCGCGCGCACCATGCGATCGGTGAGGTCCAGCTCTGCACGCTGTTGTCGATCAAGACCGGCGGCTGCCCCGAGGATTGCGGCTATTGCTCGCAGTCCGCGTCCTCCGACTCCGGCCTGAAGGCGGAAAAGCTGATGGACGTCGACGCCGTCCTCGCCGATGCAGCCCAAGCCAAGGCCGCCGGATCGCAGCGCTTCTGCATGGGTGCCGCCTGGCGTAACCCGAAGCCGCGCGACATGCCGAAGGTCGTCGCGATGGTCGAGGGCGTCCGCGCGATGGGGCTGGAGACGTGTATGACGCTCGGTATGCTCGACGCGGATCAGGCCAAGCAACTCGCCGACGCGGGCCTCGATTACTACAACCACAATATCGACACCTCGCCGGAGAATTACGGCAACGTCATCACCACGCGCACCTTCGGCGACCGGCTGGAGACGCTGGCGAACGTGCGTGACGCAGGCATCTCGGTCTGCTGCGGCGGGATCGTCGGGATGGGCGAGACGCGCAGCGACCGCGTCGGCTTCGTCCACGCGCTCGCCACGCTGCCCCGCCACCCCGAGAGCGTCCCCGTCAACGCGCTGGTCCCGGTCAAGGGCACGCCGCTCGGCGACATGCTCGCGGGTACGCCGATGGCGCAGATCGACGACATCGAGTTCGTCCGGACGGTCGCGGTCGCGCGGATCACGATGCCGCTGAGCATGGTGCGGTTGTCCGCCGGGCGCGAGAGCATGTCCGAGGCCACCCAGGCGCTGTGCTTCATGGCGGGCGCGAACTCGATCTTCACCGGCGACAAGCTGCTGACCACCGGCAACGCCGGCGACAGCGCGGACGCGACGCTGCTGGCGAAGCTGGGCATGAAGCCGATGGTCGGCCCCGAACCGATGCGGGCTGCGGCGGAGTAAAGACTTAGCTCCCCTCCCGTATGCGGGAGGGGTTGGGGGTGGGCTCGCGCTCACCGCAGACGATACCGTAGCAGGAGGCCGGGCGCCCACCCCCGACCCCTCCCGCATACGGGAGGGGAGTAGATAGGTTGTTCAAGAAAATCCTGGTCGCCAATCGGGGCGAGATCGCGTGTCGGGTCATGCGGACCGCCAAGGCGATGGGCATCAAGACCGTCGCGGTCTATTCCGACGCCGACGCGCGCGCGCCGCATGTGCTGATGGCCGACGAGTCCGTCCGGCTCGGGCCGGCACCCGCCGCCGACAGCTATCTCAAGGCCGAGCTGATCCTGCTCGCGGCCAAGGAAACCGGCGCGGACTGCATCCATCCCGGCTACGGCTTCCTCTCCGAACGCGAGAGTTTCGCGCTGGCCTGCGCCGAGGCCGGGATCGCGTTCGTCGGGCCACCCGCGAACGCGATCGCCGCGATGGGCGACAAGATCGAATCGAAGAAGCTCGCCAAGGCCGCGGGCGTCAACGTCGTGCCGGGCTATCTCGGCGAGATCGACAGTACCGATCACGCGGTCGAGATCGCCGGCGGGATCGGTTATCCGGTGATGATGAAGGCGTCCGCCGGCGGCGGCGGCAAGGGCATGCGGCTCGCCTATAGCGAGCAGGACGTCCGCGAAGGCTTCGAGGCGACCAAGCGCGAGGGGCTGGCGAGCTTCGGCGACGACCGCGTGTTCATCGAGAAGTTCATCGAATCGCCGCGCCACATCGAGATCCAGCTGATCGGCGACCAGCACGGTAACATCGTCTATCTCAACGAGCGCGAATGCTCGATCCAGCGGCGGCACCAGAAGGTGGTCGAAGAGGCGCCGTCGCCGTTCGTCACGCCCAAGATGCGTAAAAGCATGGGCGAGCAGGCGGTCGCACTCGCGCAGGCCGTGGGCTATTATTCGGCGGGGACGGTCGAGCTGATCGTGTCGGGTGCGGATACCACGGGCGAGGGGTTCTACTTTCTCGAGATGAACACCCGGCTTCAGGTCGAGCATCCGGTGACGGAGGAGATTACCGGGCTCGATCTGGTCGAGCTGATGATCCGCGTCGCCGCTGGCGAACCGCTCGGGTTTACGCAGGACGAGGTTAAGCTGAACGGCTGGTCGATCGAGAACCGGGTGTATGCGGAGGACCCGTATCGCGGGTTCCTGCCGTCGATCGGGCGGCTGGTTCGGTATAACCCGCCCGAGACTTCCCCCCTCCCGCAGGCGGGAGGGGCCGGGGGTGGGCACGCGCTTTCCTCCACCGCTAACGTTGCGTTCGAGGACGGCGCGAGCCCACCCCCCAGCCCCCTCCCGCTTGCGGGAGGGGGGGCAGAAGAACCTCGAGTCCGCGTCGACGACGGCGTGCGCGAGGGGGGCGAGGTCAGCATGTTCTACGACCCGATGATCGCCAAGCTCATAACCTGGGCCCCCACCCGCGACGGCGCGATCTCCGCGCAGATCGCCGCGCTCGACGCGTTCGAACTGGAGGGGCCGGGCAACAACATCGATTTCCTCTCCGCGATCATGCAGCACCCGCGCTTCCAGTCGGGCGCGCTCACCACCGGCTTCATCGCCGAGGAATATCCCGACGGCTTCCACGGCGCCCCCGCCGACGCCGAACTGCAGAAGACGCTCGCCGCCGTCGCCGCCTTCGCCGCCACCGCGGAGGCCGACCGCGCCCGCCGCATCGACGGCCAGCTCGGCAAGCGCCTCCGCCCGCCCGCCGATTGGGTGGTGACGATTGGCAAGGTCGACCACGCGGTGACGGTCTCGACCGATGGCATCATGGTCGATGATGAAGACCTCGACCTAGCGCTCGAATACACGCCGGGCGACCGGATGGTCGTTGCCGACGGTCACGGCGCAGACGGCGACGAGCACCTCACGATCCGCATCGCCAAGGCGCGCGCCGGTTTCAAGCTGACGACCCGCGGCGCGAGCCACGTCGTCCGCGTGTTGCCGGCCCGCGTCGCGCCCTACACCGCGCACCTGATCGAGAAGGTCGCGCCCGATCTGTCGAAGTTCCTGATCTGCCCGATGCCGGGGCTGCTGGTCCGGCTCGACGTCGCCGCGGGCGACAGGGTCGAGGCGGGGCAGCCGCTCGCGGTGGTCGAGGCGATGAAGATGGAGAATATCCTGCGCGCCGAGAAGACCGGCGTGGTGAAGTCGGTCGCGGCGAAGACCGGGGATAGCCTCGCGGTGGATCAGGTGATCCTCGAGCTGGACTGAGCGACGCGGGACCAGTTCTGCCCCAGCCAACGCCTATTCCGCCTCGTCATGCCGGACTCGTTCCGGCATCCACCGTCCCGCATATCCGAGCGAAATGGGTGTGCGGGACGGTGGGCCCCGGCCTCCGCCGGGGTGACGGTGAAGGGGGGCGCGCCTTACTGCAAGCGCGGTCGGGGGGAGGCTGACCGCAT
>NZ_JANBVH010000019.1 GCF_024273235.1 Sphingomonas faeni | reverse complement strand
TATGGTGCCCCTCGGGGCGGTGTTGCACAACCCGCCTGGCAGCATCGGCGGGCGTCAGCCCGCCAACACCGCTATGCGGGCGCACATGGTTGTAGTCGTCGCGCCAGAGCCGCAGCACCGAGCGAGCGTGACCGAGCGACACGAACAGCGTCTCGTTGAGGCATTCGTCACGCAGACGACCGTTGAAGCTCTCGACGTAGCCGTTCTGCTGCGGCTTGCCGGGTGCGATGTAGTGCCACTCGATAGGTCGCTCCTGCGTCCATCTCAGGATCGCCAGGCTGGTCAACTCGGTGCCGTTGTCGCTCACGATCATCAGCGGCGGTACGCCTCTGATGGCGATGATGGCGTCGAGCTCACGAGCGACACGCGCGCCTGACAGCGAGGTGTCGGCCACCAACGCCAGGCACTCGCGCGTGAAATCGTCGACCACCGCCAGGATGCGGATGCGTCGGCCGCTGATCAGCGTGTCGCTGACAAAGTCGAGGCTCCAGCGCTGGTTCGGACCTTGCGGCAGCGCCATGGGCGCTCGGGTGCCCATCGCTCGCTTGCGGCCACGCCGGCGCCTGACCCGCAGGTTCTCCTCGCGGTACAGCCGCAGCAGCTTCTTGTGGTTCATGATCAGCCCCTCGCGGGCCAGCATGATCCCCAGCCGCCGGTAGCCGAAGCGGCGACGCTCCGCCGCGATCTCGCGCAGCCGCGACCGCAGGTCGCCATCATCACCACGCCGGGGCGCGTAGCGCACCGACGTCCTGTCCACGCCGAAGATGGTACACGCCCGACGCTCGCTGATGCCGAACAGCTGCCGAACATGCTCGACAGCCTTCCGCTGAGCGGCGGGCTTCACCAGTTTTTTGCGGCGACTTCCTTCAGCACGGCATTGTCGAGCATGGCGTCGGCCAGCAGCCGTTTGAGCCGGCCGTTCTCCTCCTCAAGCACCTTCAGCTTGCGCGCCTGCGACACGTCCATGCCGCCATACTTCGCCTTCCACGCATAGAGCGTCGCGCTGCTGATCCCATGTTTGCGACACACGTCGGCGGTCTTCATCCCGCCCTCCTGCTCGCGCAGCACCGCGATGATCTGCTCCTCGCTGAACCTGGTCTTCTTCACGTCCGTCTCCTCACGAAGGCGGACTCTAGCTCAAACTGGCAGAGTTTCAGGGGAGCACGTCAAGACGCTGCCGACTGCCCGGTCCGAGCATTTGCCCGACCAACATGCCCATTGACGGTTGGGGCAAACGTCTCATAGATCGACTTTGGCAATGGATTTCTGCCGGGCAATTTGGCCGAACCGCTCTGATAAGAGCTGATGATTCCTACTTGGCGCCTTCAGGCAGCAAGGAGGAATTGTGCGCGCTACCTTTCGCAATCTCGTCGGCACGCTGAACGTCGCGGCATTCATGCGCGATCGTCACGACCATGCGATCTCTGTCCTGCGCTGGGCGCTGATCTTGCTGCCCATGGCGGCACTCGTCGGGACGCTATGTGCGGCGTTCCTGCTGAGTCTCGATACCGTTACGCGACTGCGGTTTGCGTCGCCTTGGCTGCTCTATCTGCTGCCGGTGGGCGGGTTCGTTGTCGGATTACTGTACCATCTCATCGGGCGCTCGGTGGAGGGCGGCAACAACCTGATCGTGGAGCAGATCCACGAGCCTGGTGGCGGGGTGCCTCTGCGGATGGCGCCGCTCATCTTCTTCGGCACAGTGGTGACGCATCTTTTCGGTGGCTCGGCCGGACGTGAGGGCACCGCCGTCCAATTGGGCGGAAGCCTTGCCAGCGGTTTCGGCCGCGCGCTCCGCCTCGATGCGGGCGGCACGCGCATCCTGTTGATGACGGGTATCGCAGCCGGGTTCGGCGCGGTCTTCGGCACGCCGATCGCAGGCGCGGTCTTCGCGCTCGAAGTGCTGGCGATCGGCCGCGTCGAATACTCCGCGCTAGTGCCTTGCCTCGTTGCGGCGCTGGTCGGAGATTGGACGTGCCTCGCCTGGGGTATCCATCACGGTGTCTACCCGATCGGCGCGTCGATACCGGTCGATGCGCTGCTCGTGACGAAGGCAGGTGTTGCGGGGATCATATTCGGACTGGTTGGTCTGGCCTTCGCCGAAGCCAACCACCTGGTCGGGGGATGGCTCAAGCGGATTGTTCCCTATGGTCCGCTACGTCCAGTGATCGGCGGGGTCTTCGTTATCGCGCTCGTCTTCTTGTTCGGCACGCGCGACTATCTGGGCCTGGGTGTCCTGGCAGCGAGGCCCGACAGCCTTACCATCGCCAGCTTCTTCGGACCGGACACGCATCCGTGGAGTTGGGCGATCAAGCTCCTGTTTACCGTCGTTACGCTCGGCGCGGGTTTCAAAGGCGGTGAAGTCACGCCGTTGTTCTTCATCGGCGCAGCGCTCGGTAACGCGCTGGCGCCTTTCTTGGGCGTGCCGACGGGCCTGTTCGCCGCGATCGGCTTTGTCGCGGTCTTTGCCGGGGCCGCCAATACCCCGCTCGCCTGCACCTTCATGGGAATCGAACTGTTCGGCGCCGGCTATGCGGTGCCGATCGCCGTCGCCTGTTTCGTGGCCTATCTCTGCTCGGGCCACAACGGCATCTACCTGTCGCAGCGCGTTGCGATACCCAAGGTGCCCGCGAACGGCCTTGCCCCCAATGCAACACTGCGCGAGACACGTACACGCTGCACAGCACTTCGCGCGCAGAACCGCGTGCCGTGAGTTGATGGGCCTAGCCTGATCCCCCCGATACGTCGGGCGCAGCCTTCGGATCGGGGTCCTGTGCCTTGCCCTTCGCGGCGCCCGGCTGCTTTGTGCTCATGGCGGTCAGATAGGCAACGATCGCCGGCACATCGGCTGCGGCGACGGGCGCCTTGTAGACCTCCCGCATCTTGGTGACCTCCGCGGTCCACTGGTCGGCGGAGAGTGGTGGCTGGTTGAGCGCCATGCTCGCCGAATGACACGACGTGCAGTTGGCATTGATGACGTCGGCATGCGGGCCGGCGGGATATTGACCTTCGTCGGTCGGGAGATCGATCGAGGTGGACGCCAGTGAGAAACCGCGGGCCGAGACGCTAGGCGGTGGTGGCGCGGTCGGGGCGGCAGGCGTCGGGGCGACACGGCTGTTCGGGGAACCGATCGCAAGCAGCAGAACGACGGTCGCGCCGACGAACCCGAACGACAGCGTGCCGATGGAAGGCGTTTTCACAGGCGTTGCTCCTCAGCCGACGACGATGTTGGTGGTTTCGATGTTGCCGCGCATGAAACCGCCCGGGTTCCAGATCGGCATCATCGGCTGCGCGAGGCCGGCGGTGTTCCAGCAGCGCGACATCAGCCTGGTCGGGCCCGCATGGGTGAGCGGAACCTGCGCATCCCAGCGGCGGAAACTGTATTTGCCGTGATCGGGGCCGAGCGTCGTCTTGTACCAGGTCTTGCCGTTGTCGGTCGACACATCGACCTTGGCGACGCCGCAATCGCCCCCCATCGCAATGCCGCCCAGCGGGATCGAGCGGTCGAACGCGATCGCCTGCCCTTCGTCGAGGCTCGTGACCCAACTGCGCGGGATCATCTTGTTGATCGGAACGGCCGGGAAATCCTTCTGGCCCGGCCGCACGTTCGCGCCTGGAGTGTCAGGGATTTTGTAAGCCTTGGCCATCCAGTAACCGTCGTCGGGTGCGGCGAGCACCTCGATGTCGTTCAGCATCTTGACCCAATAGGTCGAATACCAGCCGGGTACGATCAGCCGGACCGGGAAGCCATTGAGGAGCGGCATCTGCTCGCCGTTCATTCCGAACGCCAGCATCACTTCGCCGTCGCGTGCGTGGTCGATCGACAGCGACTTGGCGAAATCCGGTGCGCCCGTGACCACCGGCTGGTCGAGCGCACCGAACCGTACCGCGACCGCGCCCGGCTTCACGCCGGCGATGTCGAGCACGTCGCGTAAGCGAACGCCGAGCCATTTGGCGTTGCCCATCGCCCCGTGACGCCACTGCGCGCCCGCGACGGGCGGCTGGAACAGCGCACGCGAATTACCCGAGCATTGGTTGATCGCCGCCAGCTCGACGCGCGGCAGCTTCAGCAGTTGCGCGAGCGAGATCGACAGCGGCCGCGTGACCGCGCCGTGCACCTTGATCCGGAATGCCTCGACATCGATCGCGGTCGGGATGTCGGCCCAGTGCCAGCGGACGAAGAACTGGTCGTTCGGCGTGAAGACGTCGCCATTGAACACGCTCATCGGCGTTTCCAGCAGCGGCGGGTGGATCCGCTGGAGGATCATGCTGCCCTTGCCGGGGAACGCACTGGTCATCGGCCGTTCCGATGGGCCACCCGGCAGATGCAGGTCGACCATGCTCTGCGCCAGCGCGGGTGCGGCGATCAGCGCGCCGCTGCCGATCGCGGCCTCTGCAAGAAAGCGACGGCGGTTCGTCGCCTGCGCCAGTTTCGTATCCAGGCTGTCCACCAGCATTCTCCCGTTATCTCATGATCTGTATGCGCGACCTGTCCGCCGGTCTGCCCGGTACGGGTCGATCAGATGCGCCGGTTCGATCCGGCAGGACGATCAGTTCGGCCCTTTAATTGGCTTGGGCGATGCAGGGCGACACGAACAGGTTGCCGCGCCAGCCACCTGCGACCGTCTTGGCCCCGACCAGTAGCCACATCGCTGCGAGCGCCACCGTGAGGACGGTGCCGACGATCCCGAAAAAGCCGAGCTGGAGCGTCGTGCCGAGCTTGAAGGTGGCGACCGTGTAGACGCCGAGCGGGAAGGTGTAGCCCCACCAGCCGAGGTTGAACGGGATACCCGCGCGCCAGTAGCGGATCGTGATCAGCGTCGCGAGCGCCAGCCACCACAGGCCGAAGCCCCAGAGCAACAGCCCGGCGATCGTGCCGATTCCTTGCGCCACTGCGCCGATCGAGCCAAGCCCGTTGGCGGCGAGGATCGCGGGCGCGTCGCTACCGAGCACCAGCATCCCGAGCGCGCCGGTGCCGATCGGACCGAGCGCGAGCCAGCTCGAGGCGGCCATGCTCTCGTGCGGCAGCTTGTGGAGCGCCATCCGCAGGATCAGGATCGCGAGAATGCCGAACGCGACCGGCACCGAATAGGCCCACAGGACATAGGAGGTCGCCAGCACCACGAACTGATGATGGGCGTCCGCCAGATGCGGTGCGAGCAGGCCTCCGCTCGCGCCTGCGACCTCGGCTGCGACCACCGGCAGCAGCCAGACTGCGGTCATCGCATCGAGACTGTGCTGGTGCCGTGTGAACATCAGATACGGGATCGCTACACCGCAGGCGAGCGACATCGCGACGTCGATCCACCACAATGTCTCGGCGATCGGGATCACGCCGGCGCCGAACCGCGGCAGGCCGAACGCCAGGAACCCGTTGATGATCGTCGCGAGGCCCATCGGGATCGTACCGATGAACATCGATACGGTGTTGTGCCCGAAGATCCGCCGCGCCTCGTGCCCGAAAATCGTCCAGCGCGCGGTGTAGAGCCCGGCGAACAGCGTGAAGAGCGCGATGTTGAAATACCACAACACCTCGCCGACCGGGTGCAGCGACGTGCCTACGCCCGGCACCTGCGGCAGGGCGAGCGCCAGGATACCGGTGCCCATGGTCGCGGCGAACCAGTTGGGGGTGAACTGCCGGATCATCTCGCGCGGTGAGTCGAGCCGGCTGAGCGGCTTCAGGCCATCAAGAACGGGTTTCAGATCGGCGGTCACTTGCCAGTCTCCTTGATGAGATCGGTCAGCGCGTCGGCCGCCCGGGTACGATAGCGCTCTTTATGCCGCAGCGCGTAGAACGGACGCCGCGGCAGACCGAGCGGCAGATCGTGCAACGTTCCGGCCGCGATTGCAGGTGCGACGACATGCTGCGACAGGACCGCGACGCCTGCGCCGGCCTCGACCGCGCTACGCACCGCCTCGTTCGACGGCAGGGTCAGCGCGGTGGTGAGGTCCGACGGATCGACGCCGCGCTGGCGCAACACCTCCTCGAACGACGAGCGCGTGCCCGATCCCTGCTCGCGGACGATCCAGCGCGCGGCGCGGATCCAGTCCTCGTCAATCGTGTCGGCAGCGCGGTTGCTAACCAGCACCATGCGGTCGTTCGCGACCGTCCAATGCGCGAGCGCGGGCTCGTCGATCACACCCTCGACGAAGCCGAGCTCGACCGCACCGTCGAGCACGCGCGCCGCGGCCCCTTCCGTGTTGTCGATCGCCAGTTCGATTGAGATCGCGGGGTAGCGCGCATGGAACGCGGCCAGCTGGCGGGGCAGCCAATAGCCCGCGATCGTCTGGCTTGCGACTAGCCGCAGAGTGCCGCGCTCCAGTCCTGCATATTCGGCCAGTGCAAGTTCCGCGCTGGCGGCACGGCCAAGCACTGCGCGTGCGTCGACCAGGAACATGCGGCCCGCTTCGGACAGTTCGATCCCGCGGCCGACCCGGTGGAATAGCGGCACGCCGTGGCGGGCTTCCAGCGCGGCGATGGCAGCGCTTGCGGCCGACTGCGTCACATTGAGCGCTTCGGCAGCGCGCGTCATGTGCTCGCGCTCCGCGACACCGACGAAAATCCTGAGTTGTTCGAGGGTCATGCCCGATCTCCTTGCCCTAATGATAGGGAAAGGAGATCAATCGCACCAACCAAAGATTATGGTCGTTCCAATCAGGTATGCCGATTGGTCATTTCAGAATATCGATGACCGCCTCACGTTCATCGACCAGTTCGGCAATCGTGCGATCGAGCATCGTTCGCTGGAATGGATCGAGGGTTAGCCCCTCGATACGCGCATAGCCACCGCGCTCGCAGTGCACCGGCACGCCGCACACCAGCCCTTGCGGGATACCGTAGGAGCCATCTGACACCACGCCCATCGACACCCAATTATCGCCTGCCCCGTGCACCCAGTCGCGCAGATGGTCGATCGCTGCATTTGCGGCCGACGCGGCCGAGGACGCACCCCGTGCTTCGATGATCGCGGTTCCGCGCTGCGCAACGGTGGGGATCAACGCTTCGCGGTACCAAGGCTCGTCTCCGATACGGTCGGCGAGCTTTTGGCCGTCGAGTTCGGCATTCCCCCAGTCGGCAAACATCGTCGGCGAATGGTTTCCCCAGACGACGAGCTTTGTAATCGCATCGACACCGACACCCGCCTTGGCGGCAAGCTGTCCCTGCGCGCGGTTGTGATCAAGGCGGATCATCGACGTGATGTTTTCGGCAGGGAAACCCGGTGCGCTTTGCGCAAGGATCCAGGCATTTGTATTGGCGGGATTGCCGACGACCAGGATCTTGGCGTCGCGTTTGGCCACTGCGTCCAGCGCTACGCCCTGCGTCTTGAAGATCGCTGCGTTGGCAGCGAGCAAATCACGGCGCTCCATGCCCTTTGAGCGGGGACGAGACCCGACTAGCATGGCCGCATCGATGTCCTTGAAAGCCACCATCGGATCATCAGTAATGATCACATCTGCCAGCAGCGGAAACGCGCAATCCTCCAGTTCCATGACCACTCCGCGTACTGCGTCCAGCGCCTGCGGCACGTCGAGCAGTTGAAGGATAACGGGCTGCTCCGGTCCGAACACGTCACCCTGCGCGACCCGGAAGAGCAGCGAATAGCAAATTTGTCCTGCGGCACCGCTGATCGCGATCCTGACGGGGGGCTTGGTCATTTTGGAAAGGGCTTTCGTTGGAAGATTACAGACGGTGTGAGACTGATCAACGCGCCGCCAGGGCAAGCGCCGCATCGCGCCCGGATGGCACCAGATTGGCGCGACCTTTTCCTGATCTTACGGCACCAGGAACGTAGATCAGGCTTTGCGCATCCGTACTGATCGGGATCGTCGACACGGTGGTGTACGTCAGCGTGTCGATCCCAGCGACCTTGTTGGTTCCGGCCAGGCTGGCATAGATCCTCGTACCATCGCCCGACGGCCAAACCGCACTCGGAGCCGCTTGTAGCGGGACGGTTGCCACAGCCTCCAGGCTGTCGGTTCTATAGACCTTGATTGCAGGTTGATCGCCGCCAACGCTGACATAGGCAAAGGAATCGTCTGCGCGCTGGGCGAAGTTGACCGCGCCCGTTGCTGGACCAGTGTTTATCACTTCGCGTACCGCAAACGGCGGTTTGGCAGCAAAGACCGTGGTCGTGCCGCTCTCGCGGCGTGTTGCCCAGATCTGTTTGCCATCTGGCGAGACCGCGATTGCTCCCGCACCTGCACCGTTGCTGGCAACGTGTCCGACGACGCGCCGATGCTCGACGTCGACAACCAGGATGGACGGCCTTTCAGTAAGCGATACAAAGGCATAGCGTCCGTTTGGCGACAGGATGGTCGCGCCCGCTCCGCCACTTGCTGGTACGCGGGTGATCTCCCGCGCGGTCTTAGGATCCACGACCGCGATGGCATGTTCATCGCCGAGCGAAACCCAGAGTTCGTGCCCATTGGGCGTAAACGCGACGGCAGTAGGCGACGTCTGGAACACGGTCCGGCCTCGTTCCGTGTTCGTGGCCAGATCTACGAGCGTCACACTGTGCTGCGCTAATGCCGATACCGCCAGGGTCCGCCCGTCACGCGTTGCAGCCAGGTGCTGGACTTTGAGGCTGGAAAAGCTGGGCTCAGCTATCGCGCTTTTGGCGAGGTCGATCCGTCCCAGTTCGTTGCCCGCTGCAGGATCGATGACAACGATCTTCGTCGATGTAGGGTCAGACACATAGATCCGGTCATGATGGCTGAGGTCGATATCAGCCTTCGACCACGGTGCCTGAACCGCCTTGATATCGTAGGCAAAGTCGTCCGCCGCAGGTGCAGCCCAATAGGCCTGAGCGATTGCCGGGACTGGCGCTACGGAGGCCAACATCGCGGCAACCAGAACGATCGCAGCTTTCATCGTTTGATCCTTATCACGGACCCGGCGGGTGATCGTGCCGATCCGATGCCGCTAGATCGACCGATATGTCCCTCGCGTCCAACGCATGGTCGCGATGATTTCAATACGAAAACGCGATCATAGGTCTGCAACCGTTCTTGTTAAATGATTGGAATGACCGTGGTTATGCGTTGGACCGACCGCCCCGCCGCAATCATCTATCCTGTCACGCTCGGCATTCATCGAGACGCGCGGAGACTTCCTCATGGCAACACAGCCGATCTACGATCTCGCTACCGAGACACTCGTTGCAGCTAAGCCTGTACGTCGACATCTCGCAATCGTGCCGGATGCAGGCAATTATGACGAGCTGGAAAGGACGGCTCCAGGCATCGCATCGCGCGGCGTCCATCCTGCCACGTTGGGCTTGCTCGTCGGCGTGTATGCAGCAATGTTGCTGACTTTCTGGACCTTCTTCGCACGTGATGCAGCTACGGCGCTCGTCCTGACGGTCGTGTCGGTCTTCATGATCCTGTATTTCGGTCTGATTGCTGGCGGCATCGTACTCAGCGATACTCCCGCCCCCGGCGAACCCCTCCGTTCGTTCTCGGAGTTCATCAAGGGCCCGGTCGATATCCTGACGGGCACGATCACAGGGCGCGAAGCGGCTATACAGATGCTCTTTCTCCCGGCCTGCATGGCCGTGCTAGCAACGATTATCGGCATCATCGCTCGCGTGTCGTAAACAGGAAAACTAGGGACAGGACGATGAGATCACGCACGACCTTGCTGATGGCGATAGGCTTGTCCGTATCGACCGCTGCTATCGCGCATACGGACGGCTTCGCGTCCGCGATGGATGCGGCGATGACGCGGATGCACGGCGCGATGATGACCGGCTATTCAAACGATCCCGATCGCGACTTCGCAAGGATGATGATCCCGCATCATCAAGGCGCGATCGACATGGCTGAGATCGAGCTGCGTTACGGCAAGGACGAACGCCTGCGCCGGCTTGCGCAAGGGATCATCGTCGAACAGCGTCAGGAAATCGCGGTGATGCAGGGCATCATATCCGAAGGCGGCGCGTTGCCACGTCACACCGAACCGACCGCGACTGGTCACCCCCATCACGGAGACCGTCCATGAAGCGTTTCACCCTAACCGCCTGCGCCGCCTTGTGCTTTTCAGGCCCTGCGTTTGCCCAGCAAGTGCCCAATGCGACCCCCGACATCCCTGTCAGCGCGCAGGACCGGTTCTACACGTCGGACCAGTTCTCCAACACCGTGTCGGTGATCGACCCGTCAACCAATACGCTGCTCGGCGTCATCAAGCTCGGCGACCAGACCCCCGCCAACCTTAGCCCGCTCTACAAGGGGCAGCTGCTTGTCCACGGCATGGGCTTCTCGCCCGATCGTAAGACGCTGGCGGCGATCTCGATCGGTTCGAACTCGGTGACGTTCATCGATACCGCGACCAATGCCGTGAAGCACACGACCTATGTCGGGCGCTCGCCGCATGAGGCGTTTTTCCGCCCCGACGGTCGCGAAGTCTGGGTCGCGGTGCGCGGCGAGGATTATATCCAGGTGCTCGACGGCAAGACCTTCGCGCCGACCACGCGCATCCCCGTCCCCAACGGCCCCGGCATGACGATTTTCTCGCCGAACGGAAAATACGGTTACGTCTGTTCGAGCTTCACACCAGAGACCGTGGTGATCGACACCGCCTCGAAGAAGATCGTCGGTCGCGTCAAGCAGGCGAGCCCGTTCTGCCCCGACATCGCCGCGACGCCCGACGGCAAGCAGGTCTGGTTGACGCTGAAGGACGTCGGCAAGGTCATGGTGTTCGATGCCAAGCCACCGTTCGCGATCCTGAAGACGTTCGACACCGGCGCGATCACCAACCACGTCAACATCGCCCGCACTAAGACCGGCCAGTTCGCCTATGTGACGGTCGGCACCGAGAACGTCGTCAAGGTATTCCGCACCACCGACTTCGTGCAGGTCGCAAGCATTCCGGTCGGCGCGCTGCCGCACGGCTTGTGGCCGTCGGGCGACGGCACGCGGATGTATGTCGGGCTGGAGAACGCCGACGCTGTTGCGGCGATCGACACCGCCAGCAACACCGTCATCGCGACGATTCCGATCGGTCAGGGGCCGCAAGGCGTGGCCTATGTTCCTGGCGCGGTGCCAGTAGGCGAAGGCCGTGCAAACCTGATACCGCTCGCACAGGCCGGCATGAAGATCCAGCTGACCCTCGCCGGGACTGGCCGCAGCCAGGTCACGTTGTTCGATCAGGGCCAGGTCCAGATCCTGCAGGCGGCGGTTGCGGGCCTCAGCCCAAAGATGCCCTATGTCCTTGGGCTATCTTCCCGCGCTGATGGTGGCGGCGTGATCCAGCCTCTGGCAAAGTTCATGACCAATCCGGCGGGCGGCGCGCTCGTCAACACGCTCGGACCGCTCCGCCAGATCGTCAGCGACGCGAAGGGCGACATGCGCCGGTACCTCGTCATTGCGTCAGGCGACCCGATGATGCCGGGCGCTGTCGTTCAGGTGCAGAAATGAGGGTTCAGGTGAACCCTGCGATCTCCTGTCCGTATCCAGTATCTTGGTCATGACGCCGGTATAGGTTGCCGCAGCGTCTTGAGACTGTCGGAAAACACATGATAGGCGACGCAGAGCACCGCAAATTCTGGAGAATTGCGGCGTGGGGCGGTGGCGCACGTGCTCTAGGTTCGCACTATTGTGCGAGATACCCTGTCGGATTGAGAAAGTGCGCGACAACCTCGGAGGCGGGGTTTTTCGTCAGGGGAGCCGCGGCTGTTATTTTGGCGTGAGATCGACGCCCCGCGGAGTCACTACCGTGCAGGCTGGCTCGATGCCGAGCAAATCTCGGAAGCCCCGCGAATGGCCGATTCATCCGAAACCCGACATTCCCGGCCGATTGCCCGAACGACTGCTTCGTCCCAGGTCTCGCCATTCCGGCAGCGATGCGCGACGATCCGCAAAGCTGAATGAACGTCGGAAGTTGGGGAGGCCAATAGGCGCCAGGAATGGCGGGAATTGGGTCGATCATACGATCAGCGATACGCCCGATCGATCCGCCAGTGCCTTGAACCGCGCGGCAAGGCTTGGGTCGGCATCAACCCGGACGGCGCTGACTACGCTGAGCGCTCCGGGCGGCACGCGATCGCCGAAGAACATCACCGCCAGCGACGAGGGATAGGCGCGAGACTCCCAGACCATCCCGTGCGTGGCGGCGTCCTTGCGGTGCAGCGCCGCGGACCAGCGCCGCGTATCCGAGAACTCGCTCGCGGGTGTGTCGATCAACTGATTGCGAGCAATGCCGAGTTTCATCAGGTCCGGCGCGAGGAAAGAGCGCAGCGCCAGCGGGCTGGCGACCCGCAGCACCGAGCAGCGCACATCCGCGAGCTTGCTAAGCGGAAACGTCTTGAAGGACTGAGCAGGATCGAGATCATGGAAGATCGTCTCGTAGACCGCGGCCTCAAATCCATCCGCGGCATAGGCGGTCGGCACGCGTTTGCGCACGGGGCCGATCGGCGCGAATCGCGAGGAGCCAAAGCCCGGATTGAACGCATCGCCGGCAAGCTTTTCGGCGTGAATGCGCCAGAGAACGGCGCCTACGGGCAGATCGGTGACGTGGGTCGCAAAGGCGGTCGGCGGTTTGGGGACAATGCCGGTCGGCGCCAGCGCTGTCACCCGCCGATCTCGTCGCTCTCATGCGCCGCGGCGTCGAGGACGGCCGCTTCATCGTCGAGGAGTTCCCTCGGAGCGGGTCCACCCAGCCACGAGTTGGTCGACACGAACCAGAAGGCGGTTTGCCATGGTGACCGGCTCGTCGGCAGGACCTCCAAAATCCTCTTGATGAGGGGAAGCGGCTTGCCGTCGGCGTCGAACTGGAAGGTCGGGAAGCGGTCCTGTCCCTGGTAGGGGACCGCGAAGACGCGGCGCTGCGCTTTCCAGCGCGCGGCGGTCTGGTGGCGGTTCTTGGCTTCATGCCCGGCGCGCGCCGCGACCTCGGCCGAGGTCAGCGTCTCGACCTCGTGCATGAAGCGCTGGCGGATGGCGGTGTTGTCAGCCGCGACTGCGGTATGGAACTCGGCCATCGGATCATGGGTATCGGCCAGGACGTCGAGGAGCTGCTCGATCTTGCGCTCGAGATGCCGCGCGCGGACATCCGGCAACAGCTTGTCGACGATTGCGTAGAGTGCCTGTCGATCCGGGTCGGCTGCGATGCCCGTGGCGGTCAGCTGCTCGATCGCGTGATCGACGGCGGTTCGATACTGTTCGGAGAAGCCCTCAACAGTAGGCGCTATATATAAGGTGTCGCTGGCGGCTTCGGAACGCGGAGCCCCGCGCCGCTTGGCCGGCTTGGCGCGCGCGGTCTCGACCAGGCTGGCGAACACCAGATTGGCGAAGGCGCTCGGATCGACAGCGGTGGCGAGGGTCGCCATGGACAGCTCCTGTGGTTAGTCTCGCTAACATATAACCGAACTAACCAAAATTGCCACCCCACGGAGGCAATGGCGCTTAGTCATGCTAACACATAAGCGATCTAACCACGCACGCCACTGCCGATGTTTATTCCAGTAACTGCCCTTCCTGGAAAAAAGAATGCGGCCGGGCAGGGAGGGTTTCGTCGGTTCTCCTGACATGTTGAAACCTTCGCCCGGGCGACACCCAGCGGCGATTTCCGTCCGAAGCATCGAGCGGTCGAACGGAGCAGGAGGTCGTCGGCGTGGCGCGGCATGAGTGGGCGTGACCGATAGCTCCTCAGTTTCCGAACGCATCTCTACCCGATTAATGATAGGTTTTGAGACATACTTTTGAGACAAGCTCTGGCTTCCAATGCGGCCCGAGAAATCTTTGGTTTGACCGCTGCCGCATGAGAGCGTCGACCGAACTCCGTCATGAGGTGCCACCGACGTTCATCATCTCCGCGACCTTGGCCGCGAGCCCTTGCATCGTGAAGGGCTTGGTCAGCAGCTCCATACCGGGTTCGAGGTGGCCGTTGCCGACCGCAGCGTTCTCCGCATAGCCAGTGATGAAAAGCACCTTCAGGTCGGGGCGGAGAGAGCGTGCGGCGTCCGCGACCTGGCGCCCGTTCATGCCGTTCGGCAAGCCGACATCGGTGATCAGCAGTTCGATCTTCGCGCCCGATTGCAGCACCTTGATGCCCGATGCACCATCTGCCGCGCCGATCACGGTGTAGCCCCGCTCGTCGAGCACCTCGTCGATGAGATGCCGGATCGTGGCTTCGTCGTCGACCACCAGGATCGTCTGACCGCTGGCCGTTGCGGCGGTAGCGATCGCCTCCTCCTCCTCGCCCAGCAGGGCATCGCCGGCATAGCGGGGGAGATAGATGCAGATCGTGGTCCCATGCCCCAGCTCTGAGTAGATTCTTACCTGGCCACCCGACTGACGAGCGAAGCCGTAGATCATCGACAGCCCGAGCCCGGTCCCCTTTCCGATCGGCTTGGTCGTGTAGAAGGGCTCGAAGGCGCGCTCGATTGTCGCTGGCGACATGCCCGTGCCGCTATCCGTGACGCAGATCGACAGATATTGCCCTGCCGACAGGTCGCGCGCACGGGCCGCCCGGTCGTCGAGCCACTTGTTCGCGGTCTCGATCGTGATCCGACCGCCATCGGGCATGGCATCGCGCGCGTTGATGCATAGGTTGAGAATCGCGCTCTCGAGCTGCGTCGCGTCGATCATGGCGGGCCACAACCCCGCCGCTCCCACAACCTCGATATCCGTGGTCGGCCCCACCGTTCTGCGCAGCAGGTCCTCGACCCCGGCGATGAGACGGTTGACGTCGGTTGGCCTTGGATCGAGCGTCTGCCGCCGTGAGAAGGCGAGCAGACGCTGAGTCAGGGAAGCTGCGCGCCGCCCAGCTCCCTGCGCTGCGTGAATGAAGCGCTCGGCATCGTCGAGCTTGCCTCGCTCCAGACGCATCTGGAGCAGTTCCAGATTGCCCATCATGCCCGTCAGGAGGTTGTTGAAGTCATGCGCCAGCCCTCCGGTGAGCTGGCCGACCGCCTCCATCTTCTGCGCCTGGCGTAGCTGATCTTCGAGTTGCCGCTGCCCGGTCATATCGACACCGACGCCGGTTCGCCGGACAGGCTTGCCGCTCTCGTCGAAGTAGGTGTGTCCACGCGACAGCACCCAGTGGATCGACCCGTCGGGGTGAACCAGACGATACTCAAGTTCCAGATCGCCTGATCGTTGCAGCCCGCCATCCATCGTTTTCTGCAGCGACGAGCGGTCCTGCGAATGGACGTTGGCCAGAAACTCTTCGCGCGGCAGGCCCGCTGCGGCCCGCTCCGGATCGAGCGCGTACAGGGCCGAGATCGCCGCGTCGCAGAAGAAGCAGTCGGACGCGACATCGTAGGTCCACACGCCGACGCCACCAACGGCTGAGAGGGCGAGGCGCGCAAAGTCCTGCTCGTCGTGCAGCCTTGCCTCCATCTCCCGCTCAGCGGTGACATCGCGACCCGTTGCATAGGCGATGCCGCCGGCCGGAGCGGCAACCCATGAGATAGTACGGGTCGAGCCATCCTTGTGACGGTAGCGGTTCTCGATCCGTGGCTGATTGCCGGCTGCAGCCGTTTCATAGGCGTCGACCGTCTTGCCGTGATCGTCCGGAACGACGAACTCGTTGACGTGATGCCCGACGAGTTCGTCAGGCGCATAGCCGAGGACCGTGGTCCAGGCTGGATTTACACGCTGGAAGACCCCGTCGAAGTCTATGACCACGAGAAGATCGGGCGATGCTTCCCAAAGGCGGTCGCGCTCGGCCGTGCGTTCGGCGATTTGCTGCTCGAGAGTTTGGTTGAACTGGCGCAATTTCGCTTCGCTCTCGCGCATTGCAGCCTCAGCCTCACGCCGAGCGCTGATGTCGCTTGCTGCCCCGAACCACTCGATGATCTCGCCATCTGCGCTCAGTAGCGGAACGGCACGGGACAGCGTCCAGCCGACGGTCCCATCCGCACGCACAACGCGATGTTCGAGATCGAATATCTTCTTGAGCCGGATCGCTTCATCGATGGCGGCGGTTACCGCCGGCTGATCGCTTTCGGGAATATAGGCCAGCAACCAGGAACGGTTCGGGTTGGATGACGGGGTGCTGGGCAGGAAACCGCCCCCATCCAGTTCCTTCATCTCGCCCCAATCCGGACTCATCCGGTACAGGACGTCTGTACTCGCTTCGGTCAGAAGCCGGAGCCGGGCTTCGCTTTCGAGTAGGCGCTGTTCGACGCTAACAGCGCTAGTGGTTTGATCCATTATATCACTCTTAACACGCTGATCTTCTTTTGGTCTCTAGCACTGCCCATTGCGGCACCAAACGCAATCAGGGCCTTCCATCAGTTCGGGCCGTGGGCTCGGCTCTGTGTGAAAGGCATGTCCACGGTCGGACCCAAGGCTTCGATAATCCTGCAGTCGGCCACGGTGTTTCGGCTGCAGGAGTCGATCAACGCGTCCAGTTCGCCCGCGAGGGCCGTCAGATCAGCAATTTTCCGCGTAATCGCATCCCGATGCCGATGGGCGATCACGTCCACGGCCATGCAGGACTGTTCGCGACGACCGGCGAGCCCCATCAGCTCCCGGACCTGATCGATCGAGAAGCCGAGATCGCGCGCTCGACGGATGAAGGACAATCGCCGCAGATGCTCGCCCTCGTACGTCCGGTAATTACCGGCCGACCGGGCTGGTGCCGGCAGCAAGCCGATCTGTTCGTAATAGCGGATCGTCTCGACCTTGGTGCCTGTCGCCGAAGCCAGCTTACCGATCGTCAGTTTCTCAGACACAGCCCTTGACCCTCTACCGACTAGAGGGTGCATATAGGCTGCTAGATCGATTCTACCGAGGTGGCAAAGATGGCCTGCACGAGCTGCGCGTCCGACAAGGCGGGCACCCTGAACGACCCAAAGTGGCGGCGCGCCTTGTGGATCGCGCTCGCCATCAACGGCGGCATGTTTGGGGTCGAAATCGTCGCTGGGATTACGGGCGGATCGAAAGCGCTTCAAGCCGACGCGCTCGACTTTTTCGGTGACGCCGCCAATTACGCGATCAGCTTGGGCGTCGCCGGGATGGCGATAGCTTGGCGCGCGCGGGCAGCGATGCTGAAGGGAGCGACGCTTGCCCTGCTCGGTCTTTATGTCTTGCTCGCGGCGGGCTGGGGCGCCTTCCACGGCACTGTACCCCATGCCGAGGTCATGGGCATCATTGGGGTCGCGGCGCTTATTGCAAACCTGCTGGTCGCAGTCATGCTGTACCGCTTTCGCAGCGGTGACGCGAACATGCGCTCGGTTTGGATCTGCTCGCGCAACGACGCGATCGGCAATATCGCCGTGGTGCTGGCTGCAGGCGGCGTCTTTGGTCTGAACAGCGCCTGGCCTGATCTTGTGGTGGCGACATTGATGGCGGTGCTCGGTCTGTCGGGCGGCTTCCAGATCATGCGACAGGCGCGTGCCGAACTGCGATCTGGTCTCACGCCTGCCCCCTCCGCTTACAGGCAGCCGTTGGAACGGGTTGGGTAAGCTTCTCCGGTAAAAAGCCGAATAAAGGGCTACCGACTTTGCCGTGTATTTTCGCCTTACACTCGTTCAGTCTGTTGAACTTGGGCCCGTCTCAGGCGGAACCAGGGCGTGAGATGCGTCGGTTCCACCATCGCTTGCCCGCTCGCGAATAGCTCTAGAACAGTTAGTAGGGACCTGTCGCTACCGAGGCGATCCTCGCAAAAACGTTCGATAGATGAACGCTCAGGTGCGGCGCGCGGCTGTCGCTCCTGCCGAAGAAATGCCGTCGCAATCTACCTCGGCGGGGAGGGCCTCGCCGAGGTAGCATTTCAGTTCGAGCCAGAATCGCTCTTGTCACGATGGCCGTCTGGATCGACATCGCCCGGAGTATGGCCAGGGTGATCGTGGTGCTCGCCTGGCACGTCCCGCTGGCCACTAGTATCCCGGTCGCCGTGTTCGTCGAGATCGCCGGGCACGTGGCCCGGGTGATCGTGGTGCTCTCCTGGCACCTCTTGCTGCCCGCTCGTGTCGCGGTGACCGTGGGGGTCGAGATCACCAGGCGTATGTCCGGGATGGTCGTGATGCGAGCCAAGCTTCTCTTCGGGCATTTGCGCTCTCCTTTATTATGGATTGTTCTAACGCGCTCGGAGGGGGTTAGTGTCCCGCTCGCGCCGTCGGCGACATATGATCGGGAGCCATGTTTAATGAAGGGCTGCCTTGATCGTGCGGCATCTCTCCCTCATCGATACCGGTCTGGCTCTGCTTCAAACCTTTGTTGGCATGCCGATGAGCAGAAAAAGAGCCGCTGATCCTCGCTATCGACGTAGTGTCTCGTCATGTGAGGGTCGATGGTTGCGCCGCAGACCGGATCTACCACGTCGTTCATACCAACCGTCGCGCCACCTCCATGATGGTGGTGGCCGTGATAGCCGTAATGTCCCCCCGAGCCGGCAGCGGAGCTGCTCATCTTCTGATCGTCCCCATCGTCCATTGTTGCTTCCCATTTAAAGTATGCATTCGACCGCTGAACCCAATTCACGCTTCTATCGTTCCCATGTATCGGCCGCCGTTCTTCTCAGGGAAGCCGGGGGTGATTGCGGGAAAAGGGTTCTATTCAGCGCGGCTAAGATCTTTGTCGACACCAATGATTTAGCGGTCGCAGCGGTGAAGATAGAGGGCGCACGTCACGCCGGCGGCTCTGCCGCCGACGAGCGATGCATTGTGCGATCGGCGTCATGCTGCTTGTACAGCGGGATCGCGATAGGCGAGCAGGCGCAGCGCATTAAACACGACCAGCAGCGTCGAGCCTTCATGCATCGCGACGGCCGGGCCGATCCCAAGGCCGAGGATCGTCGCGGGCACGAGTAACGCTACGACGCCGAGGCTGACGAACACGTTCTGCTGGATGATGCCGCGGGTATGGCGGCTCAAGCCGACGGCGAACGGAAGATGGGCGAGATCGTCGGCCATCAGTGCAACGTCGGCGGTTTCCAGCGTGACATCTGATCCGGCAGCGCCCATCGCGATGCCGACTGTCGCACTCGCCATCGCCGGCGGATCGTTTACGCCGTCGCCGACCATCGCCACCTTGTTTTCGCCAGCGAGTGTCTTGATCGCCGCGACCTTGTCCTCCAGCATCAGATCGCCCCAGGCCTCGTCGAGCTCAACCTCCTGGCGACGACATCGGCAACCTTTTGATGATCGCCCGAAATCATAATTATCCGAGTGATACCCATGTCGCGCAGACTCTTAAGCGCAACCTTGGCTGCCTCGCGAGGCATATCAATCAGGCCGATCGCGCCGATGTCCCGGTCACCCTTGCGCACCCATTGTGGTACGTCCGCTCTCGCGAAGGGCGGCGATCGCTTCGGTCGTAGCGGTGTGTAGTGCGGGGACACCCTCAACGGCGAACATCTCGGCCTTGCCGATCCAAACCGTTTCACGGTCGACAGTTGCGGTGACGCCGCGCCCTGTCAGGATCTTAAGATCCGTAGCGCTCGTAAGGTCGCGCCCACGTAGGCGCTCGCCTCCATCCTTGACGATCGTCTGCGTCAGCGGATGATCGCTCAAGGCTTCAACCGCTACGGCGAGTGCCAACAGATCCTCCGCACTCGCGCCGTCGACGGCCATCGTGTCGGTGATGCACGATCGCCCTTCCGTCAGCGTCCCCGTCTTGTCGAACGCAAACGCCTTCAGCGAGCCGAGGTTTTCCCTCGGCGCGCCGCCTTTCAGCCTGTAGCACACCCGGCACTCGGCACTCGGCACAGCGCTTCGCCGACAGTGCGGGCGCGCCGTTCATGGCTTATACCCTCAACCTGCCAAGTCGTATGGTCATATCGCCAGCTAATCGCAGCGCCCACAGTGAGGTGGTCCCATATTTCGGGCAGCAAGCTACCCTTCTTGGCCGAGCCAGCGCGCCCGCGACACCCCCTCCGCAAATTTAGTGAAACCAATCAATTTCACCTGCTACTTTCCGGAGAATACCAATGACCAAGTTCAAGCTCATCAGCGCCACTTTCGCCCTCACGCTCTCGACCGGCGCTTTCGCGGCGTGGCGAACTGCTGCGCCGACATGGCGGGCTGCAAGGACGGCGCTGACTGCTGCGATCATGGGGACAAGGCCAAGGGCGGCGATCACGTCGGCCACGCCATGCCGAACATGAAGTAACAAGGTTGCCGGGGGGCGGGGGGCCGCTCCCCGGCATTTAATTCTCGCCAGTCGAGCTAGGGTCCGGCCGCTGCATTCGCGGTCCCCGTTTTACCCCCTCGCGCCACGGGCGCATAGTCGAGGGCAGAGAAAGGCGCAGCGTTGCCGCTCGCCCACGGATCGCATCCTGCGTCCGCCCCATGTCGCGCGCGATCTGGCCAACACTCTGGCGTGCGTCGATCCGCTTGCGCAGTTCGACGTCGGTCTCGTCCGACCAACGCTGGCCATAGTTATGGGTCAAATCCCGGGATTCCATTGCGGGTAAGGCTGATAATCTTCCTTCAGCTGATCTTCGTTCAGCGGGTATGGCCATCGCGCTTGCGAAGGTCATTATGCAAAGTTGTCGCGGCGATAGCTGCATGGCCCATGGCGACGCTTATCTGATCCAGCGATATGACGATGTCGCCGGCAGCGTAAACGCCCGAAACGCTGGTGCGCTGTTTGGTGTCGACCACAATACAGCGCTCGTCGCTGAGCTTGGCCCCGAGCTGCCGCGCAAGGGCGTTATTGCTATCCGAACCGAGCGCTGGGTAGATCGTGTCAAACTGCAATTGTGTCTCATCGGCCAGACGCAGCGTTACGTGTTCTTCAGCAAAATCGATTTGGTCGAGCGCACTTGGCGCTACCGCAATACCTGCCGCCTCCAGCGCCCCGCGGTCGCAAGCGTCGAGTTCGAGCGTCTTGTGCGCCACTAGCGTTATTCGATCGGAAAACGTGCGGAGAAACAGCGCCTCAGCGACGCCATGAGTGTCCGCGCCGATGACGCCGATAGCTTGGCCAGTCGCTTCATAACCGTCGCAGATCGGGCAGTAGCGTAGCAGGCCGCGCTCCAGTGCGTCGCGATGGGTCGCAGCGTCGATCGAGGGGCGACGGTTCTCGACTCCCGTTGCGATCAGGATCGATCGCGCGGACAGGGTTATTCCAACTCCGCAAGCGTCGAAGTCATCAGCGTTTTGCGCCACCGTGTCGATGCGGCCGTTCACAATCGTAGCACCGTAGCGCTCGGCCTGTTCGCGCATCCGGTGTAAAAGGTCTTCACCTGCAATCCCGTCCGGAAAACCGGCGTGGTTGTGCGAACGCGGTATCCATTTCACCCGGCTGTTTCCCTCATCGACCACGATAATGCGCCGATGATAGCGTGCGAGGTAGATCGCGGCGGTCAATCCTGCTGGCCCCCCGCCGATGATGAGCGCATCGCATCGATATTCCGTCACGCCACCCGCCCCATCTGAGCCCGAGCGGGCATGGGGCACAGGGGTAGTGCAGCATCATCGGAATGACTGCGAGACATCATCAGGAGCCCTTTCTGGCAGCTCGACGCTCGGCAAGCCAAGCCCGCATCGTCGTGATCTCGGCCTGTTGCGTTCGGATCACCTCCTCCGCCATTTCCCGAATTTTCGGATCGGTGCCGTTGGCGATCTCGGCACGCGCCATCTCCACTGCACCTTCGTGATGCGGGATCATGCCGCGCAGGAAGTCGGTGTCCGGATCGCCGGTCGATGGCATGACCATGCTTGTCTTATCGTGCGCAGGGTTCGCCCCGTGGATCGCGTCCTTGGCATGCTGCACGTTCGATCCATGGATCGCATCGGTCGGACCGGATTCATTCGACGTGAATTGGTACGAAGGCTTCTCGGCCGAACACGCGGACAGGGCCGCAGCCACGCCCAAAATAAGCCATTGTGCCTTGATTATCGACATTTCATTCCCCTTGCTGGATCGATCGCGGCGCACGTCGGCGCCGTTTGAGGTCAGGCTCGTCACATCGCGATTTCCTCAATGAGGAGGAGCGAGAGGAAGCCGACGAAGAACATTGCGCTGATGAGCGGCGTGTCTGGCTTCTCGTGTGCTTCGGCCAACAGCTCTTCGGTGACGAGAAACAGGAGCGCCATGAGGCCGAAGCACAGGAAGCCCGCCACTACCGGAGGTGACAGGCCAGCGACAGGGATCGCCAGCAATGCGCCGATCGGCAGCAGCAGCGCGAGCGCCGTCACGGTGAGGATGATCTTGAGTTTTGAGGTAATGGATTCGGCGAGTTCCGTCGTCAGCGTTACACCTAGGAACAGCACCTCCAGCGTGAGCGCGACGGTGAGCAGGGCGCCCGCCTTGGCACCGGCGACGAACGCAAGGCCCAGCACCAGCCCGTCGACGACGATGTCGATCCCGACCGCCGATATCAGCGTGACCGGTCCCGCGGCGCGGGCTTCGTACGCCTTGAGCCCCAGCATGACCGCGACCCCCGCTGAGCCGCCGATAAAGGTTGCCAGCGGCGAGCCAGCATGCAGCACTTGGGGCAGGATTTCGGTTGCCGCAGCGGCGAACACGACACCGGCGGCGAGGTGCTGCATCGCGGATACAAAGGCGTCGCCGGGCCGACGCCATATCGCAAAGATGCCGCCTAGGATCACGGCAAGCACCGGAATGATCGTATAGGTCAGCGCCAGCATGATTTTCCCCTGAACGACAGATGCTCGTTGATGCCTTGCTTGCCGATCCGCTCGAGATGGAGCCGATCTTGGCCGATCATGACCGTAAGCCGTCCATCGGCAGTCCGGACCTGCGCGCGTGGCACAGTCAGTTGCTCACGATCTTCCCGCGTCGCACCGATGAGGTCGACGACGAAGGTATTGGCACTCAGACCGGTCACGATCGACGTTCTATCTTCACAGGTGAAGACATGCATCTGCATCTCGGAACCGGCCGACAACGTGTTGTGCGTATCGGCGTCGTCATCCTGCCGAACGGGCGAGCAGGCGCCCGCCAGCACGACGATCAAAGCCATGACCGCCCGCCAACCCCACACGCTCTTCGGCTTGGCCGTATGCGCAGGCGCAGGGAACTGAGTCATCCAAGGGGCATGCTCATAATGTCCTTGTAGGCTGACAGGAGCTTGTTCCTGACCTGAAGCGTCGCCTCGAAGGACACCGAAGCGCGGTTCTGCATCAGCGCCACGGTGGCGATATCGGTGGTCTCGCCACGCTCGTAGCGGTCGGTAGCGACGTCCTCGGCCTCCTGTGCCGCGTTCACCTTGCCGACGATGCCCTTCAGGGTGTCCCCAAACGTCGCCGGCGCGTCGGTCCGCGGCACGGTCGAAACCGCCCCAGGTGTCGTGGCTGGTGGCGTCAGGCGGTTGAGCGTCTGACTGCGCGCAAGGATCTGCGCACGGACGGCAAGGACACCGGACACGGTGGGATCGGACATCACGAACACTCCTTTCTAACCTGCGGAGACCGCATGCGATGGATGCGGTCTCCTGGGCATCAGGCGGTCTGCGTCGTGGCGAACCGATCGCGATAGGCGAGCAGACGCAACGCGTTTACGACCACGAGCAACGTCGACCCTTCGTGCATGGCGACGGCCGCTCCGATCCCGAGACCGAAGATCGTCGCAGGGACCAGGATCGCCACCACGCCCAAGCTGACAAAGACGTTCTGCCGGATGATCGATCGGGTCTGTCGCGACAGGCCGACCGCGAACGGCAGATGGGCCAGATCGTCCGCCATCAGCGCTACATCGGCGGTCTCCAGCGCTACGTCTGACCCCGCCGCGCCCATCGCGATCCCAACGGTCGCATTGGCCATCGCGGGTGCGTCGTTTACGCCGTCGCCGACCATCGCGACCTTGCCGTCACCGCGCAGCTTCTTGATCGCCTCGACCTTGTCTTCCGGCATCAGGTCGCCCCACGCTTCGTCGATGCCGACCTCGCGCGCAATCGCATCCGCGACCGCTTGATTATCGCCCGAGATCATAATCATACGGGTGATGCCGAGGGTGCGCAGCGTCGCCAGTGTCGCCTTGGCGGCAGTCCGCGGCGTGTCCATCAGCCCGATGACCCCCAGATCCACCTCGCCGCGTCGCACGACCATCGTCGTCCGCCCGCCCGCACGGAGCCGTTCGACTGCGGCCATCGTTTCATCGGTCAATGCGGCGATGCCGTCCTTGCCGAACATCTCGGCCTTGCCGATCGTTACCGGATCGCCCTCCAGCGTCGCGCGGACGCCGCGGCCGGTCAGGCTTTCCAGATCGCTCGCCTGTGGCAACGCGGCGTCGTTCAGGCGTGTCCTGCCGTCCTTGACGATCGCCGCGGCGAGAGGGTGATCGCTCAGGGCCTCCACGGCGACGGCCGTCGTGAGCAGCCGGTCCTCGGCGATGCCCGTCATCGCGACGACATCGGTGATTTTGGGCTGGCCTTCTGTTAGCGTGCCGGTCTTGTCGAAGGCGATGGCGGTCAACGAACCGAGGTTCTCCAGCGGCCCACCGCCCTTCACCAGCACACCCCCGCGCGCGGCGCGGGCGACACCCGACAGGACTGCGCTTGGTGTCGCGATCGCCAGCGCGCACGGGCTAGCGGCGACGAGGACCGCCATCGAGCGGTAGAAGCTGTCGCGGAAGGGTTCGTCGACGACGACCCAGGCGAACAGCAGCAGGACGGCGAGGCCCAGCACGACGGGCACGAACACCCGTTCGAACCGATCGGTCATACGCTGCGTCGGCGACTTCTGCGTCTCGGCCTCGCTGACCATCTTCACGACTTTGGCGAGCGCGCTGTCAGTCGATAGGCGCGTGACCTCGATCTCGATCGCGCCGCTGCCGTTGATTGTGCCGGCGAACACGCGACTGGCGGCGTCGACGCGGTCGGGATTGGCCCGCGCCTGGTCCGTATCGGTGACTGCGGTCTTGTCGACCGGGATACTTTCGCCCGTCACTGGCGCCTGGTTGATGCTGCTCGAACCCAGCGTCAGGAATCCGTCGGCAGGCAACCGTGCATTTGGTTTGACCACGACAATGTCGCCGACCACCAGCGTGTCGACGGATATCTCGCTGATCTTGCCTTCGCGGCGGACGAGGGCGGTTTTCGGTGCCAGCTCGGCCAGAGCCTCCATCGCCCGCTTGGCGCGACCCATCGCATAATGTTCGAGCGCGTGGCCGAAGCTGAACAGGAACAGCAGCAGCGCGCCTTCCGCCCAGGCGCCCAGCGCGGCTGCGCCCGCCGCGGCGACCAGCATCAGTGTGTCGATCTCGAACCGGCGCATCCGCAGATTATCGATCGCTTCGCGGACGGTAAAGAAACCGCCCAGCACATAGGCGGTCAGGTAGCAGGCGAGCGGCAGCCACGATGGCGCCCCGGCGACCAGCTTCTCGATCGCGAAGCCGATGCCGAGAACGGCACCGCAGCCCAATGCGAAGAACAGCTCGGTATTCGGCCCCAGGATGCCGCCATGATTGTGGTTATGCCCCTCCTTGCCGTGATCGTGCTCGCCGGGGCCATGGTCATGGCCGGCGTGATCGTCGCTAGCGGCCTGCGGGACGGCTGCTTCGCGCTCGACGACGGTGCCGCGGATCGTAGATTCGTCGGTCTGTTCCCGGTCGAACTCGACCCGCACCCGGCCACTTGCAGCAACCTCGGCCTCCAGAACGCCGGACACAGCCTTCAATCGATCGCTAAGGGTGCGGGCGCGCCGCTGATGCATCGTGCCGATGTCGAATACGGCATGGCCGTAGCGCTCACCTATCTGCGCGCCCGCGCCGGTCGCGACCTCGCGAATACGGGATAGCGGGAGCTGGTCCGGATCGTAATGGATGCACAGTTGCGCCGGCGCCTCGCCACTGGCGGGGACGACGTGCGCTTCGCTGACGCCCTCGCGGTCCGCCAGCCGTTGAACAAGCCGCGCGACGCAGGCGTCAGCCGCATCCGGGACGTCGGGCAGGACGACGGCGAGGTCGAGCCTGGTCTTCTCAGCCATTCTGATTGTCCTTGTTTTTGCGCGCGTCCTGTTTCGCGTCACGCAGGATCTTGATGCCGCCCCACAACTGGATTGCGGCTGTCGCCAGCCCGACCACGAGGTCCGGCCAGTTCACGCCCAACCACATGACAAGGACGCCAGCGACGACGATCCCGCCGTTCGAGATGAAGTCGTTGAGGCTGAAGGTCGTCGCCGCGCGCAGGTTGACGTCCTTGTTCTCCAGCTTTTGCAGGAGGCGCAGACACAGATAATTGATGATGCCAGCGACAATCGACATGCCGATCATAGTCGGGCCGATCGGATCGCTGCCCTGGGTAAAACGCCGCGCGACATCGATGAGGACCGCGACCGCGAACAGGAGCAGCATGATGCCGGACACCCTGGCCGCAGCTTGCTTCCAGCGTGCGCCGCGGCTCAACGCAACAAGGCTGAGCCCATATACCGCGGCATCGGAGCCGTTATCGAGGCCATTGGCGATCAGCGCACTGGAATCACCGAACAGTCCTGTGGCGACGAACGCCAGTGCAAGCCCGGCATTGAGGATCAGGACGATCCAGAGCGTACGTCGCTGGCGATCCGTCCCGCTGGTTTTAGATACAAGATTGCTCATAGGCTTGTCGCTTTCTCACAAAGCACGGGGCGTTTGCCGGGTGCCTCGATCTTGATCTGGTTGCCCGAGAATGTCGCGCTTTCCGCATCGCCGACATACTGGAGACCTTGCAACGGCGCGGTTAGAACGACCGAAGGTGCATTCGCATCGCGCCGTAACTCGACTGTGAGCCCTTGATCCTTGAAGTCGACCAGAAGCGTCTGGTTATCGTCGCATCGATAGGGGTGACGGCCGGGTGTCCTGCTGGTCACCGCAGTGTCCGCAGCGTGGATCTCCTGCTCGGTCGGTGGACCCTTCCGGGGCTCCTCGGAACAGCCTGCCAACACCAGCACGATGCCCATGCCAAAACCCAAGCCAAGATGATGCATCGTCATCGCTGCCTCCGTGCCCCAGTGCGCGCAGGTCCAGTCCGGCTATTGGAAACCGGCACCGCCGACAGGCGCCGAAGCTGGCGATCGAGGCACCTGTCCGACTGCACGAGGCTTGCTTGAAGCCTGCGGCGCATCAGTGCCCAGAGCGGACGACCCAAGATGCCTGAGAAGCGCAGGCTATGGCGCAGGCGGGTTCCAGCGGGATCGCTTTCCAGCGCGTAAGATTCCTCGAACAGCAAGAACCTGGCGACGCCCGCCGTCCATGCGAACGCCAGCGGCTTATCGACGCGGATGATATCCGCCTTGGCCGTCACCGGCTTGTCGAGTCCGCCGATGCGGAACGTGTAGTTGGCATCACCGCCGCAGACCGCGGCACCGGAAAGCTGGATGAACGGCTTCCACTGCGGGTGGCCGGCGAAGTCCGTGAGGACCGTCCAGACACGCAGCGGGGATACGGAGAGTGTCGTTACATTGTCGATCGTCGTCATGAGCGAGCCCCCTTTCTTGAGGCGTGGGGGAGGGCACGACCGCCCTCCCCCACGATCATGCGGGTTGCGGGAGCGGTGAGGTATCGTCCGTGTCGTCGACCTTGACCGCCTGCTGCCCGAAGCGGGCGTAGAGCGTCGGCAGCACGAACAGCGTCAGCAGGGTCGCCGAGATCAGCCCGCCGATGACGACGGTTGCGAGCGGCTTTTGCACTTCCGCGCCGGCCCCGCTCGCGAACGCCATCGGCACGAAGCCGAGACTTGCGACGAGCGCGGTCATGACGACGGGGCGTAATCGCTGAAGGGCACCCGTATGCGCCGCTTCGGCGCGGTCCATGCCGGAACGGATCAGGTCCTGCACCGAACTGACCATGACAAGTCCGTTGAGGACCGCGATGCCCGACAGCGCGATGAACCCCACCGCGGCCGAGATCGAGAAGTCCATGCCGCGCAGGAAGAGCAACAGGACGCCGCCCACCAGCGCGAACGGCACCCCTGTAAACACGATCGCCGCATCGCGCACCGATCCCAATGCCCCGTAGAGCAGGAACAAGATCAGCACGAAGCAAGCCGGCACCACGAGCTGGAGCCGCTGGCTGGCTGACTCCAGATTCTCGAACTGCCCGCCCCATTCGAGGTAACTGCCCGCCGGCAGGCGTACCCCACTCGACACGGCGGCCTGTGCATCCGCCACCACGCTGCCGACATCGCGCCCGCGCACGTTTGCCTGGACGACGACACGGCGCTTGCCGTTCTCGCGGCTGATCTGGTTGGGCCCGTCGACGACGCCGATATCGGCGACGCTGGACAGCGGCACGTAACCACCGCCGGCTACAGGCACCTGCACCTGTTCGAGAAGCCCCAGATTGGCGCGCTCTGCATCGGACAGACGGATGACGACCGGGAAACGCCGGTCGCCCTCGAAGATCATGCCGGACTCGCGTCCTCCGAGCGTGGCGGTGATGGTGTCCTGCACGTCCTGGGCAGTGACGCCGACCCGCGCCATCGCGTCACGATTCACCCGAATGTCGAGCATCGGGAGCCCCGTCGTCTGTTCGACCTTCACGTCCGCCGCGCCTTGCGTCTTGCGCAGGACGCCGGCGATCTGTTCGGCAGTGCGGTTCATACTGGCGAAGTCGTCGCCGAACACCTTGACCGCGATATCGCCGCGCACGCCGGCGATCAGCTCGTTGAACCGCATCTGGATCGGCTGCGTGATCTCGTAGGCGTTGCCGGGAAACTGCGCGAGCTTGGTCTCCAGCCGCTCGACCAGCGCGGCTTTCTCCAGCTTGGGATCGGGCCATTCGTCATGCGGCTTCAGGATGACGAACATATCGGTCGCGTTGGGCGGCATCGGGTCCGAGGCCAGCTCGGCGGTGCCCGTCTTCGAGAAGACGAACCGCACCTCGGGCTGTTTCGACACCATTCGTTCGATCGGCACCTGCATCGCCTGGCTTTGCTGCACCGACGTCGCCGGAATGCGCAGCGCCTGGATCAATAAGTCGCCCTCGTCGAGCTGGGGGAGGAACACCTGCCCGAGCGTCGTGAAGGCGAGCGCCGCCAGTACGAGGCTGACCACGCCGGCACCGATGGTGATCGACGGCCGCTTCATCGCCTTTTCCAGACCCGGTTCGTAGCGCTTCTTCAGCCACGAGATGATCCGCCCGTCCTCCTCGTTGACCTTCCGCGACAGCCAGATGGCAATCGCCGCAGGTACGAAGGTCAGCGACAGAACAAAGGCAAAGAGCAGCGCGATGATGACGGTCAGCGCCATCGGCACGAACGTCTTGCCTTCCACGCCGGTCAGCGTGAGCAAAGGCACGTACACGAGGATGATGATCGCCTGCCCATATACGGACGGCCGGATCATCTCTCGCGCTGCGGTCGCGACCGCATCCAGCCGCTCCTTGACGCTTAGCAGCCGGCCTTCGTGATGCTGTTTTTCGGCAAGACGCCGCAGGGCATTCTCGACGATGATGACCGCGCCGTCGACGATCAGCCCGAAGTCGAGCGCACCCAGACTCATGAGGTTTGCTGACACCCCGAGCCGAAGCATACCGAACCCGGTGAGCATCATCGTGACCGGGATGACCGCGGCAGCTATTAGCGCCGCACGGAAGTTGCCGAGCAGCAGGAACAGCACGACGATGACGAGCAGCGCGCCTTCGGAGAGGTTCTTGGCGACCGTTTTGATCGTCGAATTGACCAGCGCGGTACGATCCAGCACCGGCTGCACCACCACATCAGGTGGCAGCGAGGCGTTGATAGTTTTCAACCGGTCGGCGACCGCGGTCGCCACGTTGCGGCTGTTCTGGCCGATCCGCATGATCGCGGTGCCGACGACGACTTCGGTGCCGTTCTCCGACGCCGAGCCCATCCGGATCGCCTGCCCCGTGCGGACGTTGGCGACTTGGTCAAGAGTAATGGGGATACCGTCACGGGTGGCAACGACGGTGCGCGCCAATTGGTTCGCATTGCGCACCAGCGCGTCCGACCGGACCGCCAATCCTTCACCGTTGCGATTGACGAACCCCCCTCCGACGCTGGTGTTGTTCTTTTCAAGCGCGGTGCCAAGATCTGTCAGTGTAATCTTGAGCGACGCCAGTTTCTGCACGTCGGGGACGACAAGATATTGCTTGGCGTAGCCACCGATCGAATCGATGCCCGCCACGCCGGGTACGTTCTTGAGCAGAGGCGTGACGATCCAGTCCTGCGCGGTCCGCAGATAGGTCGCCTTATCTTCAGGCGTAGTCAGCCGCTCGCCTTCCGGTGTGATATAGCTGCCGTCAGGTTGCTGCCCCGGCTCGCCAGCGCGGTGCTTGTCGTCCTTTCGGTGTTCCAGCCGGACAGTCCACATATAGACCTCGCCCAACCCGGTCGCGATCGGCCCCATCTCTGGGTTCACGCCATCGGGCAGGCTTTCCGCGACGCCCTGCAACCGTTCGCCGACCTGTTGGCGGGCGAAATAGATGTCGGTGGATTCGTCGAAGACCGCGGTGATCTGCGCGAAGCCGTTGCGGCTGAGTGAGCGGGTATTGTCGAGGCCGGGGATGCCGGCGAGCGCGGTTTCGATCGGGAACGACACCTGCTTCTCGACCAGCTCGGGCGAGAGCGCGGGCGCGCGAACGTTGATTTGCACCTGATTGTTGGTGATGTCCGGCACCGCGTCGATCGGTAGCCGGGAGAGCGAAAAGGCGCCGATGACGGCGACGATGGCGGTGAGGAGCAGGACGAGCCAGCGCTTCTCAACCGCCCAATTGACGATGCGAGCGATCATGACATCAATCCTCGTGCGCCGCTTCGCCCTTGCCGAGTTCGGCCTTGAGCGTGAAGCTGCCGGTGGTGGCGATCTGCTCCTGGCCGGTCAGGCCCGAGCGGATGATGACGGTATCGCCGGCCGCGTCGCCGAGCGTGACCGGGGTCGACTGGAACCCCTTGGCCGTACGGACGAAAACGACTGATTTGCCTTCGACCGTCTGCACTGCCGTCGTCGGCACGCGGACCGCATTGCTGCCTCCGCTACCGCTGAGTTGGACCGCAGCGGTGACGGGCTCGCCGACGCGCCACTGACCGCCACCATTGTCGAGCGTCGCGATGACCGGCACCTGCCGTGTCTGCGGATCGAGGGCTGGCGACACGAAACTGATTCGAGCGCTCGCCTGCCGCCCCGGCGCCGTCACGGTAACAATATTACCTGGCTTCACCCGGCCGGCATCTTCTGGCCTGAGGTTGAGCGCCAGCGACACCCGGCTGAGATTGGCGATGCGATAGAGTTCGCTGTCTGCTGCGACCGTCTGCCCTAGCACGACCGGTCGGGCGATGACCTGACCGCCGATCGGCGCGACGATGCCGAGCCGGTTGAGCCCGCCCCCGCCCCCGCCCGCTGCCGACACCTGGCTCTGCGCCTGCCGGTAGGCGATACGTGCTTCGATTGCCGCGGTGCGCGCGGCGATCAAATCCTGCTCGGGCGACACGCGCTGCGCGAACAGCCGCTGCTCGCGGCTGAGATTGGAGTTGGCAAGCGCGAGCCGGGCACGCGATGCCTCGACCTCACCCTTGAGCTGTGCGGCCTCGCGGCTTTCGATGACGGCGATCGTCTGCCCGCGCCCGACCGATTGGCCGAGGTTGCGCGTGAGTGCCACGACACGCCCGCCGATTGCGGCCGAAACGACCTGCGTCCCCTGCGGGTCGCCCTCAATCGTCGCCGGCAGTTCGATCGTCCCCGCACCGCCCGTGAGCGGGCGACCGATCTGGACGCCCGCCGCGGTGATCTGGTCCGCCGAGAGCGTTACCGCACCCTCATCGGCATGGGCGGCTTCGTTACCGCCGGCTTCGGCACCTGCGCTGGTTTCGTTTCCGGCAGTCTCGTTGCCGCCTTCGGAGCTGCTGCCACAGGCCGCGAGCAACAGGGCAAGGCCGAACGGCAGAACGCCGCCCGTCAGGATGGTCTTCATCGGTCGGTTCCCCCGGTGTTGGTGGTCGGCGCAGGCGCGGTCAGCCGCTCCAATCGCGCACGGGCATTCTGATAGTTGGCGAGCGCGTCGATCGCGGCGACGCGCGTCTCGGCGAGCGTGCGTTCGGCATCGAGGAGATCCAGCTGGCCGAACTTGCCCTCGCGGTAGCCGATCCGCGCGATCCGCGCGGCCTCTGCTGCTGCTGCCAGCGCCGGCCCGACCGCAGCGCGCGCGGTCGTTGCCGCATTGGCGGCTTCGGCTTGCGCGTCGGTGATCGCCTGCTCGACGTCGAGCGCGGTTACGCGCCGCACCGCTTCGGCGCGCGTCCGCTCCGCCGTCGCCTGCGCGATGGCGGCGCGGCCGTTGTTGAAGAGCGGGATCGGGATCGAGATCGCGAACACCGCGGCGGTATCGTTCGTCGCTTCCAGCCGTCGGAGCGCCGGTCCGACGTTGATGTCGGGTACGCGGTTGGCGCGCGCGAGCCTGATGCCGGCATCGGCGATGGCAAGATCGGCATCCGCCGCCGCCAGCGCCAGCGTGCCGGCAGTCTGTAGCGGTGCTGCAGGGCCGAAGGTCGCCGGCGGCAACCGGTCGAGCAAGCCTGCGTCGAGCGTGCCGTCGATCGGACGGCCGAGCCGCCGCGCGAGATTGGTCCGTGCCGCCTCGGCGAGCCGGGTCAGCCGCTCGACATTGGCATCGGCATTGATACGCGCGACATCGGCGCGCTGTTGCTCCAGCGGCGACGCTCGCCCCGCCTGGACGCGCACCGCAGCCCCCCGCAGCACTTCGGCCGCGATCCGTGCCTGGTCGCGCGCCGTCACCAGCCGGCGTTCGGCCGCGATTGCCTCGACATAGAGCTGTGTGACCTGGACGCGGATATCGGCCGCGACGATCGCGCTCTGGAGTTGCGCACGTGATATTTGCGCGTCGGCAACAGCAACGCGGGCACCGCGCTTGCCGCCAAGCTCGATCGGGATCGCGACCCCCACCGTCGTCTCCGCGCTCCGCACGCCCCGATAAGGACCGGAGCCGACGACGTTCTCGACCTGCCCTTGGAAGACGGGGTTCGGCCGGAGCCCGGCCACCGTGCGGGCCGCCTGCGCCGCCTCGACCGATGCAGTAGCAGCGGCACCCGATGGCGCTGCTCCGCCCGCGGCAGACACCGCCTGATCGAGCGAGAAGCCGGGGAGCGGTTGCGCCGCGGTCGGCGTTTCAGACGGGGTGGCCGCCTGCGGCGCCGCCTCCTGTTGCGCCTGCGCTATCGATGCGCAGGACGCCGCGGCCAGCATGGCCGCGAGCATTGTTTTCATGAAATATCGATCCTGACAGAACACGTCGGGCCGGCAGATGCCGGCGAGCGGGTGTCGTCAGGCGGCCGGGGGCCTCAGCGCGGGATCGACGAGATGCGACGCGATGGCACTGGCGGGTGCGGGGAACGGATGCAGACCGTCAGCGCATGCCATCAACGGCAGCGCGTTGCTCGCTGGCAGGTTCAGTAACTGTCCGTGGCAGGTGGCATGGTGGTGCGGCACCGCCTTGTCGGCATCGCCTTGCGATTGATCGGCGTCGCCGTCGCTATGCACTGTGCCGCTGCACTCGATAGTCACCGGCCCTGCAACCTCGCGCGCGTGCACGGTCGCCGTCATCACCAGGGACGACGCAATCATGACGAGCAAAAGGGACCAGAGCCTGCGCAGCATTTCAGGCCGTCTAGTCGAAATACGTCCGAGTGTCATCGCAAGACTTCCGGTGCTACCGGCCGGGTCTCTCGCCATGCCGGGATCGCTTCGGCGAGAACACGCCACGCTGACCGCAGGAAGATGAGCGCGATGACGCCGCCCACCGCGATATCGGGCCATGCCGCGCCGGTCATGGCGATAAACCCGGCCGCAATAAGTACGCCGACGTTTGACGCCACGTCGTTGCGCGAGCACTCGAACGTGCTGGACATATTCACGTTCTCCGACCGGAATCGCCACAGCATCGCGAGGCAGGTCAGGTTGGCGACGAGCGCGGCACCGCCGAACGCCAGCATTAGTGAAGACGAGGGCGAAACGCCGTTGACCACCTTGTCGACGATCTCGAATACGACCGCGATGCCAAACATGAGGATGATGCCGCCCTTGGCCAGTGCCGCCCCGGCTTCCCAGCGGGGGCCGCGGCTCAACGCATAGAGGCTGAGTGCATAGACCACGGCATCGCCGAGCATGTCGACTGAGTCCGCCATCAGTGCGGACGACCGCGCGAACACCCCCCCGCCGAACTCGGCAACGAACATAACGAAGTTGATAACCATGACGGCGATCAGCACGCGTCGTTGATCGGTCTTACGGCCGAACTGCGCGATCGTGTCGCCTTTCCTGGAACAGCAGTCGTCCGCCATGATGCACTCGATTCGTGTGTCGGACCCCCCATATGCACCCTCATGTCACTAGAGGGTCAAGGGCTCATCCATGAAGATCGGCGATATTGCGAAGCGCACCGGGCTGAAGGTCGAGACCGTCCGCTTTTACGAGGGTGAGGGTTTGATCGCTGCACCGCGTCGGAGCGGGGGCAATTACCGCCTTTACGATGAGTCGCACCTTGATCGCCTGACGTTCATCAAGCGCTCGCGCGACTTGGGCTTTACGCTCGATCAGGTGCGTGACCTGCTCCGCCTGGCGGACGATCCGCGCGGATCGTGCGATGCAGTTGACGAGATGGCGGTGCTGCACATCGCAGAGATCGACCACAAACTCGCCGGCCTACAGACGCTGCGTGAAGAGATCGTCAAATGGGGGCGCTGCGACGCCACAACGATCGCCGAATGCCGGTTGATCGACGCGTTATCTTCACGGCTACCTTGAGCATTGGCTCGACAATGTCATCCAAAGTAAATTCGTTCGCCCCGCTCGAGTCGGTTCAACGAGAAGCCGGAAATGATCGGAAGAACCATAAGGATAAATTGAGGTGACCACCCGGCGCGGCGCGCCTTGGACGAGGAGGACGACGCCGAACTTCGGCGGCGTGTGGCTGGGAAGCAGACCATTAGCCAGATTGTCCGCGAGTTGGGTCGCACGATGGACACAATCCGCGGTCGTGTGGCGACTTTGCGGATCACGCTTCGCTTTTCGCAACGCCCGTGGCGGGACGGCGTTGCTCGTCGCGCCAGCGAGTAGGCGCGACCCTATGCTTCCATACGGCGAAGGATCGGGCAGTCCGGTCGATCATCTCCGTGGCAGCGGTTCACCAGGTCCAGCAGCGTCGATCGCATAGCTTCGAGCGTAGCCGCCTTACGCCCAAGTTCATCGGCGCGCGCCTGGGCGAGCATCTTTACTTCGCTGCTCGAACGGCTGCGATCCGACCAGAGGCCGAGGAGTGTGCGGATCTCCTCGATCGGGAACCCCAGATCGCGCGCATTGGCAATGAAGCGCAGCCGGTGAACATCGGCCTCTGAATAATCCCGGTAGCTCCCGCGCCGAGGCGGCGCAGGCACGAGGCCGATTTTCTCATAGTGGCGGATCATGCGCTGAGAGACGCCGCTGGCGTCCGACGCCGTTCCGATGTTCACAACTTCACCGCGTTGAGCCGCAGCGCGTTCAGAACGACAGTGAAAGACGAGAGCGCCATCGCCGCACCGGCTAGCATCGGCGAGAGCAGAATGCCGGCGACGGGATAAAGCACCCCCGCCGCGACCGGCACGCCGATGCCGTTGAACAGGAACGAGAAGAACAGGTTCTGGCGGATATTGCGCATCGTTGCGTGGGCGAGCTTGCGCGCCCGCACGATCGCCGACAGATCGCCGCGCGTGAGCGTCATGCCGGCGCTTTCGATCGCGACGTCTGTTCCCGTGCCCATCGCCAGACCCACGTCCGCAGCGGCAAGCGCCGGGGCGTCATTGATACCGTCGCCGGCCATCGCGACCTTGGCGCCGCTTGCCTTCAACTCGCCTATGATGCGCGCTTTGTCTTCCGGCCGCAGATCGGCGCGTACGTCATCGAGACCGCCTACCGCGCGCGCGACCGCATCCGCGGTCCCACGATTGTCGCCGGTGAGCATGACGACGCGCAATCCCTCTTTGCGCAGCGCGGCAATGGCGTCGCGCGCCGATGCCCGCACCGGATCGGCGACCGCCAGCAAGCCAGCGAGCGCCCCATCGATCGAGACCAGGATGACACCCGCGCCTTCGCTACGATGGCGATCAGCCGCGGCATCGACCGGCTTGGGATCAGCGCCGATCCGGCTCATTTGCGCGGCATTGCCGATGACGACCGAGCGGCCGTCGACCGTGGCGCTGACACCCAGGCCGGTTTGCGAGGCGAAGTCCGCTACCTTGCCGAGCTGCAATGCCCGCTCTTTGGCGGCAACGACGATCGCGTGAGCGAGCGGGTGTTCGGATTGCCCTTCGACGGCCGCGGCAAGCGCGAGCATGTCGTTTTCCGCGACTGCGCCGACCGTCTCGAACGCGACCAGCTTAGGCTTGCCTTCCGTGAGCGTGCCCGTCTTGTCGATGACGAGCGTATCGACCTTCTCTAGCCCCTGTAAGGCTTCCGCATTCTTGACAAGCACCCCGGCTGTCGCGCCGCGCCCGGTGCCGACCATGATCGACATGGGTGTGGCGAGCCCGAGCGCGCACGGACAGGCGATGACCAGCACGGCGATAGCGTTGAGCAGGGCATGGCCCATGCGCGGCTCAGGGCCGACTAGCGACCATACCACGAACGTCACCACCGAGATCAGCACGACCAGCGGCACGAACCATCCCGACACCCGATCGGCGACCGCCTGAATCGGGGCGCGGCTGCGCTGCGCTTCGGCGACCATGCGGACGATCCGCGCCAGCATCGTATCCGCGCCGACGGCGCGGGCTTCCATAATCAGGCTACCCGTGCCGTTGACGGTGCCCCCCGTGACGGCCGCCTCAACTTCCTTGAGGACCGGTGCAGGCTCGCCGGTGAGCATGGATTCATCGACCGACGAACGGCCTTCGACCACCACGCCATCGACCGGAATCGCTTCGCCGGGACGGACCCGCAGCCGATCGCCAGCGGCGACGTCGGCAAGACCGACCTCTTCCTCGGAGCCGTCAGTCCGCAGCCGCCGAGCTGTCTTGGGAGCGAGATCCAGGAGGGCTCGGATCGCGCGCCCGGTTGCCGCCCTGGCGCGCAGCTCGAGCACTTGCCCGAGCAGCACCAGCGTCACCACGACGCCGGCCGCCTCGTAATAGACCGGAACCATCCCACCGTGCATCCGGAACGTCGCAGGGAACAGGCCTGGCGCGAGCGTCGCGACCACGCTGTAGAGGAAGGCCGCGCCGACCCCGATTGCGATCAGCGTGAACATATTGAGATGGCGGGTCCGGATCGAGGTCCACCCTCGCTCGAAAAACGGCAAGCCCGCCCACAGCACGATCGGTGCGGTTAGCGCGAGCTGGACCCACGGCGAGACCGTGGGGCTGACGACATTGATGCCGAGCATCTCGGCAAACATCGAAACGACGAGGAGCGGGATCGTCAGTGCGCCGGCCACCCACAGCCGGCGTGTAAAATCGACCAGCTCGGGGTTGGGTGTGTCGTCGAGCGATGGTTCTTCGGGCTCGAGCGCCATGCCACAGATAGGGCACGTGCCCGGCCCCTCTTGGCGGACTTGCGGGTGCATCGGGCACGTCCACATCGCGCCCGGCGTCGCTGTTGGCTCAGCTTTTGGCTTATCGCCGAGATAGGCGTTCGGATCAGCCACGAACTTGGTCCGGCACCCGGCGCTGCAAAAATGATATTCATGGCCGGCGTGCTCGGCATGGTGCGCCGTTTTCGCCGGATCGACCGTCATGCCGCACACCGGGTCCGTTGCCTTGGTCGCGTCGCCGGGCACCTTGGGTCCCGAACAGCAGCCACCCATTTTGCCGGCCTGCTCGACTGGCACTGACGCGGTAGAGGCCCCAGAGCAGCATGAAGCGGGCGCGGCAGCCGGCTCGGCTGACTTTGCTGAGCAGCCGCAACCCCCGGTATGGGCATGAGAATGAGGATCGTTCATGGCGTAACTCCTTCGACCCGAAGGCATGTAGGGTCTGACACCGTGTCAGGGTCAAGGCCGATCGAGCTTAACCCGCGACAGTGCGCCCAAGCCGCCTAATATGAGCTACGCGGCCGAAGGCGTTGCCCCTCGAAAAGGGCCAAGCAGGCGAGGGAAAATGCGATCTGGCGCGTATCCCCTTTAAGGCGGGGATAAGACGGAGAATGACTGATGCATCAGATGGACCCGGCGATGAAGGCGTGCATGGACGCCTGCCACGAATGCCATATCACCTGTCTTTATATGGCGATGAACCACTGCCTTGAGGCAGGTGGGAAGCACGCCGAGCCGCAGCACATGAAAATTATGGCCGATTGCGCGCAGATTTGCGCAGTCGCGATCGACTTCATGGCCCGCAAGTCCGAACACCATCGTCATATCTGCCGCGAGTGCGCCGAGATTTGCCGGGCGTGCGCGGCGAGTTGCGAAGGGCTCGCCGGCATGGAGGATTGCGTCGCGGCCTGTAACCGTTGCGCCGAGGAATGCGAGAAGATGGCCGCCTGAGCGGCGAGGCGGGCGGCATTAGGCCGCCCGCCCCTCACATCGCCGAAGCGGGCGGTTCGAGTGTTCCCAGCCATGCGACGAGCGCCAGGATCGCCACCGCGCAGCTCGCCTCAACTGCGAGGCTGCGCCGCAGGCCGCGAAGCGCGCCATGATGATCGACCGCGGTGATCGAGCGCTCGAACGCCGGCGTAAGCCGAAAGCGGTTGAACGACGCAAGCGTGAGCATCGCGCCGAAGAGGACGAGCTTGGCGATCAGAAGCTGGCCGTAGACCGTAGCGGCGAGGTTCGGCAGATTGGCAACGCCGACCAGCAACCAGGCATTGACGATCCCGGTGACGGCAATCGTGCCGACCATTATCGTGCCCACCAAGCCAAACCCGTGCAGTGCGCGGTGCGTCAGGGTCAGATGGGCGGCGTCGACGCGACCGGCCGGCCGAGCGACGAGAAGCACGAGCCCGAGCAGGGCTCCGGCCCAGGCCCCGCCAGCGAGCAGGTGGAGAATGTCCGCGCCCAGATGCACCCAGCCGACTGCGCCCTCGTCCATCGCGCCGTGCCCTGCCCAAGCAAGCGTGGCGAGCGCCACGCCCGCAGCGAACGCCACTAGGCCGAGCAGAGCCGCGCGACCGGCCGCCACGAGGGCCGCGATCGAGGCCACCACGAGCGCAGCCACGCGCGCTTCCCACGCGGTGCCCGTCGCGGACCCGGAGAGGAGCATCCCGACCGCCTCCTGATCGACCGGCCAGAGCGGCGCCCCGGCCATCGCAGCCGCGAGCAGCGCGAGGCCGATCCCGGAGAACAGGAGGCCGAGCAGGCCGCTTCCGACGAGCCAGGGCCGCAGTGCGAGCGCATCGGCGCGCTCGCGGGCCTTGAGGCCATAGAGACTGAAAGCCGACAGGCCGAACAGCCCGCTCAGTGTCGCATAGAGCGCGAAGCGGACCGCGATCAGCGGCCAGTCGGTGTCCACCGTTACTTGACCGCGAAGGCGAAGTTGCCGGCCACCCGGTGCGTGTCGCCGGAAACCACGTGCCACGCGACGCTGTAGCGGCCCGGTGCGAGCGGCCCCTTGGGCGTGACGACGAGCGTGCGGCCATCCTCCGCGACCCCAGCCGCAGTCGCAACCTTCATAGGCGGGTGCGCGGTGCCCCGATGCGCGGTCATTATCAGATCCGCGCCCGAGAACTTCGGCATCAGCTTTTCGCTGAACCGAAGCGCGAGACGCGCGGGCTTGGCGACCGTCGCGTTCGGCGCCGGTGAGGCGGACAGCAACTTAGGGTGAGCCTGGGCGGCGCTGGCGAGCCCGAGAATGGCAAGGGCGGCAGGGACTAGGGCGCGACGCATGAGGTTACTCCGTGGTGTTCTGTCCATTCTACGCGGCGCAGGTGCGCACCCCTCACGCTAGCGATGAGGGATGATGGGCAGCGCTGCGTAACCAGTGTTAGAGGGGCGGAGTGGAAAACATGGATGATCTGGACAGAGCGTTGGCGAGGTTGGCGGGAGCACCTGTTCCGGCCGCTCTGGACGACGTCGAAGCACGTGTTCTCGCGCGCATTGGCACCCGGCCGGTCGTGCGGCAGGCCGGGCTCGGCATTGGTGTGGTGGCGGTCGCGGCATTGGCGATCGGCATGATCGGCGCCGAATTGCCGGCGACCGCGAGCCCCGCGGTGTCGCTCGCACCGCTCGGTGGGGCTTCGCCGCTCGCACCCTCAACTTTGCTGATCGGCGAGCCATGACCTCGACCAAGCGCGTCGTTCTGTGTGTCGTCCTCGCCTTTGTCGCGGCGATCGGGGGCGTGTTCGTCGGACGTGCGCTGTTGCCCCATCCCAAGCAGCCGGGTGCCGCGCTGCACGAGGTCCTGCACCACAAGCTCGCGCTCGATGCCGATCAGCAGGCAAAGCTGAAGGTTCTGGAGGACCGGTTCGCGGTGCAACGGCGCGCTCTCGAGCTGGAGTTGCGCGCGACCAATGCCCGGCTCGCCGAGGCGATCGAGGCCGAGCACGGCAACGGCCCGCGGGTCACGGCCGCGGTCGATCAGAGCCATGCCGCGATGGGCGAGCTGCAGAAGGCTACGTTGGCGCACATCTTCGCCATGCGGCAGCTTCTGCGAGCCGATCAGACCTCCCAATTCGATGCTGCGGTGGTGAAGGCGCTCACCGACGGCCAGGGGTGAGCCTCGATTGGACCACGCTGTCCGATGGCGAGCTGGCGACGCTCAGCATTGCCGGTCGGCAGGCCGCTTTTGCCGAAATCGTGCGGCGCTACCAACAGCCGGTGTTCCGGCTCGCGCGGGCTTGCGTCGGCGAACCGGACGAGGCGCTCGACCTGGTGCAGGAGACGTTCGTCGCCGCACACCAGGCTCTCCCGCGCTACGACGGACAGCGCGCCATGAAGGCGTGGCTTTCGACGATCGCGATCAACAAGTGCCGTGACTGGGCGCGAAAGCGCACGGTGCGCCGGTTCTTCTCCTTTGCGGTTCCCATCGATCGCCGCGCCGAAGCTGTGGTGGACGATCGGGTTGCGGTCGACGACGGCGCAGCCGACCGCCAGGAGTTGGACCGGGTGACAGGTGCCATTTCGACCCTGCCCATGAACCTCAAGGAAGCGCTGGTGCTGCGCACTATCGAAGGTTTAAGCCAAGCCGAAACCGCCGAGGTGTTGGGGATCAGCCAGAAGGCTGTCGAAACCCGCCTTTACCGTGCCCGTTCGCGCCTCCTCGAAAAGTTGAGCGCCGAACAAGGGATGGCCGCGCGGGACGCGTAGAAGGATTAAGACGGGCCGGTAGCGGCCCACCCTTCGAGGAGCTTTCATGTCGCGCGTTCTCGACCGCCGCCAAGTGCTGCGCGGTGCCACCCTAGCCGGAAGCGGCCTTGCATTGTCGGCCTACATGCCGGCGTGGGCGCAGCCAGTGTCCGCGGGGATCGCCAAGCCATTGCCGACCGTGTCGGGCGACGACATCACGCTGAAGGTCGCGCATCAGATGATGATGATCGACGGGCGGCAGAGCCATGCCATCGGCATCAACGGCACCGTACCCGCCCCGCTCATCCGCCTGCGCGAGGGGCAGAACGTGCGCCTCCACGTCGTGAACGAGCTGGACGAAGAGACGTCAATCCACTGGCACGGGCTGTTGGTGCCCTTCCAGATGGACGGTGTGCCCGGCATCAACTTCCCGGGCATCCCCGCGCGCTCGACCTTCACCTACGAGTTCCCGATCATCCAGAACGGCACCTACTGGTATCACAGCCACTCGGGGCTTCAGGAGCAAGAGGGACACTACGGCCCGATCCTGATCGACCCCAAGGACCCCGACCCGGTGCAGTTCGATCGCGAGCACGTCATCGTGCTGTCCGATCACAGCTTCCAACACCCGCACTACCTGTTCGACCGCCTCAAGAAGGAGTCGGGCTATTTCAACCGTCAGCGCCAGACCTTGGGCGGGCTGCTGGCCGGTAAGGATCAGCCGCTGAAAGAGCGGCTAATGTGGGGCAAGATGCGGATGGACCCCGCCGATGTCGCCGACGTGACCGCCTCGACCTACACCTATCTGGTTAACGGCCATGGCCCCAAGGACAATTGGACCGCTCTGTTCCGACCGGGTGAGCGGGTGCGGCTCCGCTTCATCAACGCATCGTCCATGACGACCTTCAACGTCCGCATCCCCGGCCTGCCGATGACGATCGTCGCGGCCGATGGGTTGAACGTGCGCCCGATCGAGATTGACGAGTTCCAATTCGGTCCGGCCGAGACTTATGACGCGGTCGTCACGCCGCCCGACATGCGCGCCTATACGCTGGTGGGCGAGAGCGTCGACCGGTCCGGCATGGCGCGCGCGACGCTCGCACCCCGCGAGGGCATGGCGGCCGAGGTCCCACCACTGCGCAAGCGCCCGCTCGCGACCATGAAGGACATGGGCATGGGCGGCCATGACATGAGCACCATGGATCACGGCTCCATGCAGGGCATGGGGAGCGGAGCAATGGGCGCGCAGGCTGGATCGATGGCGGGCATGGACCACAGCACGATGGGCCAGAGCGCGGGTGCCGGTTCGATGCAGGGCATGGACCATTCCCAGATGAACCATGGCGCGACCGGCGCTGCTGCCGGCGCCATGGCCGGGATGACCGCGCCGCAGGGTCAGAGCGGCGCGATGGCCGGAATGGATCACGGGTCGCGTGCCATGCCGGGCATGACGGATGGGCAGCCGATGGCCGGTATGGACATGGGCGGCATGAACATGCGCGACTTCTCGAAAGCCCCGAGCGTGAAGAAGGGACCAGGCGTCCAGACCATTTCGGCCATGCCCGTCGATCGCACCGGCGAGCCAGGTCAGGGACTGGAGAACGTCGGGCACCGCGTGCTCACCTATCGCGATCTGGTTGCGCTCGACCGCAATCCCGACACGCGGGCACCCGAGCGCGAGATCAAGCTCCACCTTACCGGCAACATGGAACGGTACATGTGGGGCTTCGATGGCGAGAAGCTGTCGGAGAGCCCCGATCCGATCACCCTGCTGCACGGCGAGCGGGTGCGCGTCACCCTCATCAACGACACGATGATGGGCCATCCGATTCATATCCACGGTCACTTCTTCGACCTGGTGACAGGGAAAGGCGCCTATGCGCCCCGGAAGCATACCGTGCTGGTCCAGCCAGGCGGCACGGTGAGCTGGGACGTGACAGGCGAGGAAGGCGATTGGGCGTTCCACTGCCACATGCTCTACCACATGCACGCAGGCATGATGCGCGTCGTCCAGGTCCGCAAGGCCGGGGAGGCGGCAGCGTGAACCGGTCGCTCCTTCTCGCCGGCCTCGCCTCGGCAGTCGTCGCCAGCCCCGTGTTCGGGCAGAGCATGGATCATTCCATGCACAACATGCCGGGGATGACCATGCCGGCAAAGCCCGCGGCCAAGGCGACTCCCACGCCCACACGGAAAGCAGCCGCGAAACCCGCGGCCAAGCGGAAGGCCCCTGTTCGGCGTGCGGCCCCCCGTCGTGCGCCGACCGCGCCGGCTCGGGCGGCCGATCCGCACGCCGGTCACGACATGAGCGGGATGCAGGGAATGAACATGGGCGGGCAGCAGGCCGCGCCCGCCCAGGACCCGCACGCCGGCCACGACATGTCCGCCATGCCCGGCATGGGCTCTCCGGCAGCAGCGGGGCAGGACCCGCATGCCGGGCATGACATGAGCGCGATGCCCGGTATGGCGATGGAGGGTAGTAGTCAGGCAGGCGCCAGGGTCGGGACCGACCTTCCTCCCGGCAACAAGCCCGCTCCCGCGCCGCCCGGCGATCATCTCGCCGATCGTGTCTGGGGGGCGGATGCCATGGCCAGCTCGCGAGAAAACGATCTGCGGCGCGAGCATGGCGGGATGACCTACTATCAGGTGCTCTTCAATCTCGCGGAGTATCAGGCCCGCAAGGGACGCGACGGCTACCGCTGGGATGGCGAAGCTTGGGTCGGAGGCGACATCAACCGGTTGTGGCTGAAGTCTGAGGGTGAAGGCAGCTTCGGCAAATCACTGGAAAGCGCCGAGGTGCAGGCGCTCTACAGCCACGCCCTCGATCCCTACTGGAACCTCCAGGCCGGCGTCCGCTACGACTTCAAGCCGAACCCGTCGCGCACCTATGCGACGATCGGGATCGAAGGCCTGGCTCCCTACCAATTCGAGGTCGAGGGCGCGCTGTTCCTCTCCGACAAGGGGGACGTGCTCGCCCGCGCCGAGGGCTATTACGACCAGCGCATCACCAACTACTTTGTTCTCCAGCCTAGGGTGGAGGCCAACTTTGCGGCCCAGGACGTGCGGGATAACGGGATCGGCTCCGGGCTGACGGACCTGGAGGCCGGTTTGCGGCTTCGCTACGAGGGCCGCCGTGAGTTCGCGCCCTATATCGGCGTGTCGTGGGAACGGCAGTTCGGCGACACCGCGCGCTTCTCGCGGGCGCGTGGCGACGACACGGGGGGCTTCAGCTTCGTCGCCGGCGTGAGGACCTGGTTCTGAGCCCGCGGCTCCGCCTCCACCTTGGAGCGAGCAAGATCCACCGCTGGCTTGCTCTCCTGATCGGCGCGCAGGCGATCGTCTGGTTCACCAGCGGCCTTGTGATGAGCCTGCTCCCCATCGACACCGTGCACGGCGATCATCGGATCGAACGGAACGCCGAGCCGGCGCTGTCGAGCACCCAAGGCTTCGCACCGTTGCCTGCCTTGCTCGCGTCGGTCGGAGCGCCGGTCCGACAGCTTCAGCACCGCATGCTGCTCGGGCGGCCGATCGTCGAGGCGCAGCTGGCGGATGGTCACATCCGTCTGCTGGACGCGCGCACGGCTGCGCCGCTCCCGCCACTGGATGCCAAGGCCGCAGGGACGATCGCTCAGAAGGCGTATCGAGGGAATGGTTTGCCCGCGCCCACCATCGAGCGGGTCGACCGACCCAGCACCGAGTATCGCGGGGCGTTGCCCGCTTGGCGTGCGACGTTCGCCGACAATGACGCCACCCGCATCTACGTAGCGGCCGAGACGGGACGGCTCACGTCGGTCCGGACAGGAACGTGGCGGCTGTACGATTTCTTCTGGGGTCTCCACATCATGGATTGGACGGAGCACGAGCGGTTCAACACGCCGTGGCTCAACGCTTTCGCCGCAGGCGGTCTCGTCTTTGCGGTATCCGGCGCAATCCTTCTCTTCATGCGCTGGCCGAGACGGGCGCGCCGCAAAGCCGGGGGGCATATGTCCAGACAGGGAGTCGCATGATGGATGACCACGAAGGCAAGATGAACATGGGGATGGGCTATGGTCGCTTCGCGGCAATGGTGGCGACCTCGACCGTTGTCATGTTCGGGCTGATGTACGTGAACGTCTATGCCCTCGGGCATATCGAATTCAGTCAGACACGGTTCTGGATGGCGTTCGTGATGGGCGCCACGATGGCGATCATCATGCTCCTCTTCATGTGGTCGATGTACAAGAACAAACGGACGAATGCCGCGATCATCGGGGGTAGCATCGTGGTGTTCGCGCTCGCGCTGTGGCTCGTCCGCAGTCAGGAGACGGTGGACGACGTGAGCTGGATGAAAGCCATGATCCCGCACCACTCGATCGCGATCCTGACGAGCGAGCGCGCTCACATCAAAGACCCCGAGGTTCGCAAGCTGGCGGACGGAATCATCGATGCTCAGGTTCGTGAGATCACGCAGATGAAGCGGGCCATTGCCAGGCTCGAGGCAAATCCTACGCCTGCGAATGCGCCCGACCTGCCCTCCTATCGTGACAAGCAGGTTCCCCCTCCCCCGCCTGAAACTGATGAGAGCGTCGGAGTTGATACCCTTCAGCCGATCCGCTGAATTCGATCACGGGCGTGAGGGATACGGTCCGCGCGCCCGTATCTCTCCTGTGGGCGGGGGCGTTTACCCAGGAGAGACACGATGAAGAAGATGACTGTTCTGGCCCTCGCGGCCGCGCTCGGCGCCGCTCCGGCCATCGCCCAGATGCAGGGCATGGATCATTCGGGCATGAACCACGGTCAGATGATGCAGCCGACGCCGGCGAACCCCTATCCGCCCTCTGAAATGCAGATGCATCAGAAGATGATGTCGGCCATGGGCGCCGATGCGACCGAGACCTGGGTCCGCAAAATGGTTGAGCATCATCGCGGCGGCATTGCCATGTCGCAGATAGTGTTGCGCGAAACCAAGGACGCAAAGGTCCGCCAGATGGCGACCAAGACGATCGCCGAGCAGAACAAGGAAGTCGGCGAGCTGAACGCCTGGCTGCGGGCGCACGGCAAGGCTGCACAGTGATCGGCCCCCGCCCCACCGCAGGGTTTGCCTGTGGTGGGGCGACCATCTAGGAACAGATATGACCCGCATCTGCCTTCTCGCCGCTGTTGCAGCGTTCGCCATGCCGGTTGCAGCCTTGGCTGCCGGGCCGGTGCTGATGCATCGCGATCCGGGCTGCCCATGTTGCGAGAAGTGGGCGCAGCAGGTGAAGGCTCAGTTCGGTCGCGCGGTCCGCGTCGTCGACGACGCGAACCGGCCCGCGTTCATGAAGGCCCGGGGCGTACCTGCGGACTTGGCCTCGTGCCACACGGCTATTATCGACGGCATAACGTTCGAGGGTCATGTGCCGATCGCCGATATGAAGCGGGCTCTGGCAACGCACCCGAAGGGTGTGACGGGGCTCGCGGTTGCCGGGATGCCGATGGGCTCGCCGGGCATGGAGATGCCGGGCATGACGGCCCAGCCCTACAACGTCGTTGCGTTCGGACCCGGTGGGCGGCGAGTATTCGCTCACCACGGCGGATAGTCGTTGACACCCGCACCCCCACGCCCGACCGTATCGGTGTGAAAGGTCATCTTTCCCTCCTTCTCCTCTTGGGAGCATTGGTTGGCCTGTTCGGTCAACAGGCTGCCTATGCAGGTGGGCCCGCGCTCGCGCCTGCGATGGAGGCGAGCCATGCCATGCCGACGGGAATGGATTGCGCCGGCACGGAAGGAATGCCGGAGGCCACGCACGAGCAACCCTGCAAGGGGCTCACGCTTGCGTGCATCGCGCAGATGGGATGCATGATTCCCATGACCATCCAGGACCGTCTCCCTTTGACGGCACCACGCGTTCCCCTGCCTCCCGTCGCCTACCGCGCCGTGGATGCACCCTTGGCCGGCCGCGACCTAATGCCGGAACTACAACCGCCCACCGTCTGAGCTGACCCGATCGCGGTCGTGCCTCGCCTTCTTGCCAGAGCGCGGGGCGAGCGTGTGATCGTATCATCCCTTCCAGACGGAATTAGCCATGCGCGCATCCATGATGCTGGCCGTCGCGGTGCTTTCAGCGAGCACCGCGCAGGCGCAATCTCTGACTTACGACCAAGCGATACGCGGGGCGGTTGCAAACGCCCCAGGGGCAGCCGCAGCGCGTGCAGGGGTATCAGCTGCCCAAGCAGAGGCCGGCGCCGCCGGAAGCCTCCCCGATCCACGGCTGTCGATCGGCGTCGATAACTATCCGATCTCGGGACCCCCGGCCTTCTCGCTGACCCGCGACGACATGACGATGGGGCGGGTCGGGTTTCAGCAGGACCTACCCAATCTCGCCAAGCGCCATGCCGCTCAGGCGCAGGCTCGGGCGGCGATCGTCACCGCGCAAGCGTCTCAGGAGGTCAAGTTTCGGCAAGTCCGGTTGGGGGCGGGACAGGCGTGGATGGATCTTGCCTATACTGAACGACGATTGGCAGCACTCGACGCGATCATCCGTTCGTTGCGTACGCTTCCCTCTGCTGCACGCACCGCTGTGGCGTCTGGGACGGCCCGTCCGGCCCAGAGCCTGGGTATCAACCAGGCCATCGCCGGGCTGGAGGATCGGCGCGACGAGCTGGTCGCCGCAGTTGCGCGCGCCCGCGCGATGCTGGCTCGCTGGACGGGCGTTCCGGCACCCGAGATCGCCGGCGACGTGCCGGTGATCGACCTGGTGCCGGCGAAGCTGCGGACGGCGCTTGAGCAGCATCCCGACATGGTTTCCGCCGACGCGAGCATTCATCGTGCCCAGGCTGATGTGGACGCGGCACGTGCAGAAAAGCGTCCGGATTGGGGTGCCGAAGTGGCGTACCAGCGTCGTGACCCTCGCTACGGAGACATGGTATCGGCGGGGGTGTCGATGAGCCTGCCGCTGTTCGCTCGGTCGCGCCAGGATCCTCGTATCGCGGCACGCCGATCTGCTCAAGCGCAAGCGGAAGCACAGCGCGAGGAGACGCGGCGCACTCTGGCAGCCGGCCTCGACGCCGCGCTGGCCGACCATGAGATGCACCATAGCCAATGGCAGCGGGCGCTACGCGTACTTCTCCCGCTCGCTCGGGAGCGCGCCGACCTGGAAACGGCGAGCTATGCCGCCGGTAGGGCGAATCTTACGGACATCATCGATGCCAAGACGGCCCTGGCCGACGCGGAGCTGACGGCGCTCGATCGCGAGGCGGATGTCGCTTCCGATGCCGTCCGGCTCACAATCACCTTCGGGAGCGACGACCGATGAGAGGCACGAACATGACCCGCGCCCGCCTTGCAACTGCTGCTGGTGCGCTTGCCCTTGTGGCAGGCGGCATCGGTTTTGGCATCGCGCGGCTTGGGAACACGGCCAGCTCGCCAACGCAGCAGGCCCAAACGAACCAGCGCAAGATCCTCTACTGGTATGACCCCATGATCCCGGCCGAACATCATGACGGTCCGGGTCTCTCGTCCATGGGGATGAAGACGATCCCCCGATATGCCGATGATGGCACCGGCGCGAATGCCATGCCGGGGGTCACTATCGATGCTGGCAGCATGCAGCGCCTTGGAGCGCGGATCGTGTCGGCCGAGCGAGGGACGCTCGCCAACGCGGTGACCGTGACGGGCAGCATTGAGTTCGACGAGCGCACCCTCGCCGTCATCCAGGCTCGCAGCGCCGGCTTCGTTCAACGTGTTTATGCACGCGCGCCCGGTGACGTGGTGTCCGCTGGAGCGCCACTGGCCGACCTCCTGGTTCCTGAATGGGCAGGTGCGCAAGCCGAGTACGAGGCGGTTCGGCGTACCGGGGATGCCTCCCTGACACGGGCCGCACGCCAACGCATGACGCTTCTCGGTATGACCGGTTCGACCGGCGGGCGAACGACGATCCGTACGCCGATCGGCGGGGTCATCAAGACGCTGAGCGTGCGACAGGGCATGACCTTGGCGCAGGGCCAGACCCTCGCTGAGGTGAATGGGCTCGGCACTGTCTGGCTGAACGCGGCCGTCCCCGAGGCGGGCGCCGGCACGCTGCGCGTCGGCACTCCCGTAACCGCCACGCTTGCGGCTTTCCCGGGGGAGACCTTCGCAGGCCGGATTACTGCCATTCTGCCTCAGGCGCAGGCCGAAACCCGCACGCTCACCGTGCGGATCGAACTGGCCAACAGAGGCGGCAGGCTTCGGCCGGGCATGTTCGCCAGCGTCGCACTCGGGCAGGATTCACGCGATAGGCTGCTCGTGCCCAGCGAGGCCGTGATCCGCACCGGTCGCCGCACGCTCGTCATGCTCGCTGGCCCCGGCGGGCGGTTCCGACCCGCTGAAGTGCGAACCGGCACCGAAGGTGGCGGGAAAACAGAAATTCTTGCGGGGCTCGCCGAGGGCGAGAAGGTCGTGGCATCCGGCCAGTTCCTGATCGATTCCGAGGCCAGCCTTGCAGGCCTCGATGCGCGGCCGATCGGCGGTGAAGCGAAGCCGCAACCAAAACAGCCGTCGGCTGCGACTGGTCAAGTCTATGAGACAGTCGGGCGTGTGGAGACGTTGGACGCGAGTTCGATAACGCTGTCTCATGAGCCAGTGCCGGCGATCGGGTGGCCGGCGATGACGATGAGCTTCCGCGTTGCCAATCCCGCCCTGCTGCGCGGCTACAAGAAGGGAGATCGTGTTCGGTTCGGTTTCGACCAGCCATCGGAAGGCCCGACCCTGCGCCGCATCATGCAGGAGCGCAGCCGGTGATCGCCAAGATTATCCGCTGGTCCGTCGCCAACCGGTTCCTTGTTGTGCTGGCAGCGCTCGCACTTGCCATCGCCGGCGTGTTCGCGCTGCGGGCCACGCCCGTCGATGCCTTGCCCGATCTATCGGATACCCAGGTCATCATCCGGACAAGCTGGCCGGGCCAGGCGCCGCAGATCGTGGAGAACCAGGTTACCTATCCGCTGACCACTACCATGCTGTCCGTGCCCGGCGCCAAGACCGTGCGCGGCTATTCCTTCTTCGGCGGCAGCTACGTCTATGTGATCTTCGACGAGGGCACGGACCTGTATTGGGCACGCTCCCGCGTGCTCGAATATCTGAGCCAGGTTCAAGGTCGGCTGCCACAAGGGGCACAGGCCGCCCTCGGCCCGGACGCCACCGGTGTGGGCTGGATCTACGAATATGCGTTGGTGGACCGCAGCGGCCGCCACGACTTGTCTCAGCTTCGATCGCTGCAGGACTGGTTCCTGCGCTACGAGTTGAAAACCCTCCCCGGTGTCGCTGAAGTGGCCAGCATCGGGGGCATGGTGAAGCAGTACCAGGTGCTGCTCGACCCGACCCGGCTTGCTTCGCTAGGCGTCACCCACGCCCAGACGGTGGAAGCCATCCGCCGCGCCAATCAGGAGGCGGGCGGTTCGGTGCTGGAGATGGGTGGGGCGGAGTATATGGTTCGCGCGTCGGGCTATCTTCGTACCGTCGATGATTTTCGCGCAATTCCGCTGAGGGTCGCCGGGGCCGGTGTCCCGGTGACGTTGGGCGACGTCGCCACCATCCAGATCGGCCCTGAGATGCGACGGGGCATCGCGGATCTCAATGGCGAGGGAGAGGTAGCGGGCGGTGTCGTCATCCTGCGCCAAGGCAAGAACGCCCGGGAGACGATCGAGGCGGTGAAAACCAAGCTGGTCGAGCTGAGGCGAAGCCTTCCCCCCGGCGTGCAGGTCGTCACCACCTACGACCGGTCGCAACTGATCGATCGCGCGGTCGAGAATCTGTCGAGCAAGCTCCTCGAGGAGTTCGTCGTTGTGGCGATCGTGTGCGGGCTGTTCCTCTGGCACGTTCGATCGGCCTTGGTCGCGATCGTCACCCTGCCGCTCGGCGTACTCGCCGCCCTGCTCGTCATGCGCGTCCAGGGCGTTAACGCCAACATCATGTCCTTGGGCGGGATCGCCATTGCGATCGGTGCAATGGTGGATGCGGCCATTGTCATGATCGAGAACGCGCATAAGCGGATCGAGCATTGGGAGCATGACCACCCTAGCCAAGCGCTCGCAGGCGAGGAGCGCTGGCAGGTCATCACCGAAGCTGCCGCGGAAGTCGGTCCGGCGCTGTTCTTCAGCCTCGTCATCATCACGCTCTCGTTCGTGCCCGTCTTTACGCTTGAAGCTCAGGAAGGCCGGCTGTTTGCACCGCTCGCCTTCACCAAGAGCTATGCGATGGCGGCAGCTGCCATTCTCTCCATCACGCTCGTCCCAGTGCTGATGGGGTGGCTGATCCGGGGTCGCATCCCTGCCGAGCAGGACAACGTCATCAACCGAGGCCTGACCCGCCTCTACCGGCCCGCCCTGGACCGGGTGATGGCGCGCCCCTGGGTGACGATCGCGGTCGCCATTGTGGTACTGGCAACGACAGCCTGGCCGCTCGCGCGGCTCGGAGGCGAGTTCATCCCCTCGATGGATGAGGGCGACCTGCTTTACATGCCATCGGCGTTACCGGGCCTCTCTGCCGCCAGTGCTTCCGATCTGCTGCAACGAACCGATCGCCTCATTAAAACCGTGCCTGAAGTCGCAACCGTGTTCGGGAAGGCCGGCCGGGCCGAAACGGCGACCGACCCCGCCCCGCTGGAGATGTTCGAGACGACGATCCAGTTCAAGCCACGCGACCAGTGGCGCGCGGGGATGACGCCAGCGAAGCTGGTGGAGGAGCTGGACCGAACGGTTCGCGTTCCCGGGCTCACCAATGTCTGGGTGCCGCCCATCCGAAATCGGATCGACATGCTGGCGACGGGCATCAAAAGTCCGATCGGCGTCAAGGTGTCGGGCGCCGATCTGGCCGAGCTGGACCGGATAGGGGCTAGCGTCGAGCGCATTGCAAAGACCGTGCCGGGCGTCAGTTCCGCCCTGGCGGAGCGGTTAACCGGCGGGCGCTACGTCGACGTGGACATCGATCGGGCGAGCGCTGCCCGGTACGGCCTCAACATTGCCGACGTTCAGGAGATCGTCGCGGGCGCAATTGGGGGCGAGACGATCGGGGAAACGGTCGAGGGCCTGGCGCGCTATCCCATCAGCGTTCGCTATCCGCGCGAGTTGCGAGACAGCCTGGAAGGGCTGCGGACGCTTCCCATAGTGACTGCCACGGGTCAGCAGATCACGCTCGGCACGGTCGCGGCGGTGTCGGTCGCCGAGGGGCCGCCAATGCTCAAGACCGAGAACGGGCGACCATCGACATGGGTCTATGTCGACGTCCGCGACCGTGACCTGGCTTCGACCGTTGCCGACCTGCAGCGCGCTGTTGCGAAGGGGGTGCGACTCAGCCCCGGCGTATCGATCGCCTATTCGGGGCAGTTCGAGTATCTGCAGCGTGCCGAAAGCCGGCTGATGCTCGTCATTCCAGCGACGCTCGCGATCATCTTCCTGCTGCTCTACCTGACGTTCGGCCGGCTCGACGAGGCGGCGTTGGTCATGGGGACCCTGCCCTTCGCTCTGGTCGGAGGCATCTGGATCCTCTGGCTGCTCGGCTATGCGCAGTCGGTCGCGACGGGGGTGGGGTTCATCGCCCTGGCGGGTGTCTCTGCAGAGTTCGGCGTCGTGATGCTGATCTATCTGAAACACGCCCTCGCCGCTCGCGGTCCTTCGCCTACGAAAGAGGAAGTCGTCGAAGCAATCCGCGAAGGCGCTCTGCTGCGGGTTCGGCCCAAGGCGATGACCGTTGCCGTCATCATCGCCGGCCTGCTCCCCGTCCTTGTCGGACACGGTGCCGGTTCAGAGGTCATGAGCCGCATCGCGGCACCGATGATCGGCGGAATGCTGACGGCTCCCCTCCTATCCCTGTTCCTCTTGCCCGCCGCCTACATGCTGTTGCGGCAGCGAGGTCTCACCAGTTCCAAAAGGAGTGCATCATGAAAGTCTCGTCTATACTTCGGGCAGGTCTTGTCCTGCTTCTCACCCCCCTCACCGCCAACGCTGTGGCCGCCCCAGCATCGCCGGCCGCGTCGGCCGCAAAGGTCGGCAAAGGTACGGGTACGATCACGGCTCTCGACCCGCGGGCAGGAACCGTCACGATCAAGCACGGTCCCATACCGGCGATCGGTTGGCCGGCGATGACCATGGCCTTCCGCGCCTCGCCTCCGGCTTTGCTCAAGAACCTTCGGGCGGGGCAGCGGGTCGCCTTCACGGCAAAGGCACAAGGCATGAACGCTCAAGTCACGGCGATCAGACCGCAATGAGGTAGGATGATAGCTGGTTTTCGACGGTCGCTGCCGGCGACCGTCGAAACTAGTGCTGCTTTGCGAGCACCGGGACGACCATCATCACGTTTTCGGTCAACAAGACGAAGCCCGGGGGTACATAGCTATCCCCGCCCGTGCAGGCGCACTTAAACGCGCGTTTGTGGACGGAAATCACCTCTATTCCGGAGATCCGACGTGGCTTTTACCGGCAACGGAACGACAAGGCAGATCATTCTCATTCCGCCGTTGCAACGCTCAAATTCGGCGCGGCTTTACGGCGGTTAAGGGAAAATCCGGCCAGGATTGCCAGCACCATGAGAAGCTGGGCCAAGATGGATTGCCAAGTAGGGAAGATCCCAAGGATGGATACCCGAGGCGCATCCGCAAGCGGAGCGATGTCGATGATCCCTGCCTCCTGTAGCGCCGCAACGCCTTTTCCAGCGAGCACCACCGTAAGCCCCGCCATCAGCCACGAACTGTAGGAGAAGACCTTGGCAATCGGAAGCTGGCGGCTGTAGCGGAGCATGGCCCATGCGATCACGGCGAGCAACGCGACTGCTGATCCCGCGCCGGCGAGAAGCGCACCGCCATTCCCCTGCGTCCATAGTGCGGCGTAGAACAGGATCGTTTCGAACACCTCGCGATACACCACCACGAAGGCCAGTCCGAACAGGAACCAGGCCGAGCGACCCGACAACGCGCGCGTCATCTTCTCTCGAATATAGCGCTGCCACTGATCAGCTTGCGCCTTGCCGTGCATCCATATTCCGACCGATAGCAGGACCACGGCAGCGAACAGGGAACCGAACCCTTCGGTCAGCTCTCGGCTCGCACCGCTGATCCCGATCGCATAGGTGGCGACCACCCAGGTTAACAGGCCAGCGACAAGCGCTCCGACCCAGCCACCATGGACATAGGGCAAGACTTCCGAGCGCTCCGCTTTGCGGAGGAAGGCGATCATGGCAACAACGATGAGCAGGGCTTCCAAGCCCTCGCGCAACAGGATCGTAAACGCGCCCAGGAAGGTCGATGCATCGCTGGAGGCGCCAGGGGCCAGCGCCGCTTCGGCATCGTCGAACAGATTATTCAGGACGAGCACCCGGTTCGCCAGATCGTCGGGCTCCGCACCCTGATCGACGGCAGCGCGGTATTCGCCCATCGCACCCTCGATCCGGGCGAGCAGCGTTGCATCGCGTGCGCCCAGCGTGGGTTCGATGGGCTCAAAACCATCCAAATAGGCGGACAGCGCTGCTTCCTTCGCTGCGCGACGATTGCCCTTGCGGGCGGCATCAAGGCTCGCTGCCAGCTTCTGCCGGACAATCGAGAGCGACGCAGGGGCCTGTTCGATCACAGCGTCGGGATGACGGCGTAGATAAGCCATGACCGCCAGTGCCCGCTTCTCGCCGATACTGTCGGCGAGCGCGGAAGGGGTGAGCGCCACGAGTGTCTGGAGGTCCGGCACCTGCTGGCGGAGCGACGGATCGGCCTTCCACAATCGCTCCCCTTCCCGCGCCTGTTCGTCGGTCAGTGCGAAGCTGCCGGCGCGAAAAGCCAAGGCCCAGCGATCCCCGTTTGAGAGCTCCGCAAAGCTCTGCATCGCCGTTCCGTCGATGCCTTGGGTTATCGCCTGATAGAGTGCAAATACGCTGCGCTGGCGGGCGCGTTCGACATCCGTGAACGCGATCGGCGGCGTCGTGAGCTTGGCCGCGTCGGGGCCATGTCCGTTGCCGGTCATGCCGTGACAGGCTGCGCAGGTGGAGCCAAACAGCGTCACCCCGCGAGCAAAGCTCGGTGGTGCTGCCGGGGCGAGCGGCACCGGGTAGGCTTTCAGTAGATCGGCTGCGAGCCCGTGTGCGAGCGTCCCGACTTCCTGCGGCGTTCCCTTGCGCCCGATCACGCTCTGGAGGCGCGCCACACCCGCGATCAGCGCCGCCCGCTCGGGCTTTGGCGGCAGCGCCGCAAGCCGCTGTGATACGGAGCCGGCAAACTCCGTCATCTCGGCATATTCGGCTGCGCTCTTTATCCGGCCGCCCTCGACCGCGCCGTTGTAATCGACCGCTACATAGTCGAGCAGGCGCCACGCGGTTTGGACGTCGTTCGGATCTGCGTTGGGCGCGGCATGCAGTGCCGTCAGCGGGATGAGCAAACCCATTAAGATCGCGAGCGCGACGGCAATGAGCCGCATGGAGGCGGCTTGGATCATGCGACCTGGAGGTGCGGCATCGATATTCAAAGGAAGGTTGAGCGGCGACATGCCGACCCCTTACAACCTCTAGCCGCTGTAGGAGCAAGCGATTTGAGACCCGCTCGCAATAACATGCTCAACGCGCAAGCGTCAGTAGTAGTCGCCAAGTTTGAGCGTTCGTGTCGTACCATCGGTGAGTGTCAGCGCGACCTTCTCTCCGGCAGGCCCATAGCGCCACTGCCACAGCGTGCCACGTGTGTAAGACGTGTCGATCGCAAGGCCCTTCACTGCCGCGATCCGATCGCCGGCCGCCCACCCCGATCGCGCCGCGGGACCCCCAGCGGCCACATGAACGACAGTCAGTTCCGTTGATGACGCGGCAAGTCCAAGGCCGCTTCTATCCTTCAGCATCGGCAAACGGGCTTTCACGGGGATGGGCCGCAACCACAATCGCCCCTGAGAAATGTCGAGCACGATATCGAACTGCCCCAACAGCGGCATGCCGATATTTCCCACGGTGCTTTCGGATGTCCAGCGATCATGAGCGAGCGCCGGAACCGAGGCTACTTGGAGCGCGCCCAGGCCCACCTTATCGGCAGTGAATGTTTTGACGATGTGCACTCCCTCGATTCCTCCGAGGGCCGCTGTCGACGTGATCTTGCCGGCTAAAAGGGAGTGGGCATCAGTATAAGCTGCGGACAGCATCAAGGCCGACGAGCTGCCGAAGTCGAGCATCAGCGCGACCGGATCCAGGCCCGCGATCGAGGCGAGCACGAACAGCTCTTTTTTGGTGCCATGACCGAGCACCAAAGACGTCCAATCGGGGCCGGGGGCGAAGCTGCCCGCTTTTTCAAAAGCGAAACGTCTGGTCGCGAAGTCCAGGGCAACGCAGCCGCCGGCAAGGACGTCGGCTCCGAGCATCATGTCGATCGGCCGACCGAAAGCAGCCGAGATCGCTCCGAGATCGGCCACAATCGCGAACGGCAGGACATGCGTCTGGCCGGCGAGCACCACCTCGACGTTGCGAACCAAGCCAACTTCTGCCTTGCCACCCAGACCGTTGATCCTTCGTGGTTCCAGGTTGGTCATGCCGAGCTTCGCGGCCAGCGATTTGCTGATCATCGTCGCGCCGCTGCCGCTGTCCAGGACCGCCTCGATAACGGCACCGGCCACGGTTGCCGACGTAATCAGCGTATCGCCTGTTCCGATCTCCAAGCGGCGCCAGACTGGCGGGGAAGCGAAGCCCTGCCAAGGTCGCGCCGGCTTGGTTGCCGCTCCCCATGATCGTACCGGAATTATCGTCGCGATCACTCCGCTACCCAGACGAGCCAGAGCAGTTCGCCGACCGACCCCCCCGGTTGGTGCCGTTTCGACGCTGCGTTTCACCACAATTCAATCGATTCCTACTTCTCGTAGCGCGTTCAGTCTCACTTACATGCTACAGTCACTGGAGGAGCAAGCCTCAATGTGAGAGAGGTGCGAGGTCGTCTAGAATCGCTTCGAGAAGCCAGCGGCGAGGAATGGATGTGGCGTTGTTGAACCGGCAACGCCGGTTCCGACGCTGAGATCGAGCTGGATGTCGTGGCCGATGATGTAAGCCACGCCTGCATCGATTATGACCGACGCTCTGCCACCCTTCTCCTCCGGAGCCTGGATGCCGGTATCCACGAAGAAGTTCAGCGTCTTGCTGGGATTGAAGTTCAACGTGGCAGCCGCAAGCCCTGCCGTATAGGTGCGGTTGGAGTCGTCCTGGAAAACACCAACGCCGATGTTGGGGTTCAGCGACCAGTTGTCGGCAAACGCCCAGTCGGCTGCCATCCTTAAATCTCCCGTCGTCTTGCTGTTTCGGAAATCTCCAGAGCCAGACGGTGGGAAAATACGAGCAATTGCGCCGAGTGAGACCTGCTTTGAACCTTCCGGAACATCAATGAAGTTGTATTTTAGTCCGATCGATGTGGGGGAGAAGCCATTTGAGTATGATGTATTGGTAGCGTCCTTCTGCCTCATCCATGAATAGGTGTTTCCCTCGACCCGTAACTCGACCTTGTCGACAACGCCGTAGCGGAGCAGGGTCGGAAAGAAGATTGTCCGCTCGTGTTCATCGCCGTCGTGACGAAACTCGGCCTGGATCGCGGTCTCCAATTGGAAGCGACCCTTTCCCACGGTTGTGCTGCCGTCCGCAATGCCAGGCCGATCGGCGTTGATGTAATCATCGGACGGGTCTGCGATGGCGGGCGTTGCCATCGCGATCGTAGCCACCATCAGGAGAGCTGTTGAGGCGCAGAGGCTCCGTAGTGGCATCACGTAATTTTCCGTTCTCGGTTCAGGGTTATGCGGTTGGTCCAGCGATAGCTTGGATAACGCGACACTCGGCCATCGTTTTGGCCGAACAGCCGGCAGCGCTCATTGCAGCCAGTTCATCGCGCAGCGCGCCTAGCTGGCGAAGGCGCTCCTCAACATCGGCGAGATGACGTGATGCGATCTCAGTGGCTTCCCCGCAGTCGCGGTCCGGCTGATCGGCGAGTGCGAGCAAGGAGCGGATCTCGTCGATGGAAAAGCCGAGACGCCTACCGTTTCGTATGAAGTTGAGACGATCGGTGTCCGACGCCCCGTAAGTGCGCCGGCCTGAGGTCGTGCGAGCGGGGCGGCCGAGTAAGCCGATGCCCTCATAGAAGCGGATCGTCGTGACCTTGGTCGCGGTGGCTTTCGCCAGTTCGCCGATTTGCATTCGAATGCCCGCTTTCTGCTGCCGGAATTACAATGAGCTTGATTCTACAGCTACTGTAGAATGTAGGGAAGATTGATGATGCGGCACAGGCGATTGCCTGCGGCTGCAAATTCTGACGAGAGGTGCCCGTGCCAAGTGATCTGATCAGCGCCCAGCGCACACCGGCCGGCGATACTGGAGACGGAGAGCGCTTCGTCCAAGAGGTGAGACCCTTCTATCCCTTTCTCCCCGCCTTGATGGTGCGGGTTCAGCGGACTTCACGTGGATATCTAGAGATGGGCTGAACTCGGATGTTCGCGCTGCTGGCGAAGCGGTTCCTTGCCAGCGGCGTTCAGCTCAGGTGACCGGTTTATCGAGGACGAACGAATGAACGACAGCTTCGACATCATCGTAATCGGCGGGGGCACGGCAGGCTATCCCGCCGCCATCCGCGCTTCACAGCTCGGGATGAGCGTCGCGTGTGTCGAACGTGGCGCCACGCTTGGCGGCACCTGTCTCAATGTCGGCTGCATTCCCTCCAAGGCTCTTCTCCATTCGACGGAGCTGTTTGCCGACCTCAGCGAGGGGCTTGAGAAGCATGGTATCGGCGTCAGCGGCGTTGCCCTCGACTTGGCGCAAATGATCAGCCGCAAAAATGAGGTCGTCGCTGGGCTTACCAAGGGCGTCGAACACCTCTTGAAAAAGAACAAGGTGGAATGGGTGAAGGGAAGCGCCCGTTTCACGGCACACGATCGCCTCGCCGTCGATCTGGCCGAGGGTGGCGCTCGATCTCTGACGGCAACCAAGGGGATCATCGTAGCAACCGGCTCGGATGTCGCGCGGCTGCCAGGTATCGACATTGATGAGGAGCGCGTCGTCTCGAATACGGGCGCGCTCTCGTTGAAGAAGGTGCCGGATCATCTGGTCGTCATCGGCGGCGGCTATATCGGCCTTGAACTGGGCTGCGTCTGGCGTCGGTTGGGCGCCAGGGTGACTGTGATTGAGTTCCTCGAGAGCATCGTGCCCAGCATGGATCGCGAGATCTCGCGACACCTGCTTAAAACGCTGAAGCAGCAAGGGCTAGACTTCCGGTTCCAGACCAAAGTGACGAGCGTCGAGAAGCGCCCCGACGACCTGCTTATCGCCATCGAGCCGTCAAACGGCGGTGCAACCGAGACCCTCGCGGCCGACGTCGTGCTGGTCGCAGTGGGCCGTAGACCCTACACAGACGGCCTAGGGCTGGACCAAGTCGGTGTCTTGCTCGACCCCAAGGGCCGCATACCTGTGGAGCTTGGTTTCAAGACTGTTGTCCCCGGAATTTACGCTATCGGCGACGTTATCGCGGGACCGATGCTTGCGCACAAAACGACGCTGGATGGGGTGCGCTGCGTGGAGGGGATCGCCGGCCGCTATCCAGGGGTCGACTACAACACCGTACCCGCCGTCATCTACACCTCTCCCGAGGTCGCGAGCGTTGGCAAAACGGAAGAGGAACTGAAGGCAGCCGGCGTCGACTACAAGTCCGGCACATTCCCGTTCCTGGCGAACAGCCGCGCGCGATGCAACGGCGACACCCGCGGGCTCACGAAGCTGCTGGCAGACGCGAAGACCGATCGCCTGCTCGGCGCTCACATTATCGGGCCGGACGCCGGAACGATGATCCACGAGGCCGTACTGGCCATGGAATATGGTGGGACGACTGAGGACATCGCGCTGACGACGCACGCCCATCCCACCTTGCCGGAGTCGCTGAAGGAGGCCGCTCTCGTCCTGCTCGGCCAAGGCATGCACATATGATCCAGAGCAAGGGCGCCGAGGCCTTTCTTTCCATCTACCGCCAAGGCTTTGTGCGAGTCGCTGCCTGCCGGCCGCGCTGCCGGGCCGCCGATCCCACGTTCAACCTCGCACAAACCATGGAACTAGCCCGCGAGGGCGACGCTCAGGCAGTAGCGCTGATGGTTTTCCCGGAACTGGGACTTTCGGGCTACTCAATTGACGATCTCCTGCTTCAGCGCGCGTTGCTCGACGAAGTTGAAGCGAGGATTATAGATCTGGTCGAGGCAAGCCGGACGTTGAGGCCGGTTCTCCTCGTGGGAGCGCCGTTACGGCGCGAAGGTCGGCTCTACAATTGTGCTGTCGCCATCCACCGGGGTCGGATTCTTGGTGTGGTACCAAAAGGCCACCTTCCCAATTACCGTGAGTTTTATGAGAAGCGGTGGTTCGCCTCCGGCCGTGACGTGCGTGGCGAGATCTATGTTGGAGGCGAGCCAGTTCCTTTCGGAATGGATTTGCTGTTCCAGGCTGACGACGTCGACGGCCTGATCTTCCACACTGAAATTTGCGAGGACGTTTGGGCTCCTGCACCCCCAAGCGACTTTGCCGCGCTCGCCGGCGCGCTGATCCTGACGAACCTTTCGGCAAGCAACATCGTGGTGGGCAAGGCGGACACACGACGGCGCCTCTGCGAGCTGCAGTCCGGCCGCTGCTGGGCAGCTTACATCTACTCCGCGGCCGGATACGGAGAGTCGACCACTGATCTCGCTTGGGATGGCCAGGCCTGCATATACGAGCTGGGAGCTCAGCTCGCGGAAACGGAGCGGTTCAGCGTCGCGTCCCAGATGGTCATTGCGGACATCGACGTGGAGCGGTTGCAACTAGAGCGCATGCGGACCGGCACCTTCAACGAGGCCGCTATCGCAAACGGGATGCCGGACCGGCGATTCCGACGTGTGTCCTTCCATCTCGATCCCCCGATGGGCGATCTCGGGCTGAGACGGAACATCGATCGTTTCCCCTTCGTACCTGATGATCCGGCCCGTCTCGACCAGGACTGCTACGAGGCGTTCAACATCCAGGTCAGCGGGCTTGCGAGGAGGCTGGAAGCAACCGGTTTAGCCAAGATCTGCATCGGCGTGTCCGGAGGGTTGGATTCGACCCATGCCTTGATCGTCGCGGCAAAGGCGTTCGATTTGCTTGGGCGTCCACGTACCGACATTCTCGGATTTACAATGCCTGGCTTCGCCACCAGCGCCAGGACGAAGTCCAATGCCCACGCCTTGATGAGTGGGCTCGGTGTGACCGCCGAGGAGATCGACATCAAGCCGCTTGCCAACCAGATGCTAGCGGATTTGCAGCACCCGTTCGCAACCGGCGAACCGGTCTACGACACGACTTTCGAAAACGTGCAGGCGGGACTCAGGACGGATCTTCTGTTCAGAGCTGCCAACCAGCGTAACGCCTTGGTGCTCGGCACCGGCAACATGTCGGAGCTTGCACTTGGCTGGTGTACCTACGGTGTCGGCGACCACATGAGCCACTACAACGTGAATGGCTCGCTTCCGAAGACTCTCATTCAGCACCTGATCCGGTGGACGGCTTCGAACCGGCTGTTCGATACCAATGTCACAGACGTCCTTCTGGACGTTCTCGGGACTACGATATCGCCCGAGCTCATCCCGCAGGCGAGCGAAGGAGAATCGCAGAGCACCGAAGGCAAGATCGGACCGTATGAGCTCCACGATTTCTGGATCTACTATTTCACCCGGTTCGGGCTGCGGCCCTCGAAGATCGCTTTTTTGGCATTCCACGCTTGGCAGGACGTTAGTGCGGGAAGCTGGCCGCCGGGGTTTCCCGAGGAGCAAAAGCGCGCCTACGAGGTGGGCGTCATCCGCGCCTGGCTTGAGGTGTTCTTACACCGCTTCTTCGCTAACCAGTTCAAGCGCTCTGCTCTGCCGAATGGACCCAAGGTCACGACCGGCGGATCGCTATCCCCACGCGGCGACTGGCGCATGCCTTCGGACGCGCATGGACAGGTCTGGATCGACGAGCTGCGTCGCAACGTGCCCGAAGGCCTTGACGTTATGGCCGATCCCTCGACGCAAACAGCGATTATTGTACCGGCTGAAGCCAAGCCTATCGTGCGGTAATGTTGCACTCGCTACGCTATTGCGGGCGTGGGCGGCAGTCTTCCCCGGCGGACGGGCTTAGCTTCAGACGCGGGCCGTCGCGATGCTTGATAGATCGGTTGTCGGATCCATCGGCACCCCGGCTTCCTTGCGCTCGGAATAGCGATCGATAAGCTGGTCAGCATGTGGACGGAGCAAGACGGTGAAGCGGACCAACTCCTCCATCACGTCAACGATGCGATCATAGTAACTCGAGGCCTTCATCCGCCCGGCGTCGTCAAACTCGTTGAACGCCTTGGCGACCGATGATTGATTGGGGATGGTGAACATCCGCATCCAGCGGCCGAGCACGCGCAGTGTGTTGACGCTGTTGAACGACTGCGATCCCGCTGACACCTGCATCACCGCCAGCGTGCGCCCCTGCGTAGGGCGCATGCCGCCCATGTTCAGCGGCAGATGGTCGATCTGCGTTTTCATGATGCCCGTGATTTGACCGTGTCGCTCGGGGCTGCACCAGACCTGTCCTTCCGACCATAGAGAGAGCTGCCGCAACTCATGAACGGCCGGGTGGTCGTCGCCCGCCACTTGATCGGGCAACGGTAGCGTCGACGGATCGAAAATCCTCGTCTCGCACCCGAAAAAGTGAAGAAGGCGCGCAGCTTCCTCGATGCATAGCCGCGAGAAGGAGCGCTCGCGCAAACTTCCGTAGAGCAGCAGGATGCGCGGTGCGGGATCAGCCGGACCGAGACCGAGCGCAGGCCGCTGGTGGGCATAGGCCGGATCGAGTGCGGGTAGATGGTCGGGTTCGGACAGGTCGCGAAGAGGCATTGAACATTCCAAAGTCAGATAGGGCCGGCGTTACGCACCACGCGGCGCGAGCAGGATCACGCAAGTTCCGATGAGACATAGGGCCGCGCCACCCACGTCCCAGCGGTCGGGCCGAACGCCCTCGACGCTCCACAACCAAAGCAGTGAGGCGCAGATGTAGATGCCGCCATAAGCGGCGTAGGCGCGCCCTGCCGCATCGCTGTCCACGCGGGTCAGCAGCCAGGCAAAGACGACGAGGGACGCTATGCCTGGCGCGAGCCACAGGGGTGACTTTCCCATGCGCAGCCAAGCCCAGAAGGCAAAGCATCCCCCAATTTCAGCAAGCGCCGCTGCGATGTAGATCAGGGCTGTCATCCAAGAGTGATCCTCAATGCCAAGGCGCCGAGCGTGATGAGCAGTACCGGCACGGTCAGCGTGACGCCGACGCGGAAATAATAGCCCCATCCGATCCGCACGCCCTTCTGACCGAGAACGTGAAGCCACAGCAACGTCGCGAGAGACCCGATCGGCGTCAGCTTCGGGCCGAGGTCGCAACCGATTACGTTTGCGTAGATCATTGCTTCCTTGACCGCGCCGGTCGCGTGCGCCGCGTCGATCGACAGCGCCCCGACCAGCACGGTCGGCATGTTGTTCATCACCGACGAGAGAATGGCCGCGATGATGCCCGTTCCGAAGGCCGCACCCCACACACCGCCTTGTGCCGTGCGATCGAGCAGCGCGGCGAGGTGATCGGTCAGGCCGGCGTTCCGCAGGCCGTAGACGACCAGGTACATGCCGAGCGAGAAGATCACGACCTGCCACGGCGCGCCTCGCAGTACCTTCCGTGTCTCGATTACATGGCCGCGCCCGGCGATCACCAGGAGCAGGATCGCGCCGGCAGCGGCAACTGCGCTTACCGGTACGCCGAGGGGCTCGAGTAGGAAGAAGCCGGCGAGCAGAAGCGCCAGGACAACCCAACCGGCGCGGAAGGTCGCGGCATCACGAATAGCCTCATGGGGCGCGCGCAGCGCTCCGACATCATAGGCTTGTGGAATGTCACGGCGGAAGAACAGCATCAGTGCGCCCAACGTGACGGCGATCGACACGAGATCGACCGGCACCATCACGGAGGCATATTCACCGAAGCCGACTTTGAAGAAGTCGGCCGACACGATGTTGACGAGGTTGGAGACGACCAGCGGCAAACTTGCCGTGTCGGCGATAAAGCCGGCCGCCATGACGAACGCCAGCGTCGCCTTGTCCTTGAAGCCCAGCGCGCGCAGCATGGCGATGACAATCGGCGTCAGGATCAGCGCCGCGCCGTCATTGGCGAACAACGCGGATACTGCCGCGCCCAGCAGCACGATGAGAACGAACAGCCTCAGGCCATGCCCTCTGCCCCAGCGTGCGACATGGAGTGCTGCCCATTCAAAGAACCCGGCCTCGTCGAGCAGCAGACTGATGACGATGATCGCGACGAAAGCAGCGGTCGCGTTCCAGACGATGCCCCACACCACCGGCACGTCCGAGAGAGTGACGACGCCAGCGAGCAAGGCGACGACGGCACCGCCCATCGCGCTCCATCCAATGCCCAGCCCTTTCGGTTGCCAGATGACGAGCGCGATCGTGGCGACAAAGATCAGGACGGCAAGAAGCATCAGGCGACGCGCTGACCCGAAGCGTTCACGACTTGCTCGCCATCCTCCTTGACGAACGCGCCTTGCTGGCCTGTCTGCAGCAGATCGAGGACCGCTTCCGACGGGCGGCATAGTTTCACGCCCAGCGGTGAGACGACGAGCGGACGGTTGATGAGGATCGGGTGCGCCATCATGGCGTCGATCAGCGCGTCGTCGGAGAGCGACGTGTCACCCAGCCCCAGCTCCGCATAAGGCGTTCCCTTCTCGCGCAGCAGATCGCGCGGGGTGATGCCCGCACGGTCTATCAACTCGACTAGCAGCGCGCGCGAGGGCGGGGTCTTTAGATATTCGACCACGTGCGGCTCAATCCCCGCATTGCGAATCAGGCCAAGGACATTGCGCGACGTGCCGCACGCGGGGTTGTGGTAGATGACGATATCGGTAGCCACAGGGTGTCCTTTCAGCAGCAAGGATCGAGTTCCGCGAGGAGCGGCGCACACAGCTCGGGCGATCCGGCGCAGCAATCCTTGACGAGGAACAGCATCAGCGCGCGCAAGCCGTCCAGGTCGGCGCGGTAGACGATCGAGCGGCTGTGCCGGTCGGACCGGACCAGACCGGCACGTGCGAGAATACCGAGATGCGCCGACATGGTGTTCTGTGGCACGTTGAGCTGACGAGCAATCTCACCCGCGGCCAAGCCATCGGGTTCGTGCCGCACCAGCAGACGGAACACGTCCAGGCGTGTACCTTGAGCCAAGGCACCCAATGCAGCGATAGCCGAATCACTTTCCATATATCCAGCATAATGGATATTAAGTGTCGGGCCACGCCTTATTGGTGGACCGTTACCGCGTCATGTTGTTCTTCGAGGCCACCTTCATCCAAGCATCGAGCCGATATCCGACGCCCCAGTTGGATAGGCGAACATGGTTGATCGCAAGTCGCCTGCCGTGAGATGGTGCCGGATTGCGAGCGCAAACAGGTTGATGACCTCTTCTGCGTGGGGTCCGACCAGGTGAGCGCCGACTATGCTGTCGTCGCCTTCATCGACCAGCACCTTGAACCCATAGACCGGTTCGGCCGCTTGCTTCGCGGTATACCAGCCAGGCACGAAACTGCTGTTCACGCGAAAGCGTATTCCTCGCTTGCGCGCTTCGGCTTCGCCGAGGCCAACCGACGCAATGGGAGGAAGTGTGAAGGCGACGCTTGGGACGCCCCGATAGTCTGGCTGGAGGTGATTTCCCTCCAGTATGTTGCCGGCGACCACCTTGCCATCGTGGCTCGACACCGGCGTCAGTGGCGGCCCCATCTGGGCCGCGTCGCCGGCTGCATACACTGCCGGGTTGGACACGCTTTGCAGATGCTCGTTAAGCGTGAGGCGGCCGTGCTCGTGCGCGATCCCCGCCGCATCCAGGTCGAGTGCTTCGAGCGCCGGCCTGCGCCCGGCGGCATGAACGACCAGGTCGGCCGCGAAGCTCTTGCTTTCCCCGCCCGTGGAGGCGCGGACTAAGAAGCCGTCGCCTGTCTTGTCGATCGCCTCGACCACCGTATCGAGCTGCACGTCGATCCCTGCGTCGCGCAGGCGCGGCGTCAGCCAGCCAACCAGATCGGGGTCGAAGCCGGTCAACATGCGCGGCCCGCGCTGGAGGATCGTCACCTCCGCCCCGGCGTTCGCCGCAATCGTCGAAAACTCGGCCGCGATGTAGCCCCCCCCGACGACCACGATGCGCCGGGGCAGGCGCTCCATTGCCAGGAATGCCTCATTGTCGATGACATGCTCTTCGCCGGACAATCCGAGCGGGACCGGCTCGGCACCGCTGGCGATGAGGACGTGTCGCCCGGTGAGGGTCTTTCCCTCCACGACAAGGGTGTTCGCGCCGGTGAAGCGGACCGAGCCATAAAAGGTTTCCACCCCCGCGTCATGGTAGCTCTGTTCCTGCTTGCCCGGCACCGGATCGGTGAAGGTGCGCTTGAACGCCATCAGCTCGCGCCAGTCGATGCGGTCCTCGCCCACCACCCCGTTGCGGCGCATCCGGCGCGCGTTGTCGATGACGGCCGCACCGTGGCGCAGCATCTTCTTGGGGTCGCATCCGCGCAGCGCGCAGGTGCCGCCATAAGGTCGGCAGTCGATCACGGCGACGCTCTTGCCTGCCTTGCGGACGCGCATGGCCGCGACCCGCGCCGCGGTTCCCGCGCCGATAACGACCAGATCATAGGTTTCGGGCATGAGCTTCTTCCCTGCTGCGGGTGTAAATGGCGCTCAGGTGTTGATCGCCAGACGCGATCAGGTGCAACAGCTCGCCGTTGATCCGGACGCGCGCGCCTCCTGAATCGGGGGGCATGGCACGTCCCCGAACGAGCAATAGACGCAGCAGTCCCCGGCATTGGGGCGGAGCACCGCAGCGCAACCCTTGCAGTCGTAGAAGAACTGACAGGCATCGGTCGGCATGGTGTCTGTCGATTGGTGGCCGCACTTCGGACAGGTCAACGTGGAGGTAAGCAGCACTACAATATCCACTTCATCAGCAAAGGCTCAATCGAATCCCAAATAGCAGCCAACCCGACCAGCGCCGTCGCAGCGATCAGAAGGCCGATGGCGCGGCGCGGCGCGGCATCGGCCGCGCAAGCGTCTCCCGCCGTGCAAGCCGTTTCGCGTTTGCGCCACCACATGATCCAGGCGACCACGAGTGCGACCCCGCTCAGTACAAGAAGCGGCGTCCGGATGCTCGCCAGCTCGGCGAGGCTACCGGCGAGCCCGGCACCCACGCCGATCGAGGCGAGCGCAAGCGGCAGGACGCAGCAGGCAGCGGCAGCCGTAACCGCGCTCAAGCCCAACGCACCCGCGATTGATGCGACACCCCAAACGGGCGGCGCATCCGGTGCCGAGGGTCGCCTTGCGGCGGTATCCGTCATTATCTGTTCCTCGACGGGACCGGATTGCTGAATCGCCGCCCCGGAGGGGAAACCAGATCGACAATCGAGACCCCGATCATCAACACCAGCCCCGCATAAAGCACCCATTCCGCCCGGATGCCACGAAGCGACATTAGCAGGGCGGCGATCAGGACGAGCACAGGGCCAATAACCCCAAGGGCTAGGCGGAGCCAAGTTTTGTGTCGAAATCCGCTGCTAAGGTTTGCCGCCAAAACGACGAGAGCGGAGAGCGGCAATATGTACCGGATGAAGGGGCCTTCATACTGACTTAGAAAGCTTAAGCCGATCCCGGCACCGAGGCTGCCAAGAGCCGGAAAGCACGCTGCACAACCGAAAGAGGCGATGATCGCACCGATCACGCCCGTCTTGTCGGCTGTCCGCGTCAGAGCGTCTTCAGTAGGCACATCGTTTCCTTTTTCCCGCTCCGCCGAAGCGACACGCACGTCGTCTAGCTTCTCGACAAGATCCTCGTCCTCGTCGCATATGCACCCTCCAGTAACTGTAGGGTCAAGGGCCATGGCTCTAAAAATCGGTGACCTCGCGAACGCGACCGGCACGAAGGTGCAGACGATTCGCTATTACGAAGAGATCGGATTGCTGCCTCCGCCCGCGCGAACCGAAGGCAACTTCCGAACCTATGACAAGGGGACCCTTCGCCGGTTGTCATTCATTCGCCGCTCGCGCGGCCTTGGGTTCAGCCTTGATCGGGTCCGGGAGCTACTTGGGTTAGCCGACCATCGCGATTGGTCATGTACCGCAGTCGAGACGATCGCCCGTGAGCACCGTAAGGCAATTGAGCGCAAGATCGCCGACCTATCAGCGCTTGATCACGAGTTGGCCCAAATCATTGAGAAATGCGGGCACGGGACGGTTGCCGAGTGCGGTATTCTTGAAGCGCTGTCTCCGTCCTAAGTCACCTCTGAGAACAGGTGTCAAAAACGGACGTGGCTGTTGAAAAAGTCTAAGCTGCCGACGTGGACTGTCTCGATCAGGGCTATAGCTACTCCCGAACAAGCCCTTCCCGATGTGCTACGGACCGGAGTTCATCTTGAAGGCACTTCGAAGGCACTGGACCGCTGGGCGTACGAGAACGGCGTGACGCTCGACGTTAGCCGGCCGGGCAAGCCGACCGACAATGCCTTCGTGGAGACGTTCAACGATCGCCTGCGCGATGAGTGCTTGAACGTCCGCTGGTTCCTGTGGCTGGCCGACGCTCGCGCCATGATCTAGGCGTGGCGAAAGGACTATAATGAGAGCCGTCATCACACATTGCTTGGCTGAATGACGCCGGTCGAGTATGATGCCGCGCCGGCCGAATGAACGCCGGAAACTCACCCGCAGCCTGGACGAGAAACCGGGGAACCCTCAGCTGTGCTTGCGCATAAGTGAGATCAGGTGGCCTCAGTGGGGCGGCCAATGTCTACGGATCACTTTAAGCTCTGGTAGTGCTACGTACCAATATGCATCCCGTTGAACTTGGATAGTTGTCAACTGCTTACCGCGGCGTTGCCGCCTTCACGAAGGAGCACTCTTATGAACCGAGCGCAGGCGATAGACTCCGCGATTAGCCTCATGAAAGGAGCGCTCCAGCAGCTTGACTCAGTTAATGAGACAGGAGCAGCGGCCTATCTGCAGCAGGCTATCAATGAATTGACAGGAGCTCCCCGGCCACAAACAGTTGAACAAGCGGAGGTGTTGCTCGAAACTCCGGAAGCGCGCGCAATCTTGGAACGACATTTGGCTTGCTACCAAATCGCCATTGAATGAAACAGGACGCAGGGGGGCGCGTGGCGGATCGAGATGAGTTGGTGGTGCGGGAACTGGAGCATCGGTTCAAGAACATCCTCACCATCGTGCGTGCTATCGTCAGTCAGAGCCTGGGGGCGGCATCTTCGATCGAAGATGCACGCGACGTGATCGACGAGCGACTGGCGTCGTTGGGCGGTGCCGTGGAGCAGCTCCTGTCATCGGACTGGAAGGCAGCGCCGCTTCCGGCCCTGGCGGATCAAGCCTTGGCTCACCTCTCCTTCTACACCGAGCGACTTAGTTTCCTCGGCGGAACGGTTGAGATCGGTCCGAGGGCAGCGATGACCTTGACGCTCGCCTTCCACGAACTGGCGACCAATGCGATCAAGTACGGAGCGCTTTCCAACGAAACAGGCACAGTCGAACTATGCTGCCAGGTGCGCGGGGCAGGTGACGATGCTGAGCTGCTGCTCCAATGGATCGAGCGTGGCGGACCGCCGGTCACGAGGCCCGAGCGACAGGGGTTCGGGACACAACTGATCTGCACGGCCACGGGTCGTAGCCTGCAGGGAAGCGCGATGTTGGACTTCCCTGCGACAGGGGCCGTTTGGACGCTGGTTGCTCCCCTAACGTCAGTCAGATCCTGAGCTGGCCAGTTGACTGCGACGGCCAAACGATCAGAGCGTCATAGCATGCTTGGGATGGTTGCCCGTACCGTTCCTACCGAGCGGACGGGATCAGGACGCGGCCTACGTCGCTGCTCGTTGTTGCGGTATTGGGCAAGCTTGAGGGGTTCAAGGGGTAGCGTCGGCCGTCGAAGCGCAATCGAACAGCGTGCTCCGAAGCGCCACCACCGGACACTGCTACGCCCAGGTCGTGCAGGCCGTGGCTTCGCGAGGGCAATAATCTGATCGGCAACTGGGTCACAGTCGCACGCCCAATAGTATCGTAACCCTTCCCTGTCGCCCTTAGGACGCCCATCGAACATCCACCGCTGCCGCAATATTCAGGGCCCGACGCATAGGCGACGATGTCCTGCTTACCGTCTTCGTCCAGGTCGACGAAGGCCGCATCGTAGGTCACGTGATTGCCTTCGAACAGCTTCTCGATCGCCTTGCGCGCGAGCGGCGTCTCCATCGGCAAAGAGGCAGTCGATATTGGCGCGGCGCTGTTCGCAATCATCGTCTGGATGTCGGCAGGTTTTCGAATGTGCGATCCCGGCGTCGTGTAGACCGACAGAATGCCGTTGGTCCAAAGTCCCACTTCAATTGCTTTGTGCGCCTGGTCGAGCAGGAGATAGGCAGCTTCAGACCCTCCCTCATGCGCCCGGTTGCCCGAGGTGAACAGCACCGTTCCATCGCGCTGGAGCGGCGAAGCCGTCTCGAAATTCTGCTGCAAGGTCTGCAACCTCGCTTCCCCCAGCAAGGCGCGGAGATCATCGACGACCGCGCTCTTGGTGAAAAGACCGATCTGCGACGGATACTGACCAACCTTCGGGCCAAGCGATGCCCAGGCGACGTCGGGATCAGCGTGCTGGTCGCCCGTGACCGAGGCATCAGCCGTTTGCTGAGCGTTGGTCGCACCGTGTTGATCCTGAGCCGGGGTTCGCTCACAAGATGCCAGGACGAGTACCGCTGCCGCGACCAGAAGACGTTCGAAGGGGACCATATTGTTACCTGTTCTATCTACCGATCCTGACGGCCAGCCTCTAGCAAGCCAACGATTACATCGAAAGTTCTCGGTGACGCTCGGTGTCGTCGTGGATGGCTGATCGTCGCCAATTGCCACGGAAATTGTCGATGGTTATCTCAGCCATCTGGGTTCTCACACCTTGTGGCCCGGCTTTCGGGCAGGAGCCAGGCGGCGAGCAAGCTGTGCCGCTCGATTTCACTGCCGCTTCCGCGCGGTTCGATGGCCGATCGTCGGCTCTGAGCGGTGCCGACCATGCAACGCGGGCAGCGCACGAGACGGCAGCGGCGGTTCGAACCCTGCACCGTCCGATCGTCACCGCGTCGGCACAGCTTCTCGAATATCAGAAAACCCTGTCGCTCGACCTTACCGGCCCGAAACAGGACGCGCTCGGTGACACGCAACAATATCTTGCCAACCTTCCCTCGACGCTGCCGCCTGGCTTTCAGGATATCGCTGCTGCGATCACCGGCAGGCTGTCGCAGGCCTTGCCGCAACTGTTCTCCGCCATTCCTGACAGTCTCTCCTATCGCTACCGGGATACGGTCGTACGCCCGACCGTGCAGGCGGTTCTGCCGATCTACACGGGAGGTACGATCCCGGCGGTGCAGCGCGCCGCGTCGGCAGGCGTGTCGCTCGCCGAAGCGAGGTCGGATCAGGTCCGTGATGCAGCGCACATCAACCTCATCCGGGTGTATTTCGGCCAATTGGCGGCGCGTGCCCTGGAAGCGTCAGCGCGCCAGTCCCGTGATGCGCTTGCAAGCCTTTATAGCGACGCGCGCAAGTTCGAGGCCGAGGGTGTGATCGCGCATGCGCGGACGCTCGAAGCCCAGGTTGCGCGAGACACGGCGGAGCGCGCGCTCGACCGCGCGGTGTTGGCACATCAGACCGCACGCGAGGAACTGGCTGACACACTCGATGTCAACGCGGTGCAGCCCACCACCCCGCTGTTCGTGCGCTCCCAACCGCTGGCGCCTGTCTCGGCCTTTCTCGGCCATGAAGATCGCCTTCCCTCGTCGCGCGAGGCCGATGCGGCCGGTGAAGTGGCCGCATCGGGTGTCGACCTCGCGCGGGCGCGATACAGGCCGCAGGTCTTCGCCTTCGGAGAGTACAACCTCAACCGCAGCGACGCGCTTCCCACCGAACCCGACTGGGTGGTCGGGATCGGAGCACGTATCACGCTGCTGTCGAACGTCGATCGCGGTCACACGCTGGCGGCGGCACGTGCCAATCAGGCGGCAGCGACAGATGCCGCCCGGGAGGCGCGCAAGACCGCGACGAGCGTCACGCGTCGCGCCTGGGACCTGGCGGAAAGCGCACGACGCTCGTTCCTGCTGCTCGACAGCTCGATAGCAGCGGCGAGCGAGAACCTGCGGGTGCAGCGCGTAGCTTTCGCGGAAGGCGAAGCCACCATGACGGTGGTGCTCGGTGCAGAGGCAGCGCTTTCGACCGCCCGCGCCCAGCGGATCGCGGCGGCGTATGAATATGATCTCGCGCTCGCCGGTCTGCTTGCCTCGGCAGGCGAGCTCGACCGCTTCTCCGACTATCTGAGGCAAGCCGATATTCACGTCATGCCTGAGCAATCCCGATGAGCGAACCGGCTGTGCAACCAGAACATCCGCGCCGGCGTAAGCGCATCCTTCTGTACGTGGGCCTGGCGCTCGTCGCCTTGCTTCTGGCGGTCGGCTTATGGCTCGCGGCGCAACCCGCGGCCCCGCCGCTTCAGGGGGAGGTCGATGCGGCTTCGGTCAATGTTGCGACTAAAGCGCTCGCACGGCTGGAAACGATCCGCGTCCACGAAGGCGACCGGGTCCGCGCCGGCGCGCTGCTCGCAACGCTGTCCAGCCCTGAAATCACGAATGGACAACAGCAGGCGCAGGCGGCGCTGGACAGCGCGCGGGCGGCGCAGACGCTTGCCGATGAAGGCGTGCGACCCGAGGATCTGACCTCCCTCAAGGCAACGTGGCAGGCAGCCCAGGCAGCAGCCGATCTCGCCGCCAAGACCAGTACGCGCGCGGACCATCTCTACGCCGAGGGCGTCATCGCCGCCCAGCGGCGCGATGAGGCGCATGCCGCGCGTCAAAGCAGCGCGAAAACGGCCGAGGCGGCGAAAGCACAATATGTGAAGGCCGCGGCCGGTGTTCGTCCGGCGGCCCGGGAAGTCGCGGCCGCGCAGGTCCGCATCGCCGCTGCCGGTGCGGCAACGGCCGACGCACTCGGGCAGGAAACCCGGCTCGTCTCGCCGATCGCTGGCGAGGTCGCGCGCCGCCTGGTCGAGCCGGGTGAACTGGTCAGCCCGGTTCTGCCAGCCTTTCAGGTCATCGATGTCGATCATCCCTATGTCACGATCAACCTCCCGGAAAGCCAGTACAACGGCATGGCAGTCGGACGGCGGTTGACGGGCCGCGTTCCCGCGCTCGATCGCTCGGTTGCCTTCCGTGTCCAGCACATCGCCCCGCAAGGAGAGTTCGCGACGTTCAGGGCCGATCGCCAGTCGCGCGGCTACGACGTGCGCGCGTTCGAGGTGAAGCTCGAACCCGTGCAGCCGGTGCCAGCCTTACGGCCGGGGATGAGCGTCCTGTTCGACTGGCCGCAATGAGCCTGTCCGTCGGCTTGCGCGTCGAGATCGGCCGACTGGCGCGCTCCCGCCTCGATCTGGCGCTGCTCACGCTGCTGCCAGCGGTTCTGCTCGCGTCGATGGCAGCGATGATCTTTCCAGGTTCGCTTCATAGCCTCAAGGTCGTCGTCGTCGATCGCGATGGTGGCACACTCGCGCGCGCAATCGTGCGCACGATCGAAGCCTCCCCAAGGCTCAAGCTGGCCGGGGTAACGCCACAGATCGGCGTCGCGCTTTCGGCGATCCGCCGCGAACAGGCGCAAGCGGTCTTGGTCATTCCATCGGGCATCGGCACAGCTGGCACAGAACACCAGCCGATCGAAATCCTCTATCAGGCACAGTTCCTTGCTGCGGGCTCGCTTGCCTCGACCGACTTGGAGCTCGCGACGGCCGCGGCGCTCGGCACGAATGCCACAAGCGCGACGCACCTTGCCGGGCTCGACCAGATACCGCGTCTGGCGCCCGGTATCCACGTGCGCCTGCTCGGAAACCCGACGCTCAGTCTGGAATGGTATCTGGGACTGCTGCTCGGCCCCGGCGTGCTTCACCTGCTGATCGCCGTCACCGCGATCGGCTCGGCCGGCCTTTTGCTGAAGAACAAGTCGTTCGAGACCTTCGCAGGCGCCACGGCCGCGCCGGCGATGTGGATCACTGGCCGGATGATCCCGCACGTCGCCGCAGGCACTTTGTGGGGAACTGCCTGGTTCCTCTGGCTGACCCTCGCACGTGGGTATCGGCTCGAGGGTAGCTTGTGGGTGGTCCTCTTAGGCCTGTTCCTGCTGTTCGTGGCGACGATTGCCATCGGCCTGTTCCTGTTGGCCATTACGCGGGAGACAGCGACAGCGCTTTCGGGTGCGGTCATCATCGCCGGATCGGCGCTGGCCTATTCGGGCGCATCGCTTCCGATCAATGGCGCGCCCTGGGTCGCGCAGGCCTGGAATGCGGTTCTGCCGCTCACCCACTATCTGCGCCTGCAGATGGACGAGGCGATGGGAGCGGCACTCCGCCCCGCGGTCGTAGAGGCGGGTTGGCTGTTGGTTTATCCGCTCGGCCCCGGTCTGCTCGCCCTGTTCCTGATGAGCCGTGAGCGGCGTCCATGATGACCCGTCTGCTCCACGCCTTCGAAGCCACGTGGTTCGAGGTTCTGCAAGCGCGCGAGCTCGTGTCGCTGGCGATCATATCGGTGCTATTCTACGCCTTCTACTACCCTGCACCCTATTCGCAGCAGCAGGCGCTGGCCCTGCCGATGGTCGTCGTCGACGGCGACCGAACACCGCTATCCCGGGCCGTGATCCGGCATCTGGGCGAGACGCCCACCGTTCGGATCGTCGCGCTGGTGCCCGACATCATGGCGGCGCGTGAAGAAGTGCGCCAACGGCGTGCCGACGGCATTCTCTACCTGTCGAAAGGTCTCGGCGGAGCGGCACTGAAGGGGCGGCCCGGGGCGGGGGCGGCCTTGATCGTCAACGGGACGTACTTCGTGCGTGCTGAAGGGATCGCCCGCGCGCTAGGCGATGTCGTGAGAGAGCAGGCGGTTGAAGTGACTGGGTCACTCACCGCTCATCGCAGTGGGTCCGGCGCGACAATCGTCATGCAGCCGCTGTTCAACACCACCGGTGGTTATCGCGACTACGTGTTCCCGGCGATCGCCAACATCATACTTCAGCAAACGTTGCTCTTCGCGTCGGCGCGGCTGATCGCTGAACGACGTCGGCGTGGTGATTGGCAGCGCGACCGGGCAACTGCCCTCGGCACCTGGATAGCGATGACACTGATCGGCATCTTTGCCGGTCTGTTCGTGTTCGGGTTCGCGTTCTGGGTGCAGGACGTGCCACGCACCGGCAATGTGCCCGGCCTGCTGCTCGCCCTTCCTGTGTTCGCGGCCACGGTAGCCGCTCTCGGACTGGTCGCAGGAAGCCTGTTCCGCAGCGGCGACGATACGTTGAAGCTCCTGATGCCGACCTCGGTGCCGCTCGTCTTCCTGGCCGGCTTCGCATGGCCGCTCGATGAAATGCCGGGCTGGCTGGCGGCGATCGCCTGGTTGTCACCGGCCACGGCCGCCATGCACCTGTTCATTCGCTTCAACCAGATGGGTGCCTCGATCGCTGAAGCCGCCACCCCGCTGTTGGTCCTGATCGGGCTGATGATCGGGTACGGGGCGATCTGGTGCTTCGGTCGATCGCATGCCGGATGCGAGGATCCGACCAGCGATGCGGCAGGCTGATCGGTTGCATGTTGTTTCACAGCCGATGAGTTTGGATACCGCCCCGCCACGAAACACAGGCGACGGAGCGGTACCAATTGCCGAAATACGCCGGCGTCCCCTTCTCGCAGACGAACCTTGGCAGCGTGCAAGTGCCTCAAGGGTGTCCCACCACCACCTTCGAGAGAGAAGGTGTTGATCGGGTGAGGTGTAAGCGGGCAGACGCCAAAAGCCAAGCTTCAGGCCCTTTGCGGCGCTCCGTGACTGCCGCGGAAATCTCGACACATGTGCTCGACCTCGCTAGCGTTATCGGAAAGCGTGACGTGCCGATGGTTCTGCTCAGGAAAAGCGACAAAGGCCGGTGGGATGAGACCAGGCTTAGCCGGACTGACGAGAACGGCCGCTCCCGCTCGTTCGGCGGGCCGTCGCGGTTCGCGCCCGGCACCTACAAGCTGCGATTTGAGATGTCGGGCTACCCGGACGCGAAGGCGGCGCCATTTTCTTAAGATAGATCTCGTATTTCGCGTCAACGACCCCGCCGCGCACTACCATGTGCCCGTCATGGTCAGCCCCTGCGGCTATTCCACCCTGGCAACCGACGAGCGATCACGCCTTGATCGCTGCTTCCGAACTTAGGCCCGATAAGTTCGTTCTCGAGCGAGCACAGGTAGTCGACCACGATGCCGGAATCGTAGCCGAGCATCGCAATGAAGTGAGCGCCCATGTCGCCGTATACGCGACCACTATCAGGAAGGGAGTGCCCATGATCACAGGACCGCAATGTAACGCGGCGCGTGTGCGGGTCGTTATCTGGCGCTCCAACGAATGGAACAATCAGGTATACGGGACGCCATGGGAGAGAGCGAGAGTAAGTCGGGGCAAATGTTACCGCATCAATTTGCAAGATTCTTGTCATGTTTCGGAGACAAGTCTGAGATGCTGCGGGTCATCCACCGCGCCTCGGGGCCATAGGTGGCGATCTTGAGGGATAGCTCGGGCGAGACGGGTTCTTCTGCAAAGCCGAGAGCGCGCCAATACCCAGCAGCCTTCTCTACGGCGATCAATTCCGCCTGAAGAAGTCCGTCGCGAGCCGCCGATGCGACCGCGTGCCAGACAAGGGCTCGCCCGATGTTCAAGCCCCGGCCGGCGACCGAGACTGCGAGGTCATGGACGAACAGCACCTCGCCAGCCGTATCGGAGAGGACGCTTCCAACCGGCGGAGGTGACTGGCGGATCCAACCATGAGCCAGAAGGTACGCGATGACTGCACCGTCACGCTCAGCCACAAAGCAGTAGGATGCACTTAGCCTGAGGCGACTGGCGAACGCTTCGGCGTCCTCGTGCAGAAACGCTGGGTACGAAATCGCTTGGAGGATCAGCCCGGCGGGCAGGTCGCTTGGCTCGAACCGTCGGATAGCTGGACGGGAAGGAATGCGCTGCATGCGTAATTGTACCTTCAGCGGCCATGTGAAAAGAAAGCAGGTAAAGCTTCAGGAAACGAGCCTTCCCGAGAGCGCAATTAGCAATGAATATCAGTCCTATTGGCGATGTCCCCTACTTCGCATTGCGGAGCCTATCTGGCGATTATCTTCACGCCTGCTATCTCGATCTTACGCTACTTCAGACGGACGATCCATACCGGCATAATGCCGCTAGCGATGATCGGGATGATCTGCGATGAGAAGATCGGCCGTTGTGGGCGGTGCTTTCAGCCACGTGCCGGCGCGTCCTCGCTCCACCCCATAAGCATACAGGCGGCGCATGTACCCCCTCTCGAATAACTTGTCGCTTGGCGCGACGTCGTTCCCGATGAACGTCACGTTCCAGTCGATGCCATGGCGATGCGCATAGACGTAGCTGGTATCCGCCAGCGTCAGCAGCGCCGCCTGCTGGTTGAGCGCGAAGGCGCGTTTCAGGATCGGGACGAGCCGGGGCTTCACCATCTGAAAATCGCCACCGAGCCGGCTGTTCATTAGCAGGTAGACATGCATGCGGGCGGCATCGTCGATGGGTACATCGCTTACCGCAAGGTGCGGCGGGATCGCAAGAATACCTGCGGTGGTCCCGCCATCGGCGTGAAGCTCGCGCACGTGTGCGCCACCTGCGGACGCGTCAATCACCACCGGCGGGAACACGACCGGGATGGACGATGAGGCAAGCAATACCTGGCGGAACAACGCCACCTTGTTCGGCAGCGCGCTGGAGGCGATGGCCCCCATGTCCCAGATAACGCTGCGTTGCGCATCGAGATTGGCGGTAGCGACAAACAGGCGTCGGCCCTTCGCCTGCTCCTCGGCGATGCGCGCCACAAGCTCCGGCGTCACCTCACGGGCGATCAGCTTCGCAAGCGGAGCGGTGGAAGCAACACTGGTAGAACCCGGGATCGCAAGCGGGAAACGGGGGTGAAATATGTCCTTGGCGGATACGCTAGTGTAGAAACGGGCGATCGAGGCATCGCCTTCCTTGCCCAAAAAGGCAAAGGGAGCGATCAGCGCGCCGGTGCTGACCCCGGTGACGATGCTGAACGCCGGACGCGTACCGCTCTGTGTCCAGCCGTTGAGCACGCCGGCGCCATAGGCACCCTCGTCCGCGCCGCCTGATAGTGCCAACATCGTCACTGGCTGCCCTGCCGACACGTCGGGTCGCATCCGCTGCGCGGCGTCCGGCGCATCCGCCCAGAACCGGGCTTGCGGCGCACCAGCGATCATGGCTGTGGCGCTTTGCGCTGCGGTGAATGGCGCACGGTCGAGTGTAGTGCACCCTGCGACGAACGCCAATGCGGTGATCGCGTTGGAGCGGAGGAACAGCCGTATCATGATGTGGCTCCAGCGGTCGCGACCGCTTCGTCTTTGAAAAGACGGAAATGGCGGGCAAGATCGGGGCGGATACACTTGAGTTGTCCCGACGCACGATCAACGCATATCATCGTGGATTTAATCATTGCCACGCATTTCCCGTGACGCTCGAAGCGAGTTTCCAACTGAGCGCAACAGCTTTGATAGCCGGTCACGCGCACCACAGCGATGAGCAGGTCGTGCAGCACAGCCGGCCGGTTGTATACCACGTCATGCCGGTGCGCGACCCAGGTCAGTGCTTTCACCTGCCCGAGAGGGGCCGTTTTGCGCCACAAAGCACCGATCGCCTCCTGCATCCACATGAGGTAAATGGCATTGTTCACATGAGCGAGATTATCGATTGCGCCTGGACCCGCCCGGATGGGATGGGGGTACTCGACATAGTGGCCGGTATCCTGCTCCATGTCAGTTCCACGATTCCGCAGCAATCCACCGCAAGGCGGTGAGCGAAGGCATGAACATATACTCGCCGCCACGCAGCCGGTTGAAGGTGGTAACGCCATCGATACGACTACGAGCCGGCTCGGCAGGAATGGTGAAGCGACCCGGCTCGTCGTGTAGGCCAACGATGGGATCGCGCTCATCGCCCAAGTCGATGAAATTACCGCGATTGATCCATTCCTGCTGCAGGAATTCGATCGTATCGAACGCACGGGCAGAGATGAAGATGAAGAAGATGCCGCGATCGTCCCGACTATCATCTGCGGCGGTCAAGTCGGCCGACCATCTCGGTCCGAAGGTCGAGGAACGGCGAATGATCCTGTGAATGTTTTCGTCTGTCAGAATCGTCAGCCGCTCGCCACGTGGATTAAGGCGTCGCATGTGCGCGCCGTGCGGGCACACAGTTCCGGACTTGTCGCCCGAAAAGTCGAATTCATTACGCCGCGATGGATCGGCACCCAGCACTTCGTCGTCGCGAGTCGGCGACAGGATCAGCGGTGCACCCGATCTCCAGCGGCCGAACATCTTGGCGGCCAACAGCTCCTGCGCCGCCTCATCCTTTGCGTGGCCGCGCACGAAATCGTTGAACGCCCCTGGGCGACTGTCGTACTTACGCAGCACGACATAGGAACCGTTTCGCCCCAGCGCGTCAGGATGAGGTATCTGCAGCGGCGCTCCCGTTTCGCTGTCCTCGCCGAGGATAAACTCGCCCGGCGCGATTGCGCGTTCCTGTCCCGGCTGTGGATCGACCCCGGCTCCCGCGACGGTCGGCTGTGACACTGAGTCACGAAAGCCGAATGGGTTCTTAGCATCTGCATCAGCTCCGAAGCGGTGCGTTCCGATCAGCGTCACGCCGCTCGACGCATGATATTCGGACATCGCCCGGTCGGTCGCTTCGTCGAGCCGGGCCTGATCGGACGCGAAGATGGTGAGCGCGATGTGGCACTGATCGTGGCGATAGGCTTCCTCCCACTGCTCGGGAGCATTTTCGCCCGCGTCGCGCAACTGGTCCGCGCGCGCCGCCATCCCTTGGCGGAACGACAGGGGAAAGCTGGCGAGCGAAGCATTGGGCACCCCAAGCGCCTTCAAACCGGCGTGGCTGATCGCCACGCCGGTCCATGCAGTAAGTTCTTCGGTCCAGTCTGCTGCAGCGGGGATATGCGGCGCGAGCCGTCGTAAGAGATCGCGACCACCCGCGGCGTCGTCGACGTGGAGCATCGCATGTATGCCGACATAAGGTTCAGGTCGCGCACGTAGGATCAACGCTTGGATGTCATCCAGTTGGAGCGTCACACGGTCAGGGCGGAAGCGGTCCTTGAGGTGCTGGAGGATACCCATCAGTAATCCACCCCGTGGGGCACCGACACCTGGTTCGACAGCAGGGCCAGCGCGTCCCGTGTCGCAGGATCCGCGGCGGTGTTGCTAGCCATAGAATCGAGGAAGGCATCAAGCGCCGTCTCCATACGCTGGAGGCGCCGCACGTCCACGACCGTCACCTGCGGGTTGGCAACGAACCAACCGGCTGCGTCGATCTGGTGATCGGCGATAAAATCCTTGACGGCGGCCGATGCAATACCGGGCCACCCTTCGATATTGGCGAACAACAGGTCCATCAAATCAGGGATCTTCGTCGCGAAGTCGTTGATATAGGTATCCCAATCACCGTCGTACGCCGTGGCGAACAGGATGCGCGTATCATCATCAAACAGGACGAAGCGCATGTCGTGAAGCGTGGACACCTTCTGCGCGCCGTCGAAATTGCCGCCGGTCAGGTTAAAGATGCGGCGCAGCCGGTCGGCGCCACCGGGCTTCAGCGTCGCGATTGCTGTCAGTTCGGACACGTTGCCCGATTGCCGCCCGGCTCTCCCCGCCGACCCGGCAGTACCCTTCAACAGCGGATTGTGATTGCGGATCATGCCCTCGATCGCAATTCGGGCGAGTGTCGGGGCATCGGCAGCTATTTCTGCAGCGACGCGACGAAACTCTGCAAGACGACTTTCGTCGTCGAGCCGGGGATCTGTGGTGTCGGCCATGGATGATGTCCTTTCGATACGAATCAATCCGGAATTTCATCGAGCGAACGCGGTTCGCGTCGAGCCACGGCATTCAGTCTGTGCCGCTGGCCCGAAGATGATTCGTACGCTGCCTTGCGGATCCGCATGATGCCGCCGAGCGGCCGGTGCGTTGCAACTCCGTTCCACGGATTGAAGGCGAGGTGATCGTCCCCGTGCACCTGCCTAGCCGGGGCGTAGGCATCCTGTGGAGGGAAGGTCAGTGTCGCGATGGCGCGATGCGGCGAGAGGGTAGCATCCCAAAGGACTGCCGCGTCCTCGACTGGCATCGTATTCGGATCGACGCAGAGTTGCGCGCGTAGTTCATAGGTGGCGCCGGCGTGGCGGAAATGGTCGACCACGGCGTCGCGCATGGTCGAAAAGCCCGCTTCGACTTGCCGTCCGGTCAGTTCGGCCACCGCTCCAACCGGTGCCAGCGACAGCTTCGCAACATAATCGCCGTAGCGAATAGCCGCCTGCGTGTGGAATGTCTCGCCCAGCATGTGCGCGTGGTCGCGCGCCAGTCCGTCGAGCGTGGCACCGGGGGAAGCACCCAGTGCTTCCAACGCGCCCTTTACGCCGCGGGCGGCAGCGGCGATCAGCCTCTGCGCCGCCTCAGGCGCATCCGCGTTCTTTTCGAGCAGGCCTAGCATGACCTTGTATTTGGCAATCGTACCGAAGGCGAGAGTCGGAAAATTGACCATCAGGAAATCCTGATTGGCTCCGCCGAGATCGGGCGTAAGGCGCTCGCCCCCAACGCCAATGACCTTGAGCGCGAAGCCACGTGGTGCTGGCACCGAATCGCTGTGAATATCGCCCGGTGCCGATGACAGCCGGGCCACGATCTCATGTTCGCAAGGGTGGGCGAAGATGCCTTGGGCCAGTTCGGCCGGGAGGTCCGGATGAACCGTCATCTGCCCTTTCAGGATTGCATGGCTCTTCGCATGTGCATCCCGATGCGCATGACGATGCCGCTCCGCATGGGCAGCCTGCGTCGCCGCCATCTGAGCCACGATCTCTCGCGTCAGCGCAGCCTCGTCCGGCTGCTCGACCTCAAGATCGTCGCGATAGGCAATGGGGCGGCTGGGTATCACGCGTGGCAGCTTTCCTAGACGAGAATGCCTGTAACATATCACCTGATATATTAGTTGCAATGCCGGCGCGGCTGTTGCCCTCGGACCTAACAGATTGCATTCCGGTCTGGTGGAATACGAGGCAACACTAACGACGCGGGGGATGCCAGGCCGCAGGAAGCGTCCCGAGATGCGGATGGAGACGCGGGCGCGACTGCTAGACGCCGCGATCGGGCTGATCGTCGCGAGCGGGGTCGCAGCCGCCTCGATCCGCGGCATCTGCGAACGCGCTGGCTTCTCGCAGGGCGCATTCTATTCGTATTTCGCCAGCAAGGACGATCTTCTCTTCACGCTGGTCGAAGAGCACATGGCGAGCCTGGCCCGAAAGCTCGACACGTTGGTGGCGGATACCCGTCATCAAACCGCAGAGTCCATCTTGGATACGATCGGGCGCAGCCTGGATGCCCTGTCCGTTGATGCGCGTCATTCCGTACTGATGGTTGAGCTTCACCTTCACGCACGACGCAATGCGCCATTCCGCACGCGCTTCGAACCGGTCAAGGTCGCGTACGAGGCCGCCTTCGCCGACGTCACCTCCCATCTGTTGAGGCGTACCGGCCTGACGCCAGCGATGCCGAGCATCCAACTGGCGCGCATCCTTCTCTCGCAGTGGTCCGGTTCGATCCTTCAAGAAGTGCACGATCCCTCTCCCTCGACCCAGATGCGTGAAGTGTTTGCCGCACTTGTGAGAAACTGACGCCGAACGTCCCCGGCCTGAAGGGCCGACAGGATATGACAACTTGTCACTCACGATCAGGGTCTGCCTCGTCCACGGTGCCACGGCAGGATGGCAGCAGGGCAACCCGCAGATCAAGCCGAAGCGGTTGGAGGCTGCTTCCGGTCCGGGTACGCACTCCCGAAGCAGACCCCAACCGCGCATTGCAATGACGCGCAGGCGCTCATCGTGATTGTCACTGGGCAACAAGAAAAACGACCGGTTTTCTGGCGGTAGCAGCTTTTGCCTCGATGGCGCCCCCTGGAGATCGGAAAACCCGTTGCGGAAACCACCAACACATTGCAGGGTGGTGGATATCTTTTCTGGCGGGGTAATGATGCTCATTGGATATGTGAGGGTGTCCAAGGCTGACGGATCGCAAACACTAGCGCCGCAGCGCGATGCGCTGCTCGCCGCTGGCGTCGATCCCTCACGCATCTATGAAGATCTCGCTTCGGGCCGCCATGATGCGCGTCCCGGCCTGACTGCCTGCCTCAAGTCGTTGCAGCCCGGTAATACACTGGTCCTCTGGAAACTGGATCGTCTCGGGCGCGACCTGCGGCATCTGGTCATCACTGCCGAGGCGCTGCGCGAGCGTGGCATTGGCTTGAAGGTCCTCACGGGTGCCGGCGCGCAGATCGACACTACTACCGCCAACGGTCGCCTCGCTTTCGGCATTTTCGCCGCCTTTGCCGAGTTCGAGCGCGAACTGATCGCCGAGCGCACACAGGCGGGCCTTGCCGCGGCGCGTGCCCGGGGGCGGATGGGTGGACGACCCCGCAAGATGGATAAGGCGACGCTGGCGATGGCGATGGCCGCAATGTCCGATCGCAATGCGATCGCAGCCGATGTCGCACGGCGTCTCGGGATGACGACGACGACGCTCTATATGTACGTAAATGGTGACGGCACTCCCAAGGCGCCGGGCCAGGCGCTGCTTGACGGTGTACCGTACCGCAAAGAACGACTGCGCGCCGCGTGATGAAGCGGATCGTGCCTCAGCAATCAGGAATATCGCCGAGCTGGCGGGACGATCACGTCGTGTTCGATCGATCGGGCCGAGATTGCAGCTGGGGTCAGGGCCGCGGGAACGCAGGCACCCCGGCGTGGCTTGCCCGTCAGCCGGTGTGGACGCGCCAGAATCATAAGGTTCATCACCGCCGCGCCGATCAGGAACTCTTCTTCCGCTCCGCGGATGCCGCGCAGGTGAAGCCGCCTCATGCCGTGCTTGCCCTTGGCGTCAGCGAAGAACCGTTCCACCCCGCGCCGCAACCGCATCGACCGCTTGTAGAGGCCGGTTTCTACCTCGGCTCTGGCAAGATCGCGGACGTCCTCATCATCCAGACGGACCAGAGTACGACGCCGCGCCGTTGTGCATTTCTTCCGAAGCACGCACGTCTCGCAGTCTCGGGCATCGGCGGCATAGCGATGCACGCCGGTGGGCAGATGGAAGGCGTGGTGCGGGAGCGGCTTGCCAGTCGGGCAGATAAAGCTGTCGGTATCCCGATCATAGGTGAAGGCTGTTCTTGGCAGCTTGCCCTTGGTCTGCTGCGTGCGGTCGATCACAGGGATGTGCGGGATTGCACCGTGGTCCCGCACGAAGCCGAGGAAGTGGGCGCTGCCATAGGCCTTGTCGGCCGCAACCCGCTTGGGGTGGTAATCGAAACGATCGGCGGACCGCCCGAGCATGACGCGGCCGGCATTGACCTCTTCCGCAAAGCGAGCGGGCGTGGCCTCGATATCGAGCGCTACGCCGCTCGGGGTGTCGACGAGCGCGTTCAGTGCATAGCCGAACCGCGCACGGCCCGGTCGCGCCGACCAAGCTGCAGCCGGGTCGGTCCGCGATACGCCGTCAAAGTCTTTGGAGCCGCGCGGCTTCGTAACAACACTGCTCTGATCGCTCAGCCACTCACGGACCGGGCGACCTGCGTTGGCCACGTAAGGCAAGTAGCCGGGAATCGTCTTGCGCTGCCAGCATGCGTCAGCCTCGATGAACGAGGCGTCGATTGCGGCATCCTTACCGCCAACAAGACCTTCGCCGATGCAGCGTCGAACCGTGCCCTCGAACAGGGTCCGGAACACGCCGGCGTCGCGGAAGCGACCGTGCCGGTTCTTGCTGAATGTCGAGTGGTGCGGAACCTTGTCTCCTGGTGCGAGGCGGCAGAACCAGCGGTAAGCCAGATTATAACGCAACTCCTCACACAGACGCCGCTCGGATGGGATCGCGTAGATACGACCGATCAGCGTTATCCGGATGAGGAGTTCCGGGTCGATCGATGGTCGTCCCCGCGTGCTGTAGTGACCAGCCAGCGCTTGCCTGAGTTCGCTCGTCTCAAGACATCGGTCTATGCGACGCAGCAGGTGGTCTGTGGGCAACATGGCTTCTATGGTGCGGCAGGACGCCCCTTCCCGCCCACCGCGACAGGTTGGTCCCATCATGGCGCTGCTCCTCTGAGTAGGGTCAAAACGAAGGAGCAACCCGGCATGTCCCGCATTTTTCAACAGGCCCGGACGGTTTCGACGCAACCGACCAGCTCACAGAGTTGCATGGGTTTAGGGCGTCATAACCTCACGTCAGAAGAGACGATGGGAGTGCTATGCGTTGGTCCCTTCGGCGCTGATCGCTGCCTGCTCCGGTGCGGGCAAATGGCGATAGAGGGTCGGAACAGAAACACCGATGCTCGGCGCAATCTCGCGAATGGTCATTCCGGAAGCCAAAAGTTTGCGCGCTGCTTCCAGCCGCTTGGGCGTCATTACCGTCTTTCGACCGCCTACCCAGCCCTGACGCCGTGCCACCACTAAGGCAGCCGTGGTGCGTTCGCGATTAAGCTCATGTTCCATTTCTGCCATTGCGGCCATGATGTGGAAGACGAGCTTGCCGGCAGTGCCAGCGGTATCGATCCCGTCGGTCAGCGATCGAAACCCGACACCACGCTCAGCTAGATCAGCGGCCAAGTCGACCAACCCCTTCATCGTTCGGCCTAGGCGGTCTAGCTTCCAAACGACGAGCACGTCCCCGTTACGTGCGTGGGAGAGAGCATCGGCTAATCCGATGCGGTTCGCCTTGGCGCCACTGGCCTTGTCACTGAACGTCCGCTCGCAACCTGCCTCGCGCAGTGCATCGAGCTGAGGCGTCAGGTCCTGTTCCGGCGTCGAGACCCTGGCGTAGCCGATCAGCATAGAATTTTCTCAAAACTCATCTCGCGTGCCTAACACGAACCCGATCAATCGAGAATGTGTTTTGATACGCCTGCTACCCCTGCTAGATGTTCTCACATGGTGGCGCATCAAAATCGATCGTTTGCGAGAGATGCGGCTGCGCTCGCGCAAAGGGAGCCGCGCGGCTCAATCGGCGCCCATGGCTGACTGCGAGCATGTCACGAGTGGGTTAGATGGCTCCGTCGCCCACTATTTTAGGTGCAAGTCCACCGTCTCAGGTGACGATCGCACGGTGCAGAACGTCCACCCTATTAGGGAAACCGACAGCTGTTCGGCTACTGATTCAGGATCGAACCAGGACCGATCGACCAGAACGAGCGAGCCTGATCCACTTTGCGAGGCGGCGCAGTGATGGTCACAGATAGCGAGCCTGCGTACCACGACGATGAGATCGTCGCATCGTTCTTGGTCACGGCTGCGAACGAACCGGCAGGCCCAACACCCAAGGATGATCGTCCGGCCGATCTCGACGCGATCATCAACGGAGCACTCACTGTCCTCGACCGCGTCGAACCTCAGGACCTCTACCTTCCCGATCTTGCGCCCGACGACCAAGAGCGCGTCGACCAGTTCCTGCGCCGCGGCCGCGCCGAGGCGACGCTGCAATCCTATCGATCTGACTGGGACCTGTTCCTCGCCTGGTGCACTGAGCGCCGCTACCGTCCGCTACCGGCAACGCCGGCAACCGTCGCCGCATTCCTGACGGAGCTCGCCACGTCGGGCTTCGTGCCGGCAGCTGACCAGTTCACCAAGACGGGCAAGCTTCGTATGCGGCGGGTGCCGAAGCCGCTGACCAGGGCGACAATCGACCGCCGTCTGGCGGCGATCGTCTTCGCGCACCGGATGGCCAAGATCGAACCGCCGACGTCGCAGCCCGGCGCGGGCGACCTGGGATTGGTCGTCGGCGGCATCCGCCGAACCAAGAAGGACGACGAGATCAACAAGAAGCGCGCGGCCGATGGCGACATCCTACGCGACATGCTTCGCAGCATCACCGGCGACGATCTGCGCGCACACCGCGATCGCGCGCTGCTTGCGATCGGAATGGGCGGAGCGTTCCGCCGTTCGGAGTTGGTGGCGATCACCGTCGCCCGCGTAACACGCGACGCCGAGGGGCTGACGATCCAGGTAAAGTCGTCCAAGACCGACCAGTTCGGCGAAGGCCAAGGCGTCGCCGTGCTCGACGGACCGAGGCTCGAGCCGGTGCGACACTATGAAGCATGGCTCGAACAGGCCGGAATCACGTCCGGCCCGGTATTTCGCAAGCTCACCCCACAAGGTCGGCTCACCGATAAGCCGATGAGCACCAAAGGCGTGGCGCTGGTGGTCAAGGCGGCCGCGGCCGCTGCTGGTTATCCGGCCGAGCTCTTCTCAGGTCACTCGTTGCGGGCAGGCTTTCTTACCGAGGCGGGACGCCAGAACGCCAACCTATTCAAGATGAGGCAGCATAGCCGGCATGCCTCGATCGACATGGTGGCGGAATATGTTCGGGACACGGAACGCTACCGCGATCACGCAGGGAAAGGCTTCATGTGATGAGGGGCCGGAAGACCCGGGTGGTTGTTCGCCGGTACTGGCGTCGGATAGCCGAATTTACAGAAATCACTTTCTGCAGCCGATAGATGGTTGGATCATGGGCATCATGACGATGCTCGTGACGTGGTCGGGCTTCCTTCAACCTGCAGTACCGCTACTCGCGATGAGCCTAGCGAGATAGATGTACTGAAAGCACGAGCCACGCATAGCGCCCGCGAATCCGGAGCCGCAAACGCTCGCAACGGTGTGTAATCGGGTTACACGCCCCCTTTCAGCCCCCTTGCCCGTCCCTCGCGCCACATAGAAATACTGAAAGCACGAGCATTTCTGGGATAGATTAACTGAAAGCACGAGCCACCGTGCAGGACGAGCAGCGATCGCGCCGTTTACGCTGCTCACGTCGTCCGCGTCTGGTCAGTTCAGGCTCGCTGCGGCCCCGCGATCACCCGATCGCGTGTCACCAAAAAGGGGAAGCCGTGCAGAAAAGAAAAACCCGGCACTAGGCCGGGCTTTTCGGAACCTCGGAAAAGGTCGTGTTGCAACGTCCCCTTAGCCGAGTCCCAATGACGCAGCAATAAGAAAGCGCAGTTCGCGCCACGGACTTCTGCGTCCGCACGGCATCCCAAAGGGGATTTGCCGAATGAACTCCTATGCTTACGCTCCGGGCGCCGGCCATAGGCGTCTTGATGAACGCACAGCTGCAACAGACCAGCTTGCGCAGCAGTTCGAGGGACTGCCGGAGGACGTCAGCCACCGGCAGGTCCTTACCGTCTTCAAGCGCGCAGCGCCTTACATCGGCATCCCTCCCCGCCTAGTCCACGCTGTCGACACGCTGATGAGCTGGTCGCGCTCGATCGATTGGGCGGACGGTCAGCGCCCGATCGTCTTCCCGTCCAACGAGAAGTTGACGCAGAAGCTCGGCATAGGTGTGCGTCAGGTGCAAAAGATGCTCGGCGCTGCGGCACGCCTCGGCCTAATCACACACCGAGATAGCGCGAACGGCAACCGGGTCGGTGCTCGTGGGAAGGACGGCCGGCTAATCTACGCCTACGGCATCGACCTCAGCCCTCTTGGCTTGCGATACGAGGAGTTCATGGCGGCCGCTACCAAAGGCGCCGAGGCGGATCTCCGAATTAAGGTGCTTCGCCAAAGACTGGCTGCGGCGCGGCGTCGTATCAGGACGCTTGCTCAGCTCGTTGATGACGAGCGGATCGACAGCATCGACGCCAGAACGGCTGTCGAGATCTCGCTTCTCGCAACAAGCCAGATGCGCCGCGTCCGTGATGAGGAGCTGTTGAGCGCTTGCGTCGACCAGATGGAGGCCCGGGCCGATGATCTTGCGAAGGCCGTCGCAGTCGCAACGCAGGGCTTTCCTGACCCTTTGATTCCACAAAAAGATTCGCCCTCGGGCGACTCTGACGACGCCCCCATTACAACTACAAAACAACCTAAAACTGCTAAAGCAGCTTACAGTAATGGCTATCCGGAAAAAAGTAGCAGAACGGAGTACGACGTCCGTTACCAGCAACCTCAAACCGAAGTTGAGGCCGACTTGGCGAAACACGGTGTTGATCCCGAGTTCATCGCCGCCGTCATCCCGGAGTTCATGCTTACCACCACGTCGAGACCGACTTGGGGTGATCTGATCAACACAGCAGAGCGATTGGTCGATCAGGCGGCGATCCACCGAAACGTGTGGCACGAGGCCTGTCGCCTTATGGGTCAAAAGGGCGCTGCAGCGTCGGTGATTGCAACCGCCCACAAACACATGCGGGGAGATGTCGATCGCCCAGGCGCCTACCTTCGAGGGATGAACAAGCACGCTGCTTCCGGGCAGCTCAACCTTGGCAGAACCTATCACGGGCTGAAGGACAGCGTCCGATCCGAAGGAATGCGGTCACTTGCGACAGGGTCGGATTCACGCTCGATTGGACAGCTTGCCGCGGCGGCGCTGGGCCTCGCTCGGGCCGGCCGCACTCAACGCTTGCTATGAGAAGATAGAAATACTGATAGCACGAGACGTGCCCCCCTGCCCCACTCTCTTAAGAGGGCGCGGCGATGTTAGCCGGGGCCACGACCGTGCAATCCTCGTGCTTTCAGTATATCTATGTCCTTCTGGGGTGATCGATAGCGCGAGCCGGGGTATGATCCTTCAGGAACTTGGAAGGGAGCGACGATGGCCAGGTCGAAAGCCATGCCGCAGCAAATCTCGCTGTTCGACATGGATAGCCCGTTGCACGGCAAGGTCCGCGGCGAGCGCTCCATTATGCACTTTCCATTTTTCGTGCTGTCGAAGAACCCCCACATGGAGCGCATCGAGTACCGTCGCGATAACGTGACGATCGAGATCCGCCCGAGCGACACCGGCGTTGCCACCATGTGGGACAAGGAGATCCTGCTCTACGTTGCCTCGCTGATCGCGCAGTCGATCGCTGACGGTCAGCCAGCCCAGGAAGAGGTGACCTTCGCAGCGCACGACTTTTTCCGGATCACAGGGGTCGAGCGTCCTTCGACTCGCGACTATAAGCGGTTCGCGGAAGCCTTGGAGCGGCTGCAGGGGACGCAGATCAAGACGAATATCGAGACCGGTTCCAAGATCGACCGGGGCTGGTTCTCATGGCTCGCTGAGGCTCAGGTCGAGTACGAGAAACTAGCCAACGGTGAGGAGGCGTTGCGGTATGTCCGTATCCGCCCCTGTAACTGGCTTTTCCGTGCGATCCAGCGCGACCAGCGGATGTACCACTACCACCACGACTATTTCCGGCTCGGTCCAATTGAGCGGCGCATGTACGAGATTGCGCACTGCTCGGGCGAGCCGATCGAAATGACCATCGAGGAGTTGCATCAGCAGGTCGGCTCGATGGGGCCGATCTCGCGGCTGAAGAGCCTCGCAAAGGAAATCCAGGCGGAGAACCGGCTCCCGGATTACGACGTCACCGTTATCAATACGATCACGGGCGAGCGCGTCGATGCGGTCGGTCGAACCCGCAAGACCAAAGGCATGGTAATCCAGATGCGGCCCAAGCACCGCACCGCCACAAAGCCCCAAGCGCTGGTGGCCTAGGCCCCCTCTCCTGTCCCGCAGAACGTTACGCAACGGGAATCGCTTCTCCTCCGTTAAGCCGGTGCCAAGGGCGTTGACGTTAAGGAGCGCTTATGTCGCAAGCTACCCTCGACGCCTGGATCTCACTCTACGCCGCAGTCGGACTGCTCGTCGCGATGTGCGCGATCATTGCAGGGATCAAAACGGTCCACGACTATCGCTCGGGAACCAGGACCCTGGCCACGACCACGGTGATGGACAAGGTTCTCGCGGCTCCCCGCGTTTGGGTTCGTTGGCAGCTCAATTACCTGCTCGGTGCGCCGGCGATACTCGCGATCGCCATGCTTTACGCCAATCACCTCGGGTTCGCGACGCTCGTCGACGTGTAGTTGAAAAGCTGGGCGCCGCGGAAGGTCGGCACACTAGTCGATAGTGACGCCGTCTGGATCGTGGCCGTCCTGAACGCGCTCGCGCTCCAGCCCCGCGTGATCGCTGAGACGTAGCCGATCGTCTCGCGAAACGGCGGGATACGCCCGTTTAGACGAACCCGACCCGGTCCTGCGTTGTAGGCCGCGAGCGCCAAGTCCACCCTCTTGAACTCGTCCAGATGCTCGCGAAGGTAGCGGGCCCCTCCCCTCAGGTTCTGCAGCGGATCGCGG
>NZ_JANBVH010000018.1 GCF_024273235.1 Sphingomonas faeni | reverse complement strand
TAGCGGGCGCCCACCCCCGACCCCTCCCGCTTGCGGGAGGGGAGGAGTCCAGTCGATGACACCACGTGAACGTTTCAACGCGGAAGCCGCCAAGCGCATCCTGATCACCGACGGCGCGTTCGGCACCGAGATCCAGAACTGGAAGCTCGACGAAGCAGCCTATGCGGGGTCGCTCGGGCTGAGCCACGACCAGAAGGGCAACAACGACATCCTGGCGATCACCAAGCCGGAAGTCCCCGAGACGATCACGCGCGAATATCTGGAGGCCGGGTCGGACATCGTCTCGACCAACACGTTCAGCGCCAACGTGATCTCGCAGGCCGATTACGGCGCCGAGCATCTGGTGCGCGAGATCAACGTCGAGTCCGCGCGGATCGCGCGCGCGCTCGCCACCGAATATGAGGCGAAGGACGGCCGCCCGCGCTTCGTCGCCGGCGCGATCGGCCCGACCAACAAGACGCTGTCGCTTTCGCCCGACGTCAACGATCCCGGCTTTCGCGAGATTGATTTCGATTACCTCAAGGGCGTGTACCGCGAGCAGATCGACGCATTGCTCGAAGGCGGCGAGGGGGTCGGCGTCGACTTCATCCTGATCGAGACGGTGTTCGACACGCTCAACGCCAAGGCAGGCATCATGGCGGCGATCGAGGCGGGAGACGCGCTCGGCCGCGACGTGCCGATCATGCTGTCGATGACGCTGACCGATCTGTCGGGGCGCAACCTGTCGGGACATACGGTCGAGGCGTTCTGGCACGCGGTGCGGCACGCCAAGCCGATCACGATCGGGCTCAACTGCTCGTTCGGCGCGGAGCAGCTGCGCCCGCATGTGAAGACGCTGAGCGCGATCGCGGATACGCTGATCATGATCTACCCGAATGCGGGCCTGCCCAACGAACTCGGCGAGTATGACGAGCAGCCCGAGACGACGGCGGGGCTGGTCGGCGAGTGGGCGGTGGCCAAGCAGGTCAACGTGCTCGGCGGCTGCTGCGGGTCGACGCCGGCGCATATCAAGGCGATGGCCGATGGCGTGCGCGGGCTCGAACCACGTGCGGTCTCGCGGCCGGAAGTGCGGACCAAGCTCGCCGGCCTAGAACCGTTCACGATGGCGGCATGACTTCTTTCCCCTCCCGCAAGCGGGAGGGGCAGGGGGTGGGCTCGCGCTCTCCTCCAACGATTAAGCCCGCGGATGGCGGGCGCCCACCCCCCGACCCCCTCCCGCTTGCGGGAGGGGGGGAAGAAACGAACCGATGACCACTTCCTCCTCCTCCTTCGTCAACATCGGCGAGCGCACCAACGTCACCGGCTCGGCGCGCTTCAAGAAGCTGATCATGGCGGGCGACTATCCCGCCGCGGTCGAGGTCGCGCGCCAGCAGGTCGAGAGCGGCGCGCAGGTGCTCGACGTCAACATGGACGAGGGGCTGCTCGACGCGCACCACGCGATGACGACGTTCCTGAAGCTGATCGCCGCCGAACCCGACATCGCGCGCATCCCGTTCATGGTCGACAGCTCGAAATGGAGCGTGATCGAGGCCGGGCTGAAGTGCGTCAGCGGCAAGCCGATCGTCAACTCGATCAGCATGAAGGAAGGCGAGGAGCAGTTCCTCGCGCAGGCCAAGAAGTGCATGGCGTACGGCGCGGCGGTGGTCGTGATGGCGTTCGACGAGGTCGGGCAGGCCGACACCAAGGACCGGAAAGTCGAGATCTGCGAGCGCGCCTACAAGCTGCTCGTCGGGATCGGCTTCCCGCCCGAGGACATCATCTTCGATCCCAATGTCTTCGCGGTCGCCACGGGGATCGAGGAGCACAACAACTACGGCGTCGACTTCATCGAGGCGTGCAAGGAGATCAAGGCGCGCTGCCCGCATGTCCACATCTCGGGCGGGCTGTCGAACCTCAGCTTCTCGTTCCGCGGCAACGAGCCCGTACGCCGCGCGATGCACAGCGTGTTCCTGTACTATGCGATCCCCGCGGGCATGGACATGGCGATCGTCAACGCCGGCCAGCTCGATATCTACGACGACATCGATCCCGAATTGCGCCAGGCGGTCGAGGACGTCGTGCTCAACAAGGATCCCGAGGCCGGTGATCGGCTGGTCGCGCTCGCAGAACGTTATCGCGGCACCGACGTGGTCGCCGAGAAGGCGGCGGCGGAATGGCGTTCGCTGGGGGTGAACAAGCGGCTCGAATATGCGCTGGTCAAGGGCATCGACCTCCACGTCGTCGAGGATACCGAGGAAGCGCGGCTGATCATCGCCGGCAATGGCGGACGCCCGATCGAGGTCATCGAGGGCCCGCTGATGGACGGCATGAACGTCGTCGGCGACCTGTTCGGCAGCGGCAAGATGTTCCTGCCGCAGGTGGTGAAGTCGGCGCGCGTGATGAAGAAGGCGGTCGCGCATCTGCTGCCGTATATCGAGGCGGCCAAGGAGCCCGGCGCGCGCGGCAAGGGCAAGATCATCATGGCGACCGTCAAGGGCGACGTGCATGACATCGGCAAGAACATCGTCGGCGTGGTGCTCCAGTGCAACGGCTTCGACGTGGTCGATCTCGGCGTGATGGTGCCGTGGTCGAAGATCCTCGAGGCCGCGAACGAGAACGACGCGGACATGATCGGGCTGTCGGGGCTGATCACGCCGAGCCTCGACGAGATGGTGACGGTCGCCGAGGAGATGAAGCGCGCTGGCATGACGATGCCGCTGCTGATCGGCGGCGCGACGACCTCGAAGGTGCACACCGCGCTCAGGATCGCGCCGGCCTATGACGGCCCGGTGGTGCACGTGCTCGATGCGAGCCGTGCGGTGGGTGTCGCGTCTACTTTGGTGTCGGACACGATCCGCGATGAGTTCGTGGCCAAAACCGCGGACGAGTATGAGGCGGTGCGGATCTCGCGCGCGAACAAGGGGCAGAGCGAGTTGCTGCCCCTGGCGACCGCGCGGGAGCGCAAGTTCGTGGCGGACTTTTCGCTCAAGCCTGCCGCACCGGCCAAGCCCGGCGTGCACGTGTTCGCGGACTGGGATCTGTCCGACCTGCGCGACTATATCGACTGGACGCCGTTCTTCCGCGCGTGGGAGCTGGCGGGGAACTTCCCGGCGATCCTGACCGACGAGGTCGTCGGCGAGAGTGCGAGTGCGCTGTACGCGGATGCGCAGGCGATGCTGGATACGATCGTCGCTGAGAAGTGGCTGACGCCGCGGGGCGTCGCGGGGCTGTGGCCCGCGCGGCGTGAAGGTGATGATGTGGTCGTCACCGCTTCCCCCCTCCCGCAAGCGGGAGGGGCCGGGGGTGGGCACGCGCTCCCCTCCACCGGCACGCCTGCGGATGGCGCGAGCCCACCCCCCAACCCCCTCCCGCAAGCGGGCGGGGGGGAAGAAATCCGCCTCCCCATGCTTCGCCAGCAGATCGCCAAGCGCGAAGGCCGCGCGAACATGTGTCTCGCCGACTTCATCGACACGCAGGACGACTGGTTCGGCGGGTTCGCGGTCGGCATCCACGGGATCGACGAGCACATCGCGCGCTTCAAGGCGGGGCATGACGATTACAACGACATCCTGCTGAAGGCGCTCGCCGACCGCTTCGCCGAAGCCTTCGCCGAGCGTCTCCACAAGCATGTCCGCCAGAAGCTATGGGGCTATGCGCCCGAGGAACAGCTCACCAACGACGCGCTGATCAAGGAGCAGTATCGCGGCATCCGCCCCGCACCGGGTTACCCCGCGTGCCCCGACCACAGCCTCAAGCCGATCCTGTTCGACCTGCTCGACGCCGAAACCGCGACCGGGCTGGAACTGACCGAGAGCTTCGCGATGTTCCCGACCGCCGCGGTCTCGGGCTTCTATTTCGGCCACCCGCAGGCCGAGTATTTCGGCGTCGCGCGCGTCGGCCGCGACCAGCTCGAGGATTACGCCGCACGACGTGGTGCGGATCTGAAGACCGCCGAACGCTGGCTTCGTCCTAATCTCGACTAAGGTCCGGGCTCGCGCGCGGAACAACCGCCGCGAGCCCGCGCTTATTATGGGTCCATATACGGAGACCCGATGACCGTTCCCCAGTATCTCTCGATCGCCACGCTGATCGGCATGATGGCGCTCTTCATCTGGGGCAGGTTCCGCTACGACGTCACCGCGATCCTCGCGCTGCTCGCCAGCATCGCGCTCGGCATCGTCAGCCCGAAGGAGGCGTTCAAGGGCTTCTCCGACGATATCGTCATCATCGTCGGCTCGGCGCTGGTGATCTCGGCGGCGGTGCAGCGCTCAGGGATCATCGAACGCGCGCTCGCCAAGTTCGCCAAGCGGGTGACCCGGGTCCGTTCGCAATTGCTGCTCCTGACCGCGTCGGTCGGGTTCGCCTCCGCGCTGGTCAAGAATATCGGCGCGCTGGCGATGCTGATGCCCGCCGCGTTCCAGATGGCGAAGAAGAACGACACCTCGCCCTCGGTCTTCCTGATGCCGATGGCGTCCGCGTCGCTGCTTGGCGGGCTCATCACGTTGGTCGGCACGTCGCCCAACATCATCGTCAGCCGCGTGCGCGAACAGATGACCGGACACCCGTTCGGGATGTTCGACTATGCCCCGGTCGGGCTCGGGCTGACTCTGATGGGGCTGATCTATCTGCGGTTCGCCTACCGGCTCCTGCCGCGCGATCGGCGGGCGGCGCCGACGATGGGCGAGGCGCTCGACATCAAGGGCTATGTGACCGAGGCGATGATCCCCGACGTCTCGCCCGCGGTCGACGAGACGGTCGACGCATTTCTCGACCGCCATGACCGCGAGGTGACCATCATGCGGATCCTCCGCGCCGGCATGCGCAGCGCGCCGCACGACCACACGCATCTGCGCGCCGGCGACACGCTGATCCTCGGCGGCGATCCCGACGCGCTCGAACGCGTGATCGCGCGCGATCGGCTGAAGCTGGAGGGCGAGGACCGCGAAAAGGCCGACGAGGACGACGACGACGAGGTCGGCGTGATCGAGGCGGTGATCGGGCTCGGCTCGGCGCTGGTCGGCAAGACCGCGGCGCGTCTCGCATTGCAGGCGCGCTACGGCGTCAACCTGATCGCGATCTCGCGGCAGGGCGAGCATCTCTCGCGCCGTCTCGCCAACACCGAACTGCGCGCCGGCGATGTGCTGGTGTTGCAGGGCCCGCTCGAGCAACTGCCGAGCAAACTGCGCGATCTCGGCTGCCTGCCGTTGGCGCAGCGCGAGATGCGGCTCGGCGTGTCGAAGCGGAGCTGGCTGCCGATCGCCATCCTCGCGGTGGCGATGAGTGCGACCGCATTGGGGTTCGTGCCGGTGGCGGTCGCGTTCTTCGCCGCGGCGGGGCTGATCATGGCGACCGGCGTGCTGCCGGTGCGCGAGGCGTACGACCATGTCGAATGGCCGATCCTGATCATGCTCGGCGCGCTGATCCCGGTCAGCGATTCGCTGCGTACCACCGGTGCGTCGGAGGTGATCGCGACCTGGCTGTCGTCGACCGCGGCGACCTTGCCGCCCTGGGGCGCGGTCGCGCTGATCCTGGCGGCGGCGATGGCGGTGACGCCGTTCCTCAACAACGCCGCGACCGTGCTGGTGATGGCGCCGATCGCCGCGACCTTCGCCGGCGATCTCGGGTTTCGGCCCGAGGCGTTCCTGATGGCAACCGCGGTCGGGGCAGGGTGCGATTTCCTCACCCCGATCGGCCACCAGTGCAACACGCTGGTGATGGGGCCGGGCGGGTACAGGTTCAGCGACTACGCGCGTTTGGGCGCACCGCTGTCGCTGCTTGTGTTGCTAATAGGCACCCCGCTGATCGTCGCGGTCTGGCCGATGCACTGAGCCCACCTGAATCCTCCCCCGCCAGGGGGAGGTGGCTGGCCCTTGCCAGTCGGAGGGGGAGGAAAGGGTAACTATTGTTGCGAGTTCCGCCCCCTCCGTCGCCTACGGCGCCACCTCCCCCTTGCGGGGGAGGATCAGAAGAAGATTTCGCCTCCCTCCGAGAAAGGGATTACGCGCCAGCCTCGGCCGGCTTTCCCTCGCGCACGTCACCCGGCAGGCCGGTGATCGTCTTCACCTCCATGAAGTCCGTCAGCCCATAACGCCCATTCTCGCGCCCATTCCCCGACTGCTTATACCCACCGAACGGCGCGCCGATGTCCGGGCTCCACGAGTTGATCGTCACCAGCCCCGCGCGCAACCGCGGCGCGACCTTCGCCGCCTCCGCCGGATCGCCCGAGATCGTCGCCGACAGCCCGTATTCGGTGGCGTTGGCGATGCGGATACCTTCGTCCTGATCGGTATAGGACGTAATCGTAGCGACCGGCCCGAACGTCTCCTCCTGCGCGATCCGCATGTCCGGCCGCACGTCGGTGAACAGCGTCGGCTGGATATAATAGCCGGCGTTGCGCCCGTCCGGCCGCCCCACACCGCCGGTCACCAAGGTCGCACCCTCGTCGATCGCGGACTGGATCAGCCCCTGGATCTTGTCGAACTGCGCCTTGTTGACGACCGGGCCGATATGCTGGCCCATCTCGGCAGGATCGCCGACCTTGGTCTGCTCCATCATCGACTTCACGATCGCGGTCGCCTCCGCGACCTGGCTCGCATGCACCAGCAGCCGCGTCGGCGCGATGCAGCTCTGGCCCGAATTGGCGAGCACGCCGGCCACCGTCGGCGGCAAGACGGCCGCGAGATCCGAGCCCTCCAGCACGAGGTTCGCCGCCTTGCCGCCAAGCTCCTGATGCACGCGCTTGACCGTCGGCGCCGCCGCTAACGCTACGGCGATCCCGGCGCGCGTCGAGCCGGTAAAGCTCACCATGTCGACGTCGCGGTGCGCGCACAGCGCCGCGCCGACGCCCGGCCCGTCGCCGTTGACCAGGTTGAACACCCCCGCCGGCACGCCCGCCGCGTCCATGATCTCCGCCAGGATCACCGCGCACGATGGCGCCTCCTCGGACGGCTTCAGGATCATCGTATCGCCTGCCGCGAGCGCCGGGGCGACCTTCGCGCAGATCTGGTTCAGCGGCCAGTTCCACGGCGTGATCATCGCGACGACGCCGAGCGGCTCGTGCACGACGGTCGCCTTGCCGATGACCTCCGAGAACTCGAACGCCGCCAGCGCCTTCGCGGTCGCCGAGAAATGCGCGAGGCCAGTGGGCGCCTGCGCCATCGACGCGAGCGCCATCGGCGCGCCCATCTCCTGCGACATCGCCTTGGCCAGATCGGGCATCCGCGCCTTGTATTCGGTCATGATCCGGCCGAGCACGTCCAGCCGCTCCTGCACGCTCGTCTGGCTCCAGCTCTCGAACGCCGAGCGTGCCGCGGCGACCGCCTTGTCGACGTCGGCGGCGGTGCCCAGCGTGATCTCCGTACACGGTTGCTCGGTCGACGGGTCGATCACCTGATAGACGGTGCCGCCCTCGCTCTCGACCCACGCGCCATCGATATACTGCTTCAAATAGCTTTTCATCGTGCCTCTCCGCATCTTGTCTCGCCAAGGAATGGGCTCGGCGGAGATCGGTTGCAACCCGAAACGCATGCCGTAGGGTAACCCGGATATTCATCAGGAGGCCGGCATGGCGAGAGTGGCATTCTTCGAACAGACCGGCGGCCCGGAAGTCATCCAGTGGCGCGATATGACGCTGCCGCCGCCGGCCAAGGGCGAGGTCTGGATGCGCAACACCGCGGTCGGGCTGAACTATATCGACACCTATCATCGCAGCGGCGTGTACCCGGTCGACCTGCCCTCCGGTCTCGGCAGCGAGGCGGCGGGCGTCGTGATGGCGGTCGGCGAGGGCGTCACCGACTTCGCGCCCGGCGACCGCGTCGGCACCTTCGGCCCATCGCGCGGCGCCTATGCGACCGAACGCAACGTGCCCGCGAGCCAGCTGTTCAAACTCCCCGACACGCTCGACGACCGCACCGCGGCGGCAATGCTGCTCAAGGGCACCACCGCCGAGTTCCTCGTCGAACGCTGCGCCAAGGTGCAGCCAGGCCAGACCGTCCTCGTCCACGCGGCGGCGGGGGGAGTCGGCCACATCCTCGTCGGCTGGCTGAAGGCGGTCGGCGCGACCGTCATCGCCAGCGTCGGCAGCGAGGACAAGGCGACGCGCACCCGCAAAGCCGGCGCCGACCACGTCATTCTCCACAAGTCCGAGGACATCGCGGCCCGGGTCCGCGAGATCACTGAGGGCAAGGGCGTCCCCATCATCCTCGACGGCGTCGGCGGCGCGACGTGGGCGGCATCGCTCGACAGCGCGGCGCGACGTGGCCTGATCGTCAGCTACGGCAACGCGGGCGGGGTGGTCGACGGCGTCAACCTCGGCGTCCTCGCGCGCAAGGGGTCGCTGTTCGTGACGCGCCCGACGCTGTTCGATTACTACGTCACGCCCGAGGAAAGGCAGGCCGGCATCGCCCGCCTCTTCGCGATGCTCGACAGCGGCGCGATCACCCCCGAGATCGGCCAGACCTTCGCCCTCGAAGACGCTGCCGATGCGCACCGCGCGGTCGAAAGCGGCGAGACTTCTGGCAGCACGCTGCTGCTGCCGTGATCCCTGAGTTAGCGAAGAAGAAGGTTTGTTCGCGCGGAGCCGCGGAGATGTTGTGATGGAGAGGGACCGTTGGTCCCGTAGTCGACACCTCCGCGTCTCCGCGTCTCCGCGCGAACCCATTCTTCTATCCTCTTCGCGCCTTCGCGCCTTCGCGTGAATCCATGCTAGGCTACGGCCTCCGCGCGTTAAGATGGCGCAAGCGCTTCCCCGAGTGAGACGACGATGAGCCTGAACCTGTTGCTGGTCGAGGACGATGCGGTGTTCGCGCAGGCGATGGCGGAGGAGCTGCGCGGGCTCGATCACTGCGTCACGATCGCGGTCGACGGGCGCGAGGCGCTGGCCGCGGTCGACAGCGCGCCGTTCGATGCGGTGGTGCTCGATCGGATGCTGCCCAGGATCGACGGCATGACGGTGCTCGAACGGCTGCGCGGCAGCAACATGACCCTACCAGTGATCATGCTCACCGCCCTCGGCCGCTCGGTCGAGAAGGTCGAGGGACTCGAGGCGGGCGCGGACGATTACGTCGTCAAGCCGGTCGCCGCCGCCGAACTCAGCGCGCGCCTTGCCGCCGTCGTTCGCGGACGCGGCTGGACCGGAGGCAGCGCCGACACGATCCGCGCGGGCGACATTACCGTCAGCCCGACCAAGTTCCGCGCGTGGCGCGACGGCATCGCGCTCGACCTCGGCAAGCTGGAGTTCAAGCTGCTCGCCGAGTTCGTCGCCAATGCCGATGCGGTGCTGACCCGCGCGATGCTGGTCGAGCGCGTCTGGGGGTATGACTTCGCACCGACCACGAACATCGTCGACGTGTATGTCCGCCACCTCCGCGTGAAACTCACCGCGGCGGGGGGCGAGGACCCGATCGTGACGATGCGCGGCGTCGGTTACATGTTGCGCGGCTGATGCGGTTCCGGTCGCTGCGCGCGCTGACGCTGGCGTTCCTGCTCGCGTTTCTCGTCGCGACGATCGGCACCGGCTTCGCGATCCACGGCATCACGCTGCAGACGATCGAGCGGCTGGTCGACCGCCGCATCCTGGTCGTCAGCGACGCCATCGCAGGCGCGCCGGGCGATCGCCGACCGGCCGACGTCTTCCGCCGCATCGACGCGGCGATGCGCGAGCGCGACACCGGCGATATCGGCCTGCTGCTGGTCGACGCGAACGGAAATCGGCTCGGCGGCAATATCGCCCTGTCGCGGCGCCTGCCGCTCGGCTTCTCGACGATCGCCCGTGACGATCGGATCGCCGGACTGTCCGCCGGCCGCGCGCTGGTCCGCGACGTCGGCTGCGGCATGACGCTGACGACCGTCGCCGAGACCGAGCCGTTCGACGACTACAACGCCGCACGCACGCGGATCTACCTGATCGGGTTCGGCTCGATCGTCCTGATCGTGGTCGGCGGCATGGTCTTCTTCGTCGTCACGATCGGCCGGCGGATCGGCGAGACCCGGCGCACGGTCGAGGCGATCATCGACGGCGACATGACGCGACGCGTGCCGATCCACCCGTCGGGCGGCGAGTTCGCGCAGCAGGCGATGGCGTTCAACCGGATGCTCGATCGCATCTCGGACCTGATGGCGAGCATCAGCAACGTCTCCAACGACATCGCCCACGACCTACGCACGCCGCTCGCCCGACTGCGCAGCCAACTCGCGCTGGCGCTGCGCCGGGCCGAGACCGAGGCGCAGCGCGACGATCTCGAGGCCGCGATCGCGATGAGCGACGAGTTGCTCGCGATGTTCGCGGCGATGCTGCGGATCGCCGAGGTCGAGGGTGGCGATCGTCGCGCCGCGTTCACGCAGTTCGATCTCGCCGATCTGGTGCGGGAGGTCGGCGACATGATGCAGCCGGTTGCAGCGGATAGCGGTCGGCAACTCGACATTGCCGTCGATGGACCGACCAGGATAGTCGGCGACCGGCAGTTGCTGGGGCAGGCGATGGTCAACCTGATCGAGAACGCGATTCGCCATACGCCAGCTGGTACGCGGATCGAGATCGGAATCCTCGCGAACGCCGCCGCGACGATCCTGACCGTTACCGACGACGGCCCCGGTATCCCCGCCGACCGGCGCAAGCTGGCGCTTCGCCGTTTCGGACGTCTCGATCCGAGCCGTCACGACGCCGGGCACGGCCTGGGCCTCGCGCTGATCGATGCGATCGTCCGCCTGCACCGCGGCACGTTGTCGCTCGAGGACGCAGTACCCGGGTTACGCGTCGTGATCACGCTGCCACGCAACTGAGCAAACAAGCAATCCTCCCCCGCCAGGGGGAGGTGTCTGGCCCTTGCCAGACGGAGGGGGAGGATAGGGAGAACTGCTGCTCCGTATCCTCCCCCTCCGTCGCCTTCGGCGCCACCTCCCCCTTGCGGGGGAGGATCTTCAGGTCAGAACTTGACCGAAGCCTCCATGCCGTAGGTCCGCGGCGCGTTGAAATTGCCGTAGTCGCCCAGCACGTTGCTGATGCTGCCCGACGTGGTGCTCGTCGTCGGCGAGCCCGGCAGGCTGTTCGACGGATCGCGGCGGAACACATATTGCTTGTCGAACAGGTTACGGACCCAGGCGGAGATCGTCACCGCATTGCTGCCGCCCACCCGGATGTTGGCCAGTGCAAGGCGCGCATTGGCGAGGAACGCCGAGTCGTTCTTGGTCGCATATTGATCGAAGGTCTGCGTGGCCTGTGAATAGTTGCCGTCAAGGTGGAACTTCAGGTCCATGTCACCGATCGGCATCGTATAGTCGATCGCGCCGTTGGCGGCATTGCGCGGCGTGAAGACGATGTAGAAGTTCTGGTACACGCCGGTCGACTCGATCAGCACCGGCGGGATCTTGGTGTAGGTGTAGGCATAGCCCGCGGTCAGCGTCAGGCCGGTGACCGGCTGCACCGTCAGGTCGGCCTCGATGCCGCGGATCTTGGTGATGCCGGGCGCATTGATCGTCACCAGGTTGTTGAAGCTGCCCGTCGAGGTCGTCTGGATCGAGCTGATATCGACCTGGCTGTTCTTGCGATCCATGATGTAGCCAGCCAGGTTCAGGCGGGCGCGGTGATCCCAGAAATCGGTCTTCGCGCCGATCTCGTACGACTTCACGTCCTCGGGGTTGAACGTCTGGTAGTTCGACGTCCGCGAGCTGGCACCGCCGGCGCGGTAGCCGGTCGCGTATTTGGCGTACAGGTGGAGCGAATCGCTGGCGTCATAGGCCAGCGTCGCCATCGGGTTGAACCGGTTCCAGCTCGCGTCGAGCGGCTTGTAGCCCGCCGCCGTCAGCTGCGCGGCGGTTGCCGTGTCGTAGTTCAGGTTGCGCGAATAATGCAGCACGCCCTTCTTGTCGTCGTGCGTGTAGCGGCCACCTGCGGTCAAGTGGATCCGATCGGTCGCGTTCCAGGTGACCTGGCCATAGCCGGCATAGCTCTTCGACCAGACTTCGGACGCCCGATCGATCGAGCGGCAACCCTCCTGCGAGCCGTATCCGCCCGAGCCGGTGCAGGGATCGAGCACGGTGATCGTCGACAGCGTGGAATCGAACGCCAGCGAGTTCGGTGTCGCGGCGTCGTCGCTGACGTGCTCGTTGAAGTAATACAGGCCGGCGACGTAGTCGAACTGGCCGACCGTGCCGACCGCCTGGAATTCCTGGCTGAACTGGTTCTGGTGCAGGTTGGCTAGGCTGTAGCGGCTGAAGTTGCAGGCGGTGCCGGTGCAGCCGGCCGCGACGACGGGCACGCGGTGATAGCCGCCGCTATTGTCGTACTGGGTCGCATTCACGCCGCGCCATGCGGTGATCGAGCGGAGTTCGATCTCGGGCGATACGTCCCAGCGGATGTTCGAGGTGAAGCCGTGCGTCTTGTCGACGCTCGGCTGCTGCGGCACGCCGATGTCGGCGACCTTCGCGCGGCTGGTGCCGTTGACGACGACCTGGCTCGGCAGCGGCTTCACGCTGCCGGTGAGCGTCGTGTAGTTGGTGCCGGGCAGGGTGCAGGCGGACGATGCGGACTGCGCACCCGCCTTGCAGCCATTGGGGTTCACGTTCAGCAGCTGGCTGTAGAACGGGCTGTTCGAGTCATAGCCGTTGTCATAGCTGAAATCGGCGGTCATGCCCGAGATCGGGTGGACCCTCGCGGTCGCTTTGAAGCCGCGGCGATGATAATAGTTGAAGCCCGTCTGGCCTTCGAGCGGGTTCTTGGTGGTCGCATCCTGATGCTGGATGACGCCGTCGAGCTTCAGCGAAACGCCGTAGGTTTCGGGCAGGTCGAGATGCAGCGCGCCGTTATAGCTGCCATAGTTCGCGATCCCGCCGGTCGCGCTCCCGCCCCATTTGCCGCTCGGGCCCTTGGTGACGATGCTCAGCGCGCCGCCCTCGGTGTTGCGGCCGAACAGCGTGCCCTGCGGGCCCTTGAGGACTTCGATCCGGTCGACGTCGAACAGCGCGGCGTTCAGGCCGTGCTGGCGACCGAGGTACACGCCGTCGATATAGACGCCGACGCCCTGCTCACGCGCGGGCTGGTTCGCATCGAGCGGGACGATGCCGCGGATACCGATCGTCAGCGCGGACTGGCGTGCCTCGAACGTCGCGACGCGCAACGACGGCACCGCGCCGTCGGCGAGATCGTACAGGCTCTGCACATGGCGATCGGTCAGCGCCTGGCTGCTGAGCACGCTGATCGCGATCGGCGTCTTCTGGAGGTTGGTCTCGCGCTTGGTCGCGGTCACGACGATCTCGCCCAGACCTGTCTGGTCGGCGGGGGCAGCCGCGGGATCTGTTGGCGCGGGATCAGCCGGCGTGGGGTCGGCAGCGGCAGTCGGTGCCGGGTCCTTGGCGGCGGTCGGCGTAGTGGTGGTCGGCGTGGCAGTCGTCGGCGTGGCGGCGGCGGCGAAGGCGGGCGAGGCGATCGCGACCGTCAGGGCGGCGCCGGCCAGCAGCCGCAAGCGCAGGCTTGCTGAATTCAACATCGAGGGGTTCCCTTTTTCGGCAGTGTTTGCCTTGAGGGGCGCGATAAGCGGCGGTCGTGGCACGTCCGTTACGAATATAAGAATCGCGTGTCCGGCGTTTTTAACGTTGGTTTAATGTGGGATATTCGGCGCGATCGCATGATTGGATTGCCGCCGACGCGGCTGTCACCGCGCTGTCACGCTGACGTAACGGCGCTGCCATGCGCGACCGCTACCGCGCCTCCCAAGCCGGCTGAAGAAGCCGGGATCACCCGGGGGAATACCATGAAATCGAACCTGTCGAACCGCGTCCGCGGTCGCGTCCTCGCGCATGCGCTACTCGCCGGCTGCGCGCTGAGCCCGCTGACCATTGCGAGCGCCCATGCGCGTCCCGACGCGGCAACGCCGGCCGGTGCACCCCGCGCGCCCGGCGCGATCACCGGCACCGTGTCGCAGGCCGGCAGCGGCGACTATCTCGATGGCGCCTCGGTCTCGATCCCCGCACTCGACCAGTCGACGGTCGTCGATCGCACCGGTCGCTTCTCGCTGGTCGGCGTCCCCGCTGGCACGCACGAGCTCGTGATCCGCTATGTCGGCTTTCCCGATGCACGCCGGACCGTGACGGTCGCCGACGTCCCAGTGACGCTCGACGTCGCGATGACCACCGAAGTCGGCGCAGGCACAGGCGAGGGCGCGGAGATCGTCGTCTCCGGCTCGCGCCCGATCGCGGAATCCGAGGCGGCCGCACTCCAGATCCAGCGCACCAGCCCTTCGCTCGTCTCGGTCATCGCCTCGGACTCGATCGGTCGCCTGCCCGATCAGAACGTCGCACAGGCGGTCAGCCGCTTGCCCGGCGTCGGCGTCCAGCGCGACCAGGGCCAGGCGCGCTACATCACGCTGCGCGGCGCCCCGATCAACTGGACCACACTGTCGATCGACGGCATCAACGTCGTCAGCCCCGAAGGCCGCGATGCCCGCTTCGACTCCATCCCATCGGCGATCGCTTCGCAGATCATCGTGCGGAAAGCCGTCACCCCCGACATGACCGGCGAGACGATCGCCGGCAATGTCGACATCATCACCCGCTCGGCGTTCGACTATCCGGGCATGAAGGTCCAGGCCAAGGGCGGCCTCGGCCATGTCGAACTCGGCAAGAAGACGGAATATGAGGGCTCGCTCGTCATCTCCGATCGGATCGACACCGGCATCGGGGAATTCGGCATCGTCTCGTCCGCCAGCCTGTATCGGCGCGGCATGGTCACCGACAATTTCGAGACCGACTTCGAAGCGGTCAAGGAAGACAAGCGCCCCGGCTACCAGACGCGCAACTGGGCGCGCGAGACCGAGAACAAGCTGTATCGCCTGACGCGGAAGAACTACTCGCTGTCGACCCGGCTCGACTGGCGCCCGGCGCCCGGCCACAAGCTGTTCGCGGAAACGATCTACTCGGCGTTCGCGGATGACGAGCAGCGCAACAACTACATCTTCGATCTCGACGATCAGCAGTCGCGTGCGCCGACCGGCAGCGCCAGCTGCACCGTCAACGCACGCCCCGCGTCGGGCACCACCGGCTATGCCGACGTCTGCACCGGCAACACGCCCTTGCTCGGCACCGTCTACGGCGTCGATCTCAACGCGAACTTCACGGTGCGCAAATACAAGCAGTCGGTATTCACCAACACGGTCGGCGGTGACCACGAACTCGGCGAATGGAAGGTCGCATGGCGCGGCAACTTCACCCGCTCGATCGACGACCGGACGCAGCCGGCGCAGCTGAACTACGAGAGCCCCAGCTTCGCGAACGCCACCAACCGGCTGACCGTCGGCTATGACCTGACCGACCCGCAGCTTGCCAAGGTCCAGCTGTTTCGCACGATCCGCAATGCCGACGGGACGTTCTCGCGCGGTGCACAGGTGACCGCGATCGAGGATTTCCCGACGTCGCTGACCCGCCTGCGCTCGCTGAAGGCGCAGGACGTGACCGAGGCCTACACCGCCAAGCTCGACGTCAGCCGCGAGGCGTCGCTGTTCGGCGCGCAGACGGTGTTCACCGCCGGCGTCCGCTACGACGATCGCACCAAGACCGCGAACGAGAATCTGCTCGACATCAACAGCGCGGCGCAGTTCGCCGCCGCGGGGATTTCCACCAACTATTCCGCGATCGCCCAGTCCGGCGGGTTCCAGGGCGAGATCCCGCTCGGCTACACCTTCCAGTATTTCGACCGCGACAAGGTGCTCGGGCTGGTCGACCAGGCCAAGAGCGTCGCCAGCTACCAGCCGGTCGACGCCAATTTCTACGAGGTCGGCGAGCGGGTCTATTCGGCCTATGCGATGGCCACCACGACGACCAACTGGGGCAGCATCGTCGGCGGCGCCCGCGTCGAGCATATCCGCAACGACGCGCGCGCTTTCTCGATCGGGACCGTCGTTATCGACGGGGTGACCAAGACCGTGACTAGCCCACTCGAGGCGAAGTCGAACCAGACGCTCGTCTATCCGAGCCTCCACCTCAACTGGGACGTCAACGATCGGATGAAGGCGCGCCTGTCGTTCAACACCGGCGCCGCACGACCCGATTACGATCAACTGCGCCCGAACCTGACCTATAACGACGCCAACCTGACCGTGTCCGGCGGCAACCCCGATGCGAAGCCCGAAAAGGCCAAGGGCGTCGATCTCTACGTCGAATATTACACGATGCCGCGCGGCTTCCTGTCGATCGGCGCCTATTACAAGGACGTCACCAATGTCCTCTTCGACTCCGTGCAGACCTTCGGCAGCAATATCCTCAACAGCGGCGGCAGCGATCGCTCGCAATATCAGTTCTCGACCGTCCTGAACGGCGGCAAGGGCTACATCATGGGCATCGAGGGCGCGATCCAGCAGCAGCTCGATCCCTTCACCGCCGATCTCGGCCTGCCGGACTGGATGGGCGGCTTCGGTATCCAGCTCAACGCGACGATCAACAAGAGCCGCGCGGACACGCCCGGCACGAGTGATATCCCGTCGCGAAAGGTGCCGCTGCCCGGTGCATCGGACGCGATCTACAATCTGATCGCCTATTACGAGAAATACGGCTTTTCCGCGCGCGTCTCGTATCAGAACCGCTCGGCATGGCTCGACGCGATCGGGTCGGTCGCGAAGGTCGGCGACACCGTCCGCGGCGTCGATGGCGGCGATTTCTACTGGGCGAAGGACAACGAGCTGGACGCATCGGTCCGCTACGCGATCAACGGCAATTTCGAGATATACGCCGATTTCGCCAACCTGCTGAATGGCCCGGGCCGTCGCTATGTCGGGACGTCGACGTACACGATCGAGCATGAGACGTTCGGGCGGCGCTACACCGGCGGTGTGCGGGTGACGTTCTGATGCGGGCGCTTTCCTTTGTGGCGCTGTTGCTGGCGGGCTGCGCGACGACCTCGACCCCGGTGGCGGTCGAGGCGCCGATGGTCGCTGCGACCGCGGAAACCGATCCGGTCGACACCGCCGCCGATGCCGCAGACGATCCCGCGATCTGGCGCAACGCCGTCGATCCGGCGAAGAGCCTCGTCATCGGCACCGACAAGAAGGCAGGCATCCACGTCTACAGCCTGGCGGGCAAACGACTGAGCTTCACCCCCGCCGCACGCCTCAACAACGTCGACCTGCGCGATCTCGGGACCAAATCTGGAGGACGCGTGATCGCAGCCGCGAGCGATCGTGCCGACGTCGATACCGCGCACGTCTCGCTGTTCACGCTCGACACCGCGGCGGCAAAGCTCGTGCCCCTCGGCCGCTTCCCGGTCGGCGCGGGCGAGGCGTACGGCATGTGCCTCTGGACCCGTGCCAGCGACAAGGCGCTGTTCGGCTTCGTCGTGCTGAAGGACGGCCGCATCGACCAGGTCGCGATCGACCTGTCCGGCGCATCGCCAAAGATCACGACGGTGCGTTCTATGAAGCTCGGTACCCAGTCCGAAGGCTGCGTCGTCGACGATCGTACCGGTCAGCTTTACGTCGCGGAAGAGGATGTCGGCCTCTGGCGCTTCGATGCCGACCCATCCGCACCGGTGACCGCAACGCCGATCGCCAAGGTCGACGGCAAGACGCTGGTCGCCGACGCCGAAGGCCTCGCGCTCGCACCGTCGGGCAGGAACGGCGGCTATCTCGTCGTGTCGAGCCAAGGCGACAACGCCTATACGCTCTACCGCCTGCCGGGCGTCACCTATGCCGGCCGCTTCCGGATCGGAAGCGGTGCGATCGACGGCACCAGCGACACCGATGGCATCGACCTGATGCTCGGCGATTTCGGCCCGGCCTATCCACGCGGCCTGTTGGTAGCGCAGGACGGCGACAACGCCCCTGCCACGCAGAACTTCAAATATGTCAGCTGGGACGCGGTCCGAAAGGCGCTCCGGTTGCGATAGGCGTCACGGTCGATCGTCCGCGCAATAGGCGGCAACCATCGTGCGGATATCGACCTGCGCCTTCAACCGCGCGGCGAGCAGCGCGGTGCCGCTGATCTTGCGCTGGACGAACAGCGTGTCGATCGGCGGCAGGTGCCACGTGTCGCGGTCGCGCGCGATCTCGGTGCCCTGTTCGCGCAAGATCCCGACGAACGCGCGGTCGCCGAAGTCGAACGGGCCGGGCTTGGCGAGTTCGACGAGGATGACGTCGATCATCCGGTCGACCAGCGCGCGGTGTTGCAGCACCGCCGCTTCGCCGAGGAACCCGGCGGCGATGGCGGCCTCGCGCACTGCGTCGCGGTCGCCTGCCAGCGCTGCGGTGAGCAGGCGGCGATAGCCTTCACCGGTTTCGGCGGGGAGGGGGCGGGCGGCGCCGAAATCGAGCAGGACGAGCTTCTCGGTCTCGGGCTGCCAGCGATAATTGGCGAAGTTTGGATCGGTCTGCATCAGCCGCCAGTCAAACAGTTCGCGCAGCACGAGCGAAATCAGATCGCGCATCACGCGGTCACGCACTACCTGCGGCGCGGTTTCCAATGTCTCGACCGGAACGCCGGTGACGAAGCTCATCGCGAGGACGCGCGGCGTGGTGAGATCGGAATGAAGCTTGGGGACGACGAACTGCGGCTGGTCGGCGAGCAGGTCGCCGTAGCGCGCGAGCATCTGCGCCTCGCGGAGGTAATCGGCTTCCTCGTGAAGCTGCTTCTTCGCCTCGTCCAGCAATGGCGCGATATCCAGCGATTTGGGCAGCATGCCGGACACGCGGAGCAGCGTCGCGACGTTGTCGACATCCGCGTCGATGCTCTCCTTCACGCCGGGGTACTGGACCTTGATCGCCAGCTCTGTCCCGTCCGGCAATCGAGCACGGTGAACCTGGCCGATCGAGGCGGCGGCAACCGGGTGCGCCTGGAAATGTGCGAAGCGGCGGCGCCAGTCCTTGCCCCATTCGGCGGCCAGCACGCGGTCGAGTTGCTGCGGCGGCATGTGGTGCGCGTTATTGCGCAGCCGCGCGAGGATCGTCGCGAGTTCGGGCGGGAGCATGTCGCCCGCGTCCATCGAGATCATCTGTCCCAGCTTCATCGCCGCGCCGCGGAGGTGGGAGAGCTGGTCGGCGACTCGCGTGGCGTTGGCGGGAGTGAGTAGGAGGTCACCGATTTTGGGGCGTTCGCCGCTGGCGAGCCGACGCGCGCCCTCGGCGACGACTCCGCCGGCGACCCCGCCTGCGAGTTTCCCGAAGACGCCGAGGCGGGCGAGACGGCCGCTCGGGATCGCGCGTCCGGCGCTGTTGCCGCTGTCTTCGGTCACGGGTGTTCCTTGGGTTTTTCGGGGGGAAGTCTCTCTGGAGGGATGTGGGTGGCGGGAGCAGTCGATCAATCCGAGCCCACCCGCGAAGTTAACCGAGGCTACCCTTGTTCTCTCGCAAAGCTTGTTCTCCCGCGAAGGCGGGAGCCCAGGGTTGCGAGCGCTATCGTCTAAGACTCCCGGACTCCCGCGTTCGCCGGAGAACCGGAGAACCGGAGAACCGGAGAACTTACCGAACCCTAGCGCCTTATCGTGTTGCACCATCTCGCCCGCCGCCGCCGCACCCCACGTCATCCCAGCGAAAGCTGGGATCTCACCGTGAGGCAGGCGTCCCGCGCCACGAGGGAGACCCCAGCTTTTGCTGGGGTGACGATTGCGGCTGAACTTGCTCGCCACAGTCTTCTCCCGCCGTCATCTCAGCGAGCGCCGGGATCTCCCGGTGAGGCGGGCGTCGCGCACCACGAGGGAGACCCCAGCTTTTGCTGGGGTAACGATTGCGGCTGAACGTGCTCGCCACAGTCTCCTCCCGCCGTCATCTCAGCGAGCGCCGGGATCTCCCGGTGAGGCAGTCGTCGCGTGCCACGAGGGAGACCCCAGCTTCCGCTGGGGTGACGATCGCGGTCGAACTTGCCCGCAATAGTCTCCACCCCACGTCATCCCAGCGAAAGCTGGGATCTCCCAATGGGGCAGACGTCGCATGCCATGAGGGAGACCCCCGCTTTCGCTGGGTCACGGGATAGCTGGGGTCACGGGATCGTGATCCAGCTGTCACATGGCTCAAGAATCTTGGCGTAACACCAGAAAAAAAGGGCACCCGGATTGCTCCGGGCGCCCTCTTCTCAATCAGCGACGTGGCGAAGCCACGCCGTCGGTCGTCGCTACACGCGACGCCGGCCGACAGCGGCTGTGCGCTCTCGCGCACCGCTGCCGGCCCGGCAGCTCAGCCGCTGTAATACATGTCATATTCAACCGGGCTCGGCGTCATCTCCCAGCGCGCGACCTCGGCGCGCTTGATCTCGACATAGCTCTCGATCTGGTCCTTCGAGAACACGTCGCCCTTCAGCAGGAAGTCGTGATCCGCGAGCAGGCAGTCGAGTGCCTCGCGGAGCGAACCCGCGACGGTCGGAACCTGGGCGAGCTCTGCCGGCGGCAGGTCGTACAGGTTCTTGTCCATCGCTTCGCCCGGATGGATCTTGTTGAGGATGCCGTCCATGCCGGCCATCATCAGTGCCGCATAAGCGAGATACGGGTTGGCGAGCGCATCCGGGAAGCGGACTTCGACGCGCTTCGCCTTGGGGCCGGTGCCGTACGGAATACGGCACGATGCCGAGCGGTTGCGCGCGGAGTATGCGAGCAGCACCGGCGCTTCGTAACCGGGGACGAGGCGCTTGTAGCTGTTGGTCGACGGGTTGGTGAACGCGTTGACCGCCTTGGCGTGCTTGATGATGCCGCCGATGAAATACAGGCACATGTCGGAGAGACCCGCATAGCCGTTGCCGGCGAACAGCGGGGTCTTGCCGTCCCAGATCGAGAAATGCGTGTGCATCCCCGAACCGTTATCCTCCTTGATCGGCTTCGGCATGAACGTCGCCGTCTTGCCGTAAGCGTGCGCGACCTGGTGGACGACATACTTGTAGATCTGCATGCGATCCGCGGTCTGCGTCAGCGTGCCGAAGGTCAGGCCCAGCTCATGCTGTGCGGCCGCGACTTCGTGGTGATGCTTGTCGCACGGCAGGCCCATCTCGATCATCGTCGAGACCATCTCGCCGCGGATGTCGACGGCCGAGTCGACCGGCGCGACCGGGAAATAGCCGCCCTTGGCGCGCGGACGGTGGCCGAGGTTGCCGCCCTCATATTCGCGACCCGAATTGCCCGGCAGCTCGATGTCGTCGATCTTGTAGTAGCTCGTCGAATAGCTGTTCTCGAAGCGAACGTCGTCGAACATGAAGAATTCGGCTTCGGGGCCGACATAGACGGTGTCGCCGACGCCGGTGGTCAGCAGATACGCCTCGGCGCGCTTGGCGGTCGAGCGCGGATCGCGCGCGTACAGCTCGCCGGTCGACGGATCGCTGATGTCGCAGATCAGGATCATCATCGGCGTCGCCGAGAACGGATCGACATAGACCGCGTCGAGATCGGGCTTGAGCGTCATGTCGCTCTCGTTGATCGCCTTCCAGCCCTCGATCGACGAGCCGTCGAACATCAGGCCGTCGGTCAGTTCGTCCTCACCGATCAGGCTGGCGACCATCGTCAGATGCTGCCACTTGCCCTTGGGATCGGTGAACCGCAGATCGACCCACTCGATCTCCTGGTCCTTGATCATCTTGAGAACGTCGGAGGCCGAATTCGCCATGATGCTTGCCCTTCGTTTTTGAGACTTCGCCCGCGTCATGCGGGGAATCTAATTGCGGTATGGATTAGGATTTCCACACAATGTTGCGCTGCGTCAAATGACGATGTCGTTACCTGCCGTCAACGCCCCATGCGTGGGTTTGAACTAGATTGCGTCGTCGTCGCGCTCGCCGGTGCGGATGCGCAATGCACTCTCAACCGGAATGACGAAGATTTTCCCGTCGCCGATCCGGCCGGTCTGGGCGGCCGCGGCGATCGCCTCGACGACGCGCTGCGCCAGCCCGTCCTCGACGACCACCTCGAGCTTCACCTTCGGCAGGAAGTCGACGACATATTCCGCGCCCCGGTACAGCTCGGTATGGCCTTTCTGCCGGCCGAAACCCTTTGCCTCGGTCACGGTGATGCCGCTCACGCCGATCTCGTGCAGCGCTTCCTTCACCTCATCCAGCTTGAACGGCTTGATGATGGCTTCGATCTTTTTCACAGGTACGCCCCCGATTGTCGTTGAAACCCTCGCCCTCGCGAGCGAGCCGTCCGCCCTGAAGGGCGCCTTGCACCAAGCGTGCCAGCCGCAGCGCCCTCGGGCAACCGCGGAATATCGTCGATTTCACTGCCCGAAATTGCGGCACCGTGGAGGTGCATGCGTAATGCGAGGGCAGGGGTGGCGATCACAGGATTTCGTGCAGCCGCGCGATCGGACGACCGAGCCGGACGCCCTTGTCGGTCTCGACCAGCGGGCGTTCGATCAGCAGCGGGTCGATCATCATCGCGTCGAGAATCGCCTCGGCGTCGCCGTGCTTGACCGCCTTGGCGCCGTCCTCGGCCATGCGCAGGCCTTGCCGCGGCGTCATGCCGGCGCGGTCGTAGAGGCGGACGAGCTCGGCGCGGGAGGGTGGGGTCTTCAGATATTCGACGATCGCGACGTCCGCCCCGGCCTCCTGCAGCAGGGCGAGCGCCTCGCAGGACTTGGAGCAACGCGGATTGTGGTAGATCGTCGCCTTCACGAATGCTCCGTCAAAACTCCCCTCCCTGGAAGGGAGGGGTAGGGGGTGGGTCGGTTTCGAGGGAACGTCCGGCCTGCCCCGAGCCGACCCACCCCCGGCCCCTCCCTTCCAGGGAGGGGTGAAGTCAGGCGTTCACGCCCCCTGCTTGGCCAACCACTCTTCCAGCCACTTGATCGTGTACGCGCCTTCTTGGAACTCGGGATCGTCGAGCAACGCGCGGTGCAGGGGAATCGTCGTCGTGACCCCCTCGATCACCATCTCCTCGAGCGCCCGCCGCAACCGGCGCAGCGCACCCTGCCGAGTCGTCCCGTAGACGATCAGCTTGGCGATCATCGAGTCGTAGTAAGGCGGCACGCGATAGCCCGCATACAGCCCGCTATCGACGCGCACATGCATCCCGCCCGGCGCATGATACACCTTCACCAGCCCCGGCGACGGCGCGAACGTGCGCGGGTCCTCGGCGTTGATCCGGCATTCGATCGCATGGCCGCGGAACTGGACGTCTTCCTGGCGGAGCGTCAGCGGATGACCCTCGGCGACGCGGATCTGCTCGCGCACCAGATCCAGCCCGGTGATCATCTCGGTCACCGGATGCTCGACCTGAAGCCGGGTGTTCATCTCGATGAAGTAGAATTCGCCCGCTTCCCACAGGAACTCGATCGTCCCCGCACCGCGATAGCCCATGTCGGCCATCGCCTTGGCGACGATCCCGCCCATCCGCTCGCGCTCTTCGGCGGTGATGATCGGCGAGGGCGCTTCCTCGAGCACCTTCTGGTGGCGGCGCTGCAACGAGCAGTCGCGCTCGCCCAGGTGGATCGCATTGCCGTTGCCGTCGCCGAAGATCTGGAATTCGATATGCCGCGGATTGCCGAGGTATTTTTCCATGTAGACGGTGGCGTCGCCGAACGCGGCCTTCGCCTCGCTGCCGGCCTGCTGCATCTGCGTTTCGAGGTCTTCGGCGTCGTTGACGACCTTCATTCCGCGACCGCCGCCGCCCGACGCCGCCTTGATGATCACCGGATAGCCGATCGATTCGGCGATCGCCTTAGCCTCGGCGATGTCGCTGATCGCGCCGTCCGAGCCGGGGACGAGCGGCAGCCCGAGCGCGCCCGCGGTGCGCTTGGCCTGGACCTTGTCGCCCATCGTGCGGATGTGCTCGGGCTTCGGGCCCACGAACAGGATGTTGTGCAGCTCGACGATCTCCGCGAACTGCGCGTTCTCGCTGAGGAAGCCGTAGCCCGGATGGATCGCGTCCGCGCCCGAGATTTCGGCAGCCGAGATGATGTTCGGGATGTTCAGATAGCTGTCGGTCGCCGACGGCGGTCCGATGCAGATCGCCTCGTCCGCGAGCCGGACGTGCATCGCGTCGGCGTCGGCGGTCGAGTGCACGGCCACCGTCTTGATGCCCATCTCATGGCAGGCACGGTGGATCCGCAGCGCGATCTCGCCGCGATTCGCAATGAGCAGCTTCTTGATTTGCGGCATTATTCGACCACGACGAGGGGCTGGTCGAACTCGACCGGCTGGCCGTTCTCGACCAGGATCGCGGTCACGGTGCCGGCCGAGGGCGCGACGATCGTGTTCATCACCTTCATCGCCTCGATGATCAGCAGCGTGTCGCCCGCCGCGACCTTCTGGCCGACCGTCGAGAACGGCTTCGCCTCGGGGTTGGCGGCGAGATAGACGGTGCCGACCATCGGCGACTTGACCGCGCTCGCGCTGGTCGCTGGAGCGGACGCGCCGACCTCGGCCTGCGGGATCGACAGCGGTGCGGAGACGGGGGCCGGGGCGGGCGCCGGCGCGTAATGCGCGACGGGCGCAGCCTGAGCGGCCTTCCGCGCGACGCGAATCCGGCGCGAGCCGTCCTCGACCTCGATTTCGGTCAGCTGCGTGGTGTCGAGCAGTTCGGCGAGCTGGCGCACCAGGGTCACGTCGACCTGCATTGCACCGGGGTTTTCTGTATTGTCGGTCATGGCGGGGCCTCCTGTCAGAACCGTGCGACGGCTTCAAGCGCGAGCAGATACGAAAGCGCGCCAAAACCCGCGATCGTTCCCTTCGCCGCCTGGCCGACCAGGCTTACGTGCCTGAACGATTCGCGCGTGTGGGGATTGGAAAGATGCACTTCGATCACCGGCGTCTTCACGCCCTTGATCGCGTCGTGGACCGCGACCGAGGTATGCGTGAACGCACCCGCGTTGAGGATCACGGCCTTCGCACCGCGCGCCTGCGCCTCGTGCAGCCAGTCGACGAGGTGCCCCTCGTGATTCGACTGGCGCATGTCGATCGTCAGGTCGAGTTCGCGCGCACGATCCTCCAGCATCCCGGCGATATCGTCGAGCGTCTCGTCGCCATAGATCTCCGGCTCGCGCGTCCCCAGCAGGTTGAGGTTGGGGCCGTTCAGGACGAAAACGGTATCTGGCAAGAGCGATAGCCTTTCGGTTGCAGGTCGGTTGCGGGGCCGGCGAAGCGATCCCTATATGCGCGTCACGGCATTCCTTACAGGCACGGCTCGCGACAAGTCGAGCCGTGCCGTCGCTATAGTGGACCACGCACCCATGCCCCATTCCGACGGCACCGTCTCGATCACCGTCAACGGCGAGCACAAGCGCGTCACCGCGGGGCTGAGCCTCGCCGAGCTCGCGACCGAACTCGGCCTCGTGCCTGAGAAGATCGCGGTCGAGCGGAACATGGAGGTCGTGCCGCGCTCGACGCTGGCTAACGTGATGGTCGAGGACGGCGACGACCTCGAGATCGTGCACTTCGTCGGCGGCGGCGACCATGGGGATAGCGGGCACGAGGACAGCTGGACGGTCGCCGGCAAGACCTTCAAGTCGCGACTGATCGTCGGCACCGGCAAATACAAGGATTTCGCGCAGAACGCCGCTGCGGTCGAGGCGTCGGGCGCCGAGATCGTCACGGTCGCCGTCCGCCGCGTCAACGTATCGGATCGCAACGCGCCGATGCTGACCGACTTCATCGACCCGAAGAAGATCACCTACCTGCCCAACACCGCCGGCTGCTTCGATGCCGAATCGGCGATTCGCACGCTGCGGCTGGCGCGCGAGGCGGGCGGCTGGGAGCTGGTGAAGCTCGAGGTGCTCGGCGAGGCGAAGACGCTCTATCCGGACATGGTCGAGACGCTGCGCGCGACCGAGATCCTCGCCAACGAAGGCTTCAAGCCGATGGTCTATTGCGTCGACGATCCGATCGCCACCAAGCGCCTGGAGAACGCCGGCGCGGTCGCGATCATGCCGCTGGGCGCGCCGATCGGCTCGGGACTCGGTATCCAGAACCGCGTGACGATCCGGCTGATCGTCGAGGGGGCAGGGGTGCCCGTGCTGGTCGATGCCGGCGTCGGCACCGCGTCGGACGCGGCTGTGGCGATGGAGCTCGGGTGCGACGGCGTGCTGATGAACACCGCGATCGCCGAGGCGAAGGACCCGCTGATGATGGCGGCGGCGATGAAGGCCGCGGTCGAATCGGGCCGGCTCGCCTACCGCGCCGGGCGGATGGGCCAGCGCCGCTATGCCGATCCGTCGAGCCCGCTGGCGGGGCTGATCTGATTCGCCCGGTTTCAAACCGCGTCATGACGCAAACGTCACGGAACCCACGGTAAAGACGGCCGTTATACCTTAGCAAGTTCAAGCGGCCCGGTTGGCGGGCCCGCAAAAGCAAGTGGAGGCTCTGATGGGCGAGTTCACCGACAAGGTCGCAGCAGCAGGCAACAAGGTTGCAGGTAACGTCAAGGAAGCCGTCGGCAAGGCGACCGACAACGAGAAGCTGGTAGCCGAAGGCGAGGCGCAGCAGGCCAAGGGCACTGCGCAGAATGTCAAGGGCAGCGTCAAGGGCGCACTCGGCGACGACATCTAAGCTTTAGCTTGATGTAGGAATATTGGCCGCTTCGGGAAACCGGAGCGGCCTTTTCTTTGTGCGACGTTGCCCACCACCACCACCACCACCACCCCGGCGAAGGCCGGGGCCCAATTGGGGGACGACTCTGATTAAGGGCAGCGCGTTGTTACCTCTGACATGCCAATTGGGCCCCGGCCTTCGCCGGGGTGGAAGATTGCCGGGGTGGTAGGTTGCCGGAGTGGTGCGGAGCACTGAACCAAACCGCCTTGCCCAATATCCAAACCTCCCCCACGAGCCTCCGCATGACTCTTCCCACCCGCCGCTACGCCGCGTTCCTGTTCGACATGGACGGCACGATCCTCACCTCGATCGCCTCCGCCGAGCGCACCTGGACCAAATGGGCGATCGCGCATGGCCTCGATGCCGCGACGTTCGTGCCGACGATCCACGGCGTGCAATCGGTCGAGACCGTCCGACGCCTGAACCTGCCCGGCGTCGACCCGGTCGCCGAAGCCGCCGCGATCACCGCTGCCGAGATGGAGGACGTCGACGACATCGAACCGATCGCCGGCGCCGCCGCTTTCCTCGCGAGCCTACCGCCCGAACGCTGGACGATCGTCACCTCGGCCCCCCGCGCGCTGGCCGAGGTCCGCCTCAAGGCGGCCGGCCTGCCGATCCCCGCCACGATGATCGCCGCGGACGACATTCCCAACGGCAAACCCGCACCGGATTGCTTCCTCGTCGCGGCCGAACGGCTCGGCGTCGCGGCCGGTGACTGCCTTGTGTTCGAAGATGCCGCCGCCGGGATCACCGCGGGAGAAGCGGCAGGAGCCGACGTGCTGGTGATTACCGCCACCCACGGCGCAGCCCATGATCTCGCCGCGCGGCATGTACGGATCGTCGACTATCGGGACGTATCCGTCGTGACGCAGCCCAACGGCGAATTGGTCCTCGCGCCCCGCTGAGCGGGCCTAGTTCGAAGCGGCCGACCGCTGCGCCCGCGCGATCAACTCATCGAGCGCCGCTTCATCCAGCCGCCCAGCGGTCCGCAGCGCCGCTTCGGGCGTCATCGCGATGATCTCCCCGTCCGGCCCGTCGATGATCACCTCGCCATTTTCATGGAAGACGTCGCGGGGTTGGGCATGCGGACGGGTCATCGCGCTCTCCTGATTTTTCAGGATCAACGTCAGCCGGCACATATAGGTCCGCGATGCTGGCCTACATCGTCACCCCGAGACCAGTTCGCCCATCCAGCGATCGAACAATTGCGGCCACAAGGATCCCGGCGACCGCGGCGACAGGCGCGTGCCGAAGCCGTGCCCGCCATGCTGGAGAAAATGCGCCTCAGCCGGGATGCCGGCGCGGCGCGCGGCGGCCAGCGTGTCGACGCTGTTCGCGACCGGGACCGTGGTGTCGTCCTCGGCATGGACCAGGAACAGCGGCGGGTCGCCAGCCTTCAACTGCCGGTCGATCGCAAAGCGAGCCTGCACGGCCGGCAGTGGATCGGGGCCCAGCAGGTTCGCGCGCGATCCGCCATGGCTGCGGCCCGGATCCATGTTCGATACCGCATACATGAGCCCGGCCCAGGCAGGGCGCGCCGAATGCCGATCGGCCGCATCGACGGTCCGGTACGCCTTGAAGTCGGGCAATATTGTCAGCGATCCGGCAAGGTGCCCACCGGCGGAAAAGCCCAGCACGCCGAGCTTCTCCGCCCGGATTCCATAGCTGCGGGCATTGGCGCGGATCAGCCGCATCGCACGCTGCGCGTCGGCGAGCGGCACGTCGGCCCGGTCGGCCCAGCCTTCGCCCGGCAGGCGGTAGCTCAAAACGAAGGCGGTGACCCCGAAACCGTTCAGCACGCGCGCGACGTCGATGCCCTCGTTACGCAGCGACGTGATCGAATAGCCGCCACCGGGCACGATCAGCACCGCGCGACCATCGGGCCGAGCAGGCCGGAACACGCCGACCTCGGGACGCACCACGCCGCGCATCTGGAAATCGCGATAGCCGTCGGGGTACCGCGGCATGCGCGGCTGCGGGACCGGCAAAGGGTTCGGCGCGCCTTGCGGGATGCCGGGCCAGAGCGCGAACCGCTCGGCCGGCGGCCAGACCGGCAGCTCCGATGCACGAGGCTGGCCGGCTGTCAGTTGCGCGCCACCCCGCGCGAATACGGCAGGCGCAAGGCCCGCAGCGAGGGGAAGGGCGAGGAGCGAGCGGCGGTCGAAGGTCATGCCGGATTTCTAGACGATCGATCGGGATCGGGGGAGGGGCGTATGACGCGAATGGCGATTATTCGCATCGACGCCTCAAAACACCGCCAAAGCCGCGTGCAGCGTCAGCGCGGCCAGCATCACGCTCGACATCATGAAGACCAGGAAGCGGATGCGGACGCGGTTGCTGGTAGCCTGCACGAGGCTGTGCACGATCCGCAGCCCGACATAGGCCCAGGCGATCCACGCGTTGACGCCGTTGCCCGTGCCGCTCAGCGCGAGTACGGCGCAGACCGCGTAGAACAGCGTCGGCTGTTCCATCAGGTGATTGTAATTGTGCGCCTTCCACTGCGCCTGAGGCGGCAACGACCGGTCGGCGTCGGACGCCTTGGTCCCGACTAGCTTTCCCATGTCGACCCCCGCCGCCTTCATCGCGGGTAGCCGCGTGACGAGCATCCAGACCAACATCACGAGCGTCCAAGCGATCAGCACGACCATCGGCCGCAGGATCTCACTATGCATGAAAAAGCCTCCCCCGGTTATCCGGCGGAGGCTGCAACAATTGCTCGATTGGAGCAACGCTATCTCTAATCCTCCCCCGCCAGGGGGAGGTGGCAGGCACTTGCCTGACGGAGGGGGAGGACACGGAACCGACGGTATCGCCGCCTCCCCCTCCGTCGCTTCGCGCCACCTCCCCCTTGCGGGGGAGGATCATAAAGCGCCCTCGCTACCCGTCACCCCGGACCTGTTCCGGGGTCCACCGTTCCGCGTACTCTCAACTCGGCGAGAATGCGGAGCGGTGGATGCCAGAACAAGGCTCTCCTGAGCTAGTCGAAGAGCCCGGCATGACGGAGGCTCAGTCGAAGCTCGCGCCCCACTTGCGGACCGGACGGTCCTTCCAGAGCCCACGATGATACGCGTCCGACGCCAGCAGCGGCATCACCGAACCGGCTTCCGCGAACACCATCTGCTCGATCCCCGTGTTCACCTTGCCCCACGAAGCCGCCTCCTGCAGCGTCGACGACGAGCACGCACCGTCACGCACGTCGGCAACCGTTATCTGCACCGCATACTTGTGGACCTGCACGTCGTCATGCCCGAGGATCTCGGCGCAAACCACGGTGTCCTGGATGAAGTTCTTCGGCACGCCGCCGCCGATCATGAGAAGCCCGGTGGTGCCCGCCTTGATCTTGATCTCGGTGAGCTCGCGGAAGTCGGCGATCGCGTCGAGGACCATGTACGGCTTGCCCGACTTCACCGCGTCGACCTGATGCTTGACCAGACCGAAGCCCGCCGAGCTGTCGACGAAAGCCGGACAGAAGATCGGCACATCATGCTCATAGGCGAGCTTGACGAGGCTGTTCTCCTTCTTGCCGTGCTCGACGAGATACTTGCCCATCTCGCGGATGAATTCGCGGCTCGAATAGGCGCGCGGCTCGAGCGTCTCGGCGATCTCAAAGATCGTGTGATCGACGTGCTGGAGCTCTTCCTCGTCGATATAGGTGTCGTAGATCCGGTCGATCATCAGCGAGCGCAGCACGTCGTCGTGCGGCACTTCGAGCGCCTGGTAATGCTTGTGGCCGAGGCCCTCGAAGAAATCCATGTCGACGATCGTCGCGCCGGTCGCGACGATGCCGTCGATCATGTTGTTGCGCAGCAGTTCGGCATACAGGTCCATGCACCCGCCGGCGCTCGTCGAGCCCGCGATCACGAGGAAGATCGTGCAGTCCTTGTCGGCCAGCATCTGGTTGTAGATGTCGGTCGCACGGCCGAGATCGCGGCTGGTGAACGACATCTTCTTCATCGCATCGACGATCGGCCGCGCGTCGAAGCTCTTGATGTCGATGTGCTCGACGGTGGTCGAGAGGAGTTCCGCCTTGCGCTGTGCGTCGATGCGGGTGTCGGAGGGGGCTTCGGTCATGTCTAATTTCTCCTGATCCCCCCTCCCGCCTGCGGGAGGGGGCTAGGGGGTGGGCGCGCGCTCACCGCGAACGCGCCGGATGTGGAAAACGCGCGCCCACCCCTCGGTCCCCTCCCGCGAGCGGGAGGGGAAGACGAAGAGCGAGCGATTACTGGGTGTTGGTTACAGCTTGACGACGTTCGACGCGAGGTCCTGGAACCGCTCGTCGTACAGCGAGACCATCGGCTCATCCGTAACGATCACCGTCTCATCCGATCCGAACCCGTTGAACGCGGTCCGCATCGCCGAGCCGTACGCGCCAAGCATGCCGATTTCGATATAATCGCCAGCCTGCGTGTCCGCGGGCAGCATGAACGGGCCGACCATATAGTCCATGTCGTCGCACGTCGGACCATAGAAGCTGAACTCCATGTCCTTCGCACGGCTGTCCGGCTCGCGGAGCAGCTCGGTCGGGAAACGCCAGCCGATATGCGCCGCATCGAACAGCGCGCCATACGCACCGTCGTTGATGTAAAGCTCGGTCCCGCGACGCTTTTCGACGCGCACGATGATCGACGAATATTCCGCACATAGCGCGCGACCCGGCTCGCACCACAGCTCGGACGAATAGCTGACCGGCAGCGATTCGAACGCACGGTGGATCGTCTCGAAGAAATGCTCGAGCGGCGGGGGCTCCATGCCGGGATACGAAGACGGGAAGCCGCCGCCGACGTCGATCACGTCGACCGTGACCGCCGCCTCGACGATCGCCGCACGGACGCGCTCCATCGCGTTCGAATAAGCCTCTGGAGTCATCGCCTGCGAGCCAACATGGAAGCAGATGCCGAGCGCGTCCGCTGCCTGGCGAGCCGCGAACAGCAGCTCCTTGGCTTCATGCGGGGCAGCACCGAACTTCGACGCCAGCGACAGCTTTGAATGCTCGGAAGACACGCGCAACCGAACGCAGAGCGTCAGATCCGAAGCTTCGCGGGTGGCGCGAACGACCTTGTCCAGCTCTTCCAAGCTATCGAGGCTGAAGGTGCGGACGCCGTGCGTGAAATACGCCTCGGCAATCGCTTCCTCGGCCTTGACCGGGTGCATGAAGCACAGGGTCGCCTGCGGCAGCGTCCGTGCGACCAGGCGCACTTCGGCGATCGACGCCACGTCGTAATGCGTGATGCCGTTATCCCACAGGATCTGCAGGAGTTCGGGAGACGGGTTCGCCTTCACCGCATACATCGAGCGGCCCGGGAACTTCTCGACGAAGAACCGAGCGGCGCGCGCAGCAGCGTGCGGACGAACGAGCGTGACCGGGTTGACCGGGCGCCCTTTAGCGATGTCGATGCCGCTCCCGATGCGGGAGGTGTCGGCGGTCGAATGGGCTTTCGCTAACCCCAGCGCGATATGATGCTTGACCAATTCAAGGGACCTCCAATGTCCTGAGACAAATTACGAAAACACTGCCTTGCGGTTGGAAGTCCCATGGGGCAGCGGAAGGGCGATCTACGGTCGCTTGCCCCCCATGTAAATAGGGTTGGGCGCATAGGAGCCAGTGTGTGACGATTTTGCGACAGCCGACGCGGGCGGGGGTACGGGACGCCGCGGAAAAGATCGCGCGGATCCTGCCGCCGACCCCGCTGTTTATAAGTGAAATCAAGGGTGTACCGGTCGCGTTCAAGGCTGAATCGTTGCAACCAATCGGCGCGTTCAAGATTCGCGGCGCATGGCATCGGCTCACCGCACTGGACGAAGCCGCGCGGAAAAAAGGTGTGGTCGCGTTTTCGTCGGGCAATCACGCGCAGGGCGTGGCCTGGGCGGCGAAGCGGCTGGGAGTCGCGGCGACCATCGTGATGCCCTCAGACGCGCCGCGCTTGAAGCGCGAGTCGACCCTGGCGCTGGGCGCGGAGGTAGTGACCTACGACCGCGCCACCGAAAGCCGAGAGGTGATCGCCGCGCAACTCGCCGAAGCGCGGGGCGCAACGCTGGTGCCGAGCTTCGACGACCCCTGGATCATCGAAGGACAGGGGAGCGCGGGCATCGAGGCAGCCGCGCAAATGGCGGCTCTGGGCATGGGCGTGCCAAGCCGGGTCGTGATCCCTTGCGGCGGTGGCGGCCTGTCGGCGGGCATCGCGCTGGCCTTGAAGGACAGCGCGATCACGGTCGTGGAGCCGGAGGGCTGGGACGACATGCGCCGTTCTCTGGAAGCATCGTGGATCGAACCCGTCGGCCCCAACCCGCCCCCGACCGCCTGCGATTCGCTCCAGACCTTGCGCGTGTCCCCGCTGACGTTCGACGTCCTATCCCGCCGCGACGCAACCGGGGTGGAAGTCAGCGAATCGGAGATCGCGGCGGCACAGCGCTGGGCGGCCGAGAAACTGCAGCTGGTGATCGAACCGGGCGGCGCGGTCGGGCTGGCGGCGGTGCTGTCGGGCAAGGTCACGCTCGAACCCGGCCTGCTCGTCATCCTCTCCGGCGGCAACGTCGATCTCGCTGCGTACGCAAAGGCAATGGCCGCATGAACCCCGTACTGACATCGATCGCCGCCGCGGCGCCCGCCATCGCCATGCTGGGGATGTTCGCCTGCCTGATCGGCGGCATCACGCTGATCGTGAAGAAGCGCGACCGCAGGAAAGGCGTGCTGATGCTCGTAATGGCGGCGGTACTGCTGGCCAACGTAGCGATCTGGACGCTCTAACTCCCTCGCCCCTGCGGGGAGAGGGAAGGGGCCCGCCGCACTTGCGGTGGGAAGGGAGAGGGGAGTTGGGACGCGCCAGCCTATCCCCAACTCCCCCTCATCCGACGCTGGCGCGCCACCTTCTCCCCATGGGGAGAAGGACAGGATCACCGGATCGGCGAGTTCGGGTCGAGGCGCATGTCGAGATACTTGTCCACGCTCCCCATCAGCTCCGGCATCTCATGCTCGAAGAAGTGGTTCGCCTTCGGGATCGTGTCGTGATGGATCGTGATGTGCTTCTGCGTGCGGAGCTTATCCACCAGCTTCTGCGTGGCACCCGGCGTCGCGACCTCGTCGGCCTCGCCCTGGATGATGATCCCGCTCGACGGGCACGGCGCCAGGAACGTGAAGTCGTACAGGTTGGCCGGCGGTGCCACCGAGATGAACCCGCGGATTTCCGGCCGGCGCATCAGCAGCTGCATGCCGATCCACGCGCCGAAGCTGACGCCGGCGATCCAGGTCGTCTGCGCCTCGGGATGGAAGCTCTGCACCCAGTCGAGCGCGCTCGCCGCATCGCTCAGTTCGCCGACGCCATTGTCGAACACGCCCTGGCTCTTGCCGACGCCGCGAAAGTTGAATCGCAGCGTCGCGAAGCCCCGCCGCTGGAAGGTCTTGTAGAGCTGCTGCACGATCGCGTTGTTCATCGTGCCACCGGCCGACGGATGAGGGTGCAGGATCATCGCGACGGGCGCGCGCGGACGCGGCCCCGGCGCAAAACGACCTTCGAGACGGCCTTCGGGACCGGGAAAAATGACTTCTGGCATGGGCACTCGCGAGCTGGGATACGCACTCGGGTGGAGTGCGGGATGATCTGCATTATATAGGCGACACGCCCCTTTTCGCAATTGGAACCGACCCTGGCCCGTCACGAGTCCCGTATCTACCTCGATCACGCCGCCACCACGCCGATGCGCCCCGAGGCGACCGCGGCGGTGATGGAGGGCATGGCGCGCTGGGCGAACCCGTCCTCGCCACATGCCGAGGGTCGCGCGGCTCGACGCGCGCTGGAGGATGCGCGAGCGAGGATCAGGTCCGTGTTGGGCTGGACGGGTGAGGTCATTCTGACCAGTGGCGCGAGCGAGGCGCTGGCGATCGGCTTGGGCCGATCTAAGACCCAGCGTCAGCTTGTTTCCGCCGTGGAGCATGACGCCGTATTTCGCGCCGCGCCTCAGGCTGACATTCTGCCGATAGTCGAAGGCGAATCGGATGAGGCCTTCCTTGCGAAGTATTTGGAAACCGGGCCCCCACCAGTCGTCGCGATCCAGGCAATAAATTCGGAGACGGGAACTGCCCTGCTCCCTTACGTTCGCTCGACTGCTATCAAAATGGTTCAGGACGCAGGCGGCTTGGTGCTGGCGGATTGTTCGCAATCGGCCGGAAAAATGCCGCTCCCCGACGCGGATATGGTCGTCGTGTCGGCGCACAAGCTCGGTGGCCCCCCCGGAGTAGGGGCGCTGCTGGTCCGGAATTTCGGGATGCTGGAGCCGACCGGCGGTCACGAGTCCGGATACCGTGCCGGAACCGAGAATCTCCCGGGCGTACTCGGATTTGCTGCCGCATTGGATGTCGCAGGCGCGTGGTCTACAGATGTCGAGCAGCGGTTCGATTTCAAGAATGCGCTATATGACGCGGCCGAAATCAACATGCCGGGCGTCCAGTGCTCGCACATCTTTTCCGTCGCGATGGAGCATCTGCCGTCGGCCGCCCAACTGATCCGCCTGGATGCCATGGGGTTTGCCGTTTCTGCGGGCAGCGCCTGTTCGTCGGGGACGTTGAAGACCAGCCGTTCGCTCGCAGCCTTTGGCGTTCCCGAAGCCGTCGCGGGAAGAACGATCCGTATCAGTCTTGGGTGGTCGACGACGGTCGAAGAACTGGACCTGTTCGCCAGCGCGTTTCGCAACCTTGCGCACGACGCAGCGATGCGCGCCGCATGACCTATCTCGACTACCAGGCGACCACCCCGCTCGCACTCGAAGCGCTCGCCGCGATGCTCCCCTGGCTGGAATCGCAACACGCCAATCCGCACTCCCCCCACCGCGAAGGCCGCCGCGCGAAAGCCGCCGTCGAAATCGCCCGCGACCAGGTTGCCGCGCTGCTCCCCCCCGGCGGCCGCGTCGCCTTCACCAGTGGCGCGACCGAAGCGCTGAACTGGGCGATCAAGGGCACGAGCGGCGCGATCGTCACGCTGGCTACCGAACATGCGGCCGTCCTCGACACTGTGGCAGCCGAATCGGCGAGGCGGCGCCACGTCACGATCCTCCCAGTCGGCGCAGACGGCCTTGGTTGGATCGACTCTTCCTCCCTCCCTGGAAGGGAGGGGTCGGGGGTGGGTCGGCTTCCGTATGATCGAACGTCGGCGGCAAAATCTGGCCAACCCACCCCCAGCCCCTCCCTTCCAGGGAGGGGGGAAGTTCAAAGTCGATCCACCCCAGTCGACCCCGACAAACCCTGCGCCGCGATCCCCCCGGGCACGGGCCTCGTCGCCGCGATGCTCGTCAACAACGAGATCGGCGTCATCCAGCCGATCGCCGCGATCGTCGACGCCGCCCACGCAGCCGGCGCGCTGATGCTGTGCGACGCGGTGCAAGGCTATGGCCGCGTTTCGATCCCCGCTACCGTCGACCTGATCGCGATCTCCGCGCACAAGATCCACGGCCCCAAGGGCATCGGCGCACTCTGGATCCGCGACGGCGTCGACCTCGCCCCGCTGCTGCACGGCGGCGGACAGGAAGCCCCCGGCCGCTCCGGCACGCTGTCGCCAGCCCTCTGCGCAGGCTTCGGCGCCGCCGCGCAGCTCATGGCGGATCGCAAGGACCAGGACGCCGCGCACATCGACCGCCTCTGGTCGCTCGCGCTCGACCGCCTCGGCCCCGGCTGGACGATCAACGGCGCCACCGACCCCCGCTATCACGGCAACCTCAACATCCGCCGCGAAGGCCTCGACGTGAACCGCCTGATGTCCGACCTCCGCGACATCGCTTTTTCCGCCGGCTCGGCCTGCGCGAGTGGATCGGGCCGCTCCAGCCACGTCCTCCGCGCGATCGGTCTCACCGAACCACAGGCACGCTCCAGCATCCGCCTCGGCTTCGGCCGCTGCACCACCGAAACCGAACTCCGCGACGCCATCGACGCGATCGTCGCCGCAGCCGAGGGACAATGGCCATGATCGTCCGCTTCATCGCCCGTGACGGCAGCGCGACCATTGTCGCCGCAAACCCCGGCGACCGGTTCCTGGATGCGGCACAGGCGCATGGCCAACCGCTCGAAGGCACCTGCGAAGGCCAGTTGTCCTGCGCGACCTGCCACGTCATCGTCGATCCCGCCGATTTTCCCCGCCTGCCGCCGGCAAGCGAAGACGAGGAGGACATGCTCGATCTCGCGCCCAACGCGACGCGCACCAGTCGTCTCGCCTGCCAGATCCGCCTGACCGATGCGCTCGACGGCCTGACCGTGCGGATCCCCGGTTAGGCCAATTCCACTAGGTCAGCAAAGCTTACAGGAAGACAACGGCCGGTTCATGGAACGTGCACGGCCGTAAGCGGATTATCCCCTCATCGCCTCAATGTACGAGGTCTTGAGAGGAGTACCGGACATGAAGATCATCGCAATGTTCGCCGCTGGCGCCTTGGCCGCGGGAACCGTTTTCGCCGCGGCCCCTGCCGATGCGCAGCGGCATGGATGGGACGGCCCGCGCGGTGGCCCCGGCTGGCATGGGCCCCGCGGCAACCGCGGCTGGCATGGCCGTCGGGGCTGGGATGGTCCCCGTCACGGCTATCGCGGCTACCGCGGCGGCTATCGTGGCGGCGGCTACGGCTATCGCGGACCGCGCGGCTACGGCCGCTCGCGCGTCGTATGCCGGATCCAGCGTGGCTATTACGGGCCGGTTCGTCGCTGTTTCCGCCGCTAAATCCGGCGTCGTTAAATTCGGGGTCAAATTCTGGGTCTGATACGGAACCGTAACGATCGAGCCTAGTTTATTAACATAGGTTGCAGGACTCAGCGGAGTTCAGACCCAGTAGGAGATTATCATGAAGTTGTTCACCCTCGCCGCCGCCGGTCTCGTCGCACTCACCGGGCTCGCACCGGTCGGCATCGCTGCCGAAGCATCGGCACAGCGCACCGTCGTCCATGAGCGCACCGTCGTGCGTCACAACGCCAACCGCCCCGGTTATCGCCGTCACGTGGTCCGCACGCGCCAGGTCTGCCGCAACGTGTACCGCAACCATCACCGCCAGCGCGTCTGCCGCACCGTCCGCATCCGCCGCTGATTTTAGTGCAGCAAGCTAACGCTTGATCATCCCGCCCGACCCCGCCATATGCGCCGCGGGAGTCGGGCGGACGTGGTCGTCGCCAACTTGGTCAGATCCGGAAGGAAGCAGCCACAACGACTAAGCCACGGGTCGTCCCGGCTCCCACCGCGAACGTTTGCAAGCAAACGTGAGCGCGGCCAGCGGCGCGGGAGCGCCGTCTGACGATGCGGCTGAGCCGCAGCGCACTTCCGCGAACGTTTGCAAGCAAACGTGAGCGCGGCCAGCGGCGTGGGAGCGCCGTCTGACGATGCGGCTGAGCCGCAGCGCACTTCCCTATCTTCTTCGGCAGCCGTGGAACCCCATGATCGGCGACGTACGCACTCAAACGTTCCCGATACGTTCCAAACCATTGTCCTACACGGTCACGCCGTGCCAAGCTCGGCTCATGCCTCACACCCCCGCCAAAACTACCCCGGCCAGCCACCGCGCCGACACAAGTGCAGACCCTTCCCAGCGTCTATACTTTCTATACTTCACTCCCCTTCGACAGCGCTCGCGACACCCGCTATGACGACCGCAATGTCAGATTCCTTCGACCTGGGCGAACCCCCGCAGCCCGCCAAAGCGGCAGACGCCGCCTACCGCGTGCTCGCGCGAAAATACCGTCCGCAGACCTTTTCGGAGCTGATCGGCCAGGATGCGATGGTCCAGACGCTCGGCAACGCGATCAAGCGCGACCGGCTCGCCCACGCCTTCCTGATGACCGGCGTCCGCGGTGTCGGCAAGACGTCGACCGCGCGGCTGATCGCCAAGGCGCTCAATTGCATCGGCCCGGACGGTGACGGCGGCCCGACGATCGACCCCTGCGGCGTCTGCGAGCCGTGCCGCGCGATCGCCGAGGGCCGCCATATCGACGTGATCGAGATGGACGCCGCCAGCCACACCGGCGTCGACGACGTCCGCGAGATCATCGACGCGTCGCGCTATTCGGCGGTCACCGCGCGATTCAAGATCTACATCATCGACGAAGTCCACATGCTGTCGAAGAATGCGTTCAACGCGCTGCTGAAGACGCTGGAGGAGCCACCTCCCCATGTGAAATTCCTGTTTGCGACCACCGAAGTGAACAAGGTGCCGGTGACGGTCCTGTCGCGCTGCCAACGCTTCGACCTCCGCCGCATTTCCGCCGAACAGCTTTCCAAGCATTTCGCGTGGGTCTCGGAGCAGGAGGGCGTGGTCGCCGATCCCGAGGCGCTGATGCTGATCGCGCGCGCCGCGGAAGGCTCCGCGCGCGACGGCCTGTCGATCCTCGACCAGGCGATCGCGCATGCCGGGCTCGAAGGTGGCGGCGTGACGGCGGACGCGGTGCGGCAGATGCTCGGCTTGTCGGACCGCGGTGCGGTCCGCGATCTGCTGACGTTGATCCTGGCCGGCGACGGGGCAGGGGCGCTCGCCTCGATGCGCCGGCAATATGATTACGGCGTCGATCCGCTGTCGGTGCTGCGGTCGCTGCTCGAAACCGTCCACGGCATCACGCTGACCAAGGTCGGCACGCCGCCCGACGCAGCGCAGCCGATGGAAGAGCGCGCGGCGCGCGAGGAATGGGCGGCATCGCTCGGCTATCCTGCGCTGCACCGCTTGTGGCAGCTGTTCCTCAAGGGCCATGACGAGGTCGCCAAAGCCGCGTTGCCGATCGAGGCGGCTGAGATGGCACTGCTACGCGCGATCTACGCCTCGACGCTGCCCGACCCCGGCGAGTTGGCTCGGCAGATTGCTAGTGGTGCAGCGCCCTCGGCCGCACCGACTTCACCGCCGCCGTCGCCTGCACCCCCGTCCGGCGAAGCGCCGCCCTGGAACGCGGGATCCGCCGCGAAGGCGACAGAACCTGTGTCGACCGGTCCGATCCTGCCGCCGACGTTCGAGGCGCTGGTCGATCTGCTCGACGAATCGGGCGGCCTCGCGATCGCCGCGCGGCTCCGCCACGGCGCGCGCGTCGTCAGCTATGCGCCGCCCGAACTCGCGCTCAGCGGCAGTCGCCCGGTCTCGGCCGATACGCTCGCCGAACTCAACACGCTGTTGAAGACGGTGACGCGGACCGCGTGGAAAGTGTCGATTGTCGACGCCCCCGGCGAGCCGACGCTGCGCGAGGCGCAGGATACTGCCGACGCCGCGGTGCGCCAGGCTATTCTCGAATCCCCCATCATGAAGGCCGCGGTGGCTGCGTTTCCGGACGCCCAGCTCGAATCGTGGCCCGGTCAAAGGAGCAACGCATGAAGAATATCGATGAAATCCTCGCCATGGCGCAGAACGTCCAGAGCGAACTCGAAAAGGCGCAGGCCAATCTCGACAACATCGAGGTCGAGGGCGCGTCTGGCGGCGGCCTCGTCAAGGTGAAGGCCTCTGCCAAGGGCCGCATCATCAACATCGCGATCGACGATTCGCTGATGCAGGTGAGCGAGAAGCAGATGCTCGAGGACCTGCTGACCGCCGCATTCAACGACGCGCGGGCGAAGGCGGATGCGGTGTCGGGCAGCGAAATGTCCAAGATGACCAGCGGTTTGCAACTGCCACCGGGCTTCAAGCTGCCGTTTTGAGTCGTAGTGCGCACGCCGCTCCAGCGGCGAGACGCACAAGACCGGCCGGCGTGGCCCCTGCCACGACCGACGCGGGCTTAGCCCGCGGCACCGGCTGATAGGGCGCGGTGGTCGTTTCGGCGTGGGAACAATCGCTCTTCGGCCGGCGTTGCGCTCTTTCAGTAATCAGGGAGAGTGAAATGGCCGAAGAGCGCATCGTCGAAACGCCGACCACGCACACCACGATCATCGAACGCCGCAGTGGCGGCAGCGGCATGCTGATCGGCATCGTCCTGCTGATCGCGGTGCTGATTGGCGGATTTTATCTTTTTAGCCGGTCGGGCGCGCAGAACAGTAAGGACGCCGCCATCACGTCTGCCGCGAAGAGTGTCGGCGGTGCCGCAGAAAAGGCCGGTGATGCAGTCGAGAAGTCGACGCAGTAATCGCGATAAGCGTGTTTTCCCCGCGAAGGCGAGGACCCATCCCGGGCTCCCGCCTTCGCGGGAAAGCAAGTACCGGAGCAGTACTTGGTCGCTGCTCAACCCGTCATCCCAGCGAAAGCTGGGATCTCCCTCAACGGCGCGCACCCTTCGCCACGGTGATACCCCAGCTTTCGCTGGGGTGACGAGGTGGGTCAGGATGCGCGCAAACAGCTATCCAACCCGTCGTTCCTGACGGTCGAAACCCGCCGCGACAGCGTATTCCCGTGCCGCCGCACAAACCCGTGCGGAGCAATCGCAGCCCGCTTCTTCGGCAGAGGCAGCACCGCCGCAATCCGCCCCGCCTCGGTCGGCGACAGCCGCGAAGCGTCATGATTGAAATACCGGATCGCCCCGGCATTCGCGCCGTACGTCCCGATCCCGGTCTCGGCGATGTTGAGATACACCTCCATGATCCGCCTCTTCGGCCACAAGGCCTCGATCAGCACGGTGAAATACGCCTCGAACGCTTTTCGCACATAGCCGCCGCCCTGGAACAGGAACGCGTTCTTCGCGGTCTGCTGGCTGATCGTCGAGCCGCCGCGGATCCGTCCGCCCTGCGCATTGCGCGCTGCCGCTCCCGCGATCGCCTTGAAATCGAAGCCGTGATGCGAGCAGAACCGCGAATCCTCGCCGGCGATCGCGGCGCGCGCCATGTCCGGGTCCATCTCCGACAGTGGCATCCAGTCCTTCGTCACGCCGCGGCCCGCGATCACGTCTCCCATCATCGTCCAGGTGAACGGCACCGGCACGAACCGGTACAGCCCGACCCAGGCGACCGTGACCAGCACGAACAGAAAGAAGATCTTGGCGAAGATGCGGAGGAAGCCCATCGGCGGTCCTTAAGCGATCGTCACGGCCTCGCCAATGACCGCCCGCGCCGCCGCAACGCCCGTTTCGTATGCCCCGTGCGCAGTGGAGAAGTCGAACGCATGGCAAGCCTCGCCGGCGAAATGAATGCGGCCATCGACCGGCGCGGCGAGGACGGCGCGTTGCCCAGCCCGGCCGATGCGCGCGTGGCTATAGCTGCCGCCGATATAGGGTTCGTGACGCCAGAGAGTCGCAGCTAGGGGCGTGAAGCGCTTGCGCCAGTCGCTGCCAAGCAACCCGACAAGTTCGTCGATCGCAAATTGCGCGGCATCGCGATCCTCCAGCATTTCCGCACAATCGCCGCCGAAGAAGCTCTCGACGATCGGCCAGCCGAACGGCGAGAGGCGATGGCTGGCGGTGCACGCGCTGTACGGGTTGCCGATCAAATGGGCATTGGTCGGCCATTCGGGGCGGTCGACGAGAAGGAACACCTTGTCCGCGAGCCCGAGCGGGAGGTCGGCGGCGGCGGCGTGCTTGTCGGGCAGGGGCGGGTCGAACACGAGCTGCGACGTCGCGAGAACGGTCGTGGGGACGCAGACGATGACGTGGTCCGCCTCGATCGTGCCGGCGGGGGTGTCGAGCTTGAGGACGCGGCCGTTATGGTCGATGCGCGTCACCGGGGTCGAGAGGCGGATTTTCAGGCCGGCCGCATGACTGGCAACCAGTGTGCCGTAGCCTTCCTTGACCGTCCAGTTGTCGTCAGTGGCGGCTTCTTCGTAGGCGGCCCAGTCATGGAGCGAGACTTGCGTGAGGTTCGCGCCGTTGGCGTAGCCGGAGATCGCGTCGATCTTCGGGCGCCATTTGTCGTTGGGGGCGATGAAGTCGGAGAGGGGGCGGTCTGGGCCTTCGACGGCGGCGAGGGCGCGCTCGTTCCAGTCTTGGTAAGCTGTGGCAGAGGCGGCCTGGTCTTCGGGGGAGAAGCCGAGGTCGCGCCATTGTGTGCGCCAGTTTGCATCGGAGCGGTCGACGGTGAAGCCGGTGGCCTCTGCTATCGACGTCCACGGATTCCGCCGGGCGGAGTGTAGCCAGCCGCAACCGGCGTCGACATGTTCCCCCGCGAAGGCGGTGGCCCAGTCTGCCCCCCCGCCTTCGCCGAGGAACAACGAGGCGAGGGGCAGGCTGTGGGCTCGGCCACCGAGCCGGTCGCTCGCCTCGACGAGCAACACGTCCTGCCCAGCATCATGCAGCGTTCTGGCCGCAGATATGCCGGCCGCACCGCCGCCGATGACGACGGTGCGCACCAACTTACGCCGCCAGCAGGCGCTTCTCGCCGGCAATCCGCATCATCGCCTTTTGCAGCTTCTCGAACGCCCGAACCTCGATCTGGCGGACGCGCTCGCGCGACACGCCGTAGACCTGCGACAATTCCTCGAGCGTCTTCGGATCATCCGTCAGGCGGCGCTCGGTCAGGATATGCTGCTCGCGCTCGTTGAGGTCGTCCATCGCCGACACCAGCATCGAGTGACGAACATCCGCCTCCTGCGCATCGGCGACGATCTTGTCCTGCAACGGCGCATCGTCCTGCAGCCAATCCTGCCACTGACCCTCCCCATCCTCACGCATCGGCACGTTCAGCGACGTATCGCCGCCCATCGCCATGCGGCGGTTCATGCTGACGACGTCTGTCTCGGCAACGCCCAGGTCGGTAGCGATCTTCGTGACGTGCTCGGGGCGCAGATCGCCATCCTCGAACGCGTCGAGGCGGCTCTTCATACGGCGGAGGTTGAAGAACAGCTTCTTCTGCGCGGCGGTGGTGCCCATCTTCACGAGGCTCCACGAGCGCAGAATGTACTCCTGGATCGACGCGCGAATCCACCACATCGCATAGGTGGCGAGACGGAAGCCACGCTCGGGCTCAAACTTCTTCACGCCCTGCATCAGGCCGATATTGCCCTCGGAGATCAGCTCCGACGTCGGCAGGCCATAGCCGCGATAGCCCATCGCGATCTTCGCCACGAGACGAAGGTGCGAAGTCACCAGCTGCGCCGCAGCCTCGGTATCGCCATGCTCCTGAAAGCGCTTGGCGAGCATGTATTCCTGTTCGGGTTTCAGCAGCGGGAATTTCTTGATCTCGGCGAGATAGCGATTGAGACCCGCCTCGCTGCCGAGCGCAGGTATCGTCGCTGGAACGTTGGAGCGGGCTGCCATGGTCGTAATCCCTTTCTGCTGACCCCGATTGCCGCACTGTGGCCCCCGGTTGCCGCGTTGCGGCATGGTGTCGATTATCTATACGTGAAGTTGGGTGAACAGTTCCTGCATGTCTGCGGGCATTTCGCTTTCGAACGCCAAAGCGACGCTTTTCACCGGATGGATGAACCCCAGATGCGCCGCGTGCAAGGCCTGCCGGCGGAAACCGAGCGTTTCGAGCAGCGACTTCTGAGCTTGCTTTGTTCTACCATAGACCGGGTCGCCCAACAAGGCGTGGCCGATCGACGCCATGTGCACGCGCACCTGATGCGTGCGCCCGGTCTCTAGCCTGCACTCGATCAGTGCGGCGTCGCGGAGGGTAGTGATCGTCGAGAAATGCGTCACCGCGCGCTTGCCGCCCTGCACGATCGCGATCTTCTTGCGGTTCTGCGGACTCCGCGCGAGCGGTGCGTCGACTGTCCCGCTCGGCGGACGCGGGATGCCGCCGACGATCGCTTTGTAGCGGCGGTCGATGCTGTGGTCGTGGAATTGCTTCGCCAAGCCCTCGTGCGCGCGGTCGGTCTTGGCGGCGATCATCAGCCCCGACGTATCCTTGTCGATGCGGTGGACGATGCCGGGCCGGGCGACGCCGCCGATGCCCGACAGATTGCCGGCGCAGTGGTGGAGCAGCGCGTTGACGAGCGTCCCGTCGAAATTGCCCGCGGCGGGATGGACGACAAGGCCCGCGGGCTTGTCGATCACGATCAGGTCGTCGTCCTCATACGCGACGACCAGCGGAATATCCTGCGCTTCGTTGTGCAGCGGCGTCGGCGGCGGGATCGCGACCGCGAACACCTGACCGGTCGCAGCCTTCTTCGCCGAATCGCGCCATTCTCGGCCATTGAGCGTCACTTGCCCCGCGACGATCAGCGCCTTTAATCGCTCGCGCGACATGTCGGGAAGCACTTCGGCGAGCGCACGGTCGAGCCTCCAGCCATCCGTGGCCGGCGTGATCGATGCTTCGACGATGGAAACCCCCCGGTCCATGTCGTAGCGATGTGGCGATGAGCGTGACGATTTCAAGCGAATTGCTGGGGCGATTGTTGGCCGAGGCGGCTGCGTCGCCGGATGTCGAGATTTGCGGGCTGTTGTTCGGGGCGGCGGGGTCGATCGAAGCGGCCGAGGCGTATGCGAATGTAGCGGCGAACCCGGCGCGGACGTTCGAGATCGATCCGAAGGCGTTGTTCGCGGCGCATCGCCGGGCTCGCGGCGGGGGGCTGGCGGTGATCGGACACTATCATTCGCACCCGTCTGGTTCGCCTATCCCGTCTCCGCGCGACGCGGCACAGGCGATGGGGGACGGCGCGGTGTGGATTATTCTCGGCGGCGGCATGGCGAGCGCGTGGCGATCGGTCGAGGTCGGCGCTTTCGTCGAAGAGGCAATCGATCCTATCGGATAGCCGTCCGAGCCTTCCCCCCTCCCTGGAAGGGAGGGGCTGGGGGTGGGTTGGCCGGTTTTATCCACGACGCCGTAAACATGCGGAAACCGACCCACCCCCAACCCCTCCCTTCCAGGGAGGGGGGAAGAAGTATCCTCAACCCTTCCCATCCGAGCAGGGGAAGAAGTTAGAGTCGCTCACCCCAACCATAAGAAGCGTCAAACTAAAGAGATGTGGCATTGCGCACTCGCCGCACCCTCGCCACAAGACGCTCCAGAATTAGGGGATTTTCATGACGGTCAGCCCGGTCGATTTCGCGAGCCTGCTGTGTTCGCGCCTGTGCCACGACCTGCTGTCGCCGGTGGGGGCGCTCAACAACGGGCTGGAGTTGCTCGCCGACGAGACCGATCCGGCGATGCGCGAGCGGGTCATGCAGTTGCTCGCCGACAGTGCGCGTGCGTCCGCCAGCAAGCTCAAATTCTTCCGACTGGCTTTCGGGGCGGCCGGCGGGTTCGGCGAACTGGTCGACACGCACGAGGCACGGAACGCGATCGAGGGGCTGGTCGCGGAGAACAAGCGGATCATTTTCGTCTGGGCGGTCGAGGCCTCGGCGATGCCCAAGTCCGCGGTGAAAGTGCTGCTCAACCTTGTGTTGGTCGCGACCGAATCGCTGGTCCGCGGCGGGACCATGGAGGTCGGCGGCGAGGAGAATGACGGGCAGCTGGAGATCGTCGTGAAGATCGAGGGCGCGCGGATCGTGCTGGACCCCGAAATCCGCCGCACGCTGGTCGAAGGCGAGGGCGCGCATACTGTCACGCCGCGCGCCGCCGCGGCGTACCTGATCAACACGGTCGTGGCGGAGGCGGGCGGCACGGTGATCGTGTCCGAGCCGGCCGAGGGGATCATGATCTTCGGCGCGGTGTTCAACGCGCGGTAAGGCGGAGGTTCGATCCTCCCCCGACAGGGGGAGGTGGCTGGCTCTTGCCAGACGGAGGGGGAGGTCAGCGACCACTTCTGTTCCGTGTCCTCCCCCTCCGTCACCTGCGGTGCCACCTCCCCCTGGCGGGGGAGGATCAGAGAGGCTCGGCCAGAACGTAGATCGCCACCAGAGCTAACGCGCCCTTAACCTCCGCCATGCATGACAGGCCTCGAACGCGGGGCCCGCATGGACGATCTGTTACAGGAATTCATTGCCGAGACGCGCGAAACGCTGGAGGCGATCTCCGGCGAGATCGTCGCGTGGGAAGCCGCACCGGCGGATAGCGGGCGCCTCGATGCGATCTTTCGCTTCGTCCATACCGTCAAGGGAAGCTGCGGCTTTCTCGACCTGCCGCGCCTCGCCCGACTGAGCCACGCAGCAGAGGACGTCCTCGCCGCGGTCCGCGACGGAAAGAGAACTCCCGATACCGCGCTCGTCAACGCGGTGCTCGGCATCGTCGACCGGATCGGCGAGATCGTCGAGGCGATCGACAGCGGCTCGCCGCTCGACGATTCGGGCGAGGACCTGCTGATCGCCGCGCTCGCGCCGGACGCGCAGCCCCGCGCACAGGCGCCGACCACCCCGCACAGTCGCGCCGCCAGCCGCAGCGTACGCCTCAACGTCGATCTGCTCGATCACATGATGAGCGGCATGTCCGAGATGGTGCTCGCGCGCAACGAACTCGCCCGGCGGCTCCGCGACTGTGACGTCGACCCGAAGGTCGAGGCGGCGCTCGAACGCCTGTCGCTGACCGTCGCCGACATGCGCGACACCGTCACGCGGACGCGCATGCAGAAGGTCGACGCGCTGTTCTCGGCGCTGCCCCGGATGGTGCGCGATACCAGTGCCGAGCTCGGCAAGAGCGTCGATCTCGCGATCGAGGGCGCGGATGTCGAGCTTGACCGCGAGATGATCGAGCTGATGCGGGATCCGCTCGTCCACATCATCCGCAATTCGATCGACCACGGTATCGAGGGGCCGGCGGAGCGCCGCGCGCTCGGCAAGCCCAAGAACGGCCGGCTGGTCGTCTCCGCCCGCCAGTCCGGCAACCAGATCCTGATTGAGGTCGCCGACGACGGCAAGGGCATCGACGTCGCGCGGATCGTCGCCAAGGCCGCGGAAAAGGGGCTCCACAGCCTCCCCGAACTCGCGGCGATGACCGACGCGGCCAAGCTCGACCTGATCTTCGCCCCCGGCTTGTCGAGCCGCGATGCGGTGACCGCGATCTCGGGGCGCGGCGTCGGCATGGACGTGGTGCGCGCCAATATCGAGCAGATTGGCGGCCGGATCGTGCTCACCAACGATCCGGGGCGCGGGCTTCGGATCGTCATCCACGTGCCGCTGACGCTGTCGATCCTGTCGACGATCATCGTCGGCGTCGGCACGCAGCGGTTTGCGCTTCCACGCCAGGCGATCGAGGAAATCGTGATGGTTCGCGGCGATGCCGTGCGGATCGACACGATCGGCGACGCGGCGACGGCCACGGTGCGCGGCCGGCGGATGCCGCTGGTATCGCTCGGCCAATTGTTCGACCTGCGCGACGATGCGCCGCCGACGCTGGTGATCGTGTCGACGCGCGAGGGCGATTACGCGCTCGGCGTCGATACCGTGCTGGATACCGAGGAACTGGTGGTGAAGCCCGCCTCGCCTGCGGTGATGGCGACCGGCGTCTATGCGGGCAAGACCTTGCCCGACAACGGCCTGCCGATGCTGCTGCTCGACGCGTCCGGGATCGCCGCGGTCGCCGGGTTGCGCTTTACGCCGGTGGTCGCCGCGTCGACCGAGGTCGAGGACGTCGTGCCGGGCGTCTCCGCTCTGCTGTTCGACGATCTCGACGGTTGCCGCCGTGCGATCGCGCTGGCGGTGATCGACCGTGTCGAGCCGGTAGCGGTGGACGCGATCCGCTGGTCGGGCGGGGCGATGCGGCTGTCGATCGGCGATACGATCATCCCGCTCCACGCGGTTGCCGCGTTCGGCGCGCGCACCGAGGTCGCGGTGCTGCGGCTGACCGACGGCGAAAGCGAGATGGCCTATGCGATTGCCGAGGCGATCGAGATCGTCGCGCTGCCCGCCGAGATGGCACCTGCGCGGGGCATCGGGCCGATCGCCGGCGTGGTCTCGATCGGTGGCGAGCAAGTCGAACTGGTCGATCCGCATGCGCTGTTCGCGGGTCAGCCGGTCACGCTCGCGTCGCTGCCGGTGTGCCTGTTGCAGGTCGACGGGTCGGGCTGGATGGAGACGTTCCTGAAGCCCGCGCTCGAAGCCTCTGGGTATCGCTGCGTCACCGCGCTGGCGGCGGGCGAGACCGCAGCAGTGGCGCTGGCGATGGAGGATACGCCGCTCCGCGAGACGCTGGCGCCGGTGGTGACGCTGCGCCGGACGCGCACCGCCGAGGGTGAGGATGACGCGAGCATCTATCGCTACGACCGGCCGGCGTTGATCGCTGCGCTGGCGGCACGGAGGGCGATGTGAGCGAGCTTTTCCTGGTGGCGCATATCGCCGGGCGCGGCGTCGCGATCGCCGCCGCGCAGGTCGATTCGGTGGTCGATATCGGCGAGGTGATCGCGGTGCCGCGCGCGGACGCGTTCGTGCGCGGTCTCGCGGCGCTGCGCAGTCGCGTGGTGACGGTGATCGACACCGGCACCGCGCTCGGCCTGGAGCCGACGCCCGACACCGTCCGTCGCGCGGTCATCACCGTGGTCGAGGGACATCATTACGCGATTCTGGTCGACTCGGTGGAGGACGTCGCGCCGTTCGCGCGGCTGCCGCTGTCGTCGGGACTGGCGTTGCACCGCGGCTGGGCGACGGCCGGGACCGGGATCGTCGAGCGCGATAGCGAACCGCTGCTGATCCTCGATCTCGCCGCGGTCATCCCCGCGACTATACCCGCCGCCTGACTTTTTCCGTTGCTTAACCCGGCGCTTACGCTTTCCCGCGTAGACCGGCCTCACGATTTCCCCGGAAGGCTGTCCATGAAGACCTGTCTCGTCGTCGATGATTCAAAGGTGATCCGCAAGGTCGCGCGCCACATCCTCGAGACGCTCGATTTCACCGTCACCGAAGCCTGTGACGGTCGGGAAGCGCTAGCATCTTGCATGGCGTCGATCCCGGACGTCATCCTGCTCGACTGGAACATGCCGGTCATGAGCGGCATGGATTTCCTGCGCGCGCTGCGCGAGGCCGACGTACCGCGCCGCCCCAAGGTGGTGTTCTGCACGACCGAAAACGGCATGGCCTATATCCGCGCGGCGATCGAGGCGGGGGCGGACGAATACGTCATGAAGCCGTTCGACCGCGAAACGCTGGAATCGAAGCTCCAGATCGTCGGCATGGCCTGATCCGGGCAGGACGGTGGCGAACCGACCCCTCTCTGTCCCACGCCCGGGGGACCGCGACAGCGCGGACACGGCACGCGTGCTGCTCGTCGACGATTCGGTCGTCGCGCGCGCGGTGATTGCGCGGACGATCGATGCGAGCGATCGGTTCTCGGTCGTCGGTGCGGTCGGCAGCGCGGCGGCGGCGCTGGAGTTTCTCGGCCGCACGACGGTCGAGTTCATCCTGCTCGATATCGAGATGCCGGGGATCGACGGGCTGACGGCCTTGCCCGCGCTGGTCGCCGCCGGAAAGGGAGCCAAGGTTCTGATCGTCTCGTCGAGCGCGGACGAGGGGGGCCCGAAGGCCATGCAGGCGCTCGCATTCGGTGCGGCGGAGACGTTGATCAAGCCCTCCGCCGGCGAGCTTTCCGGGCGGTTCGGCGGCGCGCTGGTCTCCAAGCTCGAAAGGCTGTGCGAGGATTCGCTACATTCGCCACCGGTCGCACTCGTCCGCTCCACCCCGACCAGCACAAGGTCTTTCGCAGCCTCTCCAGCTACACCGCGCGCCGTCTCGCCAAGCGAAGATTACGACATCGTCGCGATCGGCGCCTCGACCGGCGGTATCCACGCGATCAGCCAGATGTTCCGTGCGATTCCCGCCGGGTTCCGCCTGCCGATCGTCATCACCCAGCATCTGCCGGCGTCGTTCATGCCCTATTTCGCGGCGCAGATCGCGTTGCTCGCCGGCCGCCCCTGCGAAGTCGCGACCGACCGGCTGCGGATCCGTCCGGGCCGGATCATCGTCGCACCGGGCGATGCGCATCTCAAATGCGTCAAGCTGCGGGACGGCGGCGCCGCCTTCCGTCTGACGCACGAGCCCGCCGGTAGCGGCTGCATGCCATCGGTCGACCCGATGCTCGCCTCGATCGCGGACGTGTACGGCGCGCGTGTCTTGGCGATCGTGCTCAGCGGGATGGGACGCGATGGCGCGGAGGGCGCGCAGCGGGTGCACGACGCCGGCGGTTGCGTCGTGGCGCAGGACCGCGACAGCTCGGTGGTCTGGGGCATGCCCGGCGCGGTCGCATCATCGGGAGTCGCCGACGCGGTTCTTCCGCCCGCCGCGATCGGCACGCTGATCGCATCGCGACGTCGACCATGACCCCTAGGTCCGCGGCGTCCTCCCCCGCGTCTCCACCAGCATCGCAGACCGCGATCAACGTGCTGACCGCGCTGCTCGAGGCGCGCACCGGGCAACAGATCGCCGCCTATCGCTCCTGGCGGCTCGATACCGCGCTCAAGCCCTTGCTCCGCGATCGCAATCTCGACACGCTCGATCAGCTCGTGACGCAGTTGCTGGAGGGCAATGATCGGCTGATCGGCGACCGGATCGTCGACGCGCTGGTCAACCAGGAAACCTCGTTTTTCCGGGACGCGCAGGTCTTCGAGATGCTCGCCGAGGCGGTCGCGGCGGCTGAGTCCGGGGGGCGTCGCGCCCGTATCTGGTGCGCCGGCTGCTCGACCGGGCAGGAGCCGTTGTCGCTCGCCATGCTGTTCGCCGATCGCCACGAAACGACCGGTGCGCCGGTGCCGGAGATCGTCGCCACCGACGTCTCCGACGCGGCGATCGCCCGCGCGCGCGCCGGCCGGTTCTCGCAATTCGAGATCCAGCGCGGCCTGCCGGTGCGGCGGATGGTCCGCTGGTTCGACACCACTGGCAGCGACTGGATCGCCAAGCCCGACCTGCTCAAGCGCATCGTCTTCCGCCGCATGAACCTGATGGCGGACCCGGCGCCGGTCGGCCGGTTTGACATCGTGCTCTGTCGCAACGTGCTGCTCTACCTGTCCGCGACCACCAAGGAGCAGGTGTTCCCCAAGATCGCCGCCGCGCTGAACCCCGGCGGCGTATTCGTCATGGGCGCAGGCGAGACCGTCATCGGCCAGACCCGCCTGTTCGAGCCGAGCAAGCGCTTCCGCGGCTTCTACGAAACGCCGCGCTGACGGACCGGCGCCGACTAGCCGACTAGCCGACTAGCCGATCCCCAGATCCGCCGGGCCGAACGCGTCCGGCAGCAATTCCGATATCGCATAGGTCCGGATCGCATCGCCCTCCGCCGCGCCACAATGCACCGGAATATCGCGCGTCCCCATTTGCGCTGCTTCGTTGATGACCTGGCGGCATCGTCCGCACGGGCTCACCGGCGAGCTGCCGGTCGCGCGCCCCTCGGCGTCCATCGCCCCGCCGATCACGCCGATCGCGACGATATCGCGCAGCCGCCCCGCCGCGCTCGCGGTGGCGATCGCGACCGTCTCGGCGCACAGCGACAGGCCGTAGCTCGCATTCTCGAAATTCGCGCCGGTGATGACGCTGCCGTCGTCGAGCAGCACCGCCGCCCCGACCGCGAACCGCGAATAGGGCGCATGGGCATTGCGCGCGGCCCCGCGGGCTGCGGCTACGAGTGCGATTGCGTGTTCAGTCATGATGTCACCACGTCCCAGTTCACCGGTCCCTCGATCCCGTCGATGCGCCGAAAATCGCTCGCCCGCCACATCCGCCACGGCCGCGCGGTATAGTCGGGCTTGATCACGTTCGACACCGCCCATAACGGGCGCGGCACCGCGCCGGACAGGGCGTATTTCGCGTCGACGTCCTTGCTGATCCGCAGCATCACCGGTTGCGCGGTATGCGTCTCGACCATCGTCACGAACTGCGCGACGTCGGCGATCAGCGTCGCGCGATCCGGTCGCGCGGTGCAGTCGTCGTGAAAGGCGATGTCCAGCGCGGTCGGCAGCGCATCGGCGGTGCGCGGCACGAAGGTGTTGAACGCGTTCGCCTGCTCGTCCGCACGCTGGCACAGCGAATAGACATGCACCGCGCCGCGTCGCAGGCCGGCCTCGGGCAGCGCGGCCCAATTGGCCTCGAACCCCGGATCGCGGCGGTCGGTGCCGGACGTGGCGATGATATAGGCGAAGTCGGCACCGCTCGCGCGCACCGTGCCCCATTCGACCGGGCCGGCATTCTCGGTCAGGTCGATGCCCTGCAACGGATAGCGTTTCACGTCGGGATGCCAGCCGGTCGCGGCGGTCCAGCCGCAGATGCCGACAAAGCCGGCCGCGGCCAGCGCGCCGGCGAATTTCAAAAGTCCGTAAGCCATGTGTCTTCTAGTTGCGGATGTGGAGGACGCAGATCAGCGTGAACAGTCGCCGCGCGGTGTCGAAATCGACCTCGATCTTGCCGTCGAGGCGTTCTTTCAGCAGCTCTGCCGCCTCGTTGTGGATGCCGCGGCGCGCCATGTCCACCGTCTCGATCTGCGCCGGCGAAGATTGCCGGATCGCCTGGTAATAACTGTCGCAGATCGCGAAATAATCGCGGATCGAGCGGCGGAAGCGACCCAGCGCGAGCACCAGCGTCTCGAGATGCGTGTCGTCCTCGCGGTGGATATGGATGCCGAGGCGTCCTTCCTCCGACTGGAGCTTGATCTTGTACGGGCCGGCGTAGCCATCGGGGTAGGCGCGTTGGGGCGCGAAATGATTGCCCTCGATCAGGTCGAAGATCGCGATCCGCCGCTCCTGCTCGACATCGGGCGAGCGCCAGCCGAGACTGGTCTCGTCGAGTTGCACATCGATGATCCGCGGGTCGGCCATGACGGTGCGATAGCGGCGGTCGTATCGCCTGTCACTTGGTCTGAACGCCAGCCGAGCCAACAGCGCGACGCGCTCCCCTCCCTGAAAGGGAGGGGCAGGGGGGGGGAGGCCACGCTCGCGAGCCAACGCCGCAACGGTCCCCCCTCCCTGGAAGGGAGGGGCTGGGGGTGGGTAGGCTGGCTCTGGCCGCAACTGGTCCACGATCCGGAAACACCCCCAACCCCTCCCTTCCAGGGAGGGGAGAAGCAGAGGGAGAAGCATAGGGGAGAAGAACGAACGACTTATCCCCATCATTCCACCGCACGTTGCTTGGACGCGCGCGCGTCCATCGCGTAGGTGCGGTGCATGGCAACTCTCGCATTCCCCGTCCCGGCCGTGGCCGAGCCGCAGCAGCTTCCCCGCAACGTCGAGGCCGAGGCCGCGATGCTCGGCGCGATGATGATCGACAACCGGCTCGCCGACGATCTCGTCGACAAACTCGAACCCGGCCACTTCTTCGAGCCCGTCCACGGCCGGATCTTCGCCGCGATCAAGACGCTGCGCGGCAACGACATGCTGGTGACGCCGGTGACGCTGCGGCCGATGTTCGATGCGGACGAGGGCATGCGCGAGCTGGGTGGGCCGGCGTATCTGGCGGGGCTTACCGGCAGCGGCGCAGGGCTGATCGGCGCGCGGCAATTCGCGCAGCAGATCTATGATCTTGCGATGCTCCGCGCGCTCGTGTCGGTCGGTCGGACGCTGGTCGATCGCGCGATGGACACCTCCGAGGAGGTCAATCCGCGCGCGCAGATCGAGCTCGCCGAGGAGGAGCTTTTCAAGGTCGCGGCGGATGGTGGTTCGGAGAACACCGTGAAGTCGTTCGCGCAGGCGACCACCGCCGCGGTCAAGATGGCCGAGCGTGCGCTGAACTCGGGTGGCAACCTGTCAGGCGTCACCACCGGCATCGATTCGATCAACGCGAAGATCGGCGGCATGCATCACAGCGATCTGATGATCCTCGCCGGGCGTCCGGGCATGGGCAAGACGTCGCTTGCCACTAACATCGCGTTCAACGCCGCGCGGCGCTGGATGCGCGACATGGCTGACGGGATCGCGCCGAAGGACTCGGTCGGCGCGAAGGTCGCGTTCTTCTCGCTGGAAATGTCCGCGGATCAGCTAGCGACGCGTATTCTCGCCGAGCAGTCGCAGATTTCATCGGAATCGCTCCGCATGGGCAAGATCAGCCGCACCGAGTTCGCGCAGCTCGCCGCCGCCGCCGCTGAATTGGAGAACCTGCCGCTCTTCATCGACGACACCGGCGGCCTCTCGATCGGCGCGCTGCACACGCGCGTGCGCCGGTTGCAGCGCCGACACAACAACGAGATCGGGCTGGTGGTGGTCGACTACCTCCAGCTTCTGTCGGGGTCGGGCAAGAGCAAGGACGGCAACCGCGTCCAGGAAATCTCCGAGATTTCGCGCGGGCTGAAGACGCTGGCGAAGGACCTCAACGTGCCGGTGCTGGCGCTGTCGCAGCTGTCGCGTGCGGTGGAATCGCGCGAGGACAAGACGCCGATGCTCTCGGATCTTCGTGAATCGGGCTCGATCGAGCAGGACGCCGACATGGTCTGGTTCGTGTACCGCGAGGATTATTACGTCGCGTCGAAGGAACCCAAGCGCCCGGCGGAAGGCGACAGCGCGAAGATCTTCGAGGATCACGCGTCGTGGGCGGCGGAGATGGAGCGGGTGTACGGTCTGGCGGAACTGATCATCGCCAAACAGCGTCACGGCGCGACCGGCAAGGTGCGGATGAAGTTCGATCCAACGATCACGAAGTTCTCGGACCTCGCGGAGTATTGATCTTACGAGCTCCCTCTCCCCTGCGGGGAGAGGGAAGGGGCCCGCGGCCCCTTGGCCGTGGGAAGGGAGAGGGGAGTGAGGCTCGGGACGGTTCATCCCAACGCCCCTCTCCCTTCCGTCCCCAAGTGGCTCCTCCCTCCCTCTCCACGAAGGGGCGAGGGAAAGTGGTCAGATCATCGGATCGTAATCGGTCGGCGCGTGAATACCGCACTCGACCTTGTCGAAACTGCGCCACCGCCCCGCACGCGGATCTTCCCCCGGCGCAACCTTCGTGGTGCAAGGCGCACATCCGATCGACAGATACCCTTGCGCCTCCAGTGGATGCCGCGGCAATTCATGCTCGGCGAAATAGGCGTCGAGCTTGGCCTTGTCCCAGTCGGCAAGCGGGTTGATCTTCAACCGTCCCTCATCCTCCTCGAACCGCGGCAGCGCGGTACGAGTCCCCGACTGGAACCCCTTGCGCCCCGAAATCCACGCATCGAACGGCGCCAACGCCCGCCGCAACGGCTCGACCTTGCGCAGATCGCAACACCCATCCGGATCATACGACCACCGCAACCCCGTCTTGTCCTTTATCGCCAGCAACCGGGGATCGGGACGAAATACACGCAGGTCGGTAAGCCCAAGCTTCTCCGAAAGCTCGTCGCGGTACGCCAGTGTCTCGCCGAACATCTTCTGCGTGTTGGTGAAGATCACCGGCACGTCGACATCGACCTGTGCGACCATGTGCAGCAGGACTGCCGACTCCGCACCGAACGACGACACCGAAGCGATCTGCCCGCGCAACTCGCCTACCAGCAACTCGCGCAGCATGTCCTGCGCCGACACGCCTTCGAAGCGCATCTGCATCGCGAGCGCATCCTCACGCGTGAATGCCGGCGTGACGTCGATCATGTCGAGCTTGCGCGCGGGCTCACCCATGGCGCAGCTTCCACACCGGCACAGCGCCGTCCGCCGCCTTCTGGTACGGGGTGTCGTAACGCTCCAGGCTCGCCCGCAGCACGTCGATATCGATCGGCGCCTGCGGTGCGAAGCTGTCGAACCCACACCGCCGCATCAGCGGAATCTGGTCGACCAGCACGTCGCCCTGCGCGCGTAGCTCGCCGGTATAGCCCGCCTCGCGCAGGATTCGCGCCGACGAATAGCCACGCCCGTCGCGGTAGCCCGGAAAGCTCACCTCGATCAGCGCCAGCTGGTCGATCTGCGGCAAGAGCGCGCGTGCATCGTCGCCCGCTTCGAGGCGAACCGCCGCGGCGTTGCTCTGGCCGATGAACGAGTCGAGCGTCACCGCAGGCTCGTCATGCGGCTCGTCGTCGCGGAAGCGGAGCAATGTCTGGTCCGGATACTCAACCATAGATCGCCTCCTTGAACGTCTCAAAGCCGACGCGGCGGTAGGTATCGAGGAAGCGTTCGCCGGGATCGCGGACCTGCAAATACCGGTCGGTGACGCGTTCGATCGCGTCGACCACCCCGTCCTCCGAGAAGCCGGGACCGGTGATCTTGGCGAGGCTCACATCCTCCGCGCCCGAGCCGCCGAGCGAGAGCTGGTAATTCTCGGTGCCCTTCTTGTCGACGCCGAGGATACCGATGTGGCCCGCGTGATGATGCCCGCACGCATTGATGCAGCCGCTGATCTTGAGCTTCAGTTCGCCCAGATCGCGCTGGCGATCGAGGCTGCCGAACCGCGTCGCGATCTTCTGCGCGAGCGGGATCGAGCGCGCATTGGCGAGGCTGCAATAATCCAGACCGGGGCAGGCGATGATGTCGCTGATCAGGTCGAGATTGGCCTCGGCAAGCCCCGCCTCGTTGAGCGCCGACCACACCGCGTGGAGATCGGCGATGCAGACATGCGGCAGGACGATGTTCTGCGCATGCGTGACGCGCAATTCGTCGAAGCTGTAGCGCGTGCCGAGATCGGCCATCACGTCGATCTGGTCCGCCGACGCGTCGCCGGGGATGCCGCCGATCGGCTTCAGGCTGATGTTTACGATCGCATAGCCCGGCTGCTTGTGCGCCTTCACGTTCTGGTCGAGCCAAACCGCGAAGTCGGGATCGCTGCGGTCGATGTCGGTCGGGGCGTTCGCGTCGAACGCGGGCGCGCCGAAATGGTTCGTGATCCGCTCCAGTTCTGCCCGCGGCGGGTCGAGCCCAAGGCCCTTCACCGCGGCGAACTCCTCCTCGACCTGGCGACGATATTCGTCGGGCCCGATCTCGTGGAGCAGGATCTTGATCCGCGCCTTGTAGATGTTGTCGCGCCGGCCATAGCGATTGTAGACGCGCAGGCACGCTTCGAGATAGCTCATCAGGTCGTCGGCACGCACGAAATCGCGGATCTCGTGGCTGATCATCGGCGTGCGACCCATGCCGCCGCCGACATAGATCTTCGCGCCGAGTTCGCCGTCGCGGACGTGCAGCCCGATGCCGATGTCATGCAGTCGCATCGCCGCGCGATCCTCGTCCGCCGCGATCACGCAGATCTTGAATTTCCGCGGGAGGTAGGTGAACTCGGGGTGGAACGTGCTCCACTGACGGATCAGCTCGGCCCAGGGGCGCGGATCGGCGACCTCGTCCGCGGCGGCGCCGGCGAACTGGTCGGAGCTGATGTTGCGGATGCAGTTACCGCTGGTCTGGATGGCATGCATCTCGACCGTCGACAGCTCCTGGAGGATGTCCGGGGTCTGGTCGAGCTGAATCCAGTTGAACTGGATATTCTGCCGCGTGGTGAAGTGGCCATAGCCGCGGTCGTACTTGCGCGCGATATGGCCGAGCATCCGCATCTGGCGGCCGTCGAGCGTCCCGTACGGCACCGCGACGCGCAGCATGTACGCATGAAGCTGGAGGTACAGGCCGTTCATCAGCCGCAGCGGCTTGAACTGGTCCTCGGTCAGCTCGCCCGAGAGGCGGCGGCGGACCTGATCGCGGAATTCATCGACGCGCTGGTCGACGATCGCCTGGTCGTATTCGTCATATTTATACATGTCAGATTACCCAGCTGCCGGCGTTCGGGTCGGCGGGTTTGAGGGTCAGGTCGGGCCGCATCGTCGGGCCGAGCGCGCGGATGCGGTCCTTGATATGGGCGGGGCGGGGGCCTTCGTCTGTCTGCGTTGCCTCGATCAGATAGGGCACGTTGACGCGGCGGGCACCTTCCTCAGCCTGGAGGATCGACTCACCCGCCACGCCGACATCGACCGCGTCCTCGATATGGCGAGACCAGCCGTTGCCGGTCCACCAGACCACGTCGCCGGTGGGAAGATCGTTTCCGGTCAACAGCTTCATACGGCGGCGTCCTCTGCTACGCGGGCCCAGCGGGCAAGTTTGTCTTCGGCATCCGACAGTTCGACGACTTCGCCGACGACGATGATCGCGGGGCTTTTGACGGCCTCGCGCGCCACCATCGCGCCGAGGTCGGCGAGCAGCGTGCGGATCGCCCGGCTCCCTTGCAACGTACCACGTTCCAGGACGGCGACGGGCATATCGGGCGCGACACCATCGGCCATAAGCTTGTCGGCGATATCGGTGGCGGTGGCGATGCCCATGTAGATCACGAGCGTGCGGCCCTGGCCAGCGAGCCCGGACCAGTCCTGCTCGGTGAGGCCCTTGCACTGGCCTGCGACGAAGCTGACCGCGCTGGAATGATCGCGGTGGGTCAGCGGCAGCATGGCCTCCGCTGCACACCCGAGTGCCGCCGAGACGCCGGGGATGACCTCGACGGGCAGGCCGGCGGTGCGGACGGCTTCGACTTCCTCGCCGCCGCGACCGAACACGAACGGGTCGCCGCCCTTGAGGCGAATAACGATCGCGCCGGTCTTCACGTGGGCGATGATCAGCGCGTTGATCGCCTCCTGCGGCAGCGTGTGGCGCGCGCGCTGCTTGGCGACCGAGATGCGCTGTGCCGACGGCGGCGCGATGTCGAGCACACGCGGGTCGATCAGGCCATCATGGACGACGACGTCGGCGGTCTTCAGCGCCTCGACCGCGCGGACGGTCAGGAGACCGGGGTCGCCCGGACCCGCTCCGACGAGAATGACGCGGCCGCGGGCGGTTGGATCTAGGAGGCTTGCCATGTGACCGGAGATGGGCGGACATGCGCTGCATCGCAACCGAATGATGCTTTGGCGGGAGGTAGGATTGCTTTTGCGCTAGGCTGGCTTCGGCGCGCAGTCGTCGAAATTTAGCGATCCTCCCCCGCAAGGGGGAGGTGGCTGGCGCTTGCCAGACGGAGGGGGAGGTGAGCGATGACCGCTGTTCCGTATCCTCCCCCTCCGTCGCTGCGCGCCACCTCCCCCTGGCGGGGGAGGATCAGATCGGCGGCGGTCAGCCGTCGGCCAGGCCAATGCCGATGCTCGCGCGCGCGCTTTCGGACTCGCTGCTGACCACCGGGTAGGCGCAATAGTCCGCAGCATAATACGCGCTGGGGCGGTGGTTGCCCGACCAGCCGATGCCGCCGAACGGCGCTCCGCTCGAGGCGCCGTTGGTGGGCTTGTTCCAGTTGACGATGCCCGCCCGGATGTTCGCCCAGAAGCGGTCGTACAGCGCGGGCGTCTGGCTGATCAGCGACGCGGACAGGCCGTATCGCGTGGCGTTCGCCTCGGCGATCGCGGCGTCGAAATCGTCGACGCGGACGACCTGGAGGATCGGGCCGAACAGTTCGACATCGGGACGGTCGGCGACATCGGTGACGTCGATCAGCGCGGGCTTCAGGAACGGCAGGTCCGCGACCGGGCGCTCGAGATGCCGGATCGGACGACCGCCGCGTGTCATCAGTTCGAGGAAGCTCTCGGTCAGTTGTTCCGCGGCTTCGTTGTCGATCACCGGGCCCATGAATGGGGCGGGGTTGGCGTGCGGTTCGCCGACGATGATCCGCCCTACCATTTTGTCGAGCGTGGTGATCAGCGGGTCGTAGAGCCTGGTGTCGACGATCAGCCGACGCGCGGCCGTGCAGCGCTGACCGGCGGTGGTAAAAGCTGATTGGATGATCAGCACCGCCGCGGTGTGGAGGTCGGGCGTATCCCAGACGACGATCGGGTTGTTTCCGCCCATCTCCAGCGCGAGGATCTTTTCGGGCTTGTCGGCGAACGCACGATTGAGCGCGAGGCCGGTACGCGCGGAACCGGTGAACAAGAGTCCGTCGATATCGGGATGCGCGGCGAGGGCCTTGCCTTCGTTCGGACCGCCGATGACGAGTCGGATGCATTCGGGCGGCACGCCGGCGGCGCGGAAGCATTCGACGAGGAACGCGCCGACGGCGGGGGTCTTTTCCGACGGCTTGAAGACGACCGCGTTGCCGGCGATCAGCGCGGGAACGATATGGCCGTTGGGCAGGTGTGCCGGGAAATTATATGGCCCGAGCACCGCGAGCACGCCATGCGGCTTGTGACGGACGGCGATGCGCGAGCCCATCGTCGCTTCGAGGCGGCGCTGCGCGGTACGATCGGCATAGGCGCTGACCGAGATGTCGACCTTGGCGATGACCGTCTCGACCTCGCCGCGGGCTTCCCAGATCGGTTTGCCGGTTTCGCGCGCGATCAGGTCGGTGAACGCGTCGTTGCGCTGGCGGACGATGTTGGCGAAGCGCCGCATCGTCTCGATCCGGAAGGCGAGCGGTTTCGATGCCCAGCTCGACCAGCCGGCCCGGGCGCAGGCGACTTCGGCATCGACGTCGCCGATCGGATGGCGCCAAAGCACCGCACCGGTGGCCGGCTCGTAGGAGATGATCTCGTCGGACATGGCGCTGCTCTTGCCTTGATTCGCGGCGAGTTTCCACTGGGGGATGTGCCGTTCTGCTCCCCTCCCTGGAAGGGAGGGGTCGGGGGTGGGTCGGGTTCCATGGGTTCAGACGCTTGCGGCTCAGGCCGACCTACCCACCCCCAGCCCCTCCCTTCCAGGGAGGGGAGCAGCTATTCGGCTAGTGCTTCGCCCATCGTGCGGATCGCGGCGACCTTGGCGTTTAGAGCCGTCCAATCGTCTTGTTCGGCGATCGGCGCCCAGATTGCTTCCACTTCGTCGATCAGCATGCTGCACGGTTCGCCCGACCAATAGGAATGCGAGCGGTCTTTTCGCGGTTCGTAGGACATGAGTGCCGCGCGGACTTGGTCCCATTGCGCGTCGTACGTGTCCGGCAGGTTTCCGCCGAACGCGTCGAAGAAGAAGCGGTCGATACCGACGCCCGAGGTACGTAGCGCGCGTTCGGTGGCCTGGACGAGATCGCGGTCGGCGTCCGGATCGCGCGGGCGGACGCCGAGGCGCCAGAGGATCGCCTGCGTGACCTCGGGTTGATAGCGCGGACCGAACTGGTCGAGCGCCGCGACGAGCGGATCGCTATCGGCGATCTGGCGGATCGCGACGGCCAGCTGCATCACGTCCCAGTGGATCGCTTCGGGCTGGCGGCCGAATGCGTACAGCCCTTGGTGATCGAAATAGGCGGCGGTGAACGCAGGGTCCCAGGTCGGCGCGAACCGCCAAGGGCCGTAGTCGAAGCTCTCGCCGGTGACGTTGATGTTGTCGGAATTGAGCACGCCGTGGACGAAGCCCGCTGCCATGTAGCGCGCCGAGAGCGGCGCGGTGCGGCCGACGACGAGGTCGAGCAGGCGAACCGGGTCGTCGCTGTCCTCGTCGTACAGGTTGCGCAACGTGTATCCGACGAGCTTGCGCAACCCCGCCTCGTCGCGTTCGTAGGCGAGCCGCTGGAAGCTGCCGATGCGGACGTGGCTGTGGTTGAGGCGGACCAGGACCGCGGAGCGCGTCGGGCTGGGCTCGTCGCCGCGCTGGAGTTCCTGGCCGGTCTCGATCAGTGATAGCGTGCGCGAGGTTGGGACGTTGAGCGCTTCGAGCATTTCGGTCGCAAGGATTTCGCGGACACCGCCCTTCAGCGTGAGGCGGCCGTCCCCGGCGCGGCTCCACGGGGTCTGGCCCGAGCCCTTGGTGCCGAGGTCCATCAGGCGGTTCCGGTCGTCGCGCATCTGCGCAAACGTGAACCCGCGGCCATCACCGAGATCGGGATTGTAGCTGCGGAACTGGTGGCCGTGATAGCGGAGGGCCAGCGGCTGGGGGAGCGTGTCCGGGAGCGGCGCGAACCGGCCGAAATGGCGAGTCCACTCGTCGTCGGTGAGTGCGTCGAGGCCGATCTGCGCGGCGGCGCGGTCGTTGCGGAAACGCAGCCGTGTCTCCGGAAAGTCGGCGGGCGCGACAGGGTCGAAAAAGCTTTCTCCCAACGTCAGGAGTTTAGCTTCGGGGCGATAGGCTTGCGGGCGGGTGGGCATGCGGCGATATGGTGGCCGCTACCCGAAGGACGCAACCATGGCCGCTTACGAAAACCTCTATTGGTGGTCCAACGACGGGCTGAGACTGCACGCACGGGACTATCCGGGCGGGACGGAAGGCCAGCCGCCGATCCTCTGCATGCCGGGCCTGACACGCAATGCGCGCGATTTCGACGCGTTGGCAGCAAGGCTGGCGGGACGCTGGCGCCTGATCGCGGTGGATTTCCGCGGGCGCGGCGAGAGCGCGTATGCGAAGGACCCGATGTCGTACGTACCCTTGACGTACGTGCAGGACGTCGAGGCGTTGCTGACGGATCGCGGTATCGACCGGTATATCGCGTTCGGCACCTCGCTCGGTGGGATCGTCACGATGTTGATGGCGGGGCCTTCGCGAGGCCGGATGGCCGGGGCGTTGCTCAATGACGTCGGTCCCGAGATCGACGCGCACGGCCTGTCCCGGATTCGCGGGTATGTCGGCAAGGCGAGCGTCTTCCCGACCTGGATGCACGCCGCGCGGTGCGTCGCGGAGAATAACGGCGACGTCTATCCCGACTTCTCGATCGAGGACTGGCTGGCGATGGCCAAGCGGCTGTACCGGCTTAACAGTTCGGGGCGGATCGTGCTGGATTATGACCTGAAGATCGCCGAGCCGTTCCGCGTGCCGGGGAACGAGGCGGGTCCGGACATGTGGCAGGCGCTCGGCTCGTTGCGCGACGTGCCGACGCTGATCGTGCGGGGTGGGCGATCGGACCTGTTGTCGGCGGCGACGGCGGAGCGGATGGCCGCCTCGCTCGACCGGGCCGAGCTGGTGACGGTGCCGGGCGTGGGTCATGCGCCGACGCTGAGCGAGACGATGCTGCAGGATCCGATCGACCGGTTGCTGGCGCGCGCGCTTGAGGGGGCGGCGATCCGCGCTTAGGGACACCCGGCTGGGGCTGCGCGTTAGGCGGAGACTTACTGACAAGCCGGGAAACTTGATGACTGAACTCGCCGACGCCCATACGACCGTCCGCCCTCTAAAAGGCCGCCGCGCGATCATTACCGGGGGGACCACCGGGATCGGCCGGGCGATCGCGGTGCTGCTGGCGGCGGAAGGCGCGAAGGTCTTCATTTGCGGCCGCGACGAGCGCTATCTGCGCGATGCGCTGGCGCGTATCCGCGAGGTCGGTGAGGGCGACGGGATGACCACCGAGCTCGCCGACCCCGACAAGGTCCGCACGTTCTTCGACGCGGGCGAAGCGTATCTCGGCGGCTTCGACATCACCGTCGTCAACGCGGCGGTCGCCGCCGGTGGCCTGACGCAGATGACCGAGGACGAACTTCGCTACGCGATCGCGGTCGACTTCACCGCGTATCTGCTCAGCGCGCATCACGCTGCGCACCGGATGAAGCCGATCAGCGACATCGTCATCATCGGCTCGCTGAGCGCGCATATCCTCGGGCCCAGTTCGACGGTGTATGCCGGCGTGAAGGCGGGGATCGCCGGCTTTTCGGAGGCATTGCGGCGCGAGCTGGGGCCGAAGGGGATCAAGGTCTCGCTGGTCGAGCCGGGCAAGGTCGGGTCGAACATGCAGTATCCGGACGTGCCCGACGACAAGCAGCGCCAGATGATCGAGGCGGAGCAGATGCTGCGCGCCGAGGATATCGCGGTCGGGGTGGAGTTCGTGCTGACCCAGCCGACCCGGACGGTGATCCAGCAGATCGTGATCGTGCCCCGGGCGCTTGAGGGGGAATGACGAGTCGTCGATCCTGATCGGTCTCCCAATTTCCGTTCGTGCTGAGCGAAGTCGAAGCACCGCCGCTTGGGGCACACCCTTCGACTTCGCTCAGGGCGAACGGAAGGGGTGGGGCGGACGGAAACGGGGACGAAGATGGTTGGGACGTAATGTCTGCAACAACGTACCAAGGAGAATAGCATGTTCGACCAGCTCGTCTTCACCCCCGCCGACATCGACCTGTCGCGCTCGCCGCTGGCGGGTAAGGTGGGGGCCGAGACCTATGTGCTCGGCGCGTTCAATCCGGGGATGACCCGGCTGGCGAACGGCAACCTGCTGCTGATGGTGCGCATCGCCGAAGCGCTGAAGCAACCGATCAAGGACGGCAACGTTCACGCGATCCGCTGGCAGGACGGCGCGTATCTGCTCGATGCGTGGCCGTTGCAGATGGTCGATACCAAGGATCCGCGCAAATTCCTGATCCCCGGCGGCGGGTGGAAGGTGATGGCGCTGACGTCGCTGTCGTGGCTGCTGCCGGTCGAACTCGACGCCGAAGGGCGCGCGGTCGTCGCGGTGCATTACGACAAGGCGATCGCGCCGCGGACCTCGTACCAATGCTACGGGGTCGAGGATGCGCGCATCTCGAAGGTCGGCGACCGCTATCTGATGACCACGTGCTCGGTCAGCCCGGAGCGGCATTCGACGACGTTGTACACGTCCGCCGACGCGCTCGACTGGCAGCTCGAGGGGATCGTCCTCGATCACCAGAACAAGGACATGCTGATCTTCGAAGGGCTGATCGACGGGCAATATTGGGCGCAGACGCGGCCGCTCGGCGACCTGTATTTCGCGTATCCGCCGAACAGCGAATGGCGCGCCGGGCCGTCGATCAACCTGTCGCGCTCGCCCGACGCGCTGCACTGGAAGCCGCACGACAAGCCCGGTATCCGCCCCCACGCCGCCACCGTCTTGACCGCACGGATGGGCGGCGGCGCACCGCCGATCCTGACCGATCGCGGCTGGCTGACGCTGTGGCACGGGGTCGAGCCGTCGGGCGTGGTCGGCATCTACCGCACCTATTGGTCGATCCTGGACAAGGACGACCCGTCGATCACCGTCGCGACCGAGCACACCGCGCTGCTGGAGCCGAACCCGGCGCTGACCGAGCCGCTGAAGGACAGCATGTATATCGATAACGTCGTCTTCACGACGGGCATCGCCGACGCGGGCGACTTCTACGTGGTGGCAAGCGGCGAGGCCGACCTGGCATGCAGGATCACGCATATCCCGAAGGACGTGTTCGCGGCGTGAAAGCGGTCCGGTCGGCGCATCCTCGTGCGCCGACCGGACCATCTCAGATCAGCAATAGCCGAACGTCTGCTGGACGATCGTCTTGCCGGCGATGGAAACGGTGACCTTGATCCCGGTCGGGATGCCCCAGGTCGTGCAGATATCGAGGCATGCCTGGCCGGCGGTGCCGCTCGGGAAGATCGACGGGATCGGCAGACAGACCGAGCCGAAGCCGAATGGCAGGTTGAGGCAGACCTTGCCGTTCTCGACGGTTACGCTGATGCAGCTTGCGCTGACGGTAAGCTTGCCGCCGGACGAGATGTCGGTCTGATGATTGATCGCCGAAGATTGAAGTGTGGCGCTATGCCCCTTGGCTGCTTCGAGCGCGCTATCGATTGCTTTGCTGTCAAAATCATAATGTGCCATGTCGAGAGATCCTTCCTAAGTTTTTCTGGGATCTGTCGATTACGATTAATTGAATATCAAAGCGCGCTGATCATGGTCCATATCTGTAGTGTCATGATCCGAAACGAATGCACTTGAAGTTTGCAGTAAGTGTTGGTTGGTTATTTAACTTTTGTTCAATAAAGGGAGTGACCCTATTTCGGTTATCTTTTCGATCGAGTGTGTTCGAATTTAATGCCGCAGTGATGCCGTAGTGACGTGCGTTGGCGCAGGCTCTTGAAAGCCGCTGGAGAAATCGGCATCGCGTCCGCCATGGCCGCTCCCGTGAACATCCTCCACCTCCACTCATCGTTCGACCTCGGCGGCAAGGAGGCGCGGGCGGTTCGGTTGATGAACGCGTTCGGGGATCGGGCGAAGCACACCATCGTATCCGGGGTGCCCGAAGCCCTGAGTGCGCGGGACTCGATCGCGAAGGGTGTTCGCTACGAGATCGCACAGACCCCGCCGCCGTTGACGGGCAAGCCTTCGGTCAAGCGCTACGAGGCGATCGCGCAGTATATGCGACGGTTCGATCTGGTTCTGACCTACAACTGGGGCGCGATCGACGGGGCGATGGCACGGCGGGCGTTCAGCAAGGGCGCGCCGCCGCTCGTCCATCACGAGGACGGGTTCAACGCCGACGAGGCGGGCGGACTCAAGATCGAGCGCAACGTCTATCGGCGGCTCGCGCTGGGCGCGGCGCACGCGCTGGCGGTGCCGTCCGAGGTGCTCGAGGGGATCGCGCTCAAGACCTGGAAACAGCCCCGCGAGCGCGTCCACCGGATCGTCAACGGGATCGGCACCGCCTATTACACACAGAAGCCGGAGCCCAAGGCGATCCCCGGGTTCACGCGCAACGCCAAGGAAGTCGTGATCGGCGCGCTGGCGGGCCTGCGCGAGGTGAAGGACCTGACCGCGCTGGTCCGTGCGGTCGGCGGCGTCTCGGGCCGGGTGCGCCTCGTGATCGTCGGCGAAGGCCCGGAACGCGCGAACATCCTGCAAGCGGCCGCCGCGATGGGGATGGCGGACAAGCTCGTTCTGCCCGGTTTCCTCGATCGGCCCTATCGCTATATCGGCCATTTCGACATGCTCGCGGTATCGTCGCGGAGCGAGCAGTTTCCGATTTCCGTGGTCGAGGCGATGGCGGCGGGCCTGCCGATCGCGAGCTATCCGGTCGGTGATATCAGGCGGATGGTCGCGCCCGAGAACGTGCCGTTCGTCACCGACATCGCCAACGAGGTGCGGCTGCGCGATGCGTTGCAGGCGCTGGTCGCGGATCCGGCCTTGCGGGCGTCGGTCGGTGCCGCGAACCAGGCCAAGGCACGGGCGGAGTACGACGAGGCGGTCATGATCGCCCGTTATCGCGCGCTGTACGAGGATGCGCTCGGTCGCCCTGGCGCACTAGGCGATATACCAACCTAGGTCTTAATATTGCTCGCGCCCCGCGTCCTTGCGATATAGGGGGCCGTATTTTCCGGGAGAGGTGACGTCGTGTTCAAGGGCCTGAAGCCTATCGTCTATAACGGTCGGGAAGTCTGGCCTCTGGTTGAGGGCGGCAAGGGCGTCGCTGCGACCAACCATGCCTCGGCCGGCGCCTGGGCTGCAGCCGGGGGCATCGGCACGGTCTCGGCCGTGAACGCCGACAGCTACGATCCCGACGGCAAGATCATCCCGCAGGTCTATGCGGCGCTGACGCGGCGCGACCGGCACGAGGAACTCGTCCAGTACGCCATCGAAGGCGCGGTGCAGCAGGTCGAGCGCGCATACGAGATCGCCGACGGCAAGGGCGCGATCAACATCAACGTGCTGTGGGAAATGGGTGGCGCGCAGCGGATCCTGCACGGCGTTCTGGAACGCACGCGCGGCAAGGTCGCGGGCGTCACCTGTGGTGCGGGCATGCCGTACAAGCTGTCCGAGATCACCGCATCCTACGGTGTCAGCTATCTGCCGATCGTCAGCTCCGGCCGTGCCTTCCGCGCGCTGTGGAAGCGCGCCTATTCGAAGGCGGCCGAATGGCTGGCTGCGGTGGTGTACGAGGATCCGTGGCTCGCGGGCGGGCATAACGGCCTGTCGAATGCCGAGGACCCTTTGAAGCCGCAGGACCCGTATCCCCGCGTAAAGGAACTGCGCGACGTGATGCGTGAAGGCGGCATCAGCGACGACGTGCCGATCGTGATGGCCGGCGGCGTCTGGTATCTGCGCGACTGGAACGACTGGATCGACAATCCGGAACTGGGGACGATTGCGTTCCAGTTCGGCACGCGGCCTTTGCTCACCCGCGAGAGCCCGATCCCGGAGGGCTGGAAGAACGCCCTGACCCAGATCGAGGAAGGCGACGTGCTGCTGCACAAATTCTCGCCGACGGGGTTCTATTCGTCGGCGGTGCGCAATCCGTTCCTGCGCTCGCTGGAGGCGCGGTCCGAGCGGCAGATCGCGTTCTCGACGCAGGAAGCGGGCGATCACATCTTTCAGCTCGACGTCGGTGTGAAGGGTAAGAACTTCTGGGTCACACGCAACGACCTGTTGCGCGCGCGGCAGTGGTTCGGCGAGGGGTATACCGATGCGCTGAAGACGCCGGACAACACGCTCGTGTTCGTCAGCCCGACCGAGAAGGGCATGATCCGCAAGGACCAGTCCGACTGCATGGGCTGCCTGTCGCAATGCTCGTTCTCGAGCTGGGCGGATACCGAGACCAACTCGACCGGGCGCCTGGCCGACCCGCGCAGCTTCTGCATCCAGAAGACACTCCAGGACATCGCGCATGGCGGCGACATCGACCAGAATTTGATGTTCGCGGGCCATGCCGCGTATAATTTCAAGAAGGACCCGTTCTATTCGAACGGCTTCGTGCCGAGCGTCGGTCAGCTTGTCGATCGGATCCTGACGGGGGATTGAGGCTGGAGGCCGTAGCGAACCGCAGGTTAGCGGCGGCGTTGATATCCCGATACGCCACTTTCTCCGTCATGCCGGGCTGGTTCCGGCATCCACGGTGCCGCATTCTCTAAGGTGTGAGTTTGCCGCACCGTGGACCCCGGAACAGGTCCGGGGTGACGGATCGGTTTTGGCAAGGTTCCGAGCAGGCTGCGGGCGCCGGGAGGCAGCCGGTTTCTCCGTATCCGCAAGAAGGGCAGGGGGCAGACATGACACTCCACGCATGGTGGCTGTTCGTCATCGCGATAGTCCTGCTGTGCGGGACGCCAGGACCCAATATGCTGCACGTCATGACGCGCAGCGTGGCGTTCGGCGCGCGCCGCAGCATCGCGGCGATGGCGGGGTGCCTGACTGCGCTGATACTGGTGCTGGCGGCCTCGGCGGCGGGCGTATCCGCGTTGCTGGCGGCGTGGCCGCGCGTGTTCGACGCGCTGTGCTATGCGGGTGTCGCTTATCTCGTGTTCCGCGGCATCAAGGCATGGCGCGGGGCAGGGTCTCCGATCGACGTCGGCGCGGACGCGCTGCCGGTGACGGTCTCCGCCCGCCGACTGTTCCGCGGCGGGTTCGTCATCGGCATCAGCAACCCCAAGCTGTTACTGTTCGCCGCGGCCTTTCTCCCGCAATTCGTCGATCGCGCATCGCCACAGGCGCCGCAGTTCGCGATCCTGGTGGCGACCTTCGCGGTGGTCGAGAGCATCTGGTACGGCATCTATGCGGCAGGCGGCCGGACGCTCGCCAGATACCTGACGCGACCGGCGCTGCGACGGGCGTTCGACCGGGCAACGGGCGGGATCTTCATCGGCTTCGGACTGGCCTTGCTGCGGGTGCGGACGTAGTGCGGCCATTGCCGTTTCCGGGCATTGCGCGCATAACAGGTTCATCGGGGCGCTTCGTACGGGCATGCTGCGACTGAGAGATGCTTTGCGCTCCCGCTCCGAGCCGGGAATGCCGCATGACGATCTATCCTCACATCGCAACCGGGGCGCTCGCGTCGTGACGACGGGTGCAGACAAGCCGGACGTCAACAAGCCGGCGGTCGACAAGCAGATCGTCGCAAAGCCGGCCGCCGAGACCGTCGTGCCGATCTCGCGGGCGGTGAACGTCAGCGTCGAGCAGCCTCAGGTCGTTGCGATGTGCAAGAAGCACGGTGCGATCATCAGCGCGATCGAGACATTGCCGTCGGGTGGAACGCGGGTCGTGCTGATGAACAGCGCCGATGCGGCGAAGATCATCAAGGCGTTCGGGTCGAAGGTGCTGACCGGGACGGTAGCCCGCACGCATTGGATGCGCGCGGTTTAAGGGTATTGATTTAATCCTCCCCCGCCAGGGGGAGGACACACGGCCGTACACTAAACCTCGATACACGCTCGATCAGTCGGCGACGGTGCCGACCACCGCGCCACCGGCGCCGCCAACCGCCGCACCCTTCTCGATGCTACCACCAGTGGCTGCCGCAATGCCTGCGCCACCGGCGGCACCGATGCCTGCGCCCTTGAGCGTCGAGCAGGCGCTCATCGACACCGCGGATGCGACCAGCAGGGCGGAAATAGCAAACTTCTTCATGGGGATACTCCTGTTCTCCGGGGATATCTGACAAATGCTGCATCGCGGTGTCGGTTCCGCAAAGTTGATGCAGATTTATCCTCCGCCGTCACGCCCAGCCGTCGAGAACCTGATCCGGCGGTCGATGACCGTCCGCCCACATCCGGATATTCTGGATCACGCGCTCGCCCGATGCCATCCGCCCTTCGAGCGTGGCGGACCCCATATGCGGCAGCATCACGACGTTGGGCAGCGCGAGCAGGCGGGGATCGATCACCGGCTCGTGCGCCCAGACGTCGAGCCCAGCCCCTGCGAGGCGACCATTCTCCAGCGCCTCGACCAGCGCCACCTCGTCGACGATCCCGCCGCGCGCCGCATTGATCAGGTACACATGCGGGCGCATCAGTCCGATCCGCCGCGCATCGAGCAGGTTGCGGCTGTCGGGATTGAGCGGCGTGTGGATCGTGACGATGTCGACCGCGGCGAGCATGTCGTCGAGCGATTCGTGGAACGTCGCCGCCAATTGCGCCTCGCGGACCGCGGGCAGGCGGGTGCGGTTGTGGTAATGGATCGTCAGTCCGAACGCGCGCGCTCTAAGCGCGACCGCCTGGCCGATCCGTCCCATCCCGACGATGCCGAGCGCCTTGCCGCCGATCCGGTGGCCGAGCATCCCGCCCGGGCTCCAGCCGTTCCACTGGCCCGAGCGCACCAGCTTCTCGCCCTCGGCTAGCCGCCGCGGGACGGAGAGAATCAGCGCCATCGTCATGTCGGCGGTGTCCTCGGTGAGGACACCGGGCGTGTTGGTGACGATGATCCCGCGCGCACGCGCCGCCTTCAGGTCGATATGGTTCACGCCCGCGCCATAGTTCGCGATCAGTTTCAGGCGGTCGCCGGCGCCGGCGATCAGGGCAGCGTCGATGTCGTCGGTGACGGTCGGGACCAGCACGTCGCAATCGGCCATAGCGGCGGCGAGTTGCTCGCGCGTCAGCTTGGCGTCGGGGCGGTTGTTGTGCGTATCGAATAGCGCCTCCATCCGGTCCATCAGCGTATCCGCCAACTCACGGGTGACGACGACCTTCGGGTTCGGACAGCGGCGTGTGTCGATCATGCGGATGGCTTGGCGAAGGCGCTCGTGCCCGTCAACGTCTCGTCGCCGTCCCATCGACGTCGAGCCTTCAACTTCGGTTGAGCAAAGCGGTTCGTCGCGATAGGACGTCGTCTCGCCAGTTAGGACATGACCATGCGCATTCTCGCCGCCGCGCTTTCCGTTTTCGTTGCCGCCGCGCTGGTGCCGGACCCGGCGGTGGCCGCCGATGCGAAGCGGAGCGTACCCTATTATGCGTCGATCTCGGCGACGCGCGCGCGCATGCGGACCGGGCCTGCGCGGACCTATCCCGCGAGCTGGCTGTATCAACGCCAGGATCTGCCGATCAAGGTCGTCGCGATCTTCAAGGAATGGCGCAAGGTCGCGGATCCCGACGGGACCGAGGGCTGGATGCAGGCGAATTTGCTGAGCGGCACGCGGACCGCGATCGTTCGCGGGGCGGGGCCGGTGGAGCTGCGGGAGAAGCCCAATGCGGGAAGCCGGTTGCTGTGGCGTGCGGCGCCGGGTGTCGTGGGGCGGTTGAGCCAGTGCGGGAATGGCTGGTGCCGGATGGATGTTAAGGGGCAGGCGGGGTTCGTGCAGATCGGGGGGCTTTGGGGTGTGGAGGCTGGGGAGGTTTTGCCTTGAGGGTTTGAGGTTTGGGTTTTGGGTTTTGGGGCGGCGGTGCGTGATGCGGAAGCCGACCCACCCCCAACCCCTCCCTTTCAGGGAGGGGGGAAGAGGGGGGCGGTAGCCGACTACCCTTCCAGCTCCCCCTTCTAGCTCCCTTCCCCTGATCTTCTAGCTTTCCCTTCTAGCTCCCCTCCCTGAAAGGGAGGGGTTGGGGGTGGGTCGGCCGCTGGAGGTCGACGACGCTTGCCAAGATGGCTTCCGCCACGCCGTCAGGGTTTCGAGCGACATCGGAATTCCAGAACCGGATCACCGTCCAGCCGAGCGCTTCCAACCGCCCCGTCCGCTCCTTGTCCCGAGCAGACCCGATATGCTGGCTCCCATCGAACTCCACCGCCAGCCGCACCTCCCGGCACGCCAAATCGACGATGTACCGTTCGATTACCAACTGCCGCGTGAACCGAGGGCGGAAATACGCGACCTTGTGCCAGATCGCGATCTCCGCATCGGTCGGATGATTGCGTAGCTCGCGGGCACGCCGTGTCATCTCGGGAGGAACACGCGGCATCTCTCCAGACTGCGCTCGGGACTCGCGGAGAGCAACCCACCCCCGACCCCTCCCTTTCAGGGAGGGGGAAGAAGGTCAGTTCATCAATTCCACCGCCATCGCGGTCGCTTCGCCGCCACCGATGCAGAGCGAGGCGAGGCCGCGCTTCTGGCCGGTGGTCTCCAGCGCCGATAGCAGGGTCGCAAGGATGCGAGCACCACTCGCGCCGATCGGATGGCCGAGCGCGCAGGCGCCGCCGTGAATGTTCACCTTGTCATGCGGCAGCCCGAGGTCGCGCATTGCGATCATCGCGACGACGGCGAAGGCTTCGTTCACCTCGAACAGGTCGATGTCCGACGCCGACCAGCCGGCCTTCTCCATCGCCTTGCGCATGGCGAAAACCGGCGCGGTCGTGAACAGCGAGGGCGCGTGGGCATGTGCGGCATGCGCGACGACCCGCGCGATCGGCGTGATCCCGAGCCGTTCGGCGACGCTCGCGCGCGTCATCACCAGCGCGGCGGCACCGTCGGAAATCGACGAGGCGTTGGCGGCGGTGATCGTGCCGTCCTTCGAGAAGGCGGGCTTCAGCGTCGGAATCTTGGCGACGTCACCCTTGGCCGGCTGTTCGTCGAGCGACACCGTGGTCGTACCCTTGCGGCCTGCAATATCGACGGAGACGATCTCGCGGTCGAACGCGCCGGACTTCTGCGCAGCCTGCGCACGGTGGAGCGACTCGATCGCGTAATCGTCCATCTGCGCGCGCGTGAACTGATAGTCGTGCGCGGTGTCCTCGGCGAAATTGCCCATCAGCTTGCCGGGTTCGTACGCATCCTCGAGCCCGTCGAGATACATGTGGTCGTACATCCGGTCATGGCCGATCCGCGCGCCGCTCCGGTGGCTTTTCGAGAGATACGGCGCGTTCGTCATGCTCTCCATGCCGCCCGCGACAAGCAGGTCGACCGAGCCGGCCGCGAGCGCATCCGCCGCGAGGATCGCCGCCTGCATCCCCGATCCGCACATCTTGTTGACGGTCGTCGCCTCGACGTGATCGCCGAGCCCGGCATTGATCGCCGCCTGTCGCGCCGGCGCCTGGCCGAGCCCGGCGGGGAGCACGCAGCCCATGTAGATCCGCTCGATCTCGGCAGCCGACACGCCCGACCGTTCCACCGCGCCGCGCACCGCATCGGCGCCAAGCTGCGTCGCGGTCGCGCCCGACAATGCGCCCTGGAACGATCCCATCGGCGTACGTGCGTAGGACAGGATGACGATGGGATCTCGATCGGCGGCCACTTCAGCTCTCCATGTGTTTTTCTGCCCCGTATCTGGGGTTGATGTGCGGCAATACAAAGCACGACGGGACGCGCCTAGACCCGTCGGCATGGAAACCCTCGTCACGACGCTCAAATGGTGTGCCGCCGCGTCGGGGGTGATCGCCGCCTTCATGGTCTCGCTCGATTTCGGGCGGCGCGTGACGGGGTGGGGATTCGTGCTGTTCGTCGGCTCGTCGATCGCGTGGCTGAGCGGTGCGGCCTTGACCGGGGACTGGGCGCTGGGCACGCAGAACATCGTGTTGTTCGGGATCAATCTCCTCGGCGTGTATCGCTACCTGGTGCGGAAAACGGGTGTCTGAGGCGGCATTCTGGGCGGTGTCGCTGGGCGTGCTCGGCGCGATCGTCGGCAGCTTCGTCGCGGCGCTGGTGACGCGCTGGCCCGACGGGCGGTCGGTGATGCAGGGGCGGTCGGCCTGCGATGCCTGCGGAAGAACGCTCCGCGCGACCGACCTCGTGCCACTGCTCAGCGCTCTCATCCTGCGGGGACGCTGCCGTTCGTGCCGCTCACCGATCAGCCCCGTCCACTGGCGGATCGAGCTGGCTGGTCTCGCGATCGGCGTCGCGGCGGGGCTCGTCGTGCCGGGGCCGGTCGGACTTGCGGGCGCGGTCTTCGGCTGGCTGCTCCTCGCGCTCGCCAGCCTCGATCTCGTTGCATTCTGGCTGCCCGATCGACTGACCCTTCTGCTTGCCGCCACCGGATTGGCGAGCGGGGCGCTCGGCATCGATCCGCCGATGTCGGAGCGATTGATCGGCGGCATCGCGGGGTTCGGCACGCTGTGGCTGGTCGCATTCGGCTATCGACGCATCCGCGGCCGCGACGGGATGGGCGGCGGCGATCCGAAGCTGTTCGGCGCGATCGGGCTGTGGCTCGGATGGCAGATGTTGCCCGCCGTCCTGCTGATCGCGAGCATGATCGGACTCGGCGTCGTCCTTGCCGCGCACCTCAAGGGACGCAGCATGGCGGCGGACACCGCGCTTCCGTTCGGCGCGTTGCTGGCGATCGCGGGTTATCCCGCGTGGCTGTTCATGATAGGCCTGACGCCATGATATCGCTCGCTCTTATGCTCGCGCTGCAAGCCGCGGCTCCTTCTGCTGCGACCAATACAGGTCCCGGCCCCCTCGGCGCGATCGGCAAGCAGAAGCTCCCCGCCAAGGGATGCGCCGCGTATCTGTGGAGCATGGATGCCGCCCGGCAACTCGTCGCGATGGCAACCGCCGACCCCGCGCAGATCCGCCTGACGGTCGACGGCAAGACGACCGACTATGCAATGGCGACCCAGTCGCCCGCGATCGGTTTCGGCTTCGGCGGCGTCACCGTGTATCGCGGCGGCGACGTCACCGCGACGCTCGACATGGCGGTCGCCGTCCGCGCCGATATCTCCGCGGGGGCGACCGTGACGTCCGCGACGCTACGGATCGACCGCCCCGGGCACGACACCGTCGTCATGCCGGTCGGTGGCCTTATCGGCTGTGTCTGATCTGAATTCTGGTGAAACCAAGCCGTCCTCCGTGCGTTACGGGGACGAAGATGGGGGTGAATCGTACACGATTGCCGTCCGTAAAGGGGATCGTGTGACAGCTTCGAACAGCCGGCATCATTGGCTCGCTCTGGCGTTGGTAGCGTCGACAACGGGGTTCGCGGGTATCGGTTCCGCACAGCTTGCCAAGCCGGGCACTGCCCCGGCCAAAGGTCCCGACGCGCCCAAGCCGAGCGATCAGCCGCAGTCCACCGATCCGCGCGCTGACGCGCCGATCGTTCCCGATTCCGAGTTCGACAGCGCGCTGCCGCCTTTGAGCGGTGACCTGAATGCGCCGTTGGAGGCGATGGCGCCGCTGCCCGCCCCGTCGAGCCAGACGCCCGCCACCGCGACGTCGCCCGCAACCACGCTCGCCGGCGACGTGCTGCCACCGACCGGGCCGAGCGATCCGCAACTGGCCCAACCGCTGACCCCGCTGTCGAGCTTCGACACGACCCCGCTCCAGACCGCCGCGGATATCAAGGACAAGGACGCGCCGGAGATCCGCTACGAGACCGCGACCAAGGGTCTCGACAAGGCCGGCGACGGGCTCGAGGGCGAATACAAGGCGCTGTCGGCGCTTGCCGAGGGCAAGGGCAAGGCGGCGAACGCCACGCAGGTCGCAGCCCGTGCGCGCGAGGACGAGGCGCTGGCGGTGCGACTGTTGAAGTCGCTCGGCTATTACGACGCCACCGCGATCTCGACGATCGAGACGATCCCGGACGCCGACACGACCAAGCCTGCGCGGCTGAAGGCGACGGTCAGCGCGCAACCCGGCCGGCTCTACTCGCTGTCGTCGATCACCGTGAAGGCGGATCCGACCACGCCCCCGGATCTGGTACGGACACAATTGCCGCTGAAGGTCGGCGATCCGATCGAGGCGGCGCGTATCCAGGGCGCGGAGGCGAATGTCAGCCTGACGCTGCCTCAACGCGGCTATCCGTTCGTCAAGGTCGGCGAGCGCGACATCCTGCTCGACGACCAGACCCCGACCGGCGCGTACACGCTGCCGGTCGATACCGGCCCGCGCTCTTCGTTCGGACAGTTGCGTACCGAAGGCGATCCGGTCTTCAATCTCGAGCATCTGAGCCTGTTTCCGCGGTTCAAGGCGGGCGAGCTCTACGACAACCGGATGACCGACGACCTGCGCGATGCGCTGGTCGCGACGTCGCAGTTCTCGACCGTGTCGGTGGAGCCGGTCCGCACCGGCACGATCGCTCCCGACGGCACCGAACAGGTCGACCTGCTGGTTCGCCAGAGCGCAGGCAAGCCGCGCTCGCTCGGCGGCAATGTCGGTTTCTCGACCGGGCAGGGCTTCCGCGCGGAAGGCACTTGGCAGCACCGCAACCTGTTCCCGTACGAGGGCGCGCTGATCGCCTCGGTGATCGCGGGCACGCAGGAGCAGGGCGTGTCGGGCACGTTCCGCCGCGCCAACGCCGGCAAGCGCGACAAGACGTTCAGCCTGACCGCCGGCGCGAACCATTCGAATTACGACGCCTATGACGCGTTCACGACCAGCGTCGGCGTCCGCTGGAGCTATGATTCGACGCCGATCTGGCAGAAGCCACTGACCTATTATTACGGCGGCGAACTCGTCGGCACGAACGAAAGCGTCTACGACTTCACGCAAGGCAAGGACGTCCGCCGCACCTACGGCATCGTCGCGCTGCCGGGGCAGGTGCGGTTCGATCGCTCGGACAATCTGCTCAACCCGACCAAGGGCTATCGCCTGACGCTGAACCTCAGCCCCGAAACATCGGTGCAGGGGTCGGTGAAGCCGTACATCCGGACGATGATCGAGGGGACGTTCTACTACCCCGTCTCCAGCAGCATCGTGATCGCCGGACGCGCCAAGGCCGGCTCGATCCAGGGCGTCGACCGCGACGACCTCGCGCCATCGCGGCGCTATTATGGCGGCGGCGGCGGATCGGTGCGCGGCTATGGCTATCAGCGGCTCGGGCCGTTCGACCCCAACGGAAACCCGGTGGGCGGGCGCTCGCTCAACGAATTCGCGCTCGAAGCCCGCTACCGGTTCGGCGATTTCGGCATCGTGCCGTTCATCGATGCCGGCAACAGCTACGAGAGCAGCACGCCGGACATGTCGTCGCTGCGCTACGGCGCGGGCATTGGCGGGCGTTTCTATACCAGCTTCGGCCCGATGCGCATCGACGTCGCGACTCCGCTGAACCCACGAGAGGGCGACGGCAAGATCGCCCTCTACATCTCGATCGGGCAGGCATTCTGATGGCCGAAAACGGCACTCCCGCTGGTGAACGGGGCCCTGCTGAGCGGGACCCGTTCGAGCAGTCCGAAACTGTGATCGTCGAGCGGCGCCCGCTGTGGCAGCGCATCCTGAAATGGCTGGCGATCCTGGTCGTGAGCCTCGTCGCGCTCGTGCTGATCGTGCTGTTCGGGATCAACACCGATCCCGGCCGTCGCCTCGTCGCGGACCAGATCGGCGGCTACACCACCGCATCGGGGCTGAACATCAAGGTCGGCCGGATCGACGGGTCGATCTACGGCGCGATGACACTCAGCGACGTGCGCGTGTCCGATCCCAAGGGGGTGTTCCTGACCAGCCCGAAGCTCGCCGTCGACTGGCGTCCGTTCGCGTTCGCCAACAACCATGTCGACGTGCGCTCTCTGACCACGCCGCTCGTCACGTTGCAGCGCCGCCCGGTGCTGAACGCGACGCCGAGCGATCCGAATGCGCCACTGCTGCCGGATCTCGATATCGACGTGAACCGGCTGGCGATCGACCGTTTCGTCATCGCCAAGCCGGTGACCGGCCAGACGCATATCGTGAAGATCGACGGCGCGGTCCACATCGCCGACAAACGTGCGCAGCTGACCACTAACGCGACCGCACTGACCGGCCGCGGTATCGCCGGCGGCGACCGCCTCGTGCTGAAACTCGATGCGGTGCCCGAGCAGAACAAGCTCGACGTCAATGTGAAGCTGACCGCCCCCGTCGGTGGCGTCGTCTCGACGATGGGGTCGTTCAAGGCGCCGTTGACGGCAAGCGTCGATGGGCGCGGTAGCTGGGCCGCGTGGCAGGGTCGCGCGGTTGCTACGCTCGGCGGCGGGCAGCTGGCGAACCTTGGTCTGACCGCCAAGAACGGCCACATCGAATTGCGCGGCTCGACGCGTCCCGGCCTGTATCTCGAAGGGCCGGTGGAGCGGCTGACTGCGCCACAGCTCGACGTCGCGATCGACACGACGCTGAACGACCGCAAGGCCGACACGCGGATGACGCTGAAGTCGGACGCGCTCGCGGTCGACGCCGGCGGCCTGATCGATCTCGCCAACAGCCGCTTCGGCAATTTCGCGGTCAACGCGAAGCTGCTGACGCCGGGCGCGATCCTGCCGAACCTGCGCGGTCGCGACGTCACGGCGCGTGTCGTTCTCGACGGTGCGTTCGCGACGCCGACGGTCGATTACAAGGTCCGCGCGGCGACGATCGCATTCGGCGACATGGGGGTGGAGAACCTCTACGCCGAAGGGCTCGCACGCGTGAACTCGGACCGCATCCTGGTGCCGGTGAAGGCAGGTGCGCGCCGCGTGACGGGGCTCAATGCCGCGGTCGGCGGGCTCGCCACGAACGTTGCGATCGACGGCGATTTCGCGATCTCCGGCGTCAACGTCCTCTCCGACAATCTCAAGATCCGCTCGGACAAGATCGACGCGACCGCGGTGGTCGTCGCGAACATGTCGACCGGGCGCTACACCGGGGCGCTGAAGGGCCGGGTCAACAACTACCGCGTCGACGGCATCGGCATCGTCAACCTGACGACCGACGCCAAGCTGGTGCCGGGGCCCAATGGCGGCTTCGGCATCACCGGCCGTGTCGTCGCGCAGACCGCGCAGATCTTCAACGAAGGCGCACGCAGCTTCCTCGGCGGCAACGCGATCGTCCGCTCGGACATCGGCTATAGCCCTGAAGGCATCGTCACCTTCCGCAATCTCCGGATGAACGCGCCACAATTCCGTGTGACGCGCGGCGAGGGCCGGTTCGATCCGGCGACCGGCGCCGTGCTGGTCAATGCGGATGCCTATTCCACCGTCTACGGCCCGCTGTCCGCCCGCGTAACAGGTAGCGCGACGGCACCGGTCGTCGTCCTGCGTGCACCACGTCCGGGCGTCGGCGTCGGCCTCGTCAACCTGAACGCGCGGATCGTCGGCCGCGGTGGCGCGTATGCCGTCACCGCGAGCGGCGGCACCAATTACGGCCCGTTCACCGCCGACGTGCTGGTCACGCCGGGCACGCAGCTCGCGGTCGACGTGCGCCGCGTTGTATTCGCCGGAATCACCGGTCGCGGCAGGATCGTGCAGACTGCGGCGGGTCCGTTCGCGGGTGCGCTCCAGTTCGCCGGGCAGGGCCTGACGGGCAATGTCCGCCTTGCCAACCAGGGCGGCTACCAGCGCGCCGACGTCGCCGCGCGCGCCAACGGTGCCAAGATCCCGGGCATGGTCGACTTCACCATCGGCCGCGCGATCGTCAACGCCACCGCGGTCATGACGCCGACGCCGCAGATCGTCGCCGATGCGCAGATCGCCGACATGCGCTACGGCGCGATCGTCCTGTCCGCAGCACGTGCGAAGGTGAATTACGTCGGCGGCAACGGCACTGCGCAAGCGGTGCTGACGGGCTCGAACGGCGTTCCCTTCCGGCTTGCGGTCAACGCCAAGCTCAGCCCGAACAACTACCTCGTCGCAGCCCAAGGCCAGGCCAACGGCATCGACTTCCGCACCGTCAACCCGGCGCGCATCCAGGCGGTGAAGGGCGAATACCGCCTGTCGCCGACCCGGATCGACTTCGGTGGCGCAGGCGGCGGTTCGGCACGTCTCGCCGGCAGCTATGGCCGCAGCACGAACGCGCAGGTCCGGCTCGATCGCCTCGATCTCTCGACGCTCTCCGCATTGGTCCCGAACCTCGGCATCGGCGGCAAGGCGACCGGCAGCCTCGATTTCTCGCAGGCGAACTCGGCCGCGCTGCCGACCGCGGACGCCCGCGTGACTGTCACCAACTTCACGCGTTCCGGCCTCGCCGCCGTCTCCGAGCCCGTCGACATCGTGTTCGCCGGCACACTCGGCGGCGACGGCGCGACCGGTCGCGCGCTGGTCCGTCGCGGCACCTCCGTCATCGGCCGCATGGTCGCGAACCTGCGGCCGCTACCGGCCGGCACCGGGTCGTGGAGCACGCGCCTGATGGCCGCACCGCTCTCGGGCGGGATCCGCTATAACGGCCCATCGGCGGTGCTGTTCAGCTTTGCGGCGATCCCGAACCAGCAGCTCTCGGGGCCGATCGCGGTCGCCGCCGACTTCTCCGGGCGTCTACAGGCACCGCAGCTCAACGGCGTCGTCCGCGCCGACAACCTCACCTACGACAACGAGACCTATGGCACGCGCCTTTCGCAGATGCGGATCGCCGGGCGGTTCTCGAACACCGACCTGCAACTGACCCAGCTCAACGCGAAGGCCGGCGACGGCACCGTGCAGGCGCAGGGCAGGATCGGCTTCGCGGCGGACAGCGGCTTCCCGATCGACATCCGCGCGACGCTGAACAATGCGCAGCTTGCGAAGAGCGACGCGATAAGCGCGACCACGACCGGCACGGTCCGCCTCACGCACGATCGCAACGGCGGGCTGATCCAGGGCGATCTCCAGATCCCCGAGGCGCGCTATCAGATCATCCGCCAGGGTCAGGCCGAAGTCCCCGAACTGACCGGGGTACGGCGCAAGGGCGATGTGCGTACGCCGGTGTCGACCGACCGGTCGGAGGTGCCGAATGCCGGCTCGTTCAAGCTCGACCTCCGCGTCCGCGCGCCGAACCAGCTGTTCGTATCGGGCATGGGCCTCGAGTCCGAATGGGAGATGGACATGCGGATCGGCGGCACGTCCGCCGCGCCGATCGTCACCGGCGGTCTGGATATCGTCCGCGGCACCTATTCGTTCTCGGGCAAGCGGTTCGAAGTCACCAAGGGCCAGATCCGTTTCCGTGGCGGCGCGCTGACCGATCCGGACATCAACATCGAGGCGTCCACCACGACCAGCGACATCACCGTGACGATCAACGTGACGGGTACCGGCCAGCGTCCGCAGATCGCGTTCACTTCGACGCCGACGCTGCCGCAGGACGAGGTGCTCAGCCGCCTGCTGTTCGGGTCCAGCCCGGCCAATCTGTCGGCGACCGAGGCGATCCAGCTGGCGTCCGCGCTGAACTCGCTGCGCGGGTCGGGCGGCGGTGGGCTCAACCCGCTCGGCAAGCTGCGCTCGGCGACCGGGTTCGACCGGTTGCGCGTGCTGGGCGCCGACGAGGCGAGCGGTCGCGGCACCAGCCTCGCGGCGGGCAAGTACATCACGAAGAACATCTATGTGGAGATCGTGACCGACGCGAAGGGCTTCACCTCGACGCAGCTCGAGATCGCACTGACCAGGGCTTTGAGCCTGTTGTCGGCGGCGGGATCGAGCGGCGGGCAAAGCGCGAGCGTCAAATACACGAAGGACTATTGAGTAAATATCACAACAGGATAGGTTCGGTTATGAAACCTACGGCGTAACGCCGAGGCGAGGGGATGCAGCATGACCGAGCATGTCGACGTGATCGTGGTGGGCGCCGGCATTTCCGGGATCGGCACCGGCTACCACCTCCAGACGCGTTGCCCCGACCGGACCTACGTGATCCTGGAGGGCCGTCAGTCGATGGGCGGGACGTGGGACCTGTTCCGCTATCCCGGCATCCGCTCCGATTCGGACATGCACACGCTGGGGTTCGTCTTTCACCCCTGGACCGCGGCCAAATCGATCGCCGACGGCCCCTCGATCCGCGCCTATGTTGAGGAGACGGCGCAAGCGTACGGCATCGACCGGAAGATCCGCTACGGCCACCACGTCAAGTCGGCCGCGTGGTCGACCGAGGACGCGCGCTGGACGGTCGAAGCTACGGGCCCCGATGGCGCACCGGTCACGCTGACCTGCAACTTCCTGTCGATGTGCGCGGGCTATTACAATTACGCCAAGGCCTATTCGCCCGAGTTCGAGGGTGCGGAGAGCTTTGCCGGGCAGATCGTCCACCCGCAATTCTGGCCCGAGGACCTCGACTATAGCGGCAAGCGGGTCGTCGTGATCGGCAGCGGCGCGACCGCCGTGACGCTGGTCCCGTCGATGGCGAAGACAGCGGCGCACGTGACGATGCTCCAGCGCTCGCCGACCTACATCGTCGCGCGCCCGGGCGAGGACGGCGTCGCCAACTGGCTGCGCGGCAAGCTTCCGGCCAAGGCGGCCTACGGCATCACGCGGTGGAAGAACGTGCTGATGGGCATGGTCTTCTACCGTCTCGCGCGGAAGAAGCCGGCCAAGGTGAAGGAGCGGATGATCGGCATGGTCCGCGATCAGCTCGGCCCGGACTATGACGTCGCGACGCATTTCACGCCGCGCTACAACCCTTGGGACCAGCGCGTCTGCCTGGTGCCCGACGGCGACCTGTTCACCGCGATCAACGCTGGCACCGCCTCGATCGTCACCGACACGATCGCGCGGATCACGCCCGAGGGCATCCATCTCGATTCGGGGAAGGACCTGCCCGCCGACGTGATCGTCACCGCCACCGGCCTCGAACTGCAATTGATGAGCGGTGTCGCGTTTAGCCTCGACGGCAAGCCGATCGAGCTTGCTGGGCGGCTCCAGTACAAGGGCATGATGTTCGACGGCGTGCCGAACCTGTCCTCGACCTTCGGCTATACAAACGCGTCCTGGACGCTGAAGGCGGACCTGACCGCGGTGTATGTCTGCCGCCTGCTCAACACGATGAAGAAGCGCGGCCTGCGCCAGGCGACGCCGCGCAACGACGATCCGACGATGAAGAGCGAGGCGTTCCTCGACTTCACCTCCGGCTACGTCCAGCGCGCCGCCGCCTCGCTACCTGCGCAGGGCGAGCGCAAGCCGTGGAAGCTCAACCAGAACTACGCGCTCGATCTGATGGCGTTGAAGTTCGGATCCGTCGATGATGCGATGGTGTTTTCGAACCCGGTGCGCGCCGAGCCGCGGCTCAAGGCTCAAGCGGACCGTCGCTGACACCACGACGTGCGTTCCGAGGGGGCGGGAAGGGCGACGCGGTCGTCAGCGCCGCCTCGGGCCTGTCGAGGCCTCCCTCAAGAGCAGTGGCGGCCTGAGGTGGTGGATCTGCGAATCGAGAGCGCCGTCCCGCAAATGCCAGCATCGGTTTATCAAGACGAGCAGGCCGACCGACTGGGCCCTGTCCGACCGAGTTCTGCTTAAACGCACACGGGCGGGGAAATCGCGATTCGCGTCCCGACTATCGCAGCCGCCGCACCAGAAATTACCAGTTAATACCGTGATTTAAGTGTCGGCCCGATCACCGAAACGCATCTGGATTCGATACGTTCACGATATTCGGGCCGACCGAGACATTCACCAGGGGCGAATGCTCTCGCCGTAGATGAGTGCGATGAGGAACTTCAGCATTTTTATGCTCCCTTGTTGACACCTTCAAGGTGTTCGATCGGCATAGTGGTTAACAAGTCGTTAAACAATAACATTTGTGATTTGTTAACCATCTTCCCGTCGGCTCGATGCTGCATGCTTAAGGGTATGTTTATGCGAGGTCGGTATCCCGTGTGGAATGAGGGACATTCCGCATGCGCAGTTCGAGAACAGCACGCCGCTCAGCGATACGCGGCTGATCGATCTCGATCCGTCGGTCGGTCGGGCCCACGACGCCTTTTCCCAAGCCTCCCAAGCGGGTTGGCGGTTTCTCATCCTGGCGGAAATAGCGAATTTCACGGCGCTCCGTCGGCACCTCGGCAGGCTGAGGGCCGATACGCTGATCGTCGATGTGGTCACCCGGATCGGCAATGCGCTCCCCGATGCCCGCGTGATGATCGCCGGTCGCGATGTCGCCGAGATCGCGTTCGAAAGCGAAGCCAGGCTGGCGCTGGATGTTGCGATCGCGGCGTTGGAAGTCGCGTTCGAGCAGCCGTTCGACGTCGATGGCGAAACCTATGTGATCCATATCCAACTGGGTGCCGCCGCGGCCGCCGTGGCTGGCCACCGCGACGACGTTCACCTGATCGAAGAGGCCGAGCATGCGCTGATCGAGGCGCGGAGCGAACGTATCGCGATCGCCCGCGACGTCACCGGCAATTCCGCGGCGATCGACCGTGCCGAACTGGCGCAAGACCTCGCGCTTGCGATCCAGCGGGAGGAGCTGTTTCTTCAATATCAACCGAAGGTCCACCTGCGCCGGCAACAGATCACGAGCGTCGAGGCGCTGGTTCGCTGGAACCATCCGACGCGCGGGCTGGTGCTGCCCAACGACTTCATCCCGCTTGCCGAGGAATCGCGGGACATCGTCGCGCTGACCTTGTGGACGATCCGCCGGTCGATCGCCGACCAGAAGGCGCTGGCCGCCAACGGGCATGACCTGCGCATCTTCATCAACATCGCCGGCGCCTTGCTGGCGGACAAGCGGTTCGTTCGGCGCGCGTGCGCGCTGGTCGAGGCGTCCGGCGCGCAACTCGGGTTCGAGATCACCGAAACCTCGGTCATTCGCGATCCGGAAAGCGCGATCGCCAACCTGAAGGTGTTCGCCGAGATCGGGATCGTCATCGCGATCGACGATTACGGCGCCGGGCTGTCCTCGCTCGCCTATCTGAAGCAGCTGCCCGCGCGCGAACTGAAGATCGACAAGCTGTTCGTCACGCAGTTGACGAGCTCCAATCGCGATCCGCTGATCGTGCGCTCGACGATCGACCTGGCGCACGCTCTGGAGATGGAAGTGGTTGCCGAGGGTGTCGAGACGCAGGCTGCGATGGCGCTCCTGTCGGTGATGGGCTGCGACATGATCCAGGGTTTCCTGATCAGTCGACCGATCAACCTCGAGGCGCTGATGCATTTCCTGGAGGACGGTAAATACCAGGCGATGACGGCAGACATCAGGGCGCCGTTCAATCGGCTCGCGACCGTCTGGAAGCGCGGCTGACGCCGGTGATCCGCATATTCACCGCCGCAGTGGTCGCAGTGATGATCATTGCCGCAGGTTCGCCTTCGCCGAACGACGTGCAGTCGACCGGGGTCGCGACCAAGGTTGCCGCGGACAGATACGAAGCGTCGGCCGCCGACGCCAAGGCAACCATGTTGATCGATCCGGCCAAGGCGTTGCCAAAGGCGATCGCGGCCGAACGTCTTGGCGGCGAGATATCGGACGAACGTGCTCGCGGGATAGCGGTGGCGACGGCGCAATGGCTCCAGGGCGAAGCGTATCTGCGGGTCAACGAGTCGACCAAGGCCGATGCGCCGGTGCGGAGCGCGATCGCCACGGTCAACCGCTTCCAGCCCCGATCCAAGCTTCACGCAGACCTGCTCATCTCGCTCGGATGGTTGGATAGCAATCAAGGCCGGGTTGCGAATGCCTTGGCGGATTATCAGCAGGCGTTCCGGATATACCGGACGTTACGCGATCCACGTGGCCAGTCGCGTACGCTCGTCTTCATCGCAGTGCTGTATGTCCAGGCGAAGGACAACGCGACGGCGGAGAAATATTACAAGCAAGCGCTCGATATCTATCCGTCGGACGTCAATATATCCGTATCCATACATAACAACAGGGCACTGGGGTTCGGCGAGAGCCGGCAATATGCGGAAGCGCAGAAGCAGTTCGACAAGGCGCTCGTACTGGCCAAGCAGCTCGGCAGCCGAAACCTGCTCGAACAGATCTATATGAACATCGCCCGCGTCAATCTGGACATGGGCAACCTGCCACGCGCGGATCGCGCGATCGCCAATGGCCGGGCCGTCGCCGACCCGTCCGATGCCAGCCTGTTCGGACGCCTGATGGCGACCGCTGCGCAGGCCGCGCTCCAGCACGGCGATCTGCCCAGGGCCAAGCAGTTGATCGCAAAGGCGCTGATCGGTGTCGACCCGAAGACCACCGGCACGTCCTACCGCGATTTTCATCAGACCGCGTACAATGTGTTCATCGCGGCAAACGATACGAAAGCGGCCTTGGTGCATCTCCAGGCGCTCAAGCGGCTCGACGACGATGCGACCAAGCTGGCGACCAGTACCAAGACCGCGCTGATGGCCGCACGGTTCGATTTCGCGAACCAGGAACTGAAGATCAGCCAGTTGAAGGCCAGCGAATTGCAACGCAGCATCGCGTTCGAACGGGCGCGGGCGAAGACGCAGCGTTACGTCTTCCTGGGCGCCTCGGCCGCAGTTGCGATCGTCATCGCGTTGCTGGCGTTCGGCATCGTCACACTCCGTCGCAGTCGTGATCAGGTCCGCGCGGCCAATGACGATCTCGCCGTCACCAACGACGCACTGGGCAAGGCGCTTGCGGCCAAGACCGAGTTCCTCGCCACGACCAGTCACGAGATCCGGACACCGCTGAACGGCATCCTGGGCATGAGCGAGGTCATGCTTGCCGATGAGCGGATCGAGCCGGCGCTGCGCGAGCGGATCGGCGTGGTGCATGATGCAGGCGTTCGGATGCGCGCGCTGGTCGACGATATTCTCGACGTCGCCAAGATGGAGACGGGAAACCTGGCAATCGAGTCTGCGCCGTTCGACGTCTGCGCGACGATCACGGACGCCGCCCGCATGTGGGAGGATCAGGCCCGGGCGAAGGGATTGTCGTTCGCGATCGAACGCGCGGAATGCCCGGCGATGATTCTGGGCGACGCCGCGCGCGTGCGCCAGATCGTCTTCAACCTGCTGTCCAACGCATTGAAGTTCACCAAGTCCGGCCGCGTGACGCTGCGTATCGAGGTCGACAAGGACGACCGCCTCCGTGTCGCAGTGACCGATTCCGGCATCGGCATTCCCGCCGACAAGCTGGAGGACATTTTCGAATCGTTCCGTCAGGCCGATGCCGGGACCACGCGGCAGTTCGGCGGAACCGGGCTTGGCCTCGCAATCTGTCGCAACCTGGCGCGCGCGATGGGCGGCGACGTCTCGGTCAGCAGCATCGTGGGGCAGGGGACTACCTTCACGCTCGTCCTGCCGGTGGTTCGTGCACCGGAGACGGCGGTCGAACCGGTCGCGCCGACCGCCGACACGGTCACGCTGGTCGTCGATCGCAATCCGATCACGCGCAGCATGTTCAAGACGCTGCTCGCGCCCGATTGCGGGACGACCGCCTTCGCCGGGTCCGTCGAGGAAGCGGTCGCGCGCCTGAAGGCCGGCGATGTGGTGCGCGTGTTGATCGACGACATGACGATCCGAGCCTCTGGGGATGCCCATGCGGCGCTGTCGCGGATCGCCGCAGCCGCGCTCCGATCGGGGGCGGAAACGTCGCTGCTATGGCCGGTTTCGGCGGATGCGGAACGGCAGGAATTGCTCGCCACCGGCATCACCCAGGTGATCTCCAGACCGGTCAGCGGCGGCGAACTCGTTTCGCGTTTATTACATGGATCAGTTTCAATAAAAAACCCAAATCCGAACCTTGTATCGCACGCTGCTTGACGCGTAGATGCTACGATATGATACCGATTTTACCTCCGCTAATTGATCCTCTGCGGGGGCGGAAGTGAACGTTCTGTTCATCGAAGACGACCGGATGAATCGACGTGTTGTCAAAGACATGCTCGACGTCGCGGGCGTGACGATGGTCGAGGCGGAGAGCGCCGAACGCGGCCTCGAGATCCTCGACGAGGAGGATTTCGTGATGGTCCTGGTCGACCTGCGGATGCCCGGCATGGACGGCATCACCGCGATCGAACACATCCGCGCCCGGCCCGACGCGAAGGCCAAGGTTCCGATCATCGTCGTGACCGCCGACATCGCCCCGGACCTTCGCGAACGCTGCATGGTCGCGGGCGCCGACGACGTGATCTTCAAACCCGTCGCGATGGACGCGTTGTTCGACGCGATGGGTACTATCCTCGCCCGCGCTGCCGCCGGCGACGGGATGATCGACTAGCCTCTCAGCTGCGGGGCTTCAGCGCCTCGCCCAGCGACGCGGTCGCGCTGCCACGCCGCGCGGGCTTGGGTTGCGAGGGATCGGGCGACCAGCCGGTCAGGAAGACGATCCGGAATGTCTCGTGGGTGCGTCCGCCTGCATCCGCCGAGTCTGCGAAGGCGGCGAACGTGCGTCCGACCACGGCCGAGGTCAGCGGCTGGCGCTGTGCCAGGATATTGCCCGCCGCCATGCCACGAAGGTCGCCGAACAGCCGGCCGAGATCGCGGTAGCCGACATCGAGCGTCTCGACATCGGCCACCGGCAACGCGAACCCGGCCCGCATGAGCAGGTCGCCGGCGGATCGCACGTCGATCTGCGGATGGAGCCGCGCGGCCGGGCGATCGCCCTCCGCGGTTCGAAGCGCATTGCGCAGCGCCGCCAGGCTCCCCGCGCCGACGAACGCGCCGAGGAACAAGCCATCGGGACGCAGCACGCGGCGGATCAGTGCCAGCGCACCCGGCAGGTCGGCGACCTGATCGAGTACGCCCGCGCTCACCACCAGATCGAACGAGGAATCGGCAAAGGGCAGCCGGTCCTCGTCCGCTTGCACGCCGCCGGACCGCGCGGCAAAGGCATATCCCGGATCGCAGCGCGCGACGCGGGCACCTGGCGGGGCGACGAAGCTTCCGTCGAAACAGCCGAGATCGAGAACGTCCGCGAAATCGCGTGTCACCGCGTCGAGGCGTTCGGCGATGCCGTCGAGCATCGTCGCGCGCAGGAAATCATGCTCGGCATAGCCGGGCGCGGCCCTGTTACGGCGCAGGCGGCGGGCGGCCCGGTCGAAGATTTCGGGGGCGGCATTTTCTGAAACGATATCGGACACGTCTGCGCTTGTGCCGTGGTCGCGCCGCGCCGACAAGCTCTGAGGTCGTACGGCTCTGAGGTCGTACGCGGGGTCTGTGCTCGCACGCGGGGGCCGCAGTCGCGTGGCGGGAGGTCTGCATGAGGATACGCGACCCTTTCCGTCACATCCTCGGGTTCGCCCTGCCACCGCGCTGCCCCGGTTGCGGCGTGCCCGTCGCGGAGGATCATCGGTTCTGCGCGATCTGCTGGACCGGGCTGCGGTTTCTCGGTCCGCCATGGTGCGCGCGCTGCAACCGACCCTTCGCGTTCGACCGCGGCGAGGGCGCGTGCTGCGCGGCCTGCCTTGCCGCACCGCCGCGTCACGCCGGCGTCCGCGCTGCCGTCGCTTACGGACCGATCGCGCGCACGCTGGCGCTGCGGCTGAAATATGGCGGTCGGATCGCCTTTGCCGAGACGATGGCGCGACAGATGCGGCGATTGCTGCCCCCCGACACCGACCTGCTCGTCCCCGTGCCGCTGCACCGCTGGCGAATCTGGTCGCGCGGCTTCAACCAAGCCGCGTTGATCGCCGACGCCGTCGCGCTGTTGTCGGGCGTGCGCCATGACCGCAACGTCCTGATCCGCACGCGCCGCACCATCCTGTTGCGCGGCCTGGGCGGTCGGCAGCGTGCAAAGGCGGTGGCCGGCGCGTTCGGCGTGGTCGCACCCGATCGCGTGCGGGGCAGGGCGATCGCGCTGGTCGACGACGTCTACACCAGCGGCGCGACCGCCGACGCGTGCACGCGCGCGCTGTTGAAGGCAGGCGCGCGATCGGTGACGATTCTATGCTGGGCCCGCGTCCTCTCGTCGCCGGACGATTGACAAGCGCAGGGCGAAACCACACCTCCGCCTGCATGGCTAAAGTCGAAATCTACACCAAAGCGTTCTGCCCGTACTGCACGCGCGCGCTGAAACTCCTCGCATCGAAGGGTGTCGAGCCCGAGCAGTTCGACGTCACCATGGGTGGCCCGAAAAAGGCCGAGATGGTCGAGCGGTCGGGCGGTCGCAACACGATGCCACAGGTGTTTATCGACGGTAAGCATATCGGCGGGTCCGACGATCTCGCCGCGCTCGACGCCAAGGGTGGGCTCGACCCCCTCCTCGCCTGATGACCAGGATCGGCGTTCTCCAGATGACGAGCGGGATCGATCCCGCCGTCAACGCCGCAACATTGGTCGATGCGATCGGTGAGGCTGGAGCGGCCGGCGCAGCGATGTTGTTCACCCCCGAGATGTCGGGGCTGATCGACCGCGATCGTACGCGGGGCGCGGCGTCGATCGTCACCGAAGACGCCGATCCGGTGCTGGCGGCGGTGCGCGCCGCCGCCGCGAATGCCGGTATATGGGTGCATCTCGGCTCGCTCGCGGTCCGCCGCCCGGATGGCAAGTTCGCCAATCGCGGTTTCGTCATCGATCCTGCCGGGGCTATCCATGCCCGCTACGACAAGCTGCACCTGTTCGACGTCGATCTTCCGACCGGCGAAAGCTGGCGGGAGTCCGCGGCCTATGTCGGCGGCGAGACCGCGGTCGTCGTCGATACGCCGGCCGGTAGATTGGGCGCGTCGATCTGCTACGACCTCCGCTTCGCCGATCTCTACCGGGCGCTGAGCAATGCCGGCGCGACGATGCTCTCCGTTCCCGCCGCCTTCACCCGACCGACCGGCGCCGCGCACTGGCACGTCCTGCTGCGCGCACGCGCGATCGAAGCCGGCGCGTTCGTCGTGGCGGCGGCCCAGACCGGCGTGCATCAGGACGGGCGCGAGACATACGGCCATTCGCTCGTCGTCGATCCATGGGGCGAGGTGATTCTCGACATGGGCGAGGCGGCCGGGCTGGGGTTCGCGGAGATCGACCTCGAACGGGTCGAGCAGGTCCGCGCGCGCATCCCGGCGATCGCGCATCGTCGGGCCATTCCTCCCGTCACGACCGTGGCATGATCGTCTTCGACCTCAAATGCGGTGGCGAGCACGTGTTCGAGGCATGGTTCGCCTCGAGCGACGCCTATGAAGCGCAACGTGCCGCCGGCCATGTCCGCTGCCCGCTCTGCGACGACGGCGACATCGTCAAGGCGCCGATGGCACCCTCGATTCCGTCCAAGGGGAACGCCAGGCCGTCGCCGCCCAGTCCGGCAATGGTGAAGGCCGCGATGACGCTGATCGCCAAGCAACAGGCCAAGGCGCTGGAGTCCTCGGAATGGGTCGGCACCGCCTTTGCCGATCGGGCCCGCGCCATGCATCTCGGCGAAGAGAAACACGCCACCATTCACGGTCAGGCAAGCCTCGCCGAAGCAAAGGCCCTTGTCGACGAAGGCGTACCCGTCGCCCCGCTACCGATGCCCGTGATCCCGCCGAACAAGGCGAATTGACGCACGATCGACGGGTGCTGGCGGAAGAGGTGGCTGCTGCGTAAACCATCATAACATCCCGAAATTAATGTGTTTTTTTGGATAGGTATTTTGCCGGTGCCCCCTGCGGTGACCCCAACCGAGGGGTCACTGCGTACGGGGTGACCCCGCGCGCCGGGCATTCACCCAGTCGCAGACTTCGCCTTCCCACCAACCGACGCACCGTTTCGTCAGCGCTGTGCTGGTTGGGAAATCGCCCGCATCGATCAGCCGGTAGATCGTTGCGCGGCTGAGACCGACGGTGGCGATTACGTCGTTGATGCGCAGGAACCGGCCGCTGTCGCTCGGCCGACCGTCGAGCTTCGCCGCCGCAAGGTTGCGGCGCGATAACTCGGTGGAGATCATGTTCATGAAGCCGCCTTCAGGCGCTGTTCGTCGACCAGTTCTGCGATTAGCTCGCGGTGCGAACACGGGCTCACGACTTCGCATCCCCATCGGCCAGCACCACGCGGAGCTTGGCGGCATGCTCCAGCATCTTGTTCCCGCGCGCTTCCAGCGCCTTTGCAGTCCATGTCAGGTCGAGATTTGAAACGCCGCGATCTGCGTTTAACTTGTAGTTCAGCGCGCGGACGGTGATGCCGAGAACACCCGCCAGTTGGCCCTTACCGCCGAGGATCTCGAACGCGGTTTCCAGTCCCACCATTCTCCGGATCTCAATCGGGAGGCCCTTCTGTTCCCGCTTTCGGGAACAGATTACCCGCTGCGTCGACGATGGTGTCTGGCTGGCTTCGAGGGGAGCGGCGCTGATCATCATGGAGATCCTGTTGGTGCGAGGGGATCGAGCGGTCGCGCCAGCGGCCGTTCTTGTAGAAAGCGTTTCGCCAAGAGCGGCGAGCGGGTCGGAAACATGGGCGGCGGGCGTCGCTGGATCGGGTGCAGATCCCTGGCGAGGCAGCGGACGGCCTGTCCGTCGTCGAAGCGGACCGAGGCGAAAGCCTTGCGGACGGCGAGGACGTCGCACTGCTTTCCGGTGCGGCCGAGCCCTTGGAAGAGGGCACGGTCGCCGCCACAGACTGCGACGTCGCCCACGTCACGAGCGGACCGCTTCGGCGAACGGCGTCGCGGGCGGGACTTCGAATGCGGGCTCGACGTTGCCGAGTGCCAGCTGGCAGATCCGGCTCCACTGCGGGGCTACCGTCGCGGCGATCACACCGATCGCCGTCGCGCCCGCGCTGCCGAATACGGTCAGCGCTACGCCCATGAGGACATCGTGCAGCATCAGCGACGCCGATCCGATGTGCCGACGACGAGCATGACGATCGCGACAGGTATCCAGATGACCGCGAACAGGATCGCGAGGATGATCTTGGCGATGCGACGACGGCGCATGGCGCGCTCGAGCTGCGTGGCGCTAGTTGCGACGGCGATCACTGGCAGCACTCCACCGGCGCGGTGTCGGGCAGGCAGGCCGTGCAGGCGGTATCGGTTACCCAGGCGCATGCGGCATGCTCGTCGCTGGTGCAGGGATCCCAGTGGCTACAACCGCAGCCACGACAGATGCGGGGGTGGCTGTCGGCCGGATCGCTCGTGAGCTGGCGGTAGACGTCCGGATCTAACGGGAAGATACTCCGCAGGGCTTCCAGCGTCTCGGGGCGGCGTGCGGTGTTGCCGAGGGTTTCCAGTGCGTTGATCAGGTCGAAGGCGACGACGGCATCGGTCGCGTTGCGCGTCAGCATGCCGGCGACGGTGCGAACCGACAGGCCGGCAGCTTCGCGGCGCAGGCGAATGTAACCGGCGGGCGTCAGAGGTGCGGCGCTGGCGGTCGCGGCGCGCTCGCCTCGCTGCATGGGCATCGTGAATGTACGCGGGAAAGCGTGCATCATTGGGCATTCCTTTAGGCAAGGGCGTCGCGGTGCCGGAAGCGGGTGCTTCCGGATGGCGGGGGGATGGTTCAGGACGTTCGCGGCCGAGGCCGCGGGGATCAGATCAGGGGATCAGCCGGGCGCGGGCGCGACCTCCGCAGCGTCGGGCTGATCATCGTTGGCTGGTACCCGCTGATCATCGTTGGCGGGCTTCGAGCGCCAATCGCCTCTGGGCAGCTTGGCATCGATCAGGGGGTTTGGCTTCATGCTCGGCCGAACGGTGCGGAAGATACCGAGCTGCGCCACGAAGGTGTGGCCGCAATCGGCGTCCTGGCAGACGTAGCGAATCTCGCGGGTGAACACGTCGAGCTGGACGGAGTCGTATGCGATCGAGCGCGTCAGGCAGTGCGGGCACACCGTCGCGGGAACGCGGGGCGTGTAGTTTCTCTTCTTCGTCACTGATGGGTCCCCCCGGCATTCCCCGGCCCCGTCGACATGGCGGGACGAAGGAAATTTGGCAGCCGCCGGCGGATGCGGCGCAGAACGCCGTCAACCTGCTGTGCCTCGACCAGCGCGCGATGATGATCGAGCGGGGAGGCGCCGGGCTGAGAGGCGCCGAATAGGGCGGAGGTCAGTTCACCTGCCTCACGGACGAAGTCGATCGAGTCCGCGACCAGCTGGCGGCGGCAGGCATCCTCCTGTTCGACCTTGATCCCGAGCTGGTGGCTGAACGCGTCGCGGAACGGCGCGCCCTCGCCGCCGGCAAGCCGGTGCGCGGTGTCGAGCAAAAGAGCTTCGAGAAGAGAGGGCAGTGTGTCGCTGTTCGGGTTAGACCACTCGTAAACTGTGCTTACGGCTTTGCCGACTGCGGCAGCGGCGCCTTCCCCTTTGATCTGCGCGAGAATCTTGATCATCGCGTCGGGAAAGCTGTCGGGGATGCGGGGTTTGGTCACAGCGAAGCCTTTCTCTGGAAAACCGCGGATCGATTACAATCGACGGCGGCAGCCTCCGCGATTACTTCTTCAGTCTCGGGGTAGATGTCGGGACGAAGAAGATGCTTGGAAACGCCAGTCGCCCGCTCAACCTTGAGCACATGCTCAGCTGGCAGGCGGTTTGCGGATTGCAGCCATTTCCAGACGGCGGTCTGCGAAACGCCACACAGTCGGGCGAACGCGGATTGCGAACCTGATTTGAGAACCGCCGTTTTCAGCGACGCGGAAGGGGATGCGATCTCCATAACCGCCAACTACACATATGGTTGTAGATTAATCAACACTTATTCGTCCGTATGCAACTACACCATTGGTTGTAGCTTGCCCGCATGATTGACGGTGAACGATTAGCTGAGCGGCTGAAAGCCAATGGACTGTCGCAGTCCGAACTGGCGCGACGCGTGGGTATCAGCCAGCAGACCATACACAAGCTGGTCGTCGGGCAATCCCGTGGCTCGACGCACATCGCCGCCATCGCGAGAGAACTGGCAACGTCGCCCGCGTATCTCACGGGTGACGTTGATGATCCCCATGAGGGTGCCGCTCCGCCGCGGCCTAGGCCGACCGTGCAGGTCGCCACCATGCAGGTACTGCTGCCCGATCAGCGGGCGTTGGCCCGAATGTTTCTCGGTATTCTGAAAGCGTCTGAGGGGATGTCTCAGGATGCGCTTTCTGATGAGCTCGCACGGATGCTGCCCAAAGGGCTCGGGCTTCTGCAAGGGCCACTTGTGTTCGAGGACTCGGACGACGCCGATGCGACTCCAGCCGAACCTGAAGACGGTCACGACGATCGTCCCGCACGACAGCGAGCATAGCGCAGGCGGTTTCACACCAAGCGCATCCACGCTCACATTGGGGTTGAGACTGGAACACTGACACCATAACGCCGACTCATATCGTTCTCATTATGTTCCGTTCCGTAGGCCGCGTTTTCCTACAAAAACAGGTATTTTTTTGCATTGAACGTCACCGAGTGGGTGAGAATTCGGGTGATCAAAAGCCGATCATTTTCGACCAATCTTGTAAAGTCTTGATATCTAACGATGCTATCGCGCATCGATCGCAGGACGAATCTGAGGCATCAGAAAGCGTATTGAATGTATCGCACTTGAAGATGCGGACGGGGTTGAGAAATAAAGGTGCAGCGGTTTGTCTTCGGTAAGGGCGCGGTCGCCCAATCCGCCAGGCAAATTGTCGTAAAGCAGATACATGGAGGATGCATGCCGCGTGCGATGAGCGTTCGTTTTTACGATGTCAGAAAGGTACACCCGCGGGGTATGTCTTTGCGAGACGCACTCTCTCATATAGCTGCGCTCGGGCAGCCCGGCACTCGAGAATTGCAGCTCGGACCCGGTGTACGTGTACGGCTAGAAGAATTTACGCCGACGGCCGGTTTTCTTGAGGGCGAAATTACCAGAGTTCGCGCTGACGACCATCCGTCTGAAGTGCACCCCCACGGTACAGTTCAACTGAATGTCGCCGGCCCAATTGGGGAAGGGGTGGCCTTCAAGTTTCGAGAGCGGGACCATGTGCTAGCGATTCAGTATGACAATCGGATTGTAGCTCCCTCACGCTTTTTCGAATATGTGATGCAGATGGGGCAGCCCGCACAGTTTGAAGCAGACGCGAAAGCGGACGCAAGGGCGTTGGCGCATTTCAGGCGGCATCCAATGAAGAAGGTCAAAATCCGGCTGGCACAGCCGCAGGACTTAGCAGGCGTCGAAGCGCCGATGCAGTCAGCCGCTCGAGCCTTCCGTGGACTGGCTCGAGATTACGCCGCGCCTATGATCACGCTTGAATTGGGTGTTGGCCACGAGGATGGGGCGTTAGGTGCTGACGCGAAGCGTATGGTAGAGGGATTTGTTCGGCGATCTGGCATAGATCCCAATGTAAAAAGTGTTAAAATAACTCCTGACAATGGTGCTGGCATTGAGAATGCAGAAATAAATCTATTAGACGCACTACTTTCTTTTAGAACTAATATTCCAACCCTGCCTAATGACCCAGCCGCCAATTACGCCGCTAGGCAGCGAGTAGTCAGCCGCGCACTAGCTAATCACACATAGATCCCGCAATGTCATCCCGCTCAGCATCCTTATACATAGAACAATATGCGCCTCTCGCGGTAAGCATCGTTAGTTTTTGCGCCCTGATATCGTTCCAAGATCAGCTTTGCGCAATGATAGTGGCCAAGCAGCTTCAAATGTCGAACGTTTATTCAGCTGTTCTAAGCTGGGCATCTATCCAAGTAGGATTTGCATTTGCCGTGTATGGATTTGTCGTTGGCAAAACGCAGGGCTTCGTCGAGGCTGCGCGTGAGACGGTGGCAATGCGAAGATTCTTAAGTTACGTTAAGAGGGCCAACATCGGTGGATTTTTGCTGACCGCAACATCTCTTCCATTAACAGCGCTTTCCCCCAGCCCGGAAAAATCTGGATCAGTTATGTTTTGGGGTATCGCTGTATGGGTATGTCTATTCATTTGGACATTTAGCGCATTTTTGCGGATAGCTTATATATTTGGGCACCTATCAAGTGTGCGAGATCAAGCACCCCGGTTTGGTGCATAAGCGTCGCGTCCACTGACCGTTTCTGTACACTCGAGGCTTATCTGTGACGTGAAGCCTCGGTCCCCCACCAAGTGTGAAACCTCAGATATACGCCATCTCAATCTATCGATTACCGCCTTATACCCGATCGCCGCAGCCTGCATCTCTACGTGCATTTCGGGCCGGCCA
>NZ_JANBVH010000017.1 GCF_024273235.1 Sphingomonas faeni | reverse complement strand
GACACCTTCGCCAGTTCCGGCACCCACTCGCGGATATAGTCCCCTGCGTCGAACTTCTCGGACTGCGACAACGGCGCCATGATCCGCCCGAACATGTTCGAGTCCACCCCGGTCCCGGCCACCCACTGCCAGTTCACCGAATTATTTCCGTAATCCGCATCGACCAGGCAGTCCCAGAACCAGCGCTCCCCCTCGCGCCAGTCGATCAGCAGGTGCTTCACCAGGAAGCTCGCCGTGATCATCCGCACGCGGTTGTGCATCCACCCGGTCGCCCAAAGCTGGCGCATCCCGGCGTCGACGATCGGATAGCCGGTCCTGCCCTCCTGCCAGGCCTTCAGGTCCGCCTCCGCGTCCTTGCCCGACCGCCAGGGCAGCTTGTCGAACTTGGGCCGCCCGTTCGTATCGCCGTAATCCGGCATCGCCAGCACGACACCATCGGTGAAATCCCGCCACGCCAGTTCCTTGCGGAACGTCGTGGCATCGCCGTGCCCGTCGACCGCATGCCACACCGCGCGCGGCGAAATCTCGCCGAAATGCAGATGCGGGGACAGGCGCGAGGTGCCCTCGATCGACGGCATGTTGCGATCGACGTCATAGGCCTCGACGATCGGCGCCATCGCCTTCGCGTTCTTCAACGCCTGCGCCTCGCCCGGCGTCCAGTCCTTGAACCCCGTCGACCAGTCCGGCTTGGTCGGCAAGAGATCCCAGTCGGCCAGTTTCTCGCTCTTCGGCCATTTCGACGGCGCGGGAATCGTCCTCGGCGCAGGCTCGGGCTCGCCCGGTGGCATCATCTGGTTGAGCGCCTTCCAGAACGAGGAATACACCTTGAATTGGCCGCCCGAGCCCGTCTTCACATCCTCGACGCGTGCGAGGTGGTTGCCGTCATGCAGGCACAACCGGTTGCCGAGCGCAGCCTCGGCCTTGCGCCACCACGGCTCGTAATGCCGGATCGCATGCACGCGGTCAGCACCGGTTTCCTCCATCAATGCCGTCAGCACCTCGACCGCACCGCCGCGCCGCAGGATCAGCTTCGATCCCTTGTCCGCCAGCGCCTTGCCGAACGCGTCCAGCGTATGATGCAGCCACCAGCGCTGCGCCCCGCCAATCTTCCATTTCCCCGGCGCATCGTCGTCGAGCACATAGACCGGGATGACCGGCCCCGCATGCGCGGCCGCGATAAGCGCGGGTTGATCGTGAAGGCGAAGGTCCTGGCGCAGCCAGAGCAGGGAAGGTGTCGTCATCGCGCGTTCAATGCACCAACCCGCCTTCCGGCGTCACCCGCAGCCGCAAAAGTTTGGCCGAGCGTCATAATCGCGGCCACGTGCCGCTCGGCGATCGCCAGCGCATCCTCGCCGTACCCGCCGCCGACCGTGCTCGCGAGCGGCACGCCTCGTGCGATCGCGAAGCCAGCGACGAGCCGCTCCCGCTGCGCCAGACCCTCCAAGGTCAGCGCCAGCCGCCCAAGCCGATCGCCGTCGAACGGATCCACCCCCGCTTGATACAGGATCAACTCCGGCCGAAACTCGTCGATCAATGGCACCAGGGTCGTCTCCAGCGTCGCCAGATAGACGTCGTCGCCCACCTTGTCCGGCAGCGGCACATCGATCGTCGACCGTGCCTTTAGCACCGGGAAATTCTTCTCCGCGTGGATCGAATAGGTCGCGATCTCCGGCCGCCCCGCCAGCAGCGCCGCGGTCCCGTCACCCTGATGCACGTCGCAATCGACGACGAGCACGCGCGCCACCCGCCCCTCGTCGATCAGTCGCGCCGCCGCGACCGCCAGATCGTTGAACACGCAAAACCCCGCGCCGGTGTTCGCCAGCGCATGATGGCTCCCACCCGCCGTATTCGCTGCGAACCCGTGCTCCAACGCAAGACACGCGGCCAGCCACGTCCCATGCGGCACGATCGCCGCGCGCGACGCCACCGCCTCCGTCACCGGAAACCCGATCCGCCGCTCCTTCTCCTTCGGCACGTCCGCGCGAAGCACCTCGGCGACGTAGTCCTCGTCGTGCACCGCCTCCAGCCAAGCGGTCGGCGTTGTCTCGGCCCGGTGCCACGCCACCGCGTCGCCCTTTTCTAGCAGGAGGTCGCGGATCAGCCCGTTCTTGTTCCAGCGATAGGTCGAGCGCGCGGGGGCCGGTGTGACATAGTCGGGATGGTGGACGACATGGATCATGCTCCGTAGGTAGGAGCGCGCTGCCCGAGACCCAAGCTGGCCGAGCCCCAAGCACCTGCGTTGCGGAGACTAATTTGACCGACGTTTCGAACCTCCCCTACCGTCCCTGCGCCGGGATCATGCTCGTCAACGCCGAGGGGAAGGTCTTCGTCGGCCAGCGCAATGATTCGCCGCTGGAGGCGTGGCAGATGCCGCAGGGGGGGATCGATCCCGGCGAGGATGCCGAAGCCGCCGCATTGCGCGAACTCGGCGAGGAAACCGGGGTCATGCCCGACAAGGTCGAACTGATCGCCGAAGCCCCCGGCGAGTTCATTTACGATCTCCCGCCCGAACTTCTCGGGAAAGTCTGGAAAGGCAAGTGGCGCGGCCAGACGCAGCGCTGGTTCCTGTACCGCTTCCTCGGCACCGACGCCGACGTGAACATCGCCACGGAGCACGAGGAATTCCGCGCGTGGCGCTGGAGCGATCCCGCCGACCTGCCGCGGCTGATCGTCCCGTTCAAGAAGGCGCTGTACGAACAGGTACTCGCCGCCTTCGCGCCACATCTCGGCGCAACCGGCACGCGCTGAGCAGTTCCCAATATGCTGCACTGCCGCTACGGAACGGCTGTGCGTCGCTTATCCCTTCTCCTTCTCGCCCCGCTGCTGCTGGCGAACGCGCCCGATCCGCAATCGGTGATGATCCCCGAAACGATCCGCGCGATGCTCGATGCGGCGCTGGAATCGGGGAACGAAGCGGACGTCAACACGGTCGCCAAATATGCCCGCGCCGCCGATCCGCTCAGCGGCGACGCGGTGCTGGCGATCGCCGAGAAGTGGAAGGCCGACCGCGCCGCACAGCGCACGCAGGTCATCCGCCAGGCGAGCTTCCTCGACTTGTGGAGCGGCAAGGCGGAGGTCGGCGGCTATCTGACCACCGGCAACTCCGACACGGCCGGCGGCACTGCGGTGCTGGACCTCAACCGCGAAGGTCTTCGCTGGCGCCAGAAATTCCATGCCCAGGCCGATTATCAGTCGAACCTCAACATCACGACGCGCGAGCATTACCTCGCCTCGTACGAACCGAACTACAAGATCGACGACCGCGCCTATATCTACGGCGTCGCGCAATATGAAGGCGACCGGTTCCTCGGCTATTACAACCGCTATTCGACCTCGATCGGTGCCGGATACAGCCTGATCAAGACGGCCGGCACCAAGCTCGATCTCGAACTCGGGCCAGCCTATCGCTACACCGAATTCACCGATGACACCGTGCAGAGCAGCATCGCCGCGCGTGGCACCGCGAACTTCAGCATCCGCATCCTCAGCGGGCTGTCGGTCAGCCAGGTCGCGTCCGCCTATGTCCAGCGCTACAACAGCACGCTCAGCGGCACGACGTCACTCAACGCCAAGCTGATCGGGCCGCTGTCCGCCGCGCTGTCGTACAGCGTCCAGTATGAAAGCGAACCGCCGGTCGGTTCGGTCTCGACCGACACCACCAGCCGCGCATCGCTCGTCTACAGCTTCTGACGCTGTTCCCTCGCGCGCCCGGCCTCGCTAGGGTTACGCGATGAGGGGACTTTCAACGATAGAGCGCGATGCCGTCGACACGGCGGGCGCTGCACCCATGCTGGCCCAGGTCGAGACGTGGGCGGCCATCAACAGCGGCACGCGCAATCTCGCGGGGCTCGCGAAGATGGCAGGACTGTTAGGCGATGCGTTAGCGATCCTGCCGGGCGAGATCACGCTGATCGAGCCGACTCCGGTCGACAGCGTCGGTGCGGACGGCGTGGTCTCGGCGATCGAGCACGGCAAGCATTTGCATCTCGTCGTGCGCCCGGACGCGCCGGTGCGGATGCTGTTCACCGGGCACATGGACACGGTCTACCCGGTCGATCACGCGTTCCAATCGCTGAAGTGGCTCGATGACGGCCGGCTGAACGGTCCCGGCGTGGCGGATATGAAAGGGGGCCTCGCCGTCATGCTCGCGGCGCTCCGGGCGGTCGAAGCCAGCCCCCTCGCCGCCCGGATCGGCTATGACGTCGTCGTCAACTCGGACGAGGAGACCGGCTCCTTCTCCTCCGCAGCGCTGTTGGCCCGCGCCGCGCACGGCAAGGTCGCCGCGCTGACCTACGAACCGGCGCTTGCCGACGGTACGCTTGCCGGTGCGCGCGGCGGCACGGGAAACTTCTCTATCATCGTTCACGGCCGCAGCGCGCATGCCGGTCGCAATCCGGAGGACGGTCGCAACGCGCTGGTCGCGGCGGCCGATATCGCGGTACGCCTGTCGAAGGTGCGCGGGCCCCGTCTCGCCGTGAACCCGGCACGGATCGAGGGCGGCGGCCCGAACAACGTCGTGCCCGACCTCGCCATTCTTCGGATCAACTTCCGCCCCGCGACGCTCGACGAGATCACGCGCGCGCAGGCGCATATCGACTCTGCGGTGGCGATGGTCGCCGCAGAGCATGACGTCCGCATCGAGGTCCATGGCAGCTTCAACCGCCCCCCGAAGCCGATCGACCCGGGCGCCGCGCGGCTGTTCGATCTGGTCAAGGCATCCGGCGCGGACCTCGGCCTCGACATCGCCTGGAAAGCGACCGGCGGCGTTTGCGACGGCAACAATATCGCCGCCGCCGGCGTGCCCGTCGTCGACACGATGGGCGTCCGCGGCGGCGCGATCCATTCGACCGACGAATTCATGATCCCCGACAGTCTGGCCGAGCGCGCGGCGCTGTCGGCCGTCACCATATTGCGTATCGCGGAGGGCCGCTTGTGAGCTTCAGGATCCGCGCGGCGGTCGATGCCGATCTCCAGCATCTCTACGAAATGGCCAAGCTCACCGGCGGCGGCTTCACCAACCTGCCGCCCGATCGCCGCGCGCTGACCGCCAAGCTCGAGCGCAGCCACGCCGCCTTCGCGCGCACCGATGGCCCGGTCCAAGACGAGCTGTTCGTCCTCATCCTCGAGAACATCGAGACGCAGGAGGTGCGCGGCACGTGCCAGATCTTCACGCAGGTCGGCCAGAGCTACCCGTTCTACAGCTACCGGATCGGCCAGCTCACCCAGCATAGCCGCGAACTCAACCGCACCTTCCGCGCGGACATGCTCTCGCTCGCCACTGACCTCGAAGGCGCGAGCGAAGTCGGCGGGCTCTTCCTGCACCCTGGCGAGCGCGCGGGTGGCCTCGGCCTGCTGCTCGCTCGCAGCCGCTACCTCTTCATCAAGATGCACCCCGCGCGCTTTGCCGACCGCATCCTCGCCGAACTGCGCGGGGTGATCGACGAGGCCGGCGGCTCGCCGTTCTGGGACGGCCTTGCGGGCCGCTTCTTCGGGATGAATTTCCAGGACGCGGATCAGTTCAATGCGATCAACGGCCACCAGTTCATCGCCGACCTGATGCCCAAGCACCCGATCTACACCGCGATGTTGACCGAGAGCGCACGCGCGGCGATCGGCTTGCCGCACCCCTCGGGCCGCGCGGCGATGCGCATGCTGGAGAACGAAGGCTTCGCGTTCGATAATTACGTCGACATCTTCGACGGCGGCCCGACGATGACCGCCCGCACCGATCAGGTCCGCACGATCGCCCAGGCACAGAACAGCATCGTCGCCACGGTCGAACCCGACGGCGGCACCGAGGCGTTGGTCGCCACCGGCACGCTCGCCGATTTTCGCTGTGCGTTCGGACGCGTTCGCGACGTATCGGCCGGGATTGCGATCGACGAGGCTTGCGCCCAGGCGCTGGACGTCGCGGAGGGTGACCGCGTGACCCACGTCGCGCGGCTGTAAGGCAGAGCGGAGCGATCCTTGATCGCAGCGGAGCGATCCTTGATCGGCAGGCCGGACCGCACCGCCAAAACGTCGGGTTAATTTACATTTAACCATACGCAACGGGAGCGAAACGGCGGATTTCCGGCACTGGTACGCATCTTGCTCAGGCGCGGGGCATGTGGAACCGCTTTGCTCGCCTCTTCATCATCAAGACCAAATTCGAGGCGTTTCTCGTGATCTACGGCTTGGGATTGGGCGCCGTGGAACGCGGGATGCGCTACCTCGAACAATATCCCGGCTATGGCGGCTGGTTGCTGTTCGCCGCCTGTCCGATCGCCGTGTTCATGGCGGGGGGCAAGCTGATCGATTCGGTCGATCGGACGCGCGGCCCCTAGCCTCGGGTCAGGTCTTTTGTTGCGCCAGGTGCAGATACCGGGTCGAGAAGTCGGCGAGTTCGCGCAGCGCATCCCATTTCGGAAAGCTGATCCGGCGACGATTGCGACTGATCAGCCCATCGGCCTCCAGAGACTTGATCGTGCGGTTCACATGCACCGCCGTCAGGCCTAGCGCATCGCCGAGCTGTTCCTGGCTCATCGGCAGTTCATATCCCTCCTCGCCGGTCAAACCCTGCATATCGAGGCGGATGGCGAATTCGCACAGGAAGTGCGCCAGCCGCGATCGGGCGTCGCGGCGTCCGATATTCAGGATCCACTCGCGGAAGATCGACCCCTCGACCAGCGTGTTGACGAAGATCGCATTGCCGATCGACGCCCGCTTGCGCGCCAGGTCTCGCAACGCCGTCCGCGGGATCGTCGCCACCTCGGCGCGCGTCAGCGTCTGGACATTGTGATCGGCGACATCGAGGAACAGATGCTGGAAATCGAGCGCTTCGCCGGGAATGTGCAACGACACGATCTGGCGCATGCCCGATCCCGTCAGCTTCTGGCGATAGGCAAACCCGGACATCAGGACCGCGCACTGCTCGGGCGCATCGCCTTCACGGACCAGGTACGAGGAGGGTTCGTAGGTTCGGCACGTAAACGGAAGCGCGAGCAACGCCGTTCGATCCTCGGCGCTCAGGACGGCGTGCGTCTCCAACTTCCGCACCATCAGGGCCAGTGGCCCAGGCGTTGAGATCATAGTGTATTCCCGCAAATATCGGGGCGGGAGCACATGCATCTCTCGGTCGTCAGTGCCCAAAAATCGGCTGGCGATCAGACTTAATAACATAGTCGGGACGACGACGTTTAGATATATGTCACGATGACGCGATAGATCTAAATAAAGATGATTGAGACAAACCTAGGTGAACGATCTGATAATCTGTAGGCGTCGACCGAAGTATTTGGGCGTATCGAAACGCCGCTCCGGCACACCCCGAAACCCGCAGATCGCGACCAAAGCACGATGACGCGGCGGCTGTCGGGCAAAACGGTCAGGCCTGATCCGGGCGACCGCTTTCAAGTGGCTCGGGGTCGGCTGGCACAGTAGAGTCGACGGAGGCGTCGTCATGATGGCCCGCTTGAGCCGCTCGTACACCGATCTGTTCCAAGGCCACGCGAAGGCAATCCAGGCAATCGCTGAGCTTGGCACCAAGCAATGCGTCGTCACCTTCGTCGGCGATGCGCAATGCTTCCTCGACCAGGAACGCCATCGACTTCAATCGTGCGATCGTTTGCGCCTTGCTATGCATACCGCCGCCCCCACTTCGATTGGTGGTTGTCTATGCTCGCCATGGGCCGAAAAGCCAATTGCAAACCGGTGCCGGACGATGCCCGTTGCGCCTCAGGGCTGCGGCGGTCCTTTAAAGCGCTGGACGAGGCCCGCCATCACCATATCGACCGAATCCACCTCGGCGGCGATGCGCTGATGAAGGAACCCCGCGGCATCCCGGAAGCGGCGGGCCAGGGCATTGTCCGGCACGATCCCGAACCCGACCTCGTTCGATACGATGATGATCCGTCCTTCGAGCCGACCGATGGCGTCCAGCAGCGCATCGGTCCGCGCCGCGATCGGCGCATCGTCGAGCAGCAGATTGGATACCCACAGGGTCAGGCAATCGACGAGCAGGACGGTATCGACCGCGTCGGCGGCGAGCAACGCGTCGGGCAGCGCCAGCGGTGCCTCGACGGTCTCCCACCGGTCGTCGCGATCGGCGCGATGGCGCGCGATCCGATCGGTCATCTCGCCGTCGAACGCCTGCGCGGTCGCGACATAGACGAGCTTGAGTTGCTCGGCGGTCGCGATTGCCTCGGCGGTTTCCTGCGCATGACGACTCTTGCCCGAGCGCGCGCCACCGAGCACGAACAGGCTCCTGCCGAACGCCGCTCCAACTGATTGCACCATGTCGTGTCCTTCGTGCTTGCGGCCGCCACCCGGAATGACGATGACGCCGCGAAGATCAAGCAAAAGCCCATGGAACTGACCGACGGAATGAAGGCCCTGCGCATCCACGGTGGACGGATCGATATCGCCGCCACCTGCTTTCCGGGTGCGCCGCAGCCATGGCTCGATCTGTCGACGGGCATCAATCCATGCCCTTGGCCAGCCGGCCGCGCGCCGTCGGTCGATCTGCAAAGGCTGCCTTCCCCAGGCGCCATCCGCGATCTCGAAACGGCCGCGGCGGCGATGTTCGGCGCCAGCGCGGATCGGGTCGTCGCCTTGCCCGGCAGCGAGATCGGCCTTCGCGCGCTCGATAGTCTCGACCTGCCGTCGCCTGTCCGCTTCGTCACGCCCAGCTACTCGACGCATGAGGATGCGATCGGGGGTGCGACACCGATCGCGCGCGACGCGATCGACACGATCCGCGACGGCACGCTCCTGCTGGCCAACCCGAACAATCCCGACGGCGCCCTCGATGCGCCCGATCGACTGTTGCGGATCGCCCGGCGCGGCGCGTGGCTGGTCGTCGACGAGGCCTTTGCCGATATCGCACCGGCGCTCAGCCTCGTCCCGCGTCTCGATCCCGACGACCGGGCGATCATATTCCGGTCGTTCGGCAAGTTCTTCGGGCTCGCGGGCGTGCGACTGGGCTTCATGATCGCGCCGCCCGTGCAGGCGGACGCGATGCGGCGTCGCTTGGGCAGCTGGCCCGTTTCCGCGCTCGCGGTCGCCTACGGCACGGCGGCCTACCGGGATACCGCGTGGATCGCGGAAGCTCGGCGATCGATCGTCGCGCGTGCCGGCCGGCTCGACACGCTGCTCGGTCGTCACGGCCTCCAGAGCCAGGGCGCGTGCCCGTTGTTCCGGCTGGTGGAGAGCGACGATGCCCCAGCGGTATTCGAATGCCTCGCGCGATCGGGTATCCTCACGCGTCCGTTCGATCACGCGCCGCGCTGGCTCCGCTTCGGCGTGCCGGGGGACGATGCCGCGTTCGACCGTCTCGACCGGGCTCTTGCCGGTGGCTGAGCCGATTGCCGCGCTGGCAATCCTGGTGGACGTGGCGATCGGCTGGCCGCCCGCGCTCTATGCCCGGATCGGTCATCCGGTCGGCGGGTTCGCGCGCGTGATCGGCTGGGCGGAGGCGCGCTGGAATATTTCCGCCGCATTGAGCGCCCATCGTCGCGCCGCAGGAATCCTGACATTGGCGTTAGTTGTCGCCATCGCAATCGGGGTAGCGGCGGCGGCGACGCTGCTCGCCCGCCACGCGTTGGGCTCGGCGGCGTGGATCGCGATCGGCCTCATGGCCGCACCGGGGCTCGCGATCCGCAGCCTGTACGATCATGTCGTTCCGGTCGCACGTGCGCTGGCCGCCAGCGATCTCGAGACTGGCCGCGCGCGCGTCGCGATGATCGTCGGCCGTGACGTCGCCTCGCTCGACGAAGCCGGCGTCGCTCGGGCGGCGATCGAGAGCCTTGCCGAGAGCGTGTGCGACGGCGTCGTCGCGCCGCTGTTCTGGCTGCTCGTGGCCGGGCTGCCGGGACTGTGGGCGTACAAGGCGATCAACACAGCGGACAGTTTGATCGGGCACCGCGAGGAGCGTTGGCGCGCGTTCGGTTGGGCGGCGGCGCGCACCGACGATGTGGCGAACCTGATCCCCGCGCGGATCAGCGGCGTGCTGCTGTGCCTTGCCGGGCTCGGCGGATGGCGGACGATGTGGCGCGACGCGGGCAATCACGCGTCGCCCAACGCCGGCTGGCCCGAAGCCGCGATGGCCGGTGCGCTTGATCTCAAGCTTGCGGGCCCGATCGCCTATGACGGGGTGAGCGTCGCCAAGCCCTATATCGGCTATGGCCGCGCGGACGCTACCGCCGCCGATCTTCGCGCCGCGCTCGGCATCTATCGCCGGGCGTGCGTGCTGCTGTTCGTCATTGGCGGAGGAATCGCATGGGCGCTCTGATGCTCCAGGGGACCGGCTCGGACGTCGGCAAGTCGGTCCTGGTCGCGGGACTGTGCCGCGCGTTCGCCAATCGCGGGCTGTCGGTCCGCCCGTTCAAGCCGCAGAACATGTCGAACAACGCCGCCGTCACCGCCGACGGCGGCGAGATCGGCCGCGCGCAGGCGACGCAGGCGATCGCCTGTCGCGTCGAACCCAGCGTCGACATGAACCCGGTGCTGCTCAAGCCACAGGGTGACCGCACCTCGCAACTGATCGTCCGCGGCCAAGTACGCGGCACGCTCGCCGCGGCACGTTGGCGCGAAGGTCGCGAAGGGCTGCTGGTCGACGTGCTCGACAGCTTCGAACGGCTGTCGGCCACCTGCGATCTCGTCGTGGTCGAGGGCGCAGGCAGCCCGGCGGAGATCAACCTGCGTGGCGGCGACATCGCCAACATGGGGTTCGCACGCGCTGCCGACGTACCCGTGGTGCTGGTCGGAGATATCGACCGCGGCGGCGTGATCGCGGCGATCGTCGGTACCCGCGCAGTGATCGATCCGGTCGACGCGGCGATGATCCACGGGTTCCTGATCAACAAGTTCCGCGGCGACCCGGCGCTGTTCGACGACGGCTATCGCGCGATCGAAGCGCGAAGCGGATGGCGCGGCTACGGCGTCGTGCCATGGCTTGCCGAAGCGGTACGGTTGCCGAGTGAGGACGCGGTGATCCTCGAACGCCCGGTCGCCAGTACACAACGCCGCGTCACGATCGCCTGCCCGATCACGCCGCGGATCGCCAATTTCGACGACCTCGATCCGCTTCGGCTCGAGCCCGGTGCCGCGCTGGTCATGGTGCCGCCGGGCACGCCGATCCCGGACGTCGACATGATCGTGCTCGCGGGCTCGAAGGCGACGATCCCCGACCTCGCCTTCGTCCGCGCGCAGGGATGGGACATCGATATCCGCGCGCATCACCGCCGCGGCAAGCCGGTGCTCGGGCTCTGCGGCGGTTACCAGATGCTCGGTCGCAGCATCGCCGACCCGGACGGGATCGAGGGGCGGGCGGGGCGTGTCAACGGGCTCGGACTGCTCGACATCGACACGGTCCTCACCGGCCGCAAGACGTTGGAGCGGGTGCACGGCCGGGCGCAGGGCGCGGCATTCGAGGGCTATGAAATGCACATGGGTGCTACCACCGGCCCCGCGACCGCACGCCCGGTCGGCCACCGCGCCGATGGCAGTCCCGAAGGCGCGACGAGTGCGGACGGGCTGGTGTCAGGGAGCTACGTCCACGGCCTGCTTGCGCTCGCGGAGCAACGCGCGGCGTGGCTTGCGCGGCTCGGCGTCGCGGCCAGCGGACCTGATCATGGCGCGTCGATCGATGCCGCGCTCGATGCGATCGCCGCGACGCTCGAACGTCACGTCGATCTCGATGCGCTGCTCGCGTTAAGCGAGCGCGCCGGCCACCGCGAGCGCGACTAGCAGCCCGGTTTCGACGATCTCGATGCCGGCGCCATGCGCGTCGCCCGTCACCCCGCCCAGCGTCCGCCGGAACCACGCCGCGACGCCGAGCACGAGCAGCGGGAGAGCGATGAGCGCCGGCACCGCGACGGCGGCGAGCGCGAGCAACAGGCCCCATCCCAGCAGATCGCGGGCGCGGACCGCGCCGGCGACCGCTGCGCCAAGCCCGCCGGGCCGCAGTGGCGGCAACAGTCTCGCCCATGCGAGCGGCCCCATCCTCGCCGCGAACGGCACAAGGACCAGCCCCCAGCCTACCCCTACGGCGTGCAGCAGCACGAGCTTGGCGAGCATCTGACCGACGATCGCGACGACGCCGAAGCTCCCGATATGCGGATCGGCCATCACCGCGAGCAGGCGCGTCCGATCGCCATGCGCCGCGCCGAGCCCGTCGGCGAGGTCGGCAAGCCCGTCGAGATGCAGCGCCCCCGTCACCGCGATCCAGGTCAGCAGCGCGGCACAGGCCCCTATCCAAGGATCGACCAGCGCGCCCAGCCATCCGGCCGCCGCGACGAGCAGGCCGATCGCGAGACCGACGATGGGGTAGAACCGGATCGCCGCGGCGAAATCCTCAGCCCCCATTTCGATCCGCGGCATCGGCAGCCGGGTCAGGAAGCCGAACGCGACCATCAGCCCTTTCATGTCGCCAGCCCGACGATCTGCACGGTCCGCGTCGGGCTCGGCCAGATGCGCAGCGAGACGAGCGCGGCATAGGGGAGGTCGAACGCCCAGATTTGGCGTCGATCGAACCCGCACAACTCCGCGAGCGACGCCCGGATCGCGCCGCCATGCGTGACGACCAAGGTCGATACCGGTGGCATCTCTGCCAGCGCACGCGCGACACGATCCTGCAACGCGGACCAGCGTTCGCCATCGGGCGGTGGCGAGGCATCGGGATCGTCGTAGAACGCCGCCAACTCGGCGGCGTCTATCTCGGCGGGGGCCAAGCCATCCCAAGCGCCGAAGTCGAGTTCCCGCCAGCGTGGATCGACCTCGACCGAAACTCCGCGCAGCTCACCTATCGCCGCCGCACAGGCGCGTGCGCGGATCAGATCGGAGGCCTCGATCCGTTCGATCGCAAGACTCTCGGCGCGTGCCAGACAGGCGGCAATCCCTCCCTCGGTCACCGGGTCGTCGGTTCGCCCGAGCATTCGCCCCGCCACTTCGGGCGCACCATGCCGCATCAGATACAGCATGTGCGCACTCACGCCGCCGAAACGCCCGCCTCGGCGAACGTCGCCATCTCCGCATGCGCGGCCAGCGCGGCCCGGACGAGCAATGTCGCCGTCGCAGCCCCGCTCGCCTCGCCGAGCCGCATCCCGAGCGAGAGCAGCGGCTCGATCCCCATGCGCTCGAGCAGAAGACGATGCCCCGGCTCCGCCGAGACATGCCCGGCAAGGCAGTGCGCGAGGATGTCGGGGCACGCCGCAGCCAATGGTGCCACAGCCGAACAGCAGATGAAACCGTCGAGCATCACCGGCACGCCCGCCTGCCGCGCCGCGACCACCGCGCCCGCGATCGCCGCCAACTCGCGTCCGCCGAGCCGCCGCAAGATCTCGAACGGCGTGCCCAGCGCGTCCCGGTGCAGCGCGACCCCAGCCTCGACGACCGCGATCTTCCGCGCGATGCCATCGCCATCGACGCCGGTACCCGGCCCTACCCAGTCGCTCGCCGACCCGCCGAAGCTCGCCAGACACAGTGCCGCGGCGGTGGTCGAATTGCCGATCCCCATTTCGCCGAGCACCACCAGGTCCGGCGCGTCCGCGACTGCCGCCGCCCCTGCGTTGATCGCGGCGAGGCATTCCCCCTCCGACATTGCCGGCGCTTGCGTAAAATCCGCGGTCGCCCGGTCGAGGTCCAGCGACACGATCTTGAGGTCGAGACCCGCCGCCCGCGACAGCGCGTTGATCGCCGCGCCGCCATGCTCGAAATTGGCGACCATCTGCGCGGTGACCGACGCGGGGAACGCACTCACCCCGCGCGCGACGATGCCGTGGTTACCCGCGAATACCACCGCGCTCCCGCGATCGAGCCGGGGCAGCGGGTTGCCCTGCCAGCCGGCCATGAAGACCGCGATATCCTCCAGCCGCCCGAGCGAGCCCGGCGGCTTGGTCAGTTCGCCTTGCCGGGCGATCGCCGCGGATCGTGCCGCCGCATCCGCTTGGGGCAAGCCGCGCAAGGCCGCCAGAAACGCGGCGGGCGTCGCGAACGCAGTCATTCGACGAGGAACCCGGCGGGCGGCGTGCGGGTGATGAAATGCCCCTTCACACCCTGCGGCCATTGCTTGAACGGCACCTGCCCGAACGCGCTCTCGCCGTAGAGCCGCGCGTAATCGAGGATCGCGCGCGCGGAATCCTCGGTCGGCTCGAACCGGCCGAGCACATAGCCGACCTTCGCCGGCGCGCGCAGGTGGATCGTGCAGAAATCCTGGCATGCGAACAGGCACGGCATCTCCTGCACCGCGACATTGGCATAGGCCGGGTCGCTCGCCTGCACCGTCTTCAGCGCCTGCACGAGGCGTGCGCCGCCGCGCTGGCCCTGCTCGTCGTCGCGCGCGTCGGCGGAATGGCGGCACGTGTTGCACGCGACCACTGCGACGCCGTCCTCGGCGGGCTTCAGCATGTCCGTTCCCGGACGATCGCAACATCATGTAGACTTGGCATAGGAACCCCCTCGGACAGTCGATCCCGCACCGCGAGAGGGGCAAAAGGCGCACGCCTCCAGCCTCCGCGCGACGCGAAGCGATGTCGTCGCTCGGGGTGTTACCCGTCCGTTCGGCGCACCCTGGCCGGACGAAAGACGACCGCGACGGGCAGGTCTCCTGGCTCGCGGGTCAACGCCGTCCGCGCCGCCTTCTCGGGAGTATCCCAATGGCATGAGGCACGGTGGCTCGCCGCGTACAGTTGCAGGGGCAGCCGGGTGATTCCCGTTCCCATTTTCATTCCCCCAAGCGTTGCCGCCTCGGGAAAACCTGTCGCGGATCGAGCGATACGCGGGCGGTGCGTTGCGTGCAATACGCGGCATCTCACCAGACACTCCGTCATGCCGGGCTCGTTCCGGCATCCACCGTTCCGCAGGCTCGACAGGTTGGATTGCGCGGAACGGTGGACCCCGGAACAGGTCCGGGGTGACGGGAGAAGCGTTAGAACTCCACGCCGGCCTGCGCCTTCACCCCCGACCGGAACGGATGCTTCACCTGCGTCATCTCGGTCACCAGATCTGCCACCTCGATCAGCGCATCCGGCGCATTCCGACCGGTGACCACGACATGCGTCATCTCCGGCTTCCCCGCCAACACGGCCAGCACCTCGTCGACCGGCAAATACTCATACCGCAAGACGATGTTCAACTCGTCCGCGACCACCATCGCATAGGACGGGTCGGCGATCATCCGCTTCACCTCGTCCCAGGCTTCGCGCGCCACCGTGATATCGCGCGCGCGGTCCTGCGTATCCCACGTGAAGCCCTCCCCCATCGGCTTGAACTCGCACAGGTCGGGGAATGCGTCGAAGACCGCCTTCTCGCCGGTCGCCATCGCCCCCTTGACGAACTGCACCACGCCGACTTTCCGCCCATGCCCGATCATCCGCACCGCCATGCCGAACGCGGCGGTCGACTTGCCCTTGCCCTTGCCGGTGTGGACGATGATCAGTCCCTTCTCGATCGTCTTGCTCGCGACGATCCGGTCGTGGACCTCCTTGCGCTTGGCGCTCTTGGCATTCTGCTCGTCGTCGGTCCGCATGATCATGTCCTCTCTCGCCCCCGATGGCGGATCGCGCCGCGTGGCGCTAGAGGACCGAGCATGCTCCGCATCACCGACCTCAAGCTGCCCCTCAACCACGCCGACGAAGCGCTCCCCGCCGCGATCCGCGACCGCCTGCGCGTCACCCCGCGCGACCTGATCCGCTACACCATCGCGAGGCGTGCGCACGATGCGCGCGACAAGATGGACATCCAGCTCGTCTATTCGGTCGACGTCACGCTGAAGAACGAGGACACGGTGCTCCAGCGCTTCCGCAAGGATCGCCACGTCCAGCGCACGCCCGACACGGGATATCGCTTCGTCACCAAGGGCGGCCCGAGCTATACCGGCCCACGCCCGGTGGTCGTCGGCGCCGGGCCGTGCGGCCTCTTCGCCGGCCTGATCCTAGCGCAGATGGGCTTCAGCCCGATCATCCTAGACCGCGGCAAGGTCGTCCGCGAGCGCACCAAGGACACTTGGGGCCTCTGGCGCAAGAGCGTCCTCAACCCCGAATCCAACGTCCAGTTCGGCGAAGGCGGCGCCGGCACCTTCTCCGACGGCAAGCTCTGGAGCCAGATCAAGGACCCGCGCCATCTCGGCCGCAAAGTCCTGACCGAGTTCGTCAAGGCCGGCGCGCCGCCCGAAATCCTCACCGAGGCGCACCCGCATATCGGCACCTTCCGCCTCGTCACGATGGTCGAGAGCATGCGCGAGACGATCGAGGCGCTGGGCGGCGAATACCGCTTCTCCACCCGCGTCGACGGTCTCGATATCGTCGAGGAAGCCGGCACGCGCCAACTCCGCGGGCTCCACCTCAGCACTGGCGACTATCTCGAAGCCAACCACGTCGTCTTCGCCGTCGGCCACAGCGCGCGCGACACGTTCGAGATGCTCCACGCCAAGGGCGTCCACGTCGAGGCGAAACCCTTCTCGATCGGCGTCCGCATCGAACATCCGCAATCGTGGATCGACGAAGCGCGGTTCGGCCCGTGCGCGGGTCACCCCGATCTCGGCGCGGCGGCGTACAGCCTGTCGCACCACTGCAAGAACGGGCGGACGGTCTACAGCTTCTGCATGTGCCCGGGCGGTACCGTCGTCGCAGCGACCTCCGAAGAGGGTCGCGTCGCCACCAATGGCATGAGCCAATATTCGCGCAACGAACGCAACGCGAACTCCGGCATCGTCATCGGCATCGACCCCGAGCGCGACTATCCCGGCCACCCGCTGGCGGGGATCGAACTCCAACGTCACTGGGAATCGCGCGCCTATGTCGCCGGCGGCTCTGACTACAAGGCACCCGCGCAACGCATCGGCGACCTGCTCGCGGGCCGCGCCTCGACCGCGCTCGGCTCGGTGATCCCGTCGTACAAGCCGGGCGTGCACATGACCGACCTGTCCGAATGCCTGCCCGAATTCGCGATCACAGCGTTGCGCGAGGCGCTACCCGCGTTCGGCCGCGAAATCCCCGGTTACGATCATCCCGACGCCGTGCTGACCGGGGTGGAGACGCGCACCTCGTCCCCGGTGAGGATCACGCGCGGCGACGATTTCGTCAGCCTCAACACCGCCGGCCTGTTCCCGGCGGGCGAAGGCGCCGGCTATGCAGGCGGTATCCTGTCGGCAGCGGTCGACGGCATCAAGGTCGCGGAAGCGGTCGCGCTCAGCCTGACGGCCTGACGCCCGCGACGAATTCATCACCACTCCGGTGATCCATGTACCACCCCGGCGAAGGCCGGGGCCCAATTGGGGAACATCAATTGCGAGGCTACCCCTAGGTTACTGCGACCTCTCCAATTGGGCCCCGGCCTTCGCCGGGGTGGGTATCGCGTTCGAGCGGGATCGAAGCAGAACCGTCCCGGAACACGCATCCATCACTTCTCCCGGTCAGGCCTCGTCTTGATCAGCCAAGCCCGCGGCAACCCCGTCGGCTTCGCAACCCCGTCCAGTCGTCGCGCGCTGACCAGCGTGACGCGCTTCAGAATCATCTGGTCCTTGAACGCATCCATCCCGCCGCCGGTCGGCTTGGCGAGGATGCGCTTGACCACGTCCATCCCCCCGACGACGTGTCCGAACGCCGCATAGCCCGGATAGCCAGCACGCGCGTCCATCGCCGGCGCCGGGCCGACGGTGATGAAGAAATTGCCGCCCGCCGACGCCGGGGTCATCCCGCGCGCCATCGAGATCGTCGCGTCGAGATGCTTGATCCCGGTCATCGCGGTCGTCTCGAGCGGGAACGGCGGCAGGATGCGACGGGCATCGGTGCGGATTCCGCCCTGGATGAAGCCAAGCTTCGGCGACGATTTCTGACGGCTCGCGCGGTAGAAGTCGGTCCCGTCGAACCGCCCGTCATCGACATAGGCCAGGAAATTCGCGGTCGTCTTCGGCGCATGGCGGGTGTCGAGCGCCAGTAGTATCGGCCCCTCCGAGGTCACGAAGCGGACGCGTACGATGCCGGGTTTCGGTCCTGCGCGGTTCGGCTGTTGCGCAGATCCCGCGGTAGCGAGCGCCACAACGGCCAAAAGCCCCATCATCCAATGCCGCATGTTCGCTTACTCACGCCTTTACCGATGAAGGTCGGCTAGCGGTCGGGGTCGGGCGACGCAAGCGAGGGTGATTAAGGGTGGGGTTGGATCGAAGGTCCTTGCCACCCTCAGCAACACCACCCCGGCGCAGGCCGGGGCCCAATTGGGGGACGGTAGTAACAATGGATCGCCCGCCATTATTGCGGCCTTGCCGATTGGGCCCCGGCCTCCGCCGGGGTGGTGGTACAAGCGGATAACCGACGCAAACTAAGCCTACCCGTCCTTAACCATACCGCGGAATAGGCCCCCGTTGCGGCGTCTGATCGGGCAGGTCGACCATCGTCTCGTCCACGAAACACCAGCCCCATCCCTCGGGCGGATCATAGCCCTCGATGATCGGGTGCTGCGTCGCCCGGTGATGCGCGGTCGCGTGGCGGTGCAGGGAATCGTCGCAGCAGCCGACATGCCCGCACGCCCGGCACAGTCGCAAGTGGACCCACTCGCTCCCGATCCGCAGGCACTACTCGCACCCCTTGGCGCTCGGCGTGACCGACCGGATCGTGTCCCTATGCGTGCAGCCGTTACTCATGACGCCTCCCGTTCGGCCAAGTCGGCCAGCGCGACATGGACCTGCGCGACCACCGCCGCGCCCTCGCCGACCGCCGCCGCGACTCGCTTGGTCGAGCCCGCGCGCACGTCGCCGATCGCGAACACGCGCGCCCGGCTCGTTTGCAACGCGAGCGCCGCTTTGCCGGTGACGATGAACCCCTTGTCGTCGGTATCGACGCAGCCTTGCAGCCAGCCGGCGTTGGGATCGGCGCCGATGAACAGGAACAGGTGAAGCATTGCGCAGGGTTTGGTCGCGCCGTCTGGTTGGCGGAACATTGCCCCCGTCAGCCCGGTCGCGCGGTCGCCTTCGAGACCGATAATCTCGGTGCCGACATGCAGGGTGACGTTGGGCAGCGCGGCGATCCGGTCGATCAGGTATTTCGACATCGTCGCCGCCAGTGGCCGTCGCACGATCAGATGAAGGTGTTTCACGCGGGGGGCGAGGAAGACCACCGCCTGCCCCGCCGAATTGCCGCCGCCGACCAGCGCGACCTCCTCGCCCTCGCACAGTCGCGCCTCGATCGGCGATGCCCAATAGGACACGCCTGCGCCCTCGAACATCGCCAGGTCGGGGATGTCGGGCCGGCGATAGCGGGCGCCCGACGCGACGATCACCGTCCGCGACCGGACCCGCTTGTCACCGGGCAGCGCGAGCACCAGCGGATCGTCCGCCGGCCGCGCGTCATCGCAGTCGAGCCGCGCGACCTCCAGCGGCACCGCGATCTCCGCCCCGAATTTCAGCGCCTGGTTGAACGCACGGCCCGCCAGCGCCTGCCCGGAAATGCCGGTCGGAAACCCCAGGTAATTCTCGATCCGCGCGGACGCCCCCGCCTGCCCACCGATCGCGCGTTCGTCGAGCACCACGACCGACAGTCCTTCGGACGCGGCATACACCGCCGCCGCCAGCCCCGCCGGCCCCGCCCCGACGATCGCGACGTCATACACGATCGCCGGATCGAGATCGGGCGTGATCCCCAGGCACGCCGCGACCTCGACGTCCGTCGGCCGCTTGAGCACCGTGCCGTTCGGACAGACCACCAGCGGCAGATCGCCGCGCAGCACGCCGATCCGGTCGACCAGCGCGCGTCCCTCCTCGTCCGACGCGGCGTCGAGCACGATGTTGGGATAGCCCGACCGCGTGAGGAACCCCTGCAACCGGACGATGTCCGGACTGCCCGGCACGCCGACGATCACCGTGCCGCCGCTGCCCTGTTCGATCAGCCCGACGCGGCGGAGGATCAACGCGCGCATCACGATCTCGCCGACATCCGCCGACCCGACCATCAGCGCGCGGAGGTGCGCCGGATCGAACGGCAGCGCGGTGCAGCCATCGGGGCCGGCGCGTCCACCGGCGAGCGACGGGCGTCCGGCGAGCTGGTTGACCTCCCCGGTCAGCTGCCCCGCGCCATGCGTGGTGATCGCCGCCTCGTGGCTCAACCCGTCGCGCCGGACGACGTCGATCGATCCCGCCAGCACCAGCCAGGCCGGCGCCCCCAGTTCGCCGATCGCGTAGACCTGTTCCCCCGCCGCGAAGGTTCGCGCGGGACCGCTCGCGAACCGCTTGGCCGTCTCGATCTGCTCGGTGTCGAGCACCGGAAACATCTGATGCTCGCGCGAGGCGACGCTGTCGTTCGGGGTCATCGTGGGCCCACCGGCTCGAGCCCGACCAGCAGCGTCGGGATCAGTTCGGACACGGTCGGGTGGATCGGCACCGCCCAGCGCAGCGCCGACACCGGCTGGTCCGCGTTCATCATGTCGAGGATGCCGTGGATCGCTTCGTCCCCGCCAGTGCCGAGGATCGCCGCGCCGAGAATCCGCTGCGTCTCCGCATCCGCGACGATCTTCATGAAGCCCTTGGTCTCGCCCTTCTCGATCGCGCGCCCGACGCGGGTCATCGGCCTCTTGGAAACCAGGATCGGTCGCCCAATCTTCTCCGCCTCAGCCTGGGTCATCCCGACCCGGCCGAGCGGGGGATCTATATAGAGCGCATAGCCGACCAGCCGCTGGCTCAGCGTCCGATCGTCGCCGTCGAGCAGGTTGGCCGCGACGATCTCGAAGTCGTTATACGCGGTATGCGTGAACGCGCCGCGCCCGTTGCAGTCGCCCAGCGCCCATATGCCCGGCACGTTGGTCTGGAGGAAGTCGTCGACGATGACATAGCCCTTCGCATCGGTTGCGATCCCGGCGCGGTCGAGCCCGAGATCGTCGGTATTCGGCCGCCGACCGACCGCGAGCAACACATGACTGCCGACCACCACCGGCTCGCCCGCCGAGCAATCGACCGATACCGCGACGCCGGCGTCGTGCGCCGCGAAGGCGATGCAGTTCGCCCCGGTCCGCACCGTGACGCCCTCGTCCTCCAGGATCGCGCGCACCGCGTCCGACACGTCGGCATCCTCGTGCGCGATCAGCCGCTCGCTGCGCTCGACCACCGTCACCGCCGCGCCGAACCGGCGATACATCTGCGCGAATTCCAGCCCGATATAGCTCCCGCCGACGACCACAAGATGCTCGGGCACCGCTCCCAGCGCGACCATATCGGTATTGTCGAGATGCGGAACGTCGCCGACGCCGGGCATGTCGGGCACGCTCGCCCGACCACCGACGTTGAGGAAGATGCGCGGTGCGGTCAGCTCCTCGCCGTCGACCGCGATCGTTCCCGGGCCGGTAAACCGCGCATGACCCCGGAGCAGGGTGAGCCCCGCCATCCCCCCCAGCCACGTCTCGTTCCCGGTCCGCGCGTCCATCACGACCTTCCGCGCCCGCGCCGCCACCGCCTGCATGTCGATCGCGACTTCACCGGTCCGCACGCCGAACTCCCCGGCCCGGCGCGCCAGATGCGCGGCGTACGCGCTGGCGACGAGCGTCTTGGTCGGCATGCAGCCGGTATTGACGCAGGTGCCGCCGACCAGCTTCCGCTCGATGAGCGCGACGGTCATTCCGGCCGCGGTCAGCCGTCCGACGAGCGGTGGTCCGGCCTGCCCTGCGCCGACGATGATCGCATCGAACCGACGCATCAGAGCGACGACACCACCAGCACCGCACCCAGGATCGCGACCGCATCCTCGACCAGCGCTGCCGGACGATCGTTACCGAACGCCGCCGCCATCCGCGCGCGCACCGCGGCACCGCCATAGGTCCCGATCACCGCGCCGACCACGCCCAGAAGAAGTCCGAGCAACGGTGCGGCGACGCCGTAGCCGATCGCGGCGCCCGACAACCCGCCGGTGGCGATGCGCGCGGCGAACTGCTGCGGCACCTTGCGGCTGGGCGTCGACGGCAGCTGATCGGTGACGAGTTCGACGGCAGCCAGCAGCGTGAAGATCCAAGGCGCGAACCGCCACCCGAGGAACGCCAGCCATGTTCCCTGCAGCGGCAAGCCTCCCCGGCTCGCGGCCCAGGCGACTGCGGCAGGTGCCATCATCGCACGCAACCCCGCGACGATACCGATGACCAGTGCGAGGACGAGGCCGTGGACGAGCGGTGGAACGAGCATGGCAGTCTCCGATCCGTTATGGCCGCGATCGTCCCACGCACCGCCACCGACGTCAAATCGTTACGTGCCCGATATGGCGCCGAAACGCAGTTCCCCGACTAACGTCGACGGCGTTCGCGCCGTTCCGACGCATCATTTCGCCGCGGTCGCCTCGATCTCGACCAGGAACGCCGGCCCCGCCAGCGCTGCCACCTGCACGGTCGAGCGCGCGACCGTGTTCGGGTTCTCCGCCGTGCCGAAGAACATCTTGAACGCATCGTTCATGCCGGCAAAGTCCATTTTGCCGCCAAGCTTGGGATCGCCCGCGACGAACACGGTCAGCTTGATGATATCGCTCATCGCATAGCCCTGCGCCGCCAGGATCGTCTTGATCTTCGTGAACACGCTGATCGTCTGCGTCCTGGTGTCGCCGAAGTCCGCGATCGTCAACTGGGCCGGGGGCGTCTTGCTGGCCGGGTCGATCGGTGCGGCGAGCTGCCCGCTCAGGTACAGCATCTTGGCGCCGGCCGGGACGGTGACCCCCTGGAGGATCAGCCCTGGCGGCGTGTTGGCGTGCCGGACGATCGCCGACTTGGCATCGGCGGCCATGGCCGCGCCGGGCAAGGCCAGCATCGTCGAGGTCGCCACGGCCAAGGCGGTAAGGGTTGTCGCCATTCTCATATGCATGTCTCCCGGTAAGTCGAATGGTTCGGACGCGGCGACGTGTCCCGCCGCGTCCGATCTCTCAGAAACTGACGTTTATGCGCGCATAGTAATAGCCGCCGTTGATCCCGTACGGGCTGAAAGTCAGCGGCGCGTCGAGCTGGTTGCCGCCGCCGACCAGCGTGTTGTTGGTCGTCCCCGGTACGAGGTCAATCGTCGGCGGGCGTTTGTTGAAGATGTTGTTCGCCCCGATCGACAGCTCGAGGTCGTCGGTCGCCTTGAAGTTCAGTTCGACGTCGCCGATGAAGGCGGTGCCGATCTCCTGCGTATAGAAGGTCCCGCCGTCCGGGCTGTATTGGGACGAACTCTTTCCGTAGACCGTGCCCCGCAGCGTCATCGAGAATTTGTCGATCGAATAGAAGGTCGACCCGATCACCTTCACCCGCGGCGATGCGGTTTCGATATTGGCGCGAGCACCGGCATCGAACAGCGAGATGTTGCCCAGCGCTGCCGGCGCGGTAGCGAGCTTGGTGATCTTGGTCCTGTTGTAATTGCCCGACAGCGTCCAGGTCGCCTTGCCGTAATCGCCGAAGTCGCTGGCATAGCTCGCGACCACGTCGACGCCGCGGGTCCGGGTGTCGGCGCCGTTGGTGAAGATGTTGATGCCGGTCTGGCTGACCGTCGAATCGAGGACGTTGCCGTTCGCCTGGATCGCGGTGGTGACGATCGGGAAATTCCGCGCACCGCCGCTGCCGTAGATCGATCCCGTACCCAGGATCCGATCCTCGATCTTCACCTGATAGGCATCGACCGTGATCGTCAGCCGCGGAGCCGGCCGTATGACCGTACCCAGGCTGTAGTTGGTCGACTTTTCCGGCTTCAGATTGTCGAAGCCGAGCAGCTTGGCGGCCGCCGAATTGGCCGGCAGCTGGACGAACGCGGCAGTCGGCGAGACGTTGGTGGCGGAGTAATAGGATTCCGCCAGCGTCGGTGCACGGAAGCCGGTCGAGAAGGTGCCGCGGAGCGCGAACGCGTCCGAGAAGTCGTAGCGGGTCGTGCCCTTGTAGATGAACTTGCTGCCGAAATCGGAATAATGCTCGTAACGGCCGGCGACATCGACCTTCAGCCCGTCGACCGGCATCAGCGCGACATCGACATAGGCCGCCTGCGAGGTGCGGCCGTTCACGCCGGCATCCGAGGCGCGGAACCCGGGATAGGATTGCCCGCCTTCCTTGTAGGTCGAGGCGGCATCGCCCGCGCCGATTTCATACACGTTCTTGCGATATTCGCCCCCGAAGGCGAGGTTGATCGGGGCCGCCATCCCGGCCTCGATCTCGTGCGTGATATCCGCGTTGACGGTCAGTTCGCTCGACTTGAAGAACCCGTCATAGAAGGTCGTCGGGGTGAAGCCGGTATCCGCGTAGAGCGAGGCGTTCGCCGAATCGATCGTGTAGATCTCGTTCTTGTCCTGGCCGAACGTGCTGGACAGGTCGTAGTGGAAGCCGTTGGTCGTGCCACGCACGCCACCGGTGAACGCCATGTCCTCCTCGCGGATCTTCTCGCGCGGGCTGAAGCCGTTGGCGGGCGTATCGCCGTCGGGATCGAAATAGGTCGTCACGCCGCCGACGGTGCGCGAGACGCGGGTCGGCACGCGGACATTCTCGTAGGCGCTGGCGACGCGGCGCGAATAGGTGCCGAAGCTGTACGCCTCGATACCGCCGAAATCATAGGCCGAGTTATACTGGAGGTTGATCAGGCGCGACTGCGCATCGCCGCTGATCTTGTTGACGTAGGGAAACCCGTCCATGCCGGGATACAGGCTTTGCTGGACCGCGTTGATGGACGGACTGGTCGTGCTGCTCAGCAGGTTGCCATTGGTGTCGGTGACGCGGCGATCGAGCCCGCCGACCTGCGTGAAGTCGTGGTAGCGATAGAAGCCGGTGACGTTGATGAACCCGTCCTCGCCGACCTTGGTCGCGAGGTGCAGGCTGCCTGCGTACGTGCGGCCGCCGGTGTCGTAATGCTCGCCCGCGGTCATCGATGCGTCGCCGCCCTCCTTGTCGTCCTTCAGGATGATGTTGATGACGCCGGCGATCGCGTCCGAGCCATATTGGGCGGCGGCCCCGTCCTCCAGCACCTCGATGCGCTTGATCGACGAAGGCGTGATTAGGTCGAGATCGGCGGTCGCCGCGCCCTGATACGGACCGCCGAGGACCGCGAGGTTGGACGTGCCGTGGCGGCGCTTGCCGTTGATCAGCACGAGCGTGTGGTTCGGACTCAGCCCGCGCAACCGAGCCGACAGCGTGAGGTTGGCGGTATCGCCACCGAAGGCCTGCGCGGTGAACGACGGCACGAGCTGTGTCAGGACCTGGTTGAGGTTCGGCTGGCCGACATGGCTCATGAGGTCGGCGTCGAGCACCTTGATCGGTGCAGCGCTTTCGGCGGCGGTGATCCCGGTCGCGCGGGTGCCGGTGACGATGATGTCGTCGCCCGGCGCGCTGGCCTGGGCGGCGACTTCGATCGCCTGGGCATGCGCGGCGACGGTCGACAGGCTTGCGAGTGCTACGGCGAGTGCGCCACGTGAAATGCTGGTAACGGTCTTCATAAGGATCCCCCCTTATTGATGATCGTCGCTCAGACATCGCTCCCAATCGCACGACGATCTCAGTCGCCGTTACGCAGTCTATCATTCTCGCAATTCACGATTGCAAAGCATAGTCTCCAGTCTTGTTGGTAGCCAACTATCAAAGGATTGCGGCGAAACTCGACGAATGCAACCGATTCGACTTTATTTCGAAATAATACAGTCGCAGTGTTTAATCTCGCGTCCCATGTCGCCGCGAATTCAGCAAGTTCGGCGGTCAAGCCGCATGAGTTCGGCGTTCGATGCTCGCCTGCGCCGCCACGCGTTGGGCCAGCGCCATCACCTGGCCCTGCGCGGACTGGATACCGCCCTCCTGCCAGCCCGGCGTCTGGCTGAGCGCGGCGGAGGCGAAATAGACGCGCCCATCGGGCTTTTGCAGCAGGCGGAACGCGGGCGTGTCGATATGCCCTTCCTGCCGACCGTTCGCGCTGCCCGCGTTCCAGTCGGGCCAGGGCCCCAGGCTGTACGGGATCTTGTGCCAGTTGACCGCGAGTCCGTTGACGAGATCGGCGCCATGCCCGGGATGCAGCCGGTCGACGACGCCGCGGGAGAACGCGATCTGCTCGGCGATCGGTCGCTTGGCGAACTCCGCCGCGGCCGGCCCCGACGAATAGCAGCCGAGCAACATGCCCCGCTCCGAATGCAACCCGGCCGAGGGGTACCAGATCAGCGTGGTCGGGCCGCCGACGAACGAGATGCCGCCATAGATCTGCTCGCGTTCCCAGAACCGCGGGCTCTCGAACGCCACCTTGTTCGAATGATCGTACACCACGCCGGCGATCGTCTTCTTCAGCGCGGGCGAGAAATCGGTGTCGATCGTCGCGAGCACCGGGAACGGGATCGTGCAGATGATGTAATCCGCCTTCACCGTATCGACGACCTCGCTCGCCTTGTCGCGGTACACCACCTCGACGCCGCGTTGCGTGTGGCGGATCTTCGTCACCTCGGCACCGCGGATCGCAGGACGGCGCAGGTTGCGATCGAACCCCGCATGGATCCGGTCCATACCCCCGACAGGCTCGAACATCGTCGCCTGCATGTAGAGATTGTCCTCGAACAGCGTCATCGGCAGCCGTTCGTTGGCGAGCAACTGGTCGAGCGCCACCGCGCTGCCCGCCGACGAGAAGGTGACGCCCGCCCCCGGCGCCGTGCCGAACCCCGATCTCTCGGTGCCGGCAAAACTATAGTCGGTGCCGAGATCGCCATATGCCTTCAGGAACGGCATCAGCTTCTGCTTGTCCGCCGCCGTCACCGCCTGGTCGAGCGCACCCTGGTTGAGCGCCTTGGCCAACAGTTCGGCGATATGCCCGCGCATGTCGTTGATCGCGGTGCGCATCCGGATCTTGCTGCCGTTCTCGCCCATCACATAGGCCGAGCGGCTCGAATTGACCTCGACCTCCAGCGGCACGTCGAACTTCTTCGCATAGCCGATCAGTCCCTGGTGAAAACTCGGGATCCGCGCCGGCCCGGCGTTGAAATAGATGCCGTCGGAGAATTTGGCGGTCTGCGTCGCCTCGCCGATCATCTCGATCTTGTCGCCGTCGCGCACCGTCCAGGCCCGTCCGCCGACCCGGTCGCGCGCCTCCAGCACGGTCACCTGAAACCCGGCCTGTTCGAGTTCGTAGGCGGCAGTCAGTCCCGCGATCCCTGCGCCCAGCACGATGACATGCACGCCTTTGCCGAGTGTCGGCGTGAGTGTCGCGAGCGCTTCGGCATGCGACGTGCCGATCAGTCCCCCCGTCAGTCCCAGCGCCTGCATGGCGCCCAGCGTGGCACCCAGCCCGCCGATCAGGCCAAGTCTTCCAAGAACAGTCCGGCGCGTAAGTGCTGTATCGCGTGTAATCATCGAGGCCCCCGAATGCGGCAAACCTCCCCAAAGGTTTGCCGAACGTCAGAAACACCGCCGGGTCGAACCGGTCAGCGGCCTCGCAGGATCATCATCCCCTAGTCAGTCACGATGGACGCGGAGCAAGGTGCGGGAAAGAACGGATAGTTCCTTTCCGCGCATCATCTCGACACGTTGCATCTTTTGACTGGCTGATACGGATTGAACATTGCTTCTCGGCGTAACGCAAATGAAATCTTCGTTGACAGCGGCCGAACCCGCTACGCCCGTTTCGAGGCAGCGCTTGCAGGAAAGCCCGGCTCTTGAATTTCAATCGACCTCCGGCCAACTCTCGCACCAGTCGTTTCAGCAAGAGACCTGCCACATCTTATGACCATCCAAACCACGCCTGACGAAACCACGCCTGACGAAACCACGCCTGCCGCCGAGGCCCCCGTCACCGAGACGTCCGCTCCAGCAACCCATGCGTTCGAGGCGGATGTCGCGCGGCTGCTGCACATGATGGTTCACTCGGTCTATTCGGATAAGACCGTGTTCCTGCGGGAGTTGATCTCGAATGCCGCCGATGCCTGCGAAAAGCTGCGTTACGAGGCGTTGAGTGCCCCCGAACTGCTCGGGGACGAAACCCGCACGCAGATCGCGATAACGCTCGATCCGGACGCCAGGACGTTGACGATCGAGGACAATGGCATCGGCATGACCGCCGACGACATGGGCGAAGCACTCGGCACGATCGCGCGGTCGGGCACCAAGGCGTTCATGGACCGCATCGCTGCCTCGTCCGGCTCGGAGGGTGCGCAGTTGATCGGCCAGTTCGGCGTCGGTTTCTATTCCGCGTTCATGGTCGCCGAGAAGGTGGATGTGATCTCGCGTCGCGCCGGCGCAGACACCGCGTCGGTCTGGTCGTCGGACGGCCTCGGCACCTACACGATCGCGCCTGTCGACACCGCGGAAGCACCGCCGCGCGGCACTCGCGTCGTGCTCCATCTGCTCGAAGACGCGACCTCCTTCACCGACCGCTACACGGTCGAGCGGCTGATCAAGGACCAGTCGGGCCATGTCCCCGTCCCGATCACGCTGCGTGAAAAGCCCGATGCCGAGCCGGTCGACATCGCGGACGGCGCCGCGCTCTGGACCAAGCCGAAGTCCGAGATCAGCACCGAGGACTATGCCGATTTCTACCGCAGCGTCTCCGGCCAGTTCGACGAGCCCGCACTGACGCTCCACTACCGTGCGGAGGGACTGCACGAATATTCGGTGCTCGCCTATGTGCCGGGCGCCAAGCCGTTCGACCTGTTCGATCCCGACCGCAACGGCCGCATGAAGCTGTACGTGAAGCGGGTCTTCATCACCGACGACGCCGAAGTCCTGCCGCGCTATCTCCGCTTCATGCGCGGGCTGGTGGATTCCTCCGACCTGCCGCTCAACGTCTCGCGCGAGATGATCCAGGAGAGCCCGATGCTCGCCGCGATCCGCAAGGGCGTGACCGGCCGCGTGCTGGCCGAACTCGACAAGCTCGCGACGCGCGATGCCGATGCGTACGCCAAGATCTGGGAGAATTTCGGCGCGGTCCTGAAGGAAGGATTGTACGAGGATTTCGAACGGCGCGACGCGCTGCTCAAGCTCGCCCGCTTCAAGACCACGACGTCGGGCGGCGCCTGGCGCTCGGTCGCGGACTATGTCGCGGCGATGAAGGACAACCAGACGGCGATCTACTACGCGGTCGGTACCGACCTCGACCGCCTCGAAGCCTCACCGCAGCTCGAGGGGTTCCGCGCCCGCGGGATCGAGGTGCTGCTGCTGCCGGACTCGGTCGATGGGTTCTGGGTGACGGCGGGTATCGATCACGACGGCAAGCCGTTCAAATCGGTCACGCAGGGAGCCGCCGATCTGAGCCTGATCCCGCTGGTCGACGGCGCCGACGCGCCGACGGCCGACACCACGCCCGAAGTCGCGGACTTCATCGCGTTTGTGAAGACGACGCTCGCTGACGCCGTATCGGAAGTCCGCGCATCGGAGCGTCTGACCGACAGCGCCGTCTGCCTCGTTGCGGCGGATAGCGGCATGGACCGCCAGCTCGAACGGATCCTCGCCATGAGCGGCCAGGCGATGCCCGCTGCCAAGCCGGTGCTGGAGATCAACCCGCGCTCGGCGTTGATCGCCAAGCTCGCCGCGCTCGGTGAGGACGAGACGGCACTGCGGGAGGATGCCGCGCACCTGCTGTTCGACGAGGCGCAGATCGCCGACGGGGAGCGCCCGCTCGACGCCCGCGCCTTCTCCGCCCGCCTCTCACGTTTGTTCACACGCGCGCTGGGGTGAATGATGTTTGGGGGTTGGTGGCGTGCATCCCAAGCGGCCGACCCACCCCCAACCCCTCCCTTTCAGGGAGGGGGGCTGAAGGAAGGGCGGCGCCGACAGCATAGCGCCCGCAACACGGCAAAACCTGCTCCCCTCCCTGAAAGGGAGGGGCCGGGGGTGGGTCGGCCGGTTGGCTGAAAAAACATTCAACCAGCCCCCCACCCACTTCGACACACCACGTCACATCCGCACGACTCGCGTCCCGATGCGCTCCGCTTCGACAGGATCGTGCGTCACCATCAAGATCGGCAGCTTGAGCACGTCGCGGACATGTTCGATCGCGACGAGTACTTCCTCGCGCCGGGCGCGATCCAGGGAGGATAGCGGTTCGTCGAGGAGCAGGAAGCGCGGGCGACTGAGCAGCGCGCGGCCGATCGCGACACGCTGCGCTTCGCCGCCCGACAGCGTGCGTGGCCAGCGATCGAGGAGGTGGCCGATGCCGAGGAACCCGGTCCGGTCCTCGAACCCGTCCTGCTCGCGACCCGCGCCGTAGAGAAGATTTGCCCGGACGCGCATGTGCGGGAAGAGGCGCGCGTCCTGGAAGACATAGCCGGCGCGGCGACGTTCGGGGGGCACGTCGATGCCGTCCCCGAACAGCGGCTCGCCGTCGATCGCTATCCGGCCGCGGTCCGGGCGGAGCAGTCCGGCAACCATGTTGAGCACGCTCGACTTGCCGATGCCCGAGGGGCCGAACAGTACCGTGGCGCCTTCCCCCGCCTCCAGCGTCAGGGCGACGTGCGCGTGCCCGAGCCGCTTCTCGATATCGATCTCAAAGGACATGGAGCCCCCTGCCCGCGCGCCGCGTCAGCAGTTCCGACGCAATCAGAGCAATGAGCGACAAGCCTACGGATACGCATGACAATCGCCAGACCAGCGCGTCCGCCCCAGGCTGTTGCAACGCGGAGTAAATCGCCAGCGGCAAGGTCTGCGTCTCACCGGGGACATTGGAGACGAACGTGATCGTCGCGCCGAACTCACCGATCGACCGCGCGAAGCCGAGCACCGCGCCCGCTAGCACGCCGGGGATGCTCAGCGGCAGGGTCAGCGTCCAGAATACGCGCCACGGCCCCGCCCCCAGCGTCCGCGCGGCGTTCTCCAGCCGCCGGTCGACCGCCTCGATCGAGATCCGCATCGCTCGCACCATCAGCGGCAATGCCATCACCCCCGCTGCGATCGCCGCGCCGGTCCAGCGGAACAGCACGGTGATCCCGAACCAATCCTGCAACCAGCCGCCGATCGGCCCATTGGGCCCGAAGGCGAGCAGCAGCAGCCATCCGGTCACCACCGGCGGCACCACCAGCGGCAGATGGATCGCCGCATCGACGATCACCTTGCCGGGAAACCGGACGCGCGCGAGCAGCCAGGCCAGCGCGAAAGCGACCGGCAGGGTCACCAGCATCGCCACCCCGCCGACCTTGAGCGACAGCGCGACGATCCCCCATTCGGCCGCATCGAGCATCTAGCGCGCGGAGAATCCGTAGCGGACGAAGATCGCCTTGCCCGCGCGTGAGACGAGGAAGCGCCGGAACGCCTCGGCCTCGGGGTTGGTCGACGTCTTCAGCCGCGCGACCGGATAGGAGATCGCCGGGTGCGTGTTCTCGGGAAAAACGCCTGCGATCCGTACCTTGGCGGACGCCTTTGCATCGGTTGCGTAGACGATCCCGAGCGGCGCCGCGCCGCGCTCGATCAACGCCAGCGTCGCGCGAACATTCTCCGCGCGGACCACTTTCGGCGAAACCTGTGCCCAGACGCCGAGCTTCTCCAGCGACGCCTGCCCGTATTTCCCCGCCGGCACCGCGGTATCCGCCATCGCCAGCGGCCCGGCGGTCAGCACGCGGACGAGCGCGGCGGGCGGGCGGACAGGGATGCGGACGTTGCTGCCCGCAGGTGCCGCGACGACCAGCCGGTTGCCGAGGAACGTCACGCGCGTGGAGGCGACGATCAGATTCTTCTTCGCGAGTGCGTTCATCCAGGCCTCGTCGGCTGACACGAACAGATCGGCAGGCGCGCCGGCCTCGACCTGTCGCGCCAGTGCCGACGACGCCGCAAACGAGATGGTCGGCTTGGCATGGCCCTGTCTTGCCCAAGCTTCGGCCGCTGCGGTCAGCGATTCCTGCAAGGACGCCGCGGCCAGCACCAGCGGCGGACGCTGCGCCTGCGCCGCGACCGGCGCACCGATCAGCGAAACGGCCAGAACCAGCCGCAGCGAATGTTTCACCTTCGTGGACTCCTCGAACCCGTCACCACCGCTATAGGGCGCGGCGATTGCCCCGCGCTACCGCGAAACTGAGGTACGATCCTGCCTTCGAACTCGTTCCGTCGCGCGCCGAACGTCCCCACCAACGGGTGACACGCGCTACGCGTACGCAGAGGTCACCAACAGCCTCTAAGCATGGCCCTTCCCCTTAGGGCTCGTCGACATTCAGTTTGCACCGTCCAATCAGTTCGTTTCTTCGTCATGCCGGACTGGTTCCGGCATCCACCGTGCCGCAAAATCGATAGAATTTAGTTTGCGGAACCGTGGACCCCGGAACCAGTCCGGGGTGACGGAAAATTGGTCAAATCTTGCGAGCCAAATTGAATGTCGATCCGGCCTAGTTCGCCGTCACGCGTCCCGTCCGCGCCAGCTTGCCCCAGCCGACCAGCGGGCCGCGCAACGCCTGCGCGATCGCCTTCAACACGACGTAATACATCACCTGGCGATACCCGATCCGCTGCGGGATCAGCAGCCAGAGCAGCCGCCAGCGCTCCTTGCGTTCCAAGGCAAAGGCGATCGTCGCCGCCAGCAGGTCGATCGCGGTGAAGATCAGCCAATAGGCGAGCATCGTGTAGACGTCGTGGCTGGTCTGCTCCCAACCATGCGCCTGCACCGACAAATAGGTCGAGGCGAAGCTGACCAGCAGCGCGAGATCGATGATCGGCGAGATCGACGCCAGCACGATCTGGAACACGATCGCCTGCGGCAACCCGACCCAGCCGAGCCCGCGCGGATGCGAACTGCCGATCGCCGAGCGGTGCTTGTAGAGGCATTGCAGCGTCCCGAATGCCCAGCGGAAGCGCTGTTTCGCCAGCGCGCGCATCGTCTCCGGCGCCTCGGTCCAGGCGATCGCGAACTGGTCGTATTTCACCGCCCAGCCGTGCCGCTGGATCGCGATCGTCAGGTCCTGGTCCTCGGCGAGCGTATCGTCGGGATAGCCGCCGACGCTGCGGATCGCCTCGAGCCGCCACGCGCCGACCGCGCCCGGCACCACGGTCATCGCGTTCAGTCGCGCGAGCGCACGCCGTTCGAGGTTCTGCGCGGTGATGTATTCAAGCGCCTGCCACTTGGTGATCAGATTGACGCGGTTGCCGACCTTCGCGTTGCCCGCGACCGCGCCGAGCGTCGGGTCGTCGAACCACCGCGCGAGCCGGGCGATGGTCATCGGCTCGAACTGCGTATCCGCATCTAGCGCGATCACGATCTCACCGCGCGCCAGTTCGAGCCCGCGGTTGAGCGCCCGCGCCTTGCCGCCATTCTCCAGCGTCAGCAGGCGGACGCGGTCGTCGCCCGAGAATGCTTCGGAAACGACGCGACTGGTGCCGTCGCTGGAGCCGTCGTCGATCACGATCACCTCGATCGCGACGTCGGCGGAGGCGAGCACGCCCTGCACCGCGCGAACGATCACGCGCTCTTCGTTGAACGCCGGGATCATCACCGTGACGAACCGCGACGGATCGATCGCCGGGAACACGGTCTTCAACTCGCGCCGCGCCTGGATCAACGCGAGCGCGGAGAGGGCCAAGGCGCGCAAGATGCCGATCGTGATCGCGATGCCGAAGATCCAGCGGAGCGCGACGACGATCCCGCCGAGCGTGCTGAACAGCGCAAGATCGGCGACGGCGGCGACGCGGTCGCTCGACGAGATCACCGGCATCGCCGCATCGCGCGACAGGCCCGCGAGCGTCGAGACGGGCACGAAGCTGTACCCCATCGCACGCAACCGCCCGATGATGATCGGCAGCGCGGCGACGGTCTCGGCGCGATTGCCGCCGGCGTCGTGGAGCAGGATGATGTTGCCGCTGCGCTCCGGATTGCCCGCCTCGACGCCGGCGATCGTCCGGTCGACGATCGCCTGCACGCCCGGCCGCTTCCAGTCGTCGGGATCGACGTGCAGGCCGACCGAGATATAGCCGCGCTGCTGCGCCTCGAGCGCGGGCAGGATCTCGTCCGCGGTGCTCGGCTCGGCATCGCCGAAATAGGGTGCGCGGAACAGCCGCAGCGAGCGCCCGGTAAACGCCTGGAACAAGCGCTGCGTCGCGTTGAGTTCGTACTTCACCTGCCGCGTCGACACGTTGGCGAGGTTGGGATGCGTATAGGTGTGGCTGCCGATCTCATGCCCCTCGGCGACCATCCGTTCGAGCAGCGACCGCTGCGTCAGCGCATTCTCGCCGATCACGAAGAACGTCGCCGGCGCATGCTCGCGCTTGAGGATGTCGAGGATCTGCGGCGTCCATTCGGGATCGGGACCATCGTCGAAGGTCAGCGCGAGCTGTTTCGGGCGATAGCCGGTCCGCACCACCACATAGGGCGACGGCATCCGCGTGAAATTGACGTCGGCGATCGTACCGTCCTTGGCCGGCACCGCATCACGGATGCCGGTGACCGGCTCGGCGGCGATCTTCAGGATTTCGCCATTGCCCTCGATATCGACGTTCGTGCCCGCCGGCATGGCGTCGATCGAATCGGGGACCGGCAGTTTCCGATGATCGCGCCCCCAGATCGACCAGAGCCCCGGATCCTCGGAGCCGAGCCGCCACAGCGCGACGCTGCCCAGCCCCGCCTTTTGCAGGAATGCGATCTGGTTGTACGCCGACGCCGCATCGAGCAGCCAGACCTGATGCTGCACGCCGCCTTCCGAATAGGCGAAGCTGCTGTTGCCGCTGGCCTTGTCGAAGGTCGGCACCGTCCCCGAATCCGCGGCGTTCTGCCACGCTTCCTCGACGTCGAGCGCGTCGCCGTTGCCGCTCTCGGCACCCGCATGCCAGTCGTAAGCGTAGGAACCGATCGCGACGACCAGCTTCGACGGCGGGATGCCGCGCGCCGCATCGGCGACCATCCGCGCGAACCAGCGCTGCGACGCGATCGGGCCCGGCGCACCGCTCGTCTCGTGCTCGTCATACGCCATCAGGAAGATCTTGTCGGTCACCTTGGCGTAGGCGGGCAGGTTCCAGTCCGGATTGGCGACCGGCGCGGCGATCGCGACCACCCAACCACGCGGCGCAAAGCGGGCGCGCGTCTCGGCGAGGAACGCGCGGTAGTTGGGCTGCGCCGACGCGGGCAGATCCTCGAAATCGTAGAACACGCCGCCGGCATGGTTCGCGCTGAGGAACGGTACGAGCTTGTCGAGGAACGCCGCGCGGGCCTTCGGATCGGCGAACAGCGCTGCGCTGCCCGCGCCGTCCCAATTTCCGTCGACCGCGTTCTGCACCATCGGCAGGATCACCGGGCGATGCACCGCCTTGTTGAGGATATCGCGCCCGGCCTGGTCGCGGAACACCGTGATCTTGTGATCCTTGCCGGTGATCGAGACCCAGCCGGGGATCAGCCAGTCGAGCTGTTCGACGTGCCGCGCGAGACTGGCCGTGCTCGCCTCGTCCCACGGGACGTGAAAGGCGATGGCGAGCGACGGGTTGGCGCCGTTGCCGACACCGGGCTTGGCCGCGCTCGTCCCGAACAGTTGCCGGGCGTAGTAGTTGATGTCGCGCCGGGTCTCGCGGAGGATCCCGCCGCGTGGTGCGGGCAGCTTGTGGAGCGCGGGGTGCTCGGGCTCGATCGGCAGCAGCGGCGCGGTCGGCACTGCGCCGATCGACACCGCGAATACCGCGATCGACAGCAGCAGCAATGCGACGAACGCTGCAACGCCAAAGGTAAAGCGCCGACGCCGGCGGCCACTTGCATCGTAGAAGACGGGATTGAGCGACATGGGACGAGTATCAACCGGCGGAGGGAAAACGGCAAATTGCGATTTCAGGCCGCTACAGCGCGTGACACGCGGACGCTTCTGACAAATGCGTCACACTGGCGTTAGGAATAGTTCGAGAACTCTCTGCATCCCCTCCCGCAAGCGGGAGGGGACCGAGGGGTGGGCGCCCGGCCCGAACACATGCTGCGCTTGACGATAGCGCGAGCCCACCCCCAGCCCCTCCCGCGAGCGGGAGGGGGGAAGGTCAGCCAATCAGCGGAACTTGCCGCTGAGCGAGACGCCGATGATCCGCGGTTCGTTGAACACCGCCGCCATGTAGTTCTCGATCACGCCCTTGAGGTTCTTCTCTCCCGTGATGTTGCGTGCGAATACCGCGAACTCATACGCATCGTCCGGCGCGGCGTAACCGATCTTCAAGCCACCCTCGAAGTTGCCGTTCGCGGTGAACTCCTTGGTCTTGTAGAGCACGAACTGCGTGTAGCCCTGGATGTTGAAGTCGCCCGCGATGAACGCGCGACCGCCATTGCCGAGCGGCTGGTCGTACCGCGCGGTGAGGTCGACGTTATACTCCGGCGCGTTCGGCAGCGGGTTGCCGTCGATCTGCGCGAACGTGTTGGCGCCCACCTTGATCGTCGGATCCTCGACCGTGCAGACCACGACTCCGTTCAAAATGCAGACCTGCGCATAGACGTTCTTGTCGCGGATCTTGCTGTGCAACAGGCTCAGCCCTGCGCCGAGCGTCAGGTTCGGCACCGGCTTCCAGTTCGCCTCGGCCTCCATGCCGTACGCATCCGCCTTGTCAGCGTTGAACAGCACGCCATTGCCGTTCACGTCGTTGCCGTTGAGCTGGATGTCCTCGACGCGGTAGGCGAAGACCGTCGCGTTCAGGCTCAGCGTGTTGTTCAGCAGGCGGCTCTTCACGCCACCCTCCCACGACAGGATCGTCTCCGACTTGGCGGTCGTGAAGTCCGAATTGAACACCGCCGAGCGGCCCTGGATCGTCGGCCCGCGAAAGCCTTCGGCGACGCGCGTGTACAGGCTGACGTCCGGGCTCGCCTGGTACAACAGGCTCGCATCCCAGCTCGGCTTGGTCGCCTTCAGCGTGACGTCGGTACGGCCGCGGTACGTGACGACGCCTGCCGCCGTGTCCGCGGTCTTGAGCAGCTGCGTACGCTTCTTGTCCTCGGTGATGCGACCGCCGACGGTCAGCGTCAGCTTGTCGACCAGCTCATAGCTGACCTGCCCGAAGCCGGCCCAGGACGTGTTGACGTTGTGCAGCCGGACCCAGTTGTTGGGGTTGCGTGCCGCGGTCGTCAGGAAATAGCCGCGCTGGTAGAAGTCGGTGATGTCGCGCGTGTCGAAATACAGGCCGCCGACCTGCCAGTTGAAACGACCGCCGGGCGTGCCTGCAAGCCGGACTTCCTGCGACCATTGATCGAGATCGCGGATCTGGCCCTGCGACTGGCCGAAGCCGTTTGGCTGACCGCCGACCGGGAAGTTCGCGGCCGCACCGCCATCGGTATCGCCGCGGCTGAAGCCCGACGTCGTCTCGTACGCGGTGATCGAGGTCAGCGCCGCCGGACCGAAGTCGTAGGTCGCGCGGGCCGAGCCGCCATAGGTGTTGTAGCTCTGCGGGTTGTCGTTCGCCTCGTCGTACGAGACGACGTTGCGCGGCTCCGCCGACACGTCGTTCGAACCCTTCTTCAGCGCGCCGCGGTGGAACAGCGTCGAGGTGCCGTCATACCAGCGCGCATGGCCCGACAGGTCCAGCGTGAAGCGCTCGCCGGGGGTCAGCGCCAGTTGCACGCGTACGTTGCGGTCGTCGAAGCCGCCCATCGCGTCCTTGCGCGGCGTCGCGGTGTTATCGGCGCTGACGCCGGCGAACCGGTTGTCGACGTAATTCTCGCGGTGCTGGATCAGCGTCGAGAGGCGGATCGACAACAGGTCCTTGATCAGCGGGCCACCGACGCCGGCGTCCAGGTTGACGCTGTTATACGAGCCGACCGAGGCGGACGCGCGGCTCTCGAAATCGTTGCTCGGCTTGATCGTGTCGAACTTGATGATGCCCGCGGTGGTGTTGCGCCCGAACAGCGAGCCTTGCGGCCCGCGCAGCACTTCGACCTGGCGGACGTCATAGACCGGGTTCGACTTGAGCACGACATGCTCGAGGATCACGTCGTCCTGGATGATCGTGACCGGCTGCGATGCGCCGAGGTAGAAATCGATGTTGCCGAGGCCGCGGATGTAGAAGCGCGGGAAGATGCGGCCGGTGGTCGATTCGACGTACAGGCCGGGCACCCGGCCCGACAGCGCGAGCAACGTGTCGTCGCCACCCGAGGTGTAGGTACGCAGCGCATCGCCCGACGCGACGCCGACCGAGAGCGGCACCTTCTGGAGGTTTTCCGAACGACGCTCGGCGGTGACGACGATGTCGCCGAGACCTTCCTCGGGAGCAGCCTGCGTCTGGACGGGCGCAGCGTCCTGCGCGAACGCCGCCGAACCACACAGCACGGAACCCAACGCGACGCCGAGCATCAGCGCCGACTTAACGACCGAAATCTTCAAAGCTTTTATTCCCCAATCGTGCGGCGCCGTCCCTGACGACCGGCCGCACATCCCAATACGCAACGCCGCTACGCACCATCGACCGCCCTTCCCGGACGGCCCGACGACGCCTCGCGACGCTCACTCCCCGAGCCGGCGGTTAGGCGGGGATTGTGTTGGTATGATGACAGTTGGTGGCGGAGGTTACGGGTAATCCCGACGCGCATGCACGACGTTGACGATCTCGACCGTGTCCAAGACGATGCGATAGATCAGAAGATAGTTGGGATGGATGACAGCCTCGCGCGTGCCGTCGGCCCTGCCCGGCCGGTACATGAACGGATGATCGACGAGACGCTGCGCGCATGCCTCGATCAACGTAGCAAGGCGCAGTGCTGCGCCCATATTTCGATCGGCGACGTAACCTAGAATCGTGGAGGCATCCTCAATCGCTTCAGGGCGCCAGACAAGCTTCAGCGATCTCCGCCTGATCGACCGGCAGAGCCCAAAACCAATCTTATCGCGGCAACGGCATCTGCGTGCGCAATCGACGGACGAGGATCAGCCAACGACCGCGCAACCTTTTCGCGCAGCCAGCGATCATAGACTTCCGCTGAGATCGAGGAATCGGACTCGAGAGGTTTTGGTGAGACTTGCGCCATTAGACGAGCCTACGCCTATGGCTACCGAATGCAACGGAGTCGCGCCGCGGCAAAGCCGCGTCATCGGACGACACGACCGAGTACAAGCTCGGTCGGTCGCCGTCCGGCTTGGCGCTAGCCTCGGCTAAGCTGCTACGCGCTAAGCCTTGGGCGCCTACGCGTCGTCGCCCATCCTGAGCGCGGCAATAAACGCCTCCTGCGGGATGCTGACCGAGCCATATTCGCGCATCTTCAGCTTGCCCTTCTTCTGTTTCTCCAGAAGCTTCTTCTTGCGGCTCGCATCGCCGCCATAGCATTTCGCGGTCACGTCCTTGCGCATCGCGCTGATCGTCTCGCGCGCGATCACCTTGCCGCCGATCGCCGCCTGGATCGGGATCTTGAACAGGTGACGCGGGATCAGTTCCTTAAGCCGCTCGACCATGCCGCGGCCGCGCACTTCGGCGGTGCCGCGGTGGACGATCATGCTCAGCGCGTCGACCGGCTCCTCGTTGACGAGGATGCCCATCTTGACGAGGTCGCCCTCGCGGTAGCCGATCTGGTGATAGTCGAAGCTCGCATAGCCCTTCGACATCGACTTCAGCCGATCGTAGAAATCGAACACGACCTCGTTCAGCGGCAGTTCGTAGGTCGCCTGCGCGCGACCGCCGACATAGGTGAGGTTCTTCTGGATGCCGCGGCGATCCTGGCAGAGCTTGAGGACGCTGCCGAGATATTCGTCGGGGACGTAGATCGTCGCCTCGATCCACGGCTCGCTGATCGTCGCGATCTTGTTCGGCTCGGGCATGTCGGCGGGGTTGTGCAGCTCGATATGCGTCGTGCCGGACGGATCCGGGTGGGTCAGCTCGATCTCATATACGACGGAAGGCGCGGTGGTGATCAGGTCCAGATCATATTCGCGCGTCAGGCGCTCCTGGATGATCTCCAGATGCAGCAGCCCGAGGAACCCGCAGCGGAAGCCGAAGCCCAGTGCCGCCGACGTCTCCATCTCGAAAGAGAAGCTCGCATCGTTCAGCCGCAGCTTGCTGATGCTCTCGCGCAGCTTTTCAAACTCGGCGGCGTCGACCGGGAACATCCCGCAGAACACGACCGGCTGGACTTCCTTGAAGCCCGCCAGCGCCTCCAGTGCAGGCCGCTTCGCATCGGTGATCGTATCGCCGACGCGGGTCTGCGCGACCTCTTTGATCTGCGCGGTGATGAAGCCCATCTCGCCGGTGCCGAGTTCTGTCAGCTGCTCGATCTTCGGGCGGAAACAGCCGACCCGGTCGACCAGATGCATCGTGCCGGTCTGCATGAACTTGATCTGCTGGCCCTTTTTCAGGACCCCGTCGATCACCCGCACCAGGATGACGACGCCGAGATACGGGTCGTACCAGCTGTCGACCAGCATCGCCTTCAGCGGCGCCTCCGGGTCGCCGCTGGGTGGCGGGATCTTGGTGACGATCGCCTCGAGGATCTCGACGATGCCGATCCCCGACTTGGCCGACGCCAGCACCGCCTCGGACGCGTCGATGCCGATCACGTCCTCGATCTCCTTGCGGACCTTCTCGGGCTCGGCGGCAGGGAGATCGATCTTGTTGATGACCGGCACGATCTCGTGGTCGTGCTCGATCGACTGGTAGACGTTGGCGAGCGTCTGCGCCTCGACGCCCTGCGCCGCATCGACCACGAGCAGCGCGCCTTCGCACGCGGCCAGGCTGCGGCTCACTTCGTACGCGAAGTCGACATGGCCCGGCGTGTCCATCAGGTTGAGGACGTAATCGAGGCCGTCCTTCGCGTGATACGCGAGGCGCACGGTCTGCGCCTTGATCGTGATCCCGCGCTCCTTCTCGATGTCCATGTTGTCGAGCACCTGCTCGGACATTTCGCGTGCCGTGAGGCCGCCAGTCTGCTGGATCAGCCGATCGGCGAGCGTCGACTTGCCATGGTCGATATGGGCGATGATGGAGAAATTGCGGATGCGGTCGAGCGGAGTCATGGCGCGCTCCTAGCAGCGACACCGCGTGCGCGATAGATCGCCCCAGCACGCAACATGTAACACGCGATAATTGTCTTGAACGTTCGGGATGTCGCGGCTAGGGGGCTCACCGGCAATGTTGTCGGGGCGTGGCGCAGTCTGGTAGCGCACTGGTCTCGGGGTCCAGGGGTCGTAGGTTCGAATCCTATCGCCCCGACCATTGCCGATTTTGCGGAACTCAGGTCTCCGCTTTTTCCCCGAAATGATCCGTGACGGTCGGCGCATCCAGGTAGATGCGCCTGCGCACCAAATCTATCAGAACAGCCGCTTCAACAATCCGACATTGGTCTTGCCGAGCTCGACCACCTCGTCGCCGCGACCGCTGATGATCGCCTTTGCCATGTAGAGCGTGAAGCCCTTCATCTGCTCCAGCGTGATCTTGGGCGGCATCGAGAGTTCGGTCCGCGCGGTGACCGCGTCGAGCAGCGCTGGGCCCGGGTGTGCGAGCACGTCACGAATACCCGCCTCGACCTCACCCGGATCGGTGACCCGCACGCCGTGCAGCCCGATCGCGCGCGCCATCGCGGCGAAGTCCGGATTGTCGAGCGCAACGCCGGTCTCGATCAGTCCGGCGGCCTTCATCTCCATTTCGACGAAGCCGAGCGTGCCGTTGTTGAAGACGATGATCTTCACCGGCAGGCCAAGCTGGCGCACGGTCAGCAGTTCGCCCATCAGCATCGCGAGACCGCCGTCACCCGACAACGTCACGACCTGCCGCGCCGGATAGGCCGCCTGCACGCCGATCGCCTGCGGCAGGGCGTTGGCCATCGAGCCGTGGTTGAACGAGCCGATCAGACGGCGGCGCCCGTTCATCTTGAGGTAGCGCGCCGCCCACACCGTCGGCGTGCCGACGTCGCAGGCGAAGACCGCATCGTCCGCCGCCTGCTCGCTGAGGACACGCGCGACGTGCTGCGGGTGGATGACGCCGCTGCCGGGCGTCCCGTCGGCGAGATCGTCGAGACCCTCGCGCGACTTCGCGTAATTCTCGAGCGCGGATTGCAGGAAGCTGCCGTCACGTGCGCCGGTCAGCTTGGGCATGAGCGCCGTGATCGTCGCGCCGACATCGCCGACCAGGCCGATATCGATCGCCGTCCGCCGCCCAAGGTTTTCGGGGATCAGGTCGATTTGCGCGACTTTCGCCTTTTCAGGGTAGAATTGGCGATAGGGGAAATCGGTCCCGAGCATCAGCAGCACGTCGCAGGCCATCATCGCGTCGTAGCCGCTCGAAAAGCCGATCAGCCCGGTCATGCCGACGTCATAGGGATTGTCGTATTCGACGAACTCCTTGCCGCCGAGCGCATGGACGACCGGCGCCTGCAGGATCTCGGCGAGCTTCACCAGTTCAGCGTGCGCCGTCCGACACCCCCGCCCGGCCAGGATCGTCACCTTCTCCGCGCCGTTGAGCAGCGCGGCGAGTTCGGCGATCTGTGCCTCGCCCGGGACCGTCACCGATCGGGATGGCAGCAGCGCAACGGCTGAGCGGGCTAGAGTACCGGTGGTCGAGCGCAGCGCGACGTCGCCGGGCATCGCAACGACCGAGACGCCGCGGTGGCCGACCGCGGCACGAATGGCGGTCTCGAGCGTCCGCGGCATCTGGTCGGCGTCGGAGATCGTCTCGCAATACACGCTGCATTCGCGGAACAGCGCCTCGGGCCGCGTCTCCTGGAAATAGTTCGAACCCACCTCCCCGCTCGGCACCTGCGCGGCGATCGCCAGCACCGGTACGCGCGTCCGGTGGCAGTCGTACAAGCCGTTGATGAGGTGCATGTTGCCGGGCCCGCACGAACCTGCACAGACCGCGAGCTTGCCGGTCAATTGCGCTTCGGCGCCAGCGGCGAACGCGGCGGCCTCCTCGTTGCGGACGTGGATCCATTCGATCTTGCCCTGCCGACGCAGGCTGTCGGTCAGGCCGTTAAGACTGTCGCCGACGACGCCGTAGATACGCTCGACACCCGCGAGATGCAGCGTTTCGGCGAACAGATCGGCGATGATGGTCTTGGACATGGAACGGCTCCGCACGTTTAGGATGATCCCCTCGGCCAGCGAGGTGGACGAGAGGCAAACGCATTCCGGTGCGATCGGGATGCACCGGATGCGGCCTTCGGAAAGCCGGCAGTCCAGCTTCGGCCGCACATCGGTGTTACGAAACTCCGGCGCGCGGGATCGAGCGCGAACCGCGCCCGAGGCGACGACGCGATCCGGGCGAGTCTCCATACCGGCATGGTCGATTTCGCCGCGCCGCCGCCCCTTCACGCCGCACTCGCGTTCCAGCCGACGATCGGTAGAGCGCGCCGCGATGGCCTCGCCGCCGGATCGTCGGTTCGCGTGACGCCTGCCCTGTTCCGCTCAATGGTGGAGATGGATGCCGTCGGGCGCGTCACGAAAGTTGCTCCGAACCGCACGTGTCGCGGCCGATCACGATACATCTAGCCCGGGCCGCGGAGTTGCGCTAGCAAACGGCCATGACCGTACCCGCTATTCTAAAGAACCTGCGCCTGCCCGTGATCGGGTCGCCGCTTTTCATCATCTCGGGTCCCGAACTGGTGATCGCGCAGTGCAAGGCGGGGATCGTCGGGTCGTTCCCCGCGCTCAACGCCCGGCCCCAGGCGATGCTCGACGAATGGCTGCACCGGATCACCGAGGAGTTGAGCGCGCACAACCGCGCAAACCCCGATCGCCCGGCGGCCCCGTTCGCGGTGAACCAGATCGTCCACAAGTCGAACGACCGCCTCGAAAGCGACCTGGAGACCTGCGCGAAGTGGCAGGTACCGATCGTCATCACCTCGCTGGGCGCACGCGAGGACCTGAACACCGCGGTGCATGGCTGGGGCGGCATCACGCTGCACGACGTGATCGACGATCGCTTTGCACGCAAGGCGATCGAGAAGGGCGCCGACGGCCTGATCGCGGTGGCGGCGGGCGCGGGTGGCCATGCCGGTCGCCTGTCGCCGTTCGCGATCGTCCAGGAGATCCGCCAGTGGTTCGACGGCCCGCTCGCGCTGTCAGGGTCGATCGCGACCGGCGACGCGGTGCTGGCGGCGCAAGCGATGGGGGCCGACTTCGGCTATATCGGATCGCCCTTCATTGCGACCACCGAGGCGAACGCGGATCAGGCGTACAAGGACGGCATCGTCGCGGGCCGAGCATCGGACATCGTCTATTCGAACCTGTTCACCGGCGTGCACGGCAATTACCTGCGTGCCTCGATCGTGGCCGCCGGGATGGACCCCGATGCGCTGCCCGAAGGCGATCTGAAGACGATGGACTTCGGCGGCGGCAACGGATCGAAACCCAAGGCGTGGCGCGATATCTGGGGCTCGGGCCAGGGGATCGGCGCCGTCACCGAGATCGAAACCGTCGCACTCCGCGTCGATCGCCTCGAACGCGAATATCGCGCGGCAAGAGCCCGCCTGGCGCTCTAATCGGACTTGCCTGCGTTCGCGGGACGTTGGCTGAAGCGTCCGGCGGCAACGCTAGAATGACGTTGCGAGGCGGTGCTGCATGGACCGCGCGGGACTTGCGACCGTCGCAGGGGCGTCCTGCGCCATGTCCATCAGCGCGACGCGGCGGTGGAGATCGATGCTCGACTCGATCAACCGCCGGGCGCGAACGGGAAGCGCATCCAAGACGTCCTGCTCGGTCGAGGACGCGTCACCGAGACGGCGAGACGGATCGAGCGCATCGCGCGAACGGAGTTCACCGGCCTGGACCGCGCGCTGGGTCAGGAACCAGGCGATCACGTGCATCAGCCGGGTCGTCACCTTCAACGATTCGCAACTGAACCGCACCCGGCATGCCGGATCGAGCGCGTCGCGTTCCGCCCTGCCGCCCTCGTCGAAATACGCACGCGCGTCCTCGGCCAACTGCATGGCCTCGTCGTACAACGCATCGATCAGGCGGTGCTGCATCTGCATTTCATGGCCGGCATTCGTCATCCGGATCGGCAATGCCACAGCCGAGGTTCGCCAGACATAAAGGTTAACGCCTCGACAACCACATTCTGTCCCGAAATGCGTCAATTTGACCCGGGAACGCGTCAGTGGACCGTGGGCGTCTATCAAATCATGCGATGATATCCGGGATCAGCTGGTCCTCGAGCATGGCGATCTCGTCGCGCAGCCGCAGCTTTCGCTTTTTCAGACGGGCCATTTGCAACTGGTCGGGCGTCACGGCGAACGCAAGCGCCGCGATCGCATCGTCGAGATCACGATGCTCGGTTCGCAGCCCGTCCAGCCGAACCCTGATTTGCGCGTCGTCCACCATAGCCCCCGGTTTATGCCGCTACCTGAGGCGTCCTTAGCAAATGCCGCGCGTCACGCGAGCGCTAAACCGTCCGACACTCCGTAAAGAGGCAGCACTGGCTGGCGAAAGGCCGGGAGCGAGGACCAGATACCGGGATCGGCATCCGGATCGGGTGGTCGCACCAAAAGCCTCGATCAATCGATTATGTCCATTTCCGATGAAGACATTTTCGTGACGGAGTGGTTTACTCCCTGTCCCAACACGAATGCAGGAGGCATCCCACCGTGCAGACGACTCATCAGATAGCCCTGGAAACCAAGCACGCCGTGCTGGATCAGCGGATCGCCGACGAGATCCATCGCCCGCTGCCCGACGCGAGTATCCTGGCCACCCTGAAGAAGCAGAAGCTGCGACTGAAGGAAGAGATCGTCAGCCTTTAACGGACCCGTAGCTCGCCCTCCCGGTTGAACGCCGGGAGGGCGTTTGTCCTAACCCTGCGGTACGATTCGGAGCCACTTCTCTGAAACAGCGCCAAGGCGGTCGAGCGTCAGTCGACCGACGGCCGGGCCTTTTTCGGATCGATCGGCGAGTCGAGGGCGACGCCAGCGCGACCCGTGGTGTACCACGCGACCTTACCGGTCAATTCGCCGATCCCGCGCAGATCGAGCGTGACCGGCGTACCGACGTCGACCGCCTTGTCGAGTTCGATCATCAATCCGCCTTCCGACAGATTCCGTACGCGAACGTCGCGCAGGGTCTTCTCGTTCTCCACCCGCAGATGCGCGGTGAGGAGCAGGGTATCGCGCGCACGCTGGCGTTTACCGCCGGGAATGTCGGTCGAAGCTATGGTCGGGTCGGTCATGAACGACCCCGGATACCGTCGATCGAGCGATTGCCGATCCCGAACCCTGCATGATTAAAGCTGCCCATTAACGATCCCGCTTGCCGCCTGTTCGTTGATGGACCCTGCCGTAAAGCCTGCGGGGTCACTTACAACCCGGCAGATGCAGCCCGGCAGATGGAAATCGGAAGGCTAGCTGCATCCCGCGGCGAGAAGCGGCCGGGGCCGCGTCGTCGCCCAGGTCTCAGCGATCAATCCTCGCGCGAAACCTTTTCGTTCCGCTCGTGCCGTTCCTGCGCTTCGACGGTCATCGTCGCGATCGGGCGGGCCTCGAGCCGTGCGAGGCTGATCGGCTCGCCGGTCACTTCGCAATAGCCGTATTCGCCTTCGTCGATCCGGCGAATCGCCGCCTCGATCTTGGAGACGAGCTTGCGCTGGCGATCGCGTGTCCGCAGTTCGATCGACCAGTCCGTCTCGCTCGACGCGCGATCGGTAAGGTCGGCCTCGCGCAGCGAGTCCACCTGCAGCTGCGACAATGTCTCCAGCGATTCCCGCAGGATCGCTTCCTTCCAGGCCTGTAGCTTACGGCGGAAATAGGCCTGCTGCTTCAGGCTCATAAAGGGTTCGTCGGCATCGGGCCGATAGCCGTCAGCCCCGCTGTCGTTCGCAGGGTCGCGATTGAAATTGCCGGTATCGTCCATACGATTCATTACGGTCGCCATACCACTCTCCCTCTGACTTCGTCGGACCGGCCACGCCAATCTCCAGAAGCCGCCCCCAGATGGTGAATGCGCCTATAGTCGTACGGTATCTCGACCACAAGCGACCGGACTTGCGCATCCTGCACCATTTACGACATTTTATAATAGCGGCGGACTTTTTGGTTGCACCGCAGCATGGCGAATCTACGTTTCAGCCGGCGGGCGTGCCGAGCGTCGCGGGGAGTCATTATGTCCCAAGCCGGCACGATGCGGCCGATCCCATTGCGCGACGCCAAGTAAATCCTTCATTAACTATTCGAGATGTGGTTAACCCGCTTGCACTTAACGGTTTGTTTTGCAGTTAGTCGGATAGCGGCGTTCCGATGCTGTAGAAAACGGGGATCCGACGCCCAGTAAAATGTCGGCAACGAAAGAGTGACGATATGTCGGTGCGGATGGCCTTGGCGAAATTATGCGCGTGCGCATGTGGCGGTGCCCTGATCGGCGGCGGCGCGGTGCATGTCGCGGAGAGTTCGAAGCGAACCGCCAACACCAAACGCGTTCTCGTCAAGCGAGTCGCGCGGACGCAGGTCGCAGCGGTGAAGCGGCCCCGCGTTCGACGCGTCACCACGACCACGCGGACCACCTGCGCCCCGACCGTCGTCACGGTCGCCAATGCGGCGCCCGTACCGGTCCCATTGCCGGTCGGCGACGGGTATATCGGTGGCGGCGGCGCTGGTCCCGCCCCGGTCGTGGTCGGCGGCAGCGGCGGCTTCTTCGGCGGTGGCGGGTTTGGCGGCGGTTTCGGCGGCGGCTTTGTCGGCGGTGGTGGCTCAAGCGGCAGCATCGTCATCTCGTCGACATCGAGCGGCGGATCGACCTCGACCGGCGGATCGTCGAGCAGCACCGGGGGCGCCGAAGTCTCCAGCACCTCGTCAGGCGGCGGTTCCAGCGGCAACGTCTCGTCTGCGTCGGGCGGTTCGAGCGGCAACGTATCGTCCGCGTCGGGCGGTTCGAGCGGCAACGTATCGTCCGCGTCGGGCGGTTCGAGCGGCAACGTCTCGTCGGCGTCGTCGAGCAGCGCGTCGTCGGCGTCCTCGGCCTCGTCCGCAAGCAGCGCGAGTTCGTCGGGCTACGGATCGAGCAGCAAGGGCTGGGGCTCGAACGGCGGGTGGAATTCCAACGGCGGTTGGAGCTCGAACGGATCGTCGGGCAGCTCGGCCTCGTCCGGGAGCAGCGCATCGTCGGGCAGCAGCGCGAGCAGTGCCAGCAGCGCGTCGAGCGCGAGCAGCGCAAGCTCGGGTGGCAGCACCGGATCGAGCGGCGGCCCGCCGGCACCGGTACCCGCGCCCCCGATGGTGTTGCTGTTCGGTGCGGCCGCGGCCGCGCTGGTCGCTCGCAAGCGGTTTGCAAAGCCGACCAAGGTCGCCGCCTGATCATAGTTGTCGCGGCATGAAAAGGCCCCGCCGGACTATTCCGGCGGGGCCCTTTTTTTTGCGTGAGCGGGGTTTCGAATCAGGCGTTCTGGAGCGCCTTCTCGATGTCCTTGATCGGATGCCCGGTCAGGTCCTTGTCGAGTTCGCCCTTGAGGCGGCTGGTGACTTCCTTGTGATAATGCTTGCGTAGCTCGCCGAGCGTTTTCGGCGGCGCGACGACGATCAGCGAATCGTACCTGTTCTTCAGCGCACCGGTCTTGAGGAACTCTGCGGCGTCCGCCGCGAAGCGATCTTCCTCGATCTGGTGGAAATCGGTCGGCTCGACCGAACTCTGTACGCCACCCTGCGGAGACGAGGCGCGGCCGGCGGAATCGGTCGCCTGGTCGCGCGTCGCCGGATTGTCCTGCTCCTGCGCCTTCTCGACCACGAAATTGGGATAGTCGTTGTCGCCCTCGTTGCGCAGGAAAAGCATTTTCCGGCCATCCGCGACGAGCACGACGGAGTTGTGTGGAAGATGCATGCGTGTCTCTCCTTTTCGCTATGCGTATGGCTTGTGAACGCGTCGAGAACGGGAGAGGTTGCGCCGCCTTGATCCTCCCCCCCGCGGGGCCCTTCTGATCCTCCCCCGCGAGGGGGAGGTGGCTGGCCCTTGCCAGACGGAGGGGGAGGCAAGCGCTCAGGCGGGCTCCGTGTCCTCCCCCTCCGTCAGCTCAAGAGAGCTGCCACCTCCCCCTGGCGGGGGAGGATCATGAGGATGCGCTCCGCCTTGCGTACGCTTGAACGCCTCGGCATAGCCCGATCATGCACGACATACGCCTGATCCGCGACGATCCCGCCGCCTTCGACGCCGCCCTCGCCAAGCGGGGCTTTGCACCGCAGTCCGCAGCTTTGGTGACACTCGACGAACAGCGCCGCGCGACGATCGCGGACTCGCAGACCGCACAGACCCGCCGCAACGAACTGTCGAAGGCGATCGGCCAGGCCAAGGCGCAGAAGGACGAGGCCAAGGCGCAGGCGCTGATGGCCGAGGTCGCGAGCCTGAAGGAGGCACTGCCGGCCCTGGAGGCCGACGAGGCACGGCTGGGCGCCGAACTCGGCGACATGCTGGCCGCGATCCCCAACCTGCCAGCGGCGGACGTGCCGCAGGGTGGCGGCGAGGACGACAACGCGCTCGTCCACACCCGCGGCACGCCGACGACCTTCGCCTTCACCGCCCGCGAACACGATGCGATCGGCCCGGCGATCGGCCTCGATTTCGAGACCGGCGCGGCGATGTCGGGCGCGCGCTTCACATTGGTCCGCGGCCCCGCGGCCAAGCTGCAACGGGCGCTTGGCCAATTCATGCTCGATCACGTTGCCGAGGCCGGTTTCGAGCAGGTGTCGCCACCGTTACTCGTCCGCGACGAAGCCGTGTTCGGCACCGGCCAGCTGCCGAAATTCTCGGAGGATCTGTTCCGCACCACGGACGGCCGCTGGCTGATCCCGACCGCCGAGGTGAGCCTGACCAACATAGTCCGCGAGCAGATCCTGACCGAGGGTGAACTGCCGCTCCGCTTCACCGCGCTGACGCCGTGCTTCCGCTCCGAAGCAGGCGCGGCGGGGCGCGACACGCGCGGCTATATCCGCCAGCATCAGTTCGACAAGGTCGAGATGGTCTCGATCGTCACGCCCGACATGTCGGAGGCCGAGCATGAGCGGATGACGGCGTGCGCGGAAGGCGTGCTCGACGCGTTGCAGCTACCGTTCAGGCGGATGCTCCTATGCACCGGCGATATGGGCTTCACCGCGGCACGCACCTATGATCTCGAAGTCTGGCTGCCCGGCCAGGCGCGCTATCGTGAGATCAGCAGCGTCTCGACTTGCACCGATTTCCAGGCGCGCCGGATGAATGCACGCTATCGACCCGAGGGCGAGAAGGGCACGCGGTTCGTCCACACGCTCAACGGCTCGGCGCTCGCGGTCGGCCGGACGCTGGTCGCGGTCTTGGAGAATTACCAGCAGGAGGACGGCTCGGTCGCGGTCCCGGCGGTGCTCCAGCCGTATCTCGGCGGGCTGACGGTATTGGAGCCGAAGCGCTGATGCGGATCCTGCTGACCAACGACGACGGCTATCACGCGCCCGGCCTCAAGGTGCTGGAAACGATCGCCCGGACATTGTCCGACGATGTCTGGGTGGTAGCACCCGCGGAGGAACAGTCGGGCACGGGCCATTCGCTGACGCTGTCGCGGCCGATCCGCGTGCGGAAGCATGGCGAGAAGCGCTATGCGGTGGCGGGCACGCCGACCGATGCGGTGATGATGGCGCTCGCCAAGATCATGAAGGATTGCCCGCCCGACCTGATCCTCTCCGGCGTCAATCGTGGCGCCAACCTCGCCGAGGACGTGACCTACTCGGGCACCGTATCGGCGGCGATGGAGGGCGCGCTGGGCGGCATCCGGTCGATCGCGCTGAGCCAGATCTACAGCCGCGAGGGCATGGGCGACAGCGTCCCGTTCGAGGCGGCGGCGGCGTGGGGCGAGCGCGTGCTGCGGCCGCTGGTCGACGCTCCCTTGGCACCGCGGACGCTGGTCAACATCAATTTCCCCACCGGCCCCGCCGACGCGGTGAAGGGCGTGCGCGTCGTCGGCCAGGGTTTCCGCGACTATGGCCGGTTGCAGATCGTCAGCAACGTCGATCCACGCGGCTATGAATATCACTGGTTCGCGCTCGGCCGGACCGTCGAGACGCCGGCGCACGCGACCGACCTCGAAGCGACCGCGGACGGGTATGTGTCGGTGACGCCGCTGCATCTCGACCTGACGCATTTCGAGTCGATGGATATGCTCGCCCGGGCCTATCGCTGATGCGGCGCGGCGGCGCCCTGATGGCGGCAGCGACGCTGCCGCTGCTCGGGCTCGCCGCGTGCATTCCGCAGGTCGACCGCCCCGCCGGCTATGGTCGGCCGGTCGAGGGCACCGGCTATGGTAGGCCAGCCGATGCCGGTCGCCCGCAACGGCCATACCGCGATCCGCCAGCGCGACGCGACGATCCCCCGCCGCGGCAGGGTGAGTCCGTACCGCGGGACACGCCCGATGATCGCCCCGCCCGCGATACCGGCGAAGTAACCACCCTGCCCGCGCCGCGCCCCGCGTGGGAGGCGCGCCAAGTCCGCGCTGACGCGAAGACGATCCCCGACACGACCTACGTGGTGCAGCCCGGCGATACGCTGAGCCGGGTCGCCGATCGCAGCGGCGCCAGCCTCGAAGCCATCGCGCGTGCGAACGATCTCGAATCGCCCTACACGATCGAGACCGGTGAGCGGCTGAGGATCCCGGGCGGACGCTATCACCAGGTCCGACGCGGCGAGACCGGTATCGCGATCGCCCGCGCCTACGGCGTCGAATGGTCGCGGATCGTCGCGGCGAACGCGTTGGTCGAGCCGTATGTGCTGCGCGCCGACCAGCGTGTCCTGATCCCCGATGCGCCCGGCGGCGGCAGGCCCAGCGCCGCGGAGCGCGCGCAGGCCTTCACGCTCGACATCGACGACATCCTGACCGGCGGCGAGCCCGCGCTGGCGAGCAACCAGGCGCCGGCCAAACCGATCGCGACGCCGCGCCGCGTGCTCCCGTCGAACGCTGTGGTCACCGGGCCGGCGCGGTTGGCGAGCGGCGGGTTCCTGTGGCCGGTCGACGGCAAGGTCGTGAAACGCTTCGGCCCCGGCGCGAGCGGCGAGCGCAACGACGGCATCAAGATCGCGGTGCCGATGTCGACGCCGATCCATGCCGCGGCGGACGGCGTGGTGGCCTATGTCGGCGACGGCATCGCCGCGCTCGGCGGGCTGGTGATCATCAAGCACGGCGGCGGCTGGACGAGCGTCTACGGCCATGCGTCGAAACTGCTGGTGCAACGCGGCCAGAGCGTGAAGCGCGGCCAGACGGTCGCGCTGTCGGGGGATACCGGGTTTGCGGATCGCCCGGAACTGCACTTCGAACTGCGCAAGGGGCGCACCCCGGTGGACCCGACGTCGCAACTGCCGCGAAGCTGATCCCGCCTCCCCCCGCCCGTCATCCCAGCGAACGCTGGGATATCCCGGTTCTGGCCACGGCACCCGCCCCATAAAGATCCCAGCTTTCGCTGGGATGACGGTTGGGGGCGGGATGAAGCGAATCTCCCCTCCCGCTTGCGGGAGGGGGCGGGGGAGGGCATGGGGGCCAGCAAGCCCCTCCCCTAACCCCTCCCGCAAGCGGAAGGGGAACGAGACGCACCATGACCTACCAGTCCGACCTGCTCACCACGCTGACCTCGCGCGGCTATGTTCACCAGATGACCGACGCGACCGCGCTCGACGCGCTCGCCGGCAAGCAGGTGGTGCCCGGCTATATCGGCTTCGACCCGACCGCGCCGTCGCTCCATGTCGGCAGCCTGGTCCAGATCATGCTCCTCCGCCGGCTCCAGCAGACCGGGCACAAGCCGATCGTGCTCATGGGCGGCGGCACCGGCAAGATCGGCGACCCGAGCTTCAAGGACGAGGCGCGCAAACTGCTCGGCGAGGACGGGATCAAGGCCAACGTCGCCTCGATACGCCGCATCTTCGAACGCTTCCTGACATTCGGCGACGGTCCGACCGACGCGATCATGCTCGACAATGCCGAGTGGCTCGACGCGCTAGAATACATCCCGTTCCTGCGCGACGTCGGCCAGCATTTCTCGGTCAACCGGATGCTCGCGTTCGATTCGGTCAAGCTCCGCCTCGACCGCGAACAGTCGCTCAGCTTCCTCGAATTCAACTACATGATCCTCCAGGCCTACGACTTCCTCGAACTGTCGCGCCGCGCCGAATGTCGGTTGCAGATGGGCGGCTCGGATCAGTGGGGCAACATCGTCAACGGCATCGAACTCTCGCGCCGGATGGATGGCATCGAGGTGTACGGTGTCACCACGCCGCTGATCACGACCGCGGACGGCGGCAAGATGGGCAAGACGATGTCCGGCGCGGTCTGGCTGCACGAGGACCAGTTGCCGAATTTCGATTACTGGCAGTTCTGGCGCAACACCGACGACCGCGACGTCGGCCGCTTCCTGCGACTGTTCACCGACCTGCCACTCGACGAGATCGCGCGGCTGGAGGCGCTGGAAGGCGCGGAGATCAACGCCGCCAAAATCGTGCTGGCCAACGAAGCGACGGCGATGTGCCGCGGTCGGGGCGCTGCCGACCAAGCCGCGGAGACTGCACGGAAAACCTTCGAAGAGGGCGCTTCGGGCGATGCCTTGCCGAGCTTCGCGGTCTCCGGCGGCGCGATCGGCATCGTCGAAGCACTGGTCGGGCTGGGCTTCGTCGCCTCCAACGGTGAGGCGCGCCGAAAGATTGCCGAGGGCGCAGTACGCATCGATGGCGAACCCGCGCGAGAACCGACTCACGTCATCGCGGTCACCGCGCCCGTTCGCCTGAGCCTCGGCAAAAAGCGGCATGGGATGCTAACCCCCTCGTAATAGACGTATTCTCGTTTCGAAGAACGTCCCGTTAAGCATCATGGTTCGTATCCGGTTCACGGCAGCCGTCATAGACTGGTCGGATGGTCAAAGCCGGGGAACGATCGATGCGAGGCTATGCGATGGCGGTTCGCGACTCTCGGGGCGAGCCCCGCGACGAGGTGATGCACCGGACCAGGGCGACCGATAGCGATGGGCGCAGCATCAAGCTCGTGCTCGTCAACATGTCCGCGAACGGCCTGATGGCTCGGTGCGAGGGCGATCCCAAGGCAGGCGAACACCTGCGGGTCCACCTGCCGATCCTCGGTGAGGTCGATGCCATCGTGCGCTGGTCGCTTGGCGGACGGATCGGTTGCGAGCTCGAACGGACAATCCCGCTGGCGGACTATTACGGCATGCTCACGGTGATGACCCGCAACAGCTGAGCTCAGCCTGCGCGGACGAGGACAACGCCGCCGATGACCAGCGCGACACCGGCGAGCCGCGCCAGGCTGATCGGTTGCTGGCTGAGCCCGAGCAGCCCGAACCGGTCGAGGATCAACGCGGTCACCAACTGGCTGGCGACCGCCATCGTCAGCGCGGACGCGAGCCCCAGTCTCGGAGTCGCATAGGCGAGCGCGGCGACGAAGCACGCGCCGTACAGTCCGCCCAGCCACGCCCAGCCGGGGGCGCCCTTCAACGCCGCCGGCATCGTCCGGTCCGCCGCCGCCCATATCCCGAACAGGATGACCGTCCCGACGGCGAACGATACGAGCGAACCGAGCCATAACGAGCCGGACGCCTTGACCAGGGCGGCGTTGGTCGGCGGCTGGATCGCGAGGCCGATACCGGCGAGAAGTACGACGAGGATGGGGATAAGGGCAGTCATCGCGGGTCCGTGACGGGTGACCCCGCGCAGGTCAACCCGAGCGGAGCAGCGCCACGCCCGCATCGCGATCGAACAAATAGAGCGCAGTGCGTGCCGCCTGCCCCCTGGGCCCTTCGAGACCGCCGTCGCGGTCGATCAGCAGGCGCGCGTCGTCGTGCGCGCATTGCAGCAGGTCGGCCATCATGTCCGGCGTGGCGAGCCGGAACGCCATTTCGCCCGACTGCTTGGTGCCGAGCAGTTCGCCGGCACCGCGAAGGCGGAGGTCTTCCTCGGCGATGCGGAAGCCGTCGTTGGTCTCGCGCATCAGGGCGAGGCGCGCGCGGGATGTTTCGCTGAGCGACGACCCGCGCATCAGCAGGCAGATCGACCGTCCGGTGCCGCGCCCTACCCGCCCGCGCAACTGGTGAAGCTGGGCGAGGCCGAAGCGGTCGGCATGCTCGATCACGATCAGCGTCGCGTTCGGCACATCGACGCCGACCTCGATCACCGTCGTTGCGACGAGGACGGAGGTGCGGGCGGCCGAGAACTCGGTCATCACCGCGTCCTTCTCGGCGGGTTTCATGCGGCCGTGGACGAGCGCCACCTTGTCGCCGAAGCGGGCTCGCAGCGTTTCCGCGCGCATCTCGGCGGCGGCGAGGTCGCTCTTCTCGCTCTCCTCGACCAGTGGGCATACCCAATAGGCCTGCCCCCCATCGGCCAGATGCCGGCCGAGCGCGTTGACCACGTCGTCGAGGCGGTCTTCGGAGATCACGCGCGTCTCGATCGGCTGGCGACCGGGCGGCATCTCGTCGAGGCGGCTGACATCCATCTCACCGTATTGCGCGAGCGTCAGCGTGCGCGGGATCGGCGTCGCGGTCATCGCCAGCAGATGCGGCGGTGCGACGCCCTTCGCCTGCAACGTCATGCGTTGCGCGACACCGAAGCGGTGCTGTTCGTCGACCACCACGAGCGCGAGGTCCTTGTAGCCGACCGCATCCTGGAAGATCGCGTGCGTGCCGACGAGGACGTCGATCTCGCCGCTCGCCAGCGCCATCAGCGTCGCCTCCCGCACGCGCCCCTTGTCGCGACCGGTGAGCACGCCGACGTTGATCGGCAGGCCGGCGAGCGTTTTCCGCAACGTCTCGTAATGCTGGCGCGCGAGGATTTCGGTCGGCGCGAGCATCGCCGCCTGCGCGCCGGCCTCGACCGCGATCAGCATCGCCACCGCCGCGACGAGCGTCTTGCCCGAACCTACATCGCCTTGCAGCAACCGCAGCATCGGCGCGGTCTGCGCGAGATCGCCCTCGATCTCACCCACCGTCCGCGATTGCGCGCCGGTCAGCGTGTACGGGAGCTTCAGCAGATTGCGCAGCCGCCGGTCGCCGTGGAGCGCCCTGCCCCGCCGCTTCCGCGTATCGGCGCGGACCAGCGTCATCGCCAGCTGGTTCGCGAAGACCTCGTCATACGCCAGACGCTCGCGCGCCTTCGCATCCGACGGGTCGGCGTGGATGCGCTCGAGCGACTCGTGCCAGCCGGGCCATTCGCGCTTCGTCTTCAGCCCCGGCTCGATCCATTCGGGCAGGTCCGGCGCGCGTGCGACCGCCTGCGCCGTCAGCGCTGCCAGCCGCCGCGAGGTGAGCCCCTCCGACAAAGGATAGATCGGCTCGCGCTCGCGCAACTCCTCGTCGGGCTCGACGATGTCGGGGTGGACGATCTGCAATTCCTGGCCATATTCGTCGAGCCGCCCCGAGACGCGCTTGGCCTCGCCGATCGGCAGCAGCTTCTTCGCCCAGCCCGAACTGCCGCCGAAGAAGACGAGGCTGACATAGTTGCCGTGCTCGTCGGTCGCCTGCACGCGCGTCGGACCGCGGCCTGCGCTGATCCTGTAGTCGCGCGGGGTCAGCGTGATCGTGATGATCCGCCCCGCATCGCTCGACATCAGCTCGGTGCGCGGCAGGCGATCGACGTATCCGGTCGGCAGATGGAAGGCGACGTCGACGACGCGCGCGAGCCCGAGCCGGTCGAGCGGCTTGGCGAGCGCAGGCCCCACCCCCTTCAGGACGAGGGTTTCGGCGAACAGCGGATTGAGGATTTCGGGTCGCATGACTATCTGGCCTCTATAGCCTAGCCGACGGCCGCTGCCAGCGGTCGCCGGCTGTTCGTGTTTGGAGTTCGAAATGGACCACGAGACCCGCCTCAAGCGCCTGGGCTTCCGCAGCTCGCACCGCGGCACGCGCGAAGCCGACATGATGATCGGCGGCTTCTTCGAAACCTATGGCCCGACCTGGACGCCCGAGCAGCTCGACTGGTTCGAGGCGCTGCTGGAGGAACAGGACGTCGACATCATGGGCTGGGCGATCGGCTCGATCCCCTGCCCGCCGGAGTGGGACGGCCCGATGATGCAGGCTATGCGCGACATCAATTACGTGACCGTCGTGAAGTAATCTTCTGCGCCCCTCCCTGGAAGGGAGGGGTTGGGGGTGGGTCGGCCGCTGGGCGATCGTGACACCTGCCTCATACCAACCCACCCCCAGCCCCTCCCTTCCAGGGAGGGGGGAGTTCGAATGCCAGACCTCAAGACGATCCTCTCCGCGACGAGCCCGCTGACGTTGTCGGGCGTGCCGTCCGGCTTCCAGCCGTCGCTGCTCGCCGACCTCGCGCGTGCCGTGAAGACCCGCGCGGTGTTCATCGCGCCGGACGATGCGGCGATGCGCGCGGTCGCCTCGACCGCGGCGTATTTCGCGCCCGATCTCGAAGTGCTGAGCTTCCCGGCCTGGGACTGCCTCCCCTACGACCGCGCCTCGCCCACGCTCCGCATCATGGCCGAGCGCGTCGCCGCGCTGCAACGCCTGCAAGGCAAGTCCAAGGGGCCACAGCTCCTCCTCACCACCGCCAATGCCGCGACGCAGCGCGTCCTCACCCCGTTCCGCATCCGTCAGCTCGTCGCTCGGCTGGCACCCGGTGAGCGAATCGGCCGCGACAAGCTCGCCATGCTGCTCCAGGCGAACGGCTATGTCCGCACCGACACCGTCCACGACCAGGGCGAATACGCGGTGCGCGGCGGGATCGTCGATCTCTACCCGTCGGGCGAAGACCACGCGTTGCGCCTCGATTTCTTCGGCGACGAGATCGAGAGCGTCCGCACGTTCGACGCGGCGGACCAGCGCACCACCGGCCGGATCGACGGCTTCGTCCTGCTCCCAGCCTCCGAAGCTTTGCTCGACGAGGACTCGATCAAGCGCTTCCGCACGCGTTACCGCGACGCGTTCGGCGCCACCGCGACCGGCGATCCGATGTACCAGGCGATCTCCGAAGGCCGGCGGATCGCGGGCATGGAGCATTGGCTGCCGCTGTTCGAAGAGAAGATGGCGACGCTGTTCGACCATCTCGGGGCCGACGACGTGGTGGTCCGCGACAACGGCGTCGCCGCGGCGGCGGAAAGCCGGCTCGAGGCGATTGCCGACTATTACGAGAACCGCAAACGCGCCGAGGCCGCACAACCCGGCAGCTATCGCCCGCTAACCGCCAAGGCGCTCTACCTCGACGCGCAGGAATGGTCGGGCGCAACCGAGGCGTTCGCCGCGCACGTCACCTCGCCCTTCCACGAGCCGACCAGCGCCACCGTGCTCGACTTCGACGTCGACGGCCCGCGCGATTTTGGCCCCGAGCGCGCGGCGCAGGCGAACATCTACGAAGCCGTCGCGGATCACGTCGAGAAGCTCCGGAAACAGGGCCGCAAGCCGATCCTTGCCAGCTATTCGATCGGCGCGCGCGAACGCCTGGGGAGTCTGCTCGCCGATCACGGGATGAAGGGCGGGAAGCACGCGGAAACCTGGCAGGAGGCGCTCGGCATCGCGGATACCGCGCGCAGCTTCGGCGTCGCGCTGATCGTCCTGCCGCTCGATCACGGCTTCACCGCGCCCGGGATCGCGGTCCTAACCGAGCAAGACATGCTCGGCGACCGGCTCGTTCACCGCAAGAAACGCAAGAAATCCGCCGACGCGTTCCTCGCCGAGCTGGCGACGCTGACGCCCGGCGATCTCGTCGTCCACATGGACCACGGCATCGGCCGCTACGAGGGGCTGACCTCGATCCCCGTCGGCCAGAGCCCGCACGACTGCGTCGCGCTGAGCTATGCGGGCGGCGACAAGCTCTACGTGCCGGTCGAGAATATCGACGTCCTTTCGCGCTATGGCTCGTCGGAGGAAGGCGCATCGCTCGACCGTCTCGGCGGCGAGGGCTGGCAGCGTCGCAAGTCGAAGATGAAGGAGCGGATCCGCGAGATCGCCGGCGAACTCATCGCGACCGCCGCCGAGCGCGCGCTGCATCCGGGCGACGTGCTCGAACCCGATGCGAGCGGCTATCCCAGCTTCGTCGACCGCTTCCCGTACGAGGAAACCGAAGACCAGGATCGCGCGATCGAGGACGTGCTGGGCGATCTCGCCGCGGGAAAACCGATGGACCGCTTGGTGGTCGGCGACGTCGGCTTCGGCAAGACCGAGGTCGCACTCCGCGCCGCATTCGTCGCTGCGATGGGCGGCAAGCAGGTTGCGATCGTCTGCCCGACGACGTTGCTCGCACGCCAGCACTACAACAACTTCGTCGCCCGTTTCGAAGGCTTCCCGATGAACATGGGCCGCCTGTCGCGCCTCGTCACCGCTGGCGAGGCGAAGGCGACCAAGGAAGGGCTGGCGAACGGCACGATCGACGTCGTCATCGGCACGCATGCGTTGCTCGCGAAGAACATCGACTTCAAGCGGCTCGGGCTGGTCGTGGTCGACGAGGAACAGCGGTTCGGCGTCACGCACAAGGAGCGGCTGAAGGCGCTGCGGGCGGACGTCCACATGCTGACGCTGACCGCGACGCCGATCCCGCGCACGCTGCAGATGGCGATGTCGGGCATCCGCGAGCTGTCGGTGATCCAGACCCCGCCGGTCGATCGCCTCGCGGTGCGGACGTACATCATGCCGTTCGACCCGGTCGTGCTGCGCGAGGCGTTGCTCCGCGAGCATTACCGCGGCGGGCAGAGCTTCGTCGTCACGCCGCGCGTGGCGGACCTGCCCGAGATCGAGGATTTCCTGCGCGAACAGGTGCCCGAGATCCGCTTCGTCGTCGCGCACGGCCAGATGTCGCCGACCGAGGTCGAGGAGCGCATGTCGGCGTTCTACGACAAGAAGTTCGAGGTGCTCGTCTCGACCACGATCATCGAGAGCGGGATCGACATCGCGTCCGCCAACACGATGATCGTCCACCGCGCCGACCGCTTCGGCCTCGCCCAGCTGTACCAGCTGCGGGGCCGTGTCGGCCGGTCGAAGACACGCGCGTACGCGTATCTGGTGACGCCGCCCGAGCGGCAGATGACCGTCACCGCCGAGAAGCGGCTGAAAGTGCTGTCCGATCTCGACTCGCTCGGCGCCGGGTTCCAGTTGGCGAGCCACGATCTGGATATCCGCGGTGCCGGCAACATGCTCGGCGACGAGCAGACCGGGCATATCAAGGAGGTCGGGTTCGAACTCTACCAGGCGATGCTGGAGGAGGCGATCATGGACGCCAAGGCTGGCGGCATGACCTCGTCCCGTCCGCGTGATTTCTCGCCGCAGATAACGGTCGACGCGCCGATCCTCATCCCGGAGGATTACGTGCCCGATCTCGATTTGCGGATGGGACTGTATCGCCGCCTCAACGATCTCGACGAGGGCCAGGAGATCGAGGCGTTCGCCGCCGAGATGATCGACCGCTTCGGCCCGCTGCCGGACGCGACCGAGAATCTGATCAAGGTCATCGAGATCAAGCTGAACGCCAAGCGCGCGTGCGTCTCGAAGATCGACGTCGGGCCGAAGGGCGTGCTGGTGTCGTTCCATGACGACAAGCCGCCGAACATCGACAAGCTGCTGGCGTATGTCGAGCGGCTGAACGGGGTCGCGCGGTTGCGGCCGGACAGCAAGCTCGTGCTGCAACGCGCGTGGGGCGATCCGAAGGCTCGGCTGCATGGGGCGTTGCAGCTGTCGAAGGGGTTGGCGAAGGCGGCGGGGTAACGTCTTAACCCTCTCCCCTCCGGGAAGAAGGTTGGGTGAGGGGCGCCGCGAGCGATGCCCTTCCCAACTGCCCCTCACCCCGGCCCTCTCCCCGCAGGGGAGAGGGAGCAGCGCCACGAAAAAGGCCGGACTACCCTGGGGTAGCCCGGCCATTTACCGTATCGAAAACCGCAGCTTACTTCGGCAGCACGACACTCGGCCCGATGCTGTCCACAACCTTGCGGGCATCGAACGCGCGAATGTTGTCGCGCGGAATCGGGCCCTTGCGCATCACGATCTCCGCGGTCGCCTCGTAGCGATCGATCGTGCGGATATCGAAGTCGTTGCCCCAAGGCCCGCCACCGAAACCGCCGCCGAAGCCACCACCGAAATAGGGGTCCCAATTGCGCCAGCCGAACCCACGGCCGTAATAGCGCCAAGACGGCCCCCAATAGCCGCCGAAGCCGCCATAGCCGAATCCGCCGCCGAGGCCCGGCGTCGAGTAGGTGCGCGACTGGAGGTTGGTGTCGCGGTCGGCCATCAGGTAATAGTCATAGCCGTTCTGCAGCGTCAGTTCGGCGGCGCGGAAGAACAGATAGCGTTCGACCGTGTCACGCGACGTGACGCTGTTCCCGGCGAAGCTGACGAGGAAGCGACCCGGCTCGATCATACGGTCGCTATAGCCGGTGCGGCTGAACCCCTGCCCAGTCGCGGGACGATAGGTGGTCTCGGTCGCGCATCCGGCCAGCAGCAGCGCGCCCGTTGCGAGCGCTGCTAATGCGACCTTGCGACCCGGTGTCTTGAACATGGTGTCGTCTCCGTTCGCGGCGAATGCGGCGAAACGCCGCTTATTAGCCGTCAGTGGTGGAACGGTTGATGAACGACATCGCTCCAATGCGCCACCAAACTGACTCATTTTTCACGTTTCGCCTAAACGCCGATCAAGTGCAGCGCCAAGGTGCGTCGATGCGGGCGGCGGCGATGTTCGAACAGATAGATCCCCTGCCACGTCCCCAGCGCGAGTCGCCCATCGATCAGTGGGATCGAAAGCTGGACTTGGGTCAGCGCGGTACGAAGATGCGCGGGCATGTCGTCCGGGCCTTCGTCGTCGTGTTCGTACTCACGAGATTCGGGCGCAATGCGGGCGAAGTATGCTTCGAGGTCGGTGCGGACTTCGGGGGCCGCGTTTTCCTGGATCAGGAGGGAGGCGGAGGTGTGGCGGCAGAAGATCGTCAGCAGGCCTTCGGTCACGCGTTGGTCGCGGGTCCAGCGGGCGATCGGGTCGGTGACGTCGACGAGGCCTTGGCGGGTGGTATCGATGGTTAGGATCGTGGTGGCTTGGCGCATGGGGTCCTAACGATCGGTCGAGGGGAGTTGCTCCGTGGCCCGTTCGTTGGCGAGCAACCGTTCCCCCGCGAAGGCGGGGGTCCAGGAGTCCCATACGCCATCGTCGGTAGCCTGGACTCCCGCCTTCGCGGGAGAACTGGAAGTGCGCCCACACTTCTTACCACCCCGGCGGAGGCCGGGGCCCAATTGGGAAACGTCGCTAACGACGGACGCGTTTCGTTACTTCGACCTCACCAATTGGGCCCCGGCCTTCGCCGGGGTGGTAAAGCCTCGAAAGCTCAGCCCTCAAACAGCCCCGTGGCACTGCTTGTACTTGCGCCCCGACCCACAAGGGCACGGCGCGTTACGGCTCACCACGCCCTCCCAGTTCGCCGGATCCTCGCCGATATCGGCCTCCTGCGGCTGAGGGATCTGCAACGGCGGCATCTGCGAGGTAATGTGGCCGCGCGTGCCCGCATCGAAATCGTTTGAATCATCCTCGCCCGTGAACGGGTCGAAATGCGTCGTGATGAAATCCGGCAGCTCGGGCAGCCCGACCGGCGCCTGCATCTGGAACTGTGCGTGCGCGATCGTCTTGGTCACGTCCTCACGGATCGTCTCGAGCATCCGCTGGAACAGCGAGAACGCCTCCTGCTTATACTCGTTGATCGGCGTCTTCTGCGCATAGGCCCGCAGATGGACGACCTGACGCAGCGCATCGAGCGTCGCCAGATGCTCCTTCCAGTGATGGTCGAGATTCTGCAACAGGATCGACTTTTCGACCGACGTCCATGTCTCGGGGTCGAGCTCTGCCGCCTTCTGCGCGATCGCCTCGTCGGCCATCGCCCGGATGCGCTCCTCGAGCACCTCGGGATCGACCGACTCTTCCAGCAGCCACGCGTCGATCTGCGGCTCGAGGTTCAGCACCTCGGCAAGCCGCGTCTTCATCCCCTCGATGTCCCACTGCTCGGGATAGGAGTTGGGCGGGCACGCATCGCCGACGATCACGTTGACCGTCTCCGCGCGCATGTCGGTCACCACGTCGCCGACGGTGTCCGCGTCCATGATGTCGGCACGCTGCTCGTAAATGACCTTGCGCTGCTCGTTCATCACGTCGTCATATTCGACGACCTGCTTGCGGATGTCGTAGTTGCGCGCCTCGACCTTCTTCTGCGCGGTCTCGATCGCCTTCGACAGCCACTTGCTGCCGATCGCCTCGCCGTCCTCGATATTGTTGCGCATCATCTTGGCGAACAGCGTGTCCGGCCCGAAGATCCGCAGCAGGTCGTCGTCGAGGCTGAGATAGAAGCGCGACAGGCCGGGATCGCCCTGACGACCCGAACGCCCGCGCAGCTGGTTGTCGATGCGCCGGCTCTCGTGACGCTCGGTGCCGAGCACGAACAGCCCGCCCGCGGCCAGCACGGCCTGCTTCTCGGCCTCGATCTCGATCGTGATCCGCGCCGCCGCTTCGTCGTACTCGGGCGTGCCCTCGACGAGTTCGGGATGCTCGTCGAGCATGCGGAATTCGAGGTTGCCGCCGAGTTTGATGTCGGTACCGCGGCCCGCCATGTTGGTCGCGATCGTCACCGCGCCCTTGCGCCCGGCCTGCGCGACGATGTGCGCCTCCATCTCGTGGAAGCGCGCGTTCAGCACCTTGTGCTCGACCTTCTCGCCGACCAGGAACTCGCTCAGCATCTCCGACTTCTCGATCGATACCGTGCCGACCAGCACCGGCTGGCCCAGCTCGGCGTGATGCTTGATCTTCTTGGCGATCGCCGCGAACTTGTCCTTGGTGTCCTTGTAGAACTCGTCTTCCTCGTCGACGCGCTTCACCTCGACGTTGGTCGGGATGCTGACGACGTTGATCTTGTAGATGTCGTAGAACTCGGCCGCCTCTGTCGCCGCGGTGCCGGTCATGCCGCCGATCTTGGGGTACATGCGGAAATAGTTCTGGAAGGTGATCGAGGCCATCGTCTGGTTCTCGGGCTCGATCTGGACGCCCTCCTTCGCCTCGACCGCCTGGTGCAGGCCGTCCGACCAGCGACGGCCGTCCATCATGCGACCGGTGAACTCGTCGATGATGATGACCTTGCCGTCCTTGACGATATAGTCGATGTCCGACTTGAACATCACGATCGCACGCAGCGCCTGATTGAGGTGATGCACGACCTGCGTGTTTTCGAAGTCGTACAAATTCTGCCCCTCGAGCAGCCCCGCCGCCTCGAGCATCCGCTCGACCTTCTCGGTGCCGTCCTCGGTGAGGATGATCGTCTTCTGCTTCTCGTCCTTGTCGTAGTCGCCGGGGACGAGCTGCTTCACGACCGCATCGACCTGGATATACAGCTCGGACTTGTCGTCGGTCGGACCCGAGATGATCAGCGGCGTGCGCGCCTCGTCGATCAGCACCGAATCGACCTCGTCGACCACCGCGAAGTTGAATGGGCGCTGCGTCATCGCGCTGCGCTCATACTTCATGTTGTCGCGGAGATAGTCGAAGCCGAACTCGTTGTTGGTGCCGTAGGTGATGTCGGCTGCGTAGGCGGCGCGGCGTTCCTCGTCCGACAGGTTCGGGATGATGACGCCGATCGTCATGCCGAGGAAGGTGTAGACCTGCCCCATCCATTCCGCGTCGCGGGCGGCGAGATAGTCGTTGACGGTCACGACGTGGACGCCGTCGCCCGGCAGCGCGTTGAGATAGGTCGCGAGCGTGGCGACGAGCGTCTTGCCCTCGCCGGTCCGCATCTCGGCGATCTCGCCGCGGTGAAGGACGATGCCGCCGACCATCTGCACGTCGTAATGGCGCTGGCCGAGTACGCGGTGCGCCGCTTCACGCACGGTCGCGAACGCCTCGGGGAGCAGGTCGTCAAGCTTCTCGCCGTTCGCCAGCCGCGCGCGGAACTTGACGGTCTGCGCGGAGAGTTCCTCGTCGGACATCGCCTGGAGCGCGGGCTCGAACGAGGCGATTTTCGCGAGGATCGGGTTGAGCGACTTGACGTAGCGGTCGTTGGACGAACCGAACAAGGATTTGGCGAGGCCACCGAACATGGGCAGATTTCCTGAATTTGAGACGCGGCGACACGCGGTGGGCGCTCGCGGAAGTGGATCACGCGGATCCAGAGGTTACGATAAGGTCATACCAAGCCGCTATTCGCGGCGGCGCTCGGCCCATAACGGCGGCGCGACGATGGCGATGGTCCGCAACGCGCTGGCGACCGCGACCTGAGGCAGCGTGACGATGCCGGATACAGGCCTTATCAAGACCTTGGCTGGCGTTGCTGCCACCGACTGCGAGCAGACGATGCCCTGCGCGACGGCCTGTGCCGACTGCCCACGCACGCCAGGTACCGCGCCGGTCAGCGCGGACAGGAGGGCGGAGATGAGCAGCAGCAGGTTCATGCCTCATGGGCTTTATGCGAGCCCGGGCGATAAATCTACCGTTCGTCTCACGGCAGCGCCCGGCCGACGTGCAAAGGCACGGTCCGCACATCTTGCCGCCCGGATTGCAGCGACTATGAAGACGGGATGCAAACCTCGCCGCTCGCCTTGCCCTTCCCCGCCGCCCCATCGATCGACGGAGTCGCGCTGCATGTCGCCCGCGCGCGGTACAAGAATTGGGACCGGTGCGACCTGACGTTCGTGACGCTGGAACCGGGGACGGTGGTCGCGGGGGTGCTGACGCAGAGCAAATGTCCATCGCCCGAAGTGGAGTGGTGTCGTGCGGCGCTGACGCTCGGGCAGGCGCGGGCGCTGGTTGTGAATGCGGGGAATTCCAACGCGTTTACCGGGTCGCGCGGGCGTGCGGCGGTCGAGGCGATTGCGGCGCGGACGGCAGCGCATCTCGGGTGCCAGCCTTCGGACGTGTTCGTCGCCTCGACCGGGGTGATCGGCGTGCCATTGCCGATCGACAAGGCCGAGACCGGGCTCGATGCCGCGTTCGCTGCCGCGCCGTGCGGCTGGGAGGATGCGGCCGCGACGATCATGACGACCGACACCTTCACCAAGGGCGCGGTGACGACGGCGGTGATCGGCGATCGCACGGTCACGCTGGTGGGGATCATCAAGGGCTCGGGGATGATCGCGCCGGACATGGCGACGATGCTCGGGTTCATCTTCACCGATGCCGCGGTCGAGCCCGAGTTCCTGCAAGCCGCGCTGTCGAAGGCGAACGCACCGAGCTTCTCGTGCATCACGGTCGACAGCGATACCTCGACCAGCGACACTGTGCTGGCGTTTGCGACGGGCAAGGCCGGGAACGCGACGCTGGTCGATGACGACAGTGTGGGCGCGGATGCGTTTCGCGCGGCACTGGCGGATCTATGCCACCAACTCGCCATGCTCGTAGTCCGCGACGGCGAAGGCGCGCAGAAGTTGATCGAGATCCAGGTGACCGGCGCGGAGAGCGACCGCAGCGCGCACCGCATCGCGATGAGTATCGCCAACTCGCCGCTGGTGAAGACCGCGATTGCCGGCGAGGACGCGAACTGGGGCCGCGTCGTCATGGCGGTGGGCAAGGCTGGAGAGCCAGCCGATCGGGATACACTCTCGATCCGGTTCGGGAATACGCAGGTTGCCGAGGGCGGCCTGGCGCTGAGCGGCTACGACGAGGCGCCGGTGGCGGCGCATCTAAAGGGCCAGGACATCGAGATCGGTGTGGACCTCGCGCTAGGCGAAGGCCGCGCCACGGTGTGGACCTGCGATCTGACGCATGGGTATATCTCGATCAACGCCGACTATCGTAGCTGAGCCGAGGCTAAACCGACCACCCCGCCCCGGCCGTCACCCCAGCGAAAGCTGGGGTATCCCGGTTGGCGAGAGGGGTGGCTCAAACCGGGAGATCCCAGCTTTCGCTGGGATGACGGGTGGGCGTTGGGATGATGGAGGGGGAGGGAGTAGGTTGGTTCGGCAACGAACCAACCTACTCCCTCCCCCTCCAAATGTAGCTTACGCCAGCTCGCCCTCGAGCCATGCCTTCAGCCGGCCCTTTGGCTCCGCGCCGACCTTAGTGGCCGCCGGTGCGCCGCCCTTGAACAGGATCATCGTCGGGATGCCGCGCACGCCGTACTTGCCCGGCGCGTCGGGGTTTTCGTCGATGTTGAGCTTGGCGATCGTCACCTTCTCGCCGAGTTCCTCGGAGATTTCCTCCAGCGACGGTCCGATCATCTTGCACGGGCCGCACCATTCCGCCCAGAAATCGACGAGCACGGGGCCGTCTGCGTTCAGAACGTCCGCATCGAAGCTGGCATCGGTGATCTGCTTGGTCGCCATCGTGAATTCTCCTTGGTTGAATCGTATCTAAGGTCGCCCGCGTGTCCGCTCAACCACCGGCGCGCTAGCTTTGCTCCGTGGGCCGATAGCGCGGCTTGTGATCGGCGAGCAGCGCGTCCGGCAGCACGATCAGCCGCGGCCCTGCGGTATAAAGCAACGCAGCCTCGACCGACCGCCCCGGAAAGATCACGCGCAGCGCCTCGGCATAGGCGGCGATCTGCTTGAGGTGATAGTCGGGAACGTCCGCCAGCCCCGACGGCGCGCGGCGCCCGGTCTTGAAATCGACCACGCGGATGCGGTCCGCCTCGATCAGCAGACGATCGACCGTGCCCGACACGACGATGCCGTTGGCGAGCGTCGCGGCGATCGGTGCCTCCGCCAGCGTGTCCGCGCCGAACAGGTCGGCAAAGCGCGGATCGTCGAGTACGCCGGCAACGCTGGCGACGATCTCCGATCGCGCGGCGGCATCGTCGACGCCGCCCGCCTTGGCGAGCCAGCGATCCGCCGCCGGCGTGCGCTCGCTCGGCGCTATGGCGGGCAGGCGTTCGAACAGCGCGTGGATCAGCCGCCCGCGTTCCGCCGCGAGCCGCATCGCCGGGGTTGGAGGCGGATCGGATACCGCATCCTCGCCGAGCGCGGAGGGCGACAGCGGCCGCGGCGGGCGCGCCTCGATCGGGGCCGGCTGGTGCGCCCAGTCGGGCAGCTGCGCGGTGTTGATCGCGGTCGCCTGGTGCGAGGTCTTGGCGACGATCACGGGTTGCGCTTCGGTACCGTGGAAGGTTCTCGCGCCCTCCCCTTCGCCTACCCCCAACGCGAGCAATGCGCGGTCGGCTGCGGCATACCAGCTGTTCGTCGGCGGCACGCCCTGCGCGCGCAGGCCCAGCGCGCCGGCCATCACGAGGCGTTCCTCGGCGCGTGTCGCGGCGACGTAGAACAGCCGCCAATGCTCCTCCAACTCGCGCTGCTCGGCGGACGACACGACCGCGTCCAGCGGCCCGCCACGCTCGCTCGACCGCGGACGGAACACCGGGATCGGCGCAGCGCCGGGTTCGGGCGCCCATTTCAGGATCGAGCGCGGCGCCGCCGACGGGTCCGCCGTCGCATCCGCGAGGATTACCAACGGCGCCTGCAAGCCCTTCGCACCGTGCGCGGTCATCACCCGCACCGCATCGAGCGGCGCCGACGGATCGCGGACGATCTCGACATCGCCGCGATCGAACCAGTCGAGGAAACGCTGCAGCGACGGCGTCGTCGTACTCTCGAACGTCAGCGCGGCGTTGAGCAGTTCCTCGATCGGATCGCGCGCCTCGGTCCCCAGCCGGCGGATCAATTTCCGGCGACCGTCGAGTGGCCCCGACAGCAGTTCCTCCAGGAACTGGTACGGCGTGGCGATGTCGGCGCGCGCGAGCATCCCCAGCAACGGGGCAAGCCTTGCCGCGGGTTGCGTGCGTTGCAGGTGGCGCCACAACGATCCGGCCTCGCGCGGTGCTGCCGCCATCAGCTCGTCCTGCGTCCAGCCGATCAATGGCGACACGAGCAGCGCCGCGACGCTCAGATCGTCCTCGGGCTGCAACACGAAGCGGATCGTCGCGAGCAGATCCTGGACCGCGAGCGGCGCGTTCAGTCTCAAGCGATCGACGCCCGCGACCGGAACCCCCTCCGCATAAAGCCGCGCGACGATCAGCGAGGCGAGATCGCCGCGCCGCTTGACGAGGATCATCACGTCCTCGGGCCGCAACCGCCGCCCCTTGCTCTCCAGCATCAGGCCGGTCTCGGGCGCGAGCCAGCCCTTCACCGCACGCGCGATGTCGCTGGCGAGTTTCCGCACCGCGTCGTCGACCCAGCCCTCTTCGTCGTCCTCGCTGCCGCCTGCCGAGACCGGAGGCCACAGCGTGACGGTACCGGGGCCAGCGACTTCGCTCGCGTGACGCTCGACCTCGCCCGCAATGCCGAGCCCCGGTTCGCCGATCGCGTCGATCGCCGCATCGACGAACTCCAGCACGGTGCGCGTCGACCGGAACGAGTGGCGCAACGACAGCCGCGCCAAGGGGAGCCCGCGCTCTTCCTCAGGCCAGTTGTCGTCGCCCTCCGCCTCGCTCGCACGGCCGCCGAAATACTGTTCGGCCGCCTGGAAGTTGAGCGGATCGGTACCCTGAAACCCGAAGATCGCCTGCTTGTAGTCGCCGACCGTGAACAGCGTGCGCGTCGACGGCGCATAGATGCCGCGGCCGACGAAGAACTCGTCCGCCAGCGCCCGCACGATCCGCCATTGGTGGCCGTTGGTGTCCTGCGCCTCGTCGATCAGCAAATGCTCGGTCGCCTGGTCGAGCTTATAGCGGACCCATTCGCCGATCCCCGGCTGGTCGAGCAGCGCCACCGTCGTCGCGATCAGGTCGTCGAAATCGACTGCGCCCGTGCGTCGCTTGGCCAGCGCATAGGCTCGCGCGTAATCACGGCCGACCTCGAGCCCGTCGGCGAGCAGGTCGCAATAGGTCGCGCGCTGGACCATCGACAGCACGTCGGTGCACGCCTCGCCCAGATCGCGCGCGAGGATTTCGTAGTCGGGTTCGGCATCGATCAGTTTCTTCGACGCCTTGCGCTGCGTGCCCGTGCCGGTCAGTACGATGCTAGCGAGTTCGTCCAGGGTTGCTGCGCGGTCCTCGGAGTCGAGCCAGCGTTGCACGGTCGCCGCTGCCGCCTGCCCGGTTGCCGTCCCCCAGGCGCGATTGGCCGCCGCGATGCGCGCGATCGCATCGAGGTCGAGCGCGTCGCACCATTCCGCGATCGCCTCGTCGATATCGCCGGACGGGAGCCCGAGTTCCCGGCGGAGCCACGGCTGGATCCCGACCGGGAGGGCCTCCAATGCCGGCAACGCGCGGGCACAGGCGAGCAGGAACGCCTCCGCTCCGCCCTCGCCCATCCGCAGCGACAGCCGCCCGACGATCTCGACCGGCCGTTCGCGGCCTTCGCGCTCTGCGTCGGACAGCATCGTCGCCAGCGCTTCCCGCGCGAGCCCCGCCTCTTCGCGCGCCTCTAACGGCCGGAAGTCCGGCGTCAGCCCAGCCTCGACCGGGAACGCGGCGAGCAACCCTTGGCAGAAGCTGTGGATCGTCTGGATGCGCAGGCCACCGCCCGGCGCGTCGAGCACCTTGGCGAACAGGGTCCGCGCGCGGTCTTGCAACGCCTGTACCGGGCTCTCGCCGAGCGCGATCAGGTCCGCAGCGAGCGCCGGGGCGGGCATTCGTACCCAGGCCGCAAGCCGTCCGTTGATGCGCTGCGCCATTTCCGCGGCGCCCGCTTTGGTGAAGGTCAGGCACAGGATAGCGCCGGGATCGACACCTCGCAGCAGCAGCCGGAACACGCGTGCCGCCAACACCTGCGTCTTGCCGGTGCCGGCCGACGCGGACAGCCAGACGTGCGAGGCCGGGTTGCTCGCATCGGCCTGCGCGCCCCTTAAGCGGGGCAGCGTGGCGAGCGTATCACCGCTCACGGCCATACCATTCGTCGCGTCGCATCAACTGGTCGTACTCGGCATAGGGGGCGTATTCGGGGACGAGCTTGGCGGTGAACGCGGCGCTGCCGGTCAGCCATTCGCCGACGACTTCGGTGAAATTGTGCGCGGCGATGGCGGTAAACTCGGCGGTCGGGATCTTGTCGCGCTTGCCCTCGGGATCGACCGGGCTCTCGATATAGCCGAACGCGTCGCGCTTCTTGCCGAGCGACCAATATTCGAACGCGCCCGCGATGCCGGAGACGTCCGCGAACCCGCCGCGCTCGGCGATCAGACCGAGCAGGCCGAGTTGGAGGCTGTAGCCGGCGCGCACGGCGGTCGGCGAAGGGGGCTTGCCGGTCTTGTAGTCGATCACGGCCAGGCGTCCGTCGGGGAGCTTGTCGATGCGGTCGTAGCGACCTGACAGCGTCACGCCGGCGATCTCGATCTTGCCCTTGCCCTCGGCGCTGGCGACAGTGCGGCCGTCCTCGCCTTGTGCGACGATCGCGCCCGCGATCCAGTCGATCGCCTCCAGCAGGCGCGGCTGCCACAGCGCGCGCATCATCGGGTGGGTGCGCTCGTCGTCGAGCATCGCCTTCGCGCGCTGGCGGAGCGTGTCGACGGTGCAGTTGTCCTGCTTCCACCATTGCTCGAGGATGTCGTGCACCGCGGTCCCGCGCCACGCCGCGCTGGGGTCCGCGTCAACGGGGTCGAGCGGCACGAGGCCGAGCACGCGGCGTGCGTAGAAGGCGTACGGGTCGGCCTTCAGGCGATCCACTTCGGTGACGGAAATGACCCTGGGACGCAGCGATGCAGGCGGCGAAGGTTCCGGCCGAACTGCTGGTTTATGCTCGCCCGGATCGTCCAGAGCACGTGTCCAGCTCTCTAGAGATGAAGCCCGTTCGAACCGATCGCCCGCAAGCGCCTGCAACCGCAACCATAGACGCGAGGCCAGAGCCGGCGACTTTGCATCCCGGCGCGCGCGCGTCACTACCGCCCGCGGCGCGCCCAGCGCTTGCGCAAAATCATGCGCCGCGGTGCCGACACGCCGCTCTAACCCCGGCAGCCCTAGCTCCATGCGAATGCGCGGGGCCAGCCAAGGATCTGGCGCGGGCCGGCCCGGCCACACGCCTTCGTTCAACCCGCCGAGCACCATGACGTCGGCCGTCTGCAACCGCGCCTCGATCAGGCCGTAGATCGCAAGCCGGGGATGCCCGCCCGGTGCCGGCCGAACCGCGACTTCGTCGAGCAACGTCCGCAGCAATTGCGGCAGTTCGCGCGGATCGATCCGGGGCGGTCCGGCGGGCGCTTCGGCTTCCAGATCGGCGAGGAACTCCGCCGCCGCTCGCCCCGCCAGCCCCGACCAGAGATTGTCGCCGCATAAAGTCTGCGCCGTTTCGCGCAGGCAGGCGAGTACCGACGCCAGGGGCTGTGGCCCCTGATCGAACGCTCCCGCAAGCGGCGTCAGCAACGGCTGAACGTCGGCCCACCATGTGGCCGCGGTGCCCTTGCCCTCCTCCAGATGTCCGGCGATCCCGTCGAGCCCCGCCGCCGGTCGCGGTCCGCGCAACCGTCGATCGAGCGCACGCGCGCCGTCGAGCCACAGCAGGCGATCCTCCCCCGCGCGCACCAGCGGGTGCTTCAGCAACGCCAGCAGCGCGAGCGGCGAGAAGCGCTGCGCCGCCGCCTCGGCTAGTGCGAGCAGCAACGTACCCGGCGGCAGGATCGACAGAGGCCGCCCTGCGCTGTCGTCGATGCCGATGCCCCAGCGCCCGAGATGCGCCGCCACCCGCCGCGCCAGCGCACGATCGGGCGTCACGAGTGCGGCGGTCCGCTCCGGCGTTTCGAGCGCCTCGCGCAACACGAGCGCAATCGCCTGCGCTTCCTCCGCCGGGGTCGCGAGTTCGGCTGCGGTCACGCCTTTCAAGCGGCGATCCTCCGCGGCGATCTGAGTCCACTTGCCGGTGAAATCCGCGGGCGCCAGCGCGTTGGCGATCGCCCGGCCGCGCGCGGCATCGGCGTCATGCCCGCCACCTTCGCGCCACGTCTGCACCTCGCCGCGCGCAACGCCCATGCGCAGCAGCATGAGCTTCGCATCGAACTGCGGATGCGTCTCGATCGAGCGCCGCGTGAGCCCCGTCACCGGGTGCGGATCATGCGGCCCGAGCGCGTCCCATTCCTCGTCCGGCAGCGCGAGGTCGAGCCCGGCGAACACCACCATGCCCTGCGGCATGTCGGCGATGCACCGGAGCAGGCGCGCCACCGCCGGTGCCGAATCGGTCACGCCGGCCGCACACACGATCCCCGCCGGCGGCGCGTTCCGCCAGCGCTGGGCGAGCCGGTCGAGCAACGCCGAGCGCCGCGTTGCCGCATCGATCCGCTCCAGCCGCGCGAGTTCGCCCGGCCAGCGTTGCAGCACGATCTCGAACGTCGCCAGCGCGCGCCGCCAATGCTCGGTGAGTTCGGGACCAAGCTCGATATCGCGCAACCGGGTCGGCGGCACCTCCTCGACCAGCAACTGATCGAGCGTCCGCGCGAGTTCGCCCGCCAGCCGCACCGCCTCCGCCGCATCGACCGGATGGCCTTCGCGCGCACGCTCTTCCGACACCAGTCGCGCGAGAATCATCCGCCGCTGATACGGTGGCACCGCGGGCAGCGGCGGATCGATGTCGTCCGCCGGATCGAGCGCGGCGCCAACCGCCTCGCCCATCTCCGGATCACCCAGCGCTACGAGGCGGGGTAAAACGAGCCCGCCGCCACTCGCGCGGACAAGCGCCTCGGTCACCGCCTTCACCGCGCGGTTGTTCGGCAGCACGACCAGCGCTCGGGCGAGTGCCAATGGATCGCGCCCGGCTCGCCGCGTCAGACCTGCAACGAGCGCATCCGCAAACGCGCGATGCGCGGGGATCGTGTACAGCGTCGGACGACCCGCCGTGGCGAGATCAGCCATCTGCGAGGATCGCCTCGGTCTTCGGGATCGCGGCGGGCGTGCCGACGTCGAACCACAGGCCCTGGTGGACCTGACCGTAAGCGCGGCCCGCCGCGATCGCGCGATCCCAGAAGATGTTGGTCGAGAACGGCCCCTCCGGCCAGTCCGCGATCAGCCGCGGGTGGAGAATCTGGATGCCGGTATAGGCGAACGGCGCGAGCCGGCCGGTCTTGCGCCGCCCGCTGATCCGGCCATCCGCGGCGAGATAGAAATCGCCCGGCCCGCGGTGATTATGCGCCCGCGCGAGCGGGACCATCAGCAGCAGCGCGTCCATCTTGGCGTCGTCCCAGCGCGACGCGAGCAGCTTGATCGCATCGACCGGCCCGTCGATCCACAGATTGTCGCTGTTGACCACCAGCACCGGCGCATCGCCGAGCAGACCGCGCGCCTGGACGAGCCCCCCGCCCGTCTCCATCAGCATTTTCCGTTCGTCGGAGATCACCACGTCGATCCCCGCGAACCGGTCGGTGACATGCGCCTCCAGCGTATCCGCAAGATAATGCACGTTGACCACCGCGCGCTTGATGCCGGCCGCCTGCAACCGTTCGAACACGTGGTCGATCAACGGCTTGCCCGCGACCTGTACCAGCGGCTTGGGCCGGGTCGCGGTCAGCGGCCGCATCCGCTTGCCCAGGCCCGCCGCCATCACCATCGCCGTCTCGGGCACCGTGCCGCGCGGGACGGGGCGGATCGTCTGCTGGCGGGTCATGCGGCCAGCACCAGCGGATCGCCGCGCAGATCGGCGGGGACGTTCGCGTCGAACCACGCCGCGACCGGCGCCATCACCGGTTGCGCGAGGTCACGCTCCAGATACGTCCAGACGCGCGGGCACATCGTCGGGTAGTGCGGCTTGCCGTCGCGCTTCCACAGCCGCGTGAAGATGCCGAGGATCTTGGCGTTCCGCTGCGCGCCGAGCACGTGATACGCGTTCATGAAGTCGTCCCCCGCATCCGCCGCTGCCCGGTAGCGCGCGAGCATCGCCGCCTCGACCGTCGGATCGACCGTCCGCCGCGCGTCCTGCAACAGCGAGACGAGGTCGTAGGCCGGGTGCCCTGCGAGCGCGTCCTGGAAATCGAGCAGGCCGAGCGAGCGCGTAGGTCCGACCAGCATCAGATTCTCCGCATGATAATCGCGAAGTACCGTGACCGGCGTTTCGGCGATGGCGTGGTCGAACACCGCCTCCCACGCCGCGTCCCAGCCGGGCAAATCGGGCGCGATCCCGACCGCCGGGCAATACCATTCGACGAACAGCCCCGCCTCGCGCTTCAGCACCGCGCGGTCGTACGGCGGAACGGGTGCCGCCGGATGGCCGCGCAACCGCACCAGCAGATCGATCGCGGGCGCGTAGAGCGACAGCTCGTCGGCGGGCGCCGCGTCGACCGCCTCGCGCAACCGGTCGTCGCCGAAATCCTCGATCAGCACGAGGCCCTGGTCGAGATCGCATGCGAGGATCGCCGGTGCCGCGAAGTCACGCTCGACCAGCCATTCGGCGATGGCGATGAACGGTCGCGGGTCTTCGTGCGGCGGCGGTGCGTCCATCAGGATCGCACGGCGCCCCCCCTCTTCGGCACCGTCGATCGCGCGAAAATACCGGCGGAACGACGCGTCGCCGGCGACCGGGAGGATCTGCGCCCCACCCCAGCCATGAGCGTCGAGAAAAGCGGCGGCGCCGGGCGGCGGGGTCATGTCGGCCATCGCGACCTCCAAGCTTCCGGCACCTCGACTGTCAAGCTGCGCGTGCCGTCCGGCTTGATCGTCAGGCTGAGGCGAAGCGCGTCGGGCCAGTAATCGGGGCCCGCCCGCTCCGGCCATTCGACCAGCAGCAGCGAATCATAGCGCGCGTCGTCGAGCGCCAGTTCCTCGATCTCGGCGGGGTCGTCGATCCGATAGAGGTCGACGTGCAGCACCGGCAAGCGCACCTCGGGCGGCTCGTAGGGCTGGACGATCGCAAAGCTCGGCGACGGTGCCTCGCCAGCTAGCCCGAGCGCGGCGAGGAGACCGCGTGCGACGCTGGTCTTCCCCGCGCCGAGGGTGCCTTCGAGGGTGATCACGTCGCCGGGCTGGACGCGCTCGGCCAGCAACGCCCCAAAAGCTTCGGTCGCCTGAGGATCGGGTAGGAGGATCACGCGCACTAGCCCTCTCCCCTGCGGGGAGAGGGTTGGGTGAGGGGCTGTTCCGGGTGGTGCACTGCTTGGCTGCCCCTCACCCCGACCCTCTCCCCGGAGGGGAGAGGGAGTAGGTCATGCACGCTCATCGCCGCGGCAATTCTACGGTGATCAACGTGCCCGCGCCGGGCTCGGAGACCAGCTCGATCGTCCCGCCATGTGCCTCGACGAACTGCTTGGCCAGCGGCAACCCCAACCCCAAAGCGCGATCCCCCATTGCCTTCGATTCCGCGAACCGATCGAACGCATGCGCGACCGCCTCGGCATCCATCCCCGGCCCGTCATCCGACACCACGATCCGCGCGGACGTCGCGTTGCCATCGGTATGCAGCAACACCCGCCCGCCATCCGGCGTAGCCGCGACCGCGTGGCGCAGGAGATGCTCGACGACCTCCTTCAGCCGCTTCGGATTGCCGTTGACCCGGCCCGTCGACCGCGCCACCTCGACCGCGAAATCGAGCTTCCGCCGCTTGGCCGACGGCAGGATCGTCTCCGCCGCCGCACGCACCGTGGTCGGCAGATCGACGTCTGTCCGATCCGTCTCCGCACGGTCGCTTTCCGCCCGCGTCAGGTCGAGCACGTCGTCGACCAGCAACCCCAGTCGCTCGACCGACTCCAGGATCGCCCCGACATAGCCCTCGGCCTGCTTGGTCATTTTGCCGGCATAGCCGCCGTGCAACATCTCCGCGAACCCGCTGATCGACGTCAGCGGCGTGCGCAGTTCGTAGCTCATGTTCGCCACGAACGCGGTCTTCACCTTGTCCGCCGCCTCCAGCGCGTTGGCCCGGTCGCGCAGAGCCTGCTCCGCACGCCGGCTGTCGGTGATGTCGAGCATCGTGAACAGCGCATTCCCGTCGGGCAGCGGCACGCCGGCGAACTCGAAATGCCGTCCGTCCGCAAACGCCACGCGCCCGCCGCGCTGCTGCCGCTCGACCGTCGCCGACCGCACGAGATCGGGGATCAGCGCCGACCGGTTGGGTGTCAGCAGCTTGCCCCCCGCCGCCTCGGCGAACGCATCGACGCGGGGATGCGAGGCGAGGAACTCCTCCTCCAGGCCCCACAGCAGCCGGAACCGGTTGTTCCACAACTGCAACCGCCCATCCGCCGCGAACACGCCGAGCGCCTCGAACAGATTGTCGAACGTCGCGGTCCGCACCCGCAGCAGCGTGTCGCGCGCGCTAGCGAGCTGGACCTGCTCGGTACGATCCTCGAAGATCAGCAACAGTCCGCCATCGGGCAAAGGCTGCGCGACCACGCGAAGATGCGTGCCACCGCGAAGGTGCCAGTTCTCCTCCATGGCCCCCCCGCCGGCCGCGCCACTCTGCGACGAGCCGGTCTGCATGAACCAGTCGCGCCGCTCCGCCTTCCAGCTCGGGAAGTCGCGGACCTCGGGCAACCGATTGGCCTCGCGCATCCGCTCCAGCACGCGGTCGAACTCGGGGCGGTCGGCGAGCCATTCGCTGCGCATCGCGAACATCCGCCGGAACGGCTGGTTGCAGAATACGAGCGAACGATCCCCGCCGAACTGCGCCACGCCCGCCGACAACCGGTCGAGCATCGCGCGCTGCGCCTCTGCGAACCGCTTGGCGCCCGACCGCGCCTGCTCCAGCTCCTCGATATCGATCGCGAACCCGGCGACGCCACCGCTCGACAACGGCACGTCGTAGATCTGCAACGACCGCCGCGCGCCGTCGATCGTGGCGGGCAGGACCTGCTGGTGCGGCCGCCCCTGCTCGCGCGCGACCGCAGCACCGGCGAGTGGCCCGCCCCGCCCCGATCCCTCGACCAGTTCGAGCCCACGCGCCACCACATCGGCGGCATCGCGCCCCTCGACCGCATCGACATAGGCCGTATTCACCATCGCCAGCCGGAGGTCGGTCGCGCGGTACCACATCGGCATCGGCGCCGCCTCGATCAGCCCGGTCAGCGACTCATACGCCTCGCCCAGACGCGCCGTCTCCGCGCCAAGCCGGGCGATCTCCGCCTCGCTGTCGGTCGCATCGAACGCCCAGAGCAGCACCGCCCCCGTGGCGCCCATCTCGCCCGGCGCACGTCCTCCGCGAAACGTGATCGCCCGCGTCGAGCCCTGCAGCCGCACCGATCGCACGAACGCCCGCCCCGACCGCTGCGCCGCCGTCACATCCGCAATCAACCGCGCCGCGTCGTCCGGCGACAGCCCGGTGCCCCCGGCAGCCAACTCGGCCAGCGACCGCGGCGGAACGTCCAGCCCAAGCCAGTCCGCCATCCGCTGGGACATCTCGATCCGCCCCCCGGACCGGATCACCGTCACGATCGCCGGCGAGCCATCGAGGATCGTCCGCAATTGTGCGTTGGTCTCGACGATGGCCTCAGCAGCGCCCCGCGCGCGCAGGCCGAGCAGCAGTGCCACGCCGCCCGCAACGACGAAGACCAGCAGGAGCGCGCCCGTCAGCAGGCCTACCCCGGTCCCGAGGACCATCATCGTTGCAGCATGCGCGAAACCATCGGCCCATCTAGGCCAACCCCATGCCGCTAGGGAAGAGGACGCGGCGCATCCGCATGGCCAGCGACCCTTCAACCGCTCAGTGACAGCGCTGTTGCAGATTTGTTGCACTGCCGTCCGAAAGCGACAGCAATCGTGTCTATTCGTCGCATAGTGGTTTTCAACTCGTCCTGAAAACGGTTTCAGGCGCCATTATCGTACGCGTCAACGACGAAGGAACGGCACTTGCCTCGGACACTGCTTCTCACTGCAACCATTCTCGCTGCCGGCGCGCTCGCCGTACCCGCATTCGCCCAGGACGCTCCTGCTGCGGCTCCAGCCGCCGTTCAGGAGCAGGCGACCGTTGCACCTGAAGCCGACGACTCCATCGTCGTCACCGGATCGCGCATCCGTCGTCCCGATCTCGAATCCGCCTCGCCGGTCGCCGTGATCGACTCGCAGCAGATCCAGTCGCAGGGTATCGTCAACACGCAGGACCTGCTCGCAAAGCTGCCCCAGGTCGGCATTCCCGGCCTCAGCCGCACCAACAGCAACTTCCTGACGACCGGCAACGGCGTCGCGACGATCAACCTTCGCAACCTCGGTGATTCGCGCACGCTCGTGCTGGTCAACGGCCGCCGGTTCGTACCGGGCGTGGCGGGCACGTCGATCGTCGACGTCAACAACATCCCGGCCGACTTCGTCGAGCGCATCGAAGTCGTCACCGGCGGCGCATCGGCGATCTACGGCTCGGACGCGATTGCCGGCGTGGTCAACTATGTGACGAAGACCGACATGCAGGGCATCACCGCCCGTGCGCAATACGGCTTGACCAGCCGCGGCGACAATCCGAACTACACCGCCAGCATCACCGGCGGCACCAAGTTCGGCGAGGACGATCGCGGCTCGATCATCGTCAACGGGACCTATTCGAAGGACCTGGGCCTGCTGTCGAACAAGCGCGGCATCTCGGCGGAGGATTGCTCGAACCTCGGTTGCGGTCCGCAGTCGTACAGCTCCTATTCCGCGCAGGGTCGCTTCGAGCTTCGGAACGGCGCAAACGCGTCGACGAACGCTGGCGGCTATGCGAGCAACCTGTTCTCGTTCAACCCCGACAACTCGGTCGTCTCGGGCGGCGGCACCGGCTTCAACCGCAACTCCGTGCGCCGTATCTCGACGCCGACGGAACGCTACCTCGCGGCCGGTGCAGCCCAGTACAAGTTCAGCGACTCCGTCACGGCGTTCCTGGAAGGCACCTACGCCAAGACCAAGTCCAGTTCGCAGATCGAAGCGCTGGCGCTTGATTCGCAGCTCGACACAGGCGTCGGCTACGGGATCGACAATCCGTACATCCCGGCATCGATCCGCCAGCAGATCATCGCCCGCAACAGCGACGGCATCGCGTCGAACGACGTGACCTCGATCGACTTCCGTCGTCGCCAGAACGAGGTGTTCAGCCGCAGCAACACCAACGACCGCGACACGTTCCGTATCGCCGGCGGGTTCCGCGGCGCCATCTCGCCGAAGTGGAGCTACGAGGTTTCGGGCGTCTATGGCCAGCTGAAGGATCGCACCAGCAGCCAGGACATCGACATCACGAAGTACGCGAACGCGCTCGACGCGGTCACGGACGCGACGGGTACGATCGTCTGCCGCGATGCAGCCGCCCGGGCCGCCGGTTGCGCACCGATCAACCTGTTCGGCTACAACACCGCGAGCGCCGCCGCATCGAACTACGTCCAGGCGGACGTGGCGCGTGAAGTCGCGATCAAGAACACGCAGTTCGTCGCCAACGCCAGCCTCAACGGTTCGCTGCTCACGCTGCCCTACGGCGACGTTCGCGTCGCGTTCGGTGGCGAGTATCGCCGTGAGAAGAGCGCCGAGAACTGGGACGCGCTGACCAATGCCGGCCAGAATTCGGGCAACCAGACGCCCGATACGGTCGGCTCGTTCAACGTGAAGGAGCTGTTCGGCGAAATCGACATCCCGATCCTGAAGGACCTGCCGTTCGTCAATTCGCTCAGCCTGCAGGGTGCAGCACGCTATTCGGATTATTCGACGATCGGCAACGTGTTCAGCTGGAACGCCGGCGCCGAATATTCGCCGGTCCGTGGCCTTCGCTTCCGCGGCAACTACGCGATCGCCAACCGCGCACCGAACATCAACGAGCTGTTCTCGTCGGCATCGGAAACCTTCCCGGCGGTGCAGGATCCCTGCGACGGCGTGACCGCGGCGTCGACCGGCACCTATGCCAATGCCTGCCGCCAGATCCCGGCGATCGCCGCGGCGGTGCGCAATGGCGGTACCTTCCAGTACACGCTGGCGGATACCCAGGGCATCAACGGCTTCGACGGCGGCAACCGCAACCTGCAGGAGGAGAAGGGCAAGACCCTGACGCTTGGCGCCGTGATTGCGCCCGATCAGGTCCGTGGCTTCAGCCTGACGGTCGATTATTTCGACATCAAGCTGACCAACGCGATCGGCATCATCCCGCGCTCGACGTCGATCCAGCAATGCCTGCTCACCAGCGAACCGCAGTTCTGCAACAACGTCATCCGCTACGACAACACCGGCTACATCCGCACAGTGAACGCGCAGAACATCAACATCGCCGACACCAAGACCCGCGGTATCGACGTCAACCTGCGCTATGGTCGTGCGCTCGGCCTGACCACGGACGATCGTCTCGATCTGAGCGTGCTGTACACCCACACGCTGCGTTACAAGACGCAGTCGGATCCGGCGGCACCCGCGTACAGCGGCGTCGGCAACCTGGAATATGGTGCGGCGTTCCGCGATAAGGTCAATGCTACGGCTACCTACAGCGCCGGTCCGTACAGCGTGAACTGGACCACGACGTACCTCAGCCCGATGGTCGACACCGTCCGGGACGAGTTCGCCGACTATGCCGACCAGATCGGGCTCTCGCCCGAGATCGCCGCGCATAACGAGATCGCGTCGCGCTTCTATCACGACGTCCAGCTCCGCGCCCGCGTTGGCGAGGAGAGCCGGCAGATGGAGATGTTCTTCGGCGTCACCAACCTGTTCGACCGCAAGCCGCCGAAGCTGGAGGACACCGTGTTCTACGGCACGATCACCGGCACGACGACCGCAGCGGACGTCTACGACCCGATCGGCCGCCGCTTCTACGTCGGCGCACAGCTGAAGTTCTAGTCGCTAGCGTCTTTGGACCGACAGGCGGGCGGGGCAGGCAACTGCCCCGCCCGTTTGCGTTTTGGGGGCGCTAGCTCTGGGGGGTGACGGTGATCTGCCTAGCGTCCGGGATGGGAAGGATTGCAGACGCCCGCGATCAAGTAGCTGAATAATAGTGTGGCGGGGACGACGCCCGACAGGCCACATGCAAGTGCATGTTGCGGCTTGTGATTACCAAATGCCGAAAATCCGCAGTATCCCAAACGCCGTCGCGTTTCGTCAGTTGCTCGATCCAGTCGGAAGCATGAAACTCAAGAAATGGCCAGCACCCCCCGTAAGGGTAGCCCACATTCGAGAGCAATGCGTCAACATCCTCGACCCCACTCCAATTCATGTTTTCGTCGAGAACCTGAAAAGCGAAGACGTCTTCAAATATCACGACGGCGCTGGCGACGCCGTCATCTACTTCCGCATCGCTTGCGTAGCGAACGGTTGCGATAAGTCGCTGCTCACCGCCCTGCCAGCTTATGTCGAAGATGGTCGCCGGACGCTCGGCCAAGCCAATAATAGGATGCCAGCGCTCGACTCTGCTGTGTTTCATGAGGACGAGCGTGATCCAACGGGGAAGCGTCTGCAAGGGGGCGTTGCCGGCCCTAGCGAACTTGGCTTTCCAAAACGCAAAAAGCCGCGCCCACCTTAATGGTGGACGCGGCCCTTTACGCAGCGATCGTGTGGACGATCAGTAGCGGTAATGGTCCGGCTTGAACGGGCCTTCGACCGGTACGCCGATGTAGCCGGCCTGCTTGTCCGAGAGCTTCGACAGTTTCACGCCGAGCTTCTCGAGGTGGAGCATCGCGACCTTCTCGTCGAGGTGCTTGGGCAGGACGTAGACTTCGTTCTTGTAGTTCTCACCCTTGGTCCAGAGCTCGATCTGCGCGAGCGTCTGGTTGGTGAAGCTGGCCGACATCACGAACGACGGGTGGCCGGTGGCGCAACCGAGGTTCACCAGGCGACCCTTCGCCAGGATGATGATCTGCTTGCCGTCCGGGAACTTCACCAGGTCGGTGCCGGGCTTCACTTCGGTCCAGTCGTAGTTCGACAGCGCGGCGATCTGGATCTCCGAGTCGAAGTGGCCGATGTTGCAGACGATCGACATCGGCTTCATCGCCTTCATGTGATCGGCGGTGATGACGTCGGCGTTGCCGGTCGCGGTGCAGAAGATGTCGGCGCGGGTCACGGCCTCTTCCATCGTCACGACCTCGAAGCCCTCCATCGCCGCCTGCAATGCGCAGATCGGATCGACTTCGGTGACCATCACGCGCGCGCCGCCGTTGCGGAGCGACTGGGCCGAGCCCTTGCCGACGTCACCGAAACCGGCGACGCAGGCGACCTTGCCGGCGAGCATGACGTCGGTCGCGCGACGGATCGCGTCGACCAGCGATTCCTTGCAGCCGTAGAGGTTGTCGAACTTCGACTTGGTGACCGAATCGTTGACGTTGATCGCCGGGAACGGCAGCTCGCCCTTCTTGGCGATCTCGTAAAGACGATGAACGCCCGTCGTAGTCTCTTCCGAGACGCCCTTCAGGTTCTTGACGGTCTCGGTCAGATAGCCGGGGTTCTTCGCGACGTAGGCTTTCAGCGCACGCTGCATCTCGACCTCTTCCTCGTTCTCGGGCTCGGGCATCGTGTGGCCGGCTTCGAGCTTGGCGCCCCACAGCGCGAACATCGTCGCGTCGCCGCCGTCATCGAGGATGATGTTGGCGGTCTGGCCCTCTACGTCGCGATCCCACGAGAAGATGTCGCCGACATAGTTCCAGTAATCCGCGAGGCTCTCGCCCTTGATCGCGAACACGGGGACGCCGGTCGCGGCGATCGCGGCGGCGGCATGGTCCTGCGTCGAGAAGATGTTGCACGTCGCCCAGCGGACGTCGGCGCCGAGTGCGGTCAGCGTCTCGATCAGCACCGCGGTCTGGATCGTCATGTGCAGCGAACCGGTGATCCGCGCGCCCTTCAGCGGCTGCGACGCGCCGAATTCGGTGCGCAGCGACATCAGGCCGGGCATCTCGGTCTCGGCGATGTTGATCTCGGCGCGGCCGAATTCGGCAAGGCTGATGTCGGCGACGACGTAATCGGTCTTCGCGGGGGCGAGGGTGGTGGCCACTATGGGTCTCCTGGAAATTCTGTGATCGGCGAGCCTCATGCCCGTGCCGGATGGCCTGCGCCTTAGAGGATCGAGGGACTCAAATCAAATATAAAGATATCTTTATATGTTGCTCGGAGATGCCCTCGGCGTGAGCTGCACCGCCCTTCTTCGACTCCCCTCCCTGGAAGGGAGGGGTTGGGGGTGGGTCGGCTTGAGGCGCATGCAGAGCCCGCCAACCAGCCGACCCACCCCCGGCCCCTCCCTTCCAGGGAGGGGAGCAGAAGTCAGGCCCGCCCCGTCTCCGCGACCAGCAGCCGCGGATCGACGCCGGCCTGCGCGAACGCATAGGTCCAGCGATCCTCCACCGCGGTATCGAACAGCAGGTCGGTATCGCCGAGCACGTTGAACCACCCCGGCCGCGACAGTTCGCCCTCCAGCTGCCCACCGTCCCAACCGGCATAGCCCAGCGCCACGACCCAGTGCGACGGGCCCTTCCCTTCGGCGATCGCGCGCAGCACGTCGACCGTACTCGACAGCTTCCACCGCCCGGCGACGTCGACCGAGTCCTGCCCGCCCCAATCGGAGGAGTGCACCACGAACCCACGCCGCGGCTCGACCGGCCCGCCGAAATGCACCGGGGCGTTGGGGGCGTCGCCCGGCTCGATCCCGAACTGTTCGAGCAGGTCGTGGAAGCCCAGCCCGTCGATCGTCGCGCCGATCCCGATGCCGATCGCGCCGTTCTCGTCATGGCTGCACATCGCGATCACCGCGCGGGCGAAGCGCGGGTCGCTCATGCCCGGCATCGCGAGCAGGAATTGTCCGGAGAGAAAGGCCGTCTTGTCCATGCCGTGCAACATAGCGCCGCACACCCGCGGTCGCCACGCTTGAAATCCCCCGCCCGGCGTCCAAGGTACGGCTCGCCCGCGACCAACGCGCGGCGACAGGAGATTTCACATGACGATCAGCGTCGGCGACCGGCTTCCCACCACCAATCTCGTCAAGGCTACGGCCGATGGCCCCGATCAGGTCGATACCGACAGCTTCTTCAAGGGGCGGAAAGTCGCGCTGTTCGCGGTTCCCGGCGCGTTCACGCCGACCTGCTCGGCCAAGCACCTCCCCGGCTTCGTCGAGAAGGCAGCCGAGCTGAAGGCCAAGGGCGTCGACGAGATCGCCTGCGTCTCGGTCAACGACGCGTTCGTGATGGGCGCGTGGGGCAAGTCGGCGGGTGCCGGCGACATCACCATGCTGGCGGACGGCAATGGCGATTTCGCCAAGGCGGTCGGGCTGACGATGGACGGCTCGGGCTACGGCATGGGCCTCCGCAGCCAGCGTTACTCGATGCTGGTGAACGACGGCGTGGTCGAGCAACTGAACGTCGAGGCACCGGGCGAGTTCAAGGTGAGCTCGGCCGAACATCTGCTCAGCGAGATCTGATACAAGAGGACGGGAGGACACCCGCTCTTCCCCCCTCCCTGAAAGGGAGGGGCTGGGGGTGGGTCGGCTTGGGGCGGATGCTGGTGTTCCCCCGAGAGCGACCCACCCCTAACCCCTCCCTTCCAGGGAGGGGAATGGCTTTATCGGCATCGTCGTGTACCGAGCCATTTGCGAAGTCTTGCCACCGTAACCTCTGCCGCCTAACCCTGACGCGATGACAATCGCATCCGACCTCGTCGCCGACCTCGACCGCCTCTACCGCGCTTCCGTCGAGCGCCTCCAAGCCGCCATGAGCGCCTATATCGCCGACGGCACGACGCCCGATCCGGTCAGCCGCACCGACGGCTCGTTCGCCTATCCCGAAATCCGGCTCACCTATAAGGGTGGCGTCGACCGCCCCACCCCGCTGCGCTCGTTCGGCCGCATGGTCACGCCCGGCGAATACAAGATCAGCGTCACCAAGCCCGCGATCTTCGCCGAATACCTCATCGAACAACTGACCCTGCTGATCGAGGATTACGACGTCACCGTCGAAGCCGTCGAGGGTCGCCAGGAAATCCCGTTCCCGTACGTGATCGACCCCGGCCATGCGCTGAGTCTCGACGAGGTCTCCGCCACCGAATTGTCGCGCCACTTCCCCGCGACGGAGCTCGCGCATATCGGCGACGAGATCGCCGACGGCCTGTGGATCGCGCAGGACGACACGCGCCCGCTCGCGCTGTTCGACGGGCTGCGCACCGATTTCAGCCTCGCCCGCCTGCGCCATTACATGGGCACGCCCGCCGAGCACGCGCAGCGCTTCGTGCTGTTCACCAACTACCACCGCTATGTCGACGAGTTCGTCCGCTGGGCGGGGACGCAGTTGGGGCCACGCGCGGATGGAACGCCGAGCCGCTTCACCAGCCTGTCGGGTGCGGGGGGGATCACGATCTCGTCCGGCGACGACATCGACAAGATCATCTCCGACAGCGCGTGGCGGCGGCACCAGATGCCCGCCTATCATCTGATGGCGGACGACCGCACCGGCATCACGCTCGTCAACATCGGTGTCGGCCCGTCGAACGCGAAGACGATCTGCGACCATCTCGCGGTGCTGCGTCCCGAGGCTTGGCTGATGATCGGTCATTGCGGTGGTCTCCGTCCGAGCCAGCGGATCGGGGATTATGTGCTCGCGCATGCCTATCTGCGCGACGACCATGTCCTCGACGATGTCCTGCCGCCCGAGATCCCCGTCCCCGCGATCGCCGAGGTGCAGGTCGCGATGGCCAAGGCGGCCGAGATCGTCTCGGGCCAGTCGGGCGAGGAACTGAAACGCCGCCTGCGGACCGGCACGATCGTAACGACCGACGACCGCAACTGGGAACTCCGCTACTCGAAGTCGGCGCTGCGCTTTTCACTCAGCCGCGCCGTCGGCATCGACATGGAGTCGGCGACGATCGCCGCACAGGGTTACCGCTTCCGCGTACCCTATGGTACGTTGCTCTGCGTCTCCGACAAGCCGCTGCACGGCGAACTCAAGCTGCCGGGGCAGGCCAACCGCTTCTACGAACGCGCGATCAGCGAGCATCTGCGGATCGGCATCGAGACCTGCGAACAATTGCGACTGGAGGGCGCCAAGCTCCACAGCCGCAAGCTGCGCGCGTTCGACGAACCCCCGTTCAGATAAGGCGTTCAGATGAGGCGGTCGGATAAAGCGGGCCGGTAAAAAGCGGAGCGGATCGCGTACCGATGCGTTACGCATCCGCAATCATTTCTGAGGGAGCATAGCCGTGGCCGACACCGACCCACCCGAAACGCCGCCCCAAACCGACGCCAAGAAGCCCGTGACGCGCCGCCGTGCCCCGCGCAAGACCAGCGCGCCGAAGTCAGTCGCCGCGACGTCTGCGGCCAAATCCGTGGCAGCGTCGAAGCCGGCGCCGGTGTCGAAGCCGGCTGCCGAGAAGACCGCCTCCCCGACCCCGCGCAAAGCCGTTGCCAAGCCGGTGCCGAAGCCACGGTCGACCAAGCGCAGCACGCCGCGGCCCGCCGCGACACGTCCTGTCGTTGCGACGCCGGTGGCCAAGGCTTCCGACAAGGTTCGCGGAAAATGGGGTGCGGCGGCGATCTTCAGCGGCGTTGCCGTGGCGGGTGCCGCGGTCGGCGCTTTGCTAACCCTGCGCGGCAGCACGCCGAAGCCCCCAAAGCCAAAGGCGCCATCCAGGCACGCGCACCAGGCTGACGGCACCGACGCATCCAAGTCGTTCGACGCCGGCATCGCCGATCCGGGAACGGTTCCGGAATAAGCCCCCGCAACACGGGGATCACCATCGGCCGAAAGCCCTTGATACCGGAAGGGGTTGAACCATCCATGGCCGGTTGACGGCCATGGCGCCAAGGTGTGCGTTGCCTCAGTTTCGCGGGTGCAGAAACCCGATCTTGCCGTCACGGTTCGGTCGCACGGTCGCCGCTGGCAAGAACAACGAAGGCGATCCACCTCCCAAACGAAAACGGGCGACCCGAAGGCCGCCCGTTCCCGCGTACTCAACGGCGGATCAGAACTGATACCCGATCCCGCCCGACGCTCCGGCCTTGCCCTGCGAGTCGTAGGTGCCGCTCAGCTTGACCACGGTGTGCCCGTCGTTGAACGCCTTCGACATGCCGACCGCGACCGCGGACTGCCCGGCATAGGTACCGCCGCCGATCGCGACCATGCCCTTGCCCGCCTCATAGGCCTGCGGCAGCCCGGCGGCGGCGAGCGCGCTCGACGTCCCAGCATAGCCGTCGCGCCGCACCGAGCGGATGTCGAAGTCGAGCGCCGCGATCCGTCCGTCGGTGTAGCTGTTGGCCTGCGTCACCGCGGAGTTGATGCCGGAGTTCAGCTGCCCGACATTGACCGCGTCGGTGGTCGATACGCCCGCCGCGACGTTGCTGAGCACGGTTGCCGCGCCGCCTGCGTTGAACGTCACGTTGGTCCGCCCGGCACTATATTGCACCGAGTTGCTGCCCAGCGCGAGGGCACTGTCCGCGGTACCCTGCGCCGTCGCGACCGCCTGGTTGGTGGTATAGAGCTGACCACCATTCACCGCATCGGTCGATCCCGCCGCCAGCGCCGCCGCAGCCACGTTGGTCACCGTCACCGGTGCCGCCGCATTGCCGCCGGCCAGCGTCACGGTGTTGGTCCGCGCGCCGCTCGCATCGGTGTTGTACGACACCGCGTTCACGGTGGTCAGCGCCAGCGCGTAAACCTGCCCGCCATTGACCGCGTCGGTCGAACCCGCCGCGATCGAACCGCTCGCGACGTTGTGCAGGCCCACCGGCCCAGCCGCCGCACCGACCAAGGTCAGGTCGTTGGTCCTGGTGCCGCCGTTCGGCGTGGTGGGGCTGCCCGGGTTGGAATATTGCACGGGCCCGGTGCCGCCGTTCGCGACCTGGTTGCCAAGGTTCGTGATCGCGGTCGTGTTGTTGGCGACCTGGACGTTGGTCGCGTTCAGCTGCGATCCGTTGACCGCGTCGGTCGATCCGGCGGCGACGTTGCCCGCCGCGACGTTGGTGATCGTCGTCCCGCCGGCACCGCCGAGCGTGATCGTGTTCTTGGTCCCATTGTCATATTGCACCGTGCTGTTGCCCAGCGCCGCGACCTGCGCCGCGACCCCGGCGACCTGGCCGACATTGGCGGCATCGGTCGCTGCCGTGCCCGCCGCGACGTTGGTGATCTGGCGCTCGGCACCGGCCGAACCGACCGACACCTCGCCGACCGAGTTCTGCAACCCGGCCAGGCCGAGTGCCGCATAGCCAAGCGTACCACCGCGCAGGGCCGACGCGCCGGTGCCGATCGCCACGCTGTTGTCGGCGCTCACCACCGCTTCCGGACCGATCGCGATGCTGTCGGTGCCCGTCACGCTGCCGTCGCCGCGGGTCGAGAGTACCCGGAAATACCGGATCCCCGCGCCGCCGTTGATCGCGCCATCGACCGCGTCGAACACCGACTGGACGTTGCCATATTGCACGCCGCCGAAACCGATCGAGGCGAGCACGCTGTTTGTCGCCGCGTCATAGCTCGAGAGGCCACCGAGACCGGCTGCGACCGAGCTGCCGAGACCGACCAGCTGCCCGCCATTGACCGCCTCGGTCGAACCGACCGCCAGCGTTCCCGCGGCGACGTTGCCGAGCACCACCGGTGCGGCGCCGGCCCCGCCGAAGGTCACGCGCGACCGGCTGAGATCGTCATATTGCACCGCCAGCGCGTTCAGCGTGCCGACCTGCCCGGACACAGTTGCCAGCTGACCGCCATTGACCGCGTCGGTCGATCCCGCGGCGACCACGCCGTCGGCGACATTGTGCAACGCGACCGCCCCGGCCGCACCGCCGACCAGCGTGACGTCGTTCGACGGTACGCCACCGTTCGGCGTGGTCGGTGCACCCGCGCTAGAATATTGCAGTGCGCCGATCGCACCGTTCGAGATGCTCGTCGTCAGGTTGGTGACGTTGGTGTTTGTCGCGAACAGCTGGCTGCCATTGACCGCCTCGGTCGAGCTGGCGCCCAGCGTCCCCGCCGCGACGTTGCCGATCACCACAGGGGCAGCACCGGTTCCGGCACCGCCGAGCGTGATCCGCGACCGGCCGATATCGTCATACTGCACCGCGAGCGCGGACAGCCCGCTAACCTGCCCCGTGACGCTGGCGAGCTGGCCGCCGTTGACTGCGTCGGTCGATCCGGTGGCGACCACGCCGTCGGCGACGTTGTGCAGCCCGACCGGGCCGGCCGTCGCGCCCACCAGCGCGACGTCGTTGGTCGGCACGCCGCCGTTGGGCACGGTCGGCGTCGCGGCGTTCGAATATTGCACCGCGCCGATCCCGCCATTGCTGATGTTGGTCGTCAGGTTGGTCAGCGCGGTGTTGGTGTTGGTGACGTTGGTGTTGGTCGCGAACAACTGGCTGCCGTTGACGGCTTCGGTCGAGGTCGCGCCGAGCGTGCCCGCCGCGACGTTGCCGAGCACGACCGCTGGAGCACCAGCGCCACCGAAGGTGACGCGCGACCGGCTGAGGTCGTCATACTGCACCGCCAGCGCCGACAGTCCGCCGATCTGCCCCGATACCGTCGCCAGCTGCCCGCCGTTCACGGCGTCGGTCGAGCCCGTCGCGACGACGCCGTCGGCGACGTTGTGCAGCGCGACTGCACCTGCCGCTCCACCGACCAGCGTCGCGTCGTTCGAGGGCACGCCGCCGTTCGGCGTCGTCGGCGCACCCGCGCTCGAATATTGCAGCGCGCCGATCGCGCCGTTGGCGATGTTGGTCGTCAGGTTGGTGACATTGGTGTTGGTCGCGAACAGCTGGCTGCCGTTCACCGCGTCGGTCGAGGTGGCGCCCAGAGTCCCGGCTGCGACGTTGCCGAGCCCGACCGGTGCCGCACCGACGCCGCCCAGCGTCACGCGGGCGCGGGTCGCATCGTCATACTGGACCGCCAGCGTGTTGAGTGTGCCGACCTGGTCGACGACCGTCGACAGCTGACCGCCGTTGACCGCATCGGTCGATCCCGTCGCGACGACACCCGCAGCGACGTTATGCAGCCCGACCGGGCCGGCAGTCGCACCCACGAGCGCGACGTCGTTGGTCGGCACGCCGCCGTTCGGCACGGTCGGCGTCGCGGCGTTCGAATATTGCACCGCGCCGATCCCGCCATTGGTGATGTTGGTCGTCAGGTTGGTAAGCGCGGTATTGGTGTTCGTGACGTTGGTGTTCGTCGCGAACAACTGGCTGCCATTGACGGCCTCTAGCGACGTCGCGCCGAGCGTGCCCGCTGCGACGTTGTCCAGTACGACAGGCGCTGCCCCGGTCCCGAGACCACCAAGTGTCGCCTTCGCACGGGTCGCGTCGTCATATTGGACGGCGAGCCCGGCCAGCGTGCCGACCTGATCCGATACGGTCGACAGCTGGCCGCCGTTGACCGCGTCGGTAGAGCCGGCGGCAACAACGCCATTGGCGACGTTGTGCAGCGCGACCGCGCCGGCCGCTCCACCGACCAGCGTCGCGTCGTTCGACGGCACGCCCCCGTTCGGCGTCGTCGGCGCACCCGCGCTCGAATATTGCAGCGCGCCGATCGCGCCATTGCTGATGTTGGTCGTCAGGTTGGTCACGTTCGTGTTGGTCGCGAACAGCTGGCTGCCGTTGACCGCGTCGGTCGAGGCCGCGCCGAGCGCGCCCGCCGCGACGTTGGTCAGCGCGACCGGGGGCAGGCCCGCGCCGGCACCGCCCAGCGTCACGCTGGTCCGGGCCACGTCGTCATACTGGACCGCGCCGCTCGCGACCGTACCGATCTGCGCCTGGACACCCGCGAGCTGGCTGACGTTGACTGCATCGGTATCCGCCGAGCCTGCCGCGACGTTGGTGATCTGGCGCTCTGCACCGGCCGCGCCGACCGACACCTCGCCTGCCGACGTCTGCGCGGCGGTCAGGCCGAGCGCGGCATAGTTCGCTAGAGGTCCTCGCGCGGCAAGGCTGCCTGCGCCCAAGGCTACGCCATTCGCGCCAGTCGCGCTGGCGTCCGTGCCAAGCGCCATCGCACCGGTCGCGCCGGCACCGACGCTAGCGCGCGTTCCGAATGCGACCGAGCCGACCGCCGTCGCCGCCGTGTTGGCCGAATTCCCGAACGCGACCGAGCTCAGTTCGCCCGCCGACGCTTCGAGACCGGTCGCTCCCAGGCCCGTGATGCGGTTGCCGCCGATCGAGATGCCGGCGGGATTGAGCAGCGAAACACTGTCCGCCTGCGTGTCGCACCGATCGCTCGCGCCGACGATCTGGCCGTTCGTGTTCAGGACCTGCAAGGTGATATTGTTGCCCGCCGCGGCGTTGGCCAACAGCCCGGCTGCATCGATGCTGAGCGGATCGACGAGTGGCAGCACCGTACCGACAACGCCCAGGATCGGATTAACCGTATTCTGGATCGGCGTCACAATCCCGTTGATGACCGGTGCGAGGATGCCGGTTACTGCCGACCGCGGCAGGCTGACGCCCGAACATGCGCTGACGAGGTTCGGCGTACCCGTCTGTGCCGAAGCCGCCTGGGTTACCAACAGCGATGTCGCGGCGAGACCGATCAGCGACACGCCGTTGCGAAGGCCACGCAACACCCGCGTACCGCCAACCGATCTGCTGGCGAAGGCACTCGACGTTACGATGGGCTGGGCATGCGGACGAACAAACGCGTGAGACATCAAACATCCTCCACTGGCGACTGCAATGGCAGCGCGAATTTCCCGGATCGCCGATGGTCTATCGACCCGACTACCGGAACGGAGGGATGTTCAACCCCTGAATACTAACAGTATGTTACCAACATAAATAAGAAATAATCGGAACTCGGCAAGCAACTATTCGTTCTTGATCGGTCGAACTACTCATAATGGTTCAATATCAAACCCGTTCTTGTTCGATTTTCAAACCACTGTGCGGAGTTACATAGGTTTGTTCGGGTCATGATCGTTAACCGATAGACCCAATCTGACAGATATCGATTTCGGCCTGACCTGGTCTTCGCAAAACGGGTTTATCCGACCCATTGCCGCCCGCGTCCGCCGCGACGACGAATCACGAAGAAACCGCGTCGTCACGGCAAAATGACGACGCGGTTCTGGTACTGCGGAACAGATTTTTGGGGCGAACGGCCCCGCCCGACTCAGGCCTTTTGCAGATGCCGTCGCCCGAGCAGTTCGGCGATCTGCACCGCGTTCAGCGCGGCACCCTTGCGGAGATTGTCGCTGACGCACCACAGGTTCAGGCCGTTCTCGACGGTCGGATCCTCGCGCACGCGGCTGATATACGTCGCGAAGTCGCCGACGCATTCGATCGGGGTGATGTAGCCGCCGTCCTCGCGCTTATCGACCAGCATGATGCCGGGCGCCTCGCGGAGGATATTCTGCGCCTCCTCGGCCGAGATCTCGTTCTCGAACTCGATGTTGATCGCCTCCGAATGGCCGACGAACACCGGCACGCGGACGCAGGTCGCGGTGACCTTGATCTTCTTGTCGAGGATCTTCTTGGTCTCGACGACCATCTTCCACTCTTCCTTGGTCGAGCCGTCGTCGAGGAAGCTGTCGATGTGCGGGATCACGTTGAACGCGATCTGCTTGGTGAACTTCTTGGCCTCGGCCGGATCGCCGACGAAGATGTTGCGGCTCTGCTCGAACAGCTCGTCCATCCCCGCCTTGCCCGCGCCGGACACCGACTGGTAGGTCGATACGACGACGCGCTTGATCACCGCGGCGTCGTGCAGCGGCTTCAGCGCGACGACCATCTGCGCGGTCGAGCAGTTCGGGTTGGCGATGATGTTGCGCGCCTTGTAGCCGTCGATCGCTTCCGGGTTCACCTCGGGCACGATCAGCGGCACGTCGGGGTCCATGCGGTAGAGCGACGAATTGTCGATCACCACGCAGCCGGCAGCGGCGGCGATCGGTGCGTAGACCGCGGTGCCCTCCGAGCCGATCGCGAACAGCGCCATGTCCCAGCCGTTCCAGTCGAAATGCTCGATGTTCTGGCATTTGATCTGCTTGCCGGTGTCGCCGTAGTCGACCATCAGCCCCTGGCTGCGCGACGACGCGACGCAGGCGATCTCGTCGGCGGGAAACTCGCGCTCCGCCAGGATATTGAGCATCTCGCGCCCGACATTGCCGGTCGCGCCCGCGACCACCACCCGATAACCCATGTCATAACTCCGATTGGACTTGGCCGCGCACTAACGTCGTTGCGCGGGCAGGTCCAACGGCTTTCGACTTGTTGCGCGGATAGAGGGGGTTTGGAGGCTTGGATCGCGGCGACGGTTGCACCCGCCTCCTTGTTCGCCCGCGAAGGCGGGGGCCCAGACTGGACCCCCGCCTTCGCGGGCGAACACGCTTCTCTCTCCACCACCCCAGCAGTAGCACCACCCCGGCGGAGGCCGGGGCCCAGTTGGAAAGGTCGCAGTAATAAAGTGCCGCGCGCAGTTAGCCACGTCCCCCAACTGGGCCCCGGCCTCCGCCGGGGTGGTGGCCGGGGAAGGTCCGCCGCTAAACCCGACCCTTAGTCATGCGTCCTAGCCTGCCAAGTCGCATGCTCGATCCCATGCACCTTCGCCAGGTGATCCGTGATCGCATCCAGTTCCTCCGCCGGCACGTTCGTCGCCACCAGCGTCGCGGCAATCTCCACCCGGTCCTCGCCCCGCTCGGTCACGTCCAGCTCCGCCACCTGCAATTGCGCAGCCTCCAGATGCTCCACCACCATATCGCCGATCGGCCCCGCATCCCCCGCCGCCGCCGTCACCATCACGCTATAGGTTGCCTCGATCGTCCGCCCATCGGTCGGAATCCGGTTGATCCCGTCGACCAGCGGCCGCAGCGCGGTGTTCGCCAGCAGCACGACGAACGTCAGCAACCCCGCCTCCGCGATCATGTCGCTGCCGGCGCACGCGCCGACCGCGGCCGAGCACCACAAGGTCGCCGCGGTGTTGAGCCCGCGGACGTTCATCCCCTCCTTCATGATCACGCCCGCGCCGAGGAAGCCGATCCCCGACACGACATAGGCGATGATCCGGATCGACTCGACATCGCCGCCCAGCCGCTGCCCCAGATCGACGAACGCCGCCGACCCGAGCGCCACCAGCGTGTTGGTCCGCAGCCCCGCGGTGCGCTGGCGGTACTGCCGCTCCGCGCCGATCAGCGTCCCGAACACGAACGCAGCGATGTAACTCACCAGCGTGTCGAGGAACGGCCACAGGTGAAACGTCTCGACGAACCGCACCGTGGTTACTTCGCCGGCGTTGCCACAGCCTCAGGCACCGGCTTGTCCTTCACGGTCCGGTCGAGGAAGTTCAGGATCGTCCCCCAGACATGCTCGCTGATCCCCGGCCCCGCCACGCGGTGCGTGTACCCCGGGTAGAACATCATCTCGAACGGCGTCGCGGTCGCCTGCATCCGCGCGGCCACCTTGGTCGAATTGTCGAGGAACACGTTATCGTCCGCCATCCCGTGGATCAGCAGCAACGGATCGACGATCCTGTTCGCCTCCTCGACCGCGGCCGAGGTCGAGTAGCTCGCCGGGTCCTTCGCCGGATCGCCCAGATACCGCTCGGTATAATGCGTGTCGTACAGCTGCCAGTCAGTGACCGGCGCTCCTGAAACGGCCGCGGCATACACGCCCGGCGTCTTCTCCAGCATCTTCAACGACATATAGCCGCCATAGGACCAGCCATAGGTCGCGATCTTGCTCGGCTCGACGAACGGCAGCGACTTCAGGTAGTTCGCGCCCGAAAGCTGGTCCTCGACCTCGACCGTGCCCATCGCGTGATAGATCTGGTCCTCGAACGCCTTGCCGCGATTATACGAGCCGCGGTTGTCGATGGTGAAATAGATCCAGCCGCGATCGACCAGATATTGCGGCAATCCGCCCTGCCAGCCGCGCGTGACCTGCTGGCCGGTGCCGGGTCCGCCGTAATGTTCGAAGAACACCGGGTATTTCTTGCCTGGCTCCAATGGCGGCGTGATCATCTCGTAATAGAGCGTCATGCCGTTCTTGGCCTTCAGCGTGCCGAACTTGGTTTCCTGGTGGCTCGACAGATACGGATAATAAGGGTGCCCCTCGACCACCGCATTCTCGTTGATCCACGAGATTCGCTTGCCGGTCGCGTCCGCGAGATAGACCTGGGTCGGCTGCTTCGGATTCGAGCGCGAGATGATGAACCGGCTCGCGGCGGCATCCATCGTCGCGCTGTTCCACCAGCCGGTTTCGGTCAGCTTGGTGATCGCGTTCGGCTTGGCGACGTCGACCGAATAGAGCTGCTGCTCGAGCACGTCGTCCTTGTTGCCGAGGAAGAACAGCCGACCCTTTGTCTCATCGACGCCGACCAGATCGGTGACGACCCAGTCGCCCTTGGTAAGCTGCGTCCACTTGCCCGACGCGAACCGGTAGAGATGCCCGTAGCCGCTCCGCTCCGACCGCCAGATCAGGCTGCCGTCCTGAAGCACGTGATAGGCGTCGGACAGGTTGAGCCAGCTCTTCACGCCCGATTTCTCGGTGAACAGCACGGTCGACTTGCCCGTCGCGGGATCGACGCGGAGCATTTCCAGCAGCTTCTGGTCGCGGCTCTGACGCTGGACCAGCAGCATCCGGCCATCCGGCGTCCAGTCGACGCGCGCGAGATAGATGTCGGGGTTGGTGCCGAGATCGACCTTCACCTGGCCCGAGCCGTCGGAGTTCATGATATACAGATCGACCAGCACGTTCGGGGTGCCAGCCGCGGGATAGCGCTGCTCGTAGACCTTGGTCCCGGTCGCGCCGATCGATGCGCGTGTCGCGGTGTGGACCGGTGCCTCGTCGAACCGCTCGATCGCGACATGCCGCTCGTCGGGCGACCACCAATAACCGGTGCGGCGATCCATCTCTTCCTGCGCGACGAATTCCGCCTCGCCGAAATGCACCGTTCCGCCGCCACCGGTAGTGAGCGCTCGCGCGTCGCCCCCGCTCAGCGGTTGGACGAAGACGTTCTGGTCGCGGACGAACGAGACGAAGCTGCCCTTGGGGCTGACGACCGGGTTCAGCTCGCCGCCGGGCGTATTCGTCAGCCGCTTCACCTTGCCGTCGAGCCCTGCGAGATACAGGTCGCCGTCGAGCGGCACGAGGATCGACTTGCCGTCGGGCGCCCAGTCATAGGCGACGATGCCCTTCTGCCCGCCGATCCGCGCACGCTCGCGCTGCATCTTCTCGGCCTCGGTCAGTTCGGCGCCGCTGCCGACGGTCTTCGAATCGACCAGCATCCGCGCCTGGCCCGTCGCGGTATCGACCGCCCAGAGATCGAAACGCTCCTTCTCGTCGTCGCGGTTGCGCAAGCTGGTCAGCAACGTGCCGTCCGGTGACAGCCGCACCGCGCGCGGCTGCGATCCCGACAGGTCCGGATTGCCGAACACGCGCGCCATCGTCAGGTCGCCGGGTTTCGCCGCCTCGACCGGCCGCAGCGGCTCGGGCGCGGGAGTCACTGCCGCAGGACCGGCGGCGGGCGTCACCTGATCAGCAGCCATCGCGGCGGTTCCGACCGAAGCAAGTGCAAGCCCGAGCAACCATGTTCGCATCCTGTAGACTCCGTGGGATCATCCCGCCGGATACCGCCCGGCGGCCCGAAGATGTTCGGTGGCGCGTTATCGCGACGGCATGCGGCGGCGTAAAGGGCGCATCGCAGCGACGACCTCGACCATCCCGGCTGCCGACTGACGAGCATGAGATAATTACCACGGCGTAAACCGCGTCTTTACGCGCTTCGTTTAAACCGACCGACGAGAACCTTGCCGTGGACGTTCGTCCACCGCGCAGCACGACCGGAGTATGATGGTCTCGACCACGGTACCGCAGGGCAACGAGCCCGCAGGCGAGCGCAGCGCATGGCAGGCGCTCGTCCGGCTGGCCGAGGCCGATGGCAGCGTCGCGCACCCGCATTATCGCCGCCTTATCTCGGGTGGCCAGCCGCCCCGCAACCTGTCCGACGCGGTCCACGCGCTGTGCTCGGTGCACGGCGACCATCCCGGCATGATCGCCGACGTCCTGGCAAACGCGGTCCAGCCCGAGGCACAGGACTGGCTGACCGCCGCCGCCGCCGGTTTCGTCGACGAGCGCACCTATCTCGCGCAGTTGACCGCCGCGGTCGGCCCGCTGCCCTCGACGCCCGGTCAGGCGGAAACCGAATCGGCGCTGGTCGGCGAACGGCATGCGCTCGAAATGCTCGCCCGGTCCGAACGGCGCGGTTGTGCGACCGGTGCGGTCGCGGCGCTGTTGCTCGATTGGGGCTCGATCCGCGCGATGCTCGATATCGCCGCGGAGCGCTTCGGGCTCCCAGTACCCGCACCGACCTTCCCCTCGAACGCCGACACCGCAGCGATGATCGCGGCGCTCGGCAACGCGCCCGGCGTCCAGCGCGCGATCCTGTTCGGTGCACAACAGCTGTTCGCGCAGCACCGCGGCCTGTGGTCGCTGCTCGAAGCCCGTGCGAGCGCCCGCGGCGATCTGTAACCGGCTTGCACGGGGCTGCGGAAACCTTCTATCCATACCCGGTATTCAGAACCGGACGGGACATCGCATGAAGCGCTTCGAAGGCACCCAGAGCTACGTCGCGACCGACGATCTGAAAGTCGCGGTCAACGCCGCCGTGACGCTGCGCCGTCCGCTGCTGATCAAAGGCGAGCCCGGCACCGGCAAGACCGTCCTCGCCTATGAAATCGCCAAGGCGCTCGGCGCGCCGCTGATCGAGTGGAACATCAAGTCGACCACCAAGGCGCAGCAGGGCCTGTACGAATATGACGCGGTCGCCCGCCTGCGCGACGGCCAGCTCGGCGACGCGCGGGTCCACGACATCGGCAACTATATCCGCAAGGGCAAATTGTGGGAGGCGTTCACCCAGCCGGCCCCGCCCGTCCTGCTGATCGACGAGATCGACAAGGCCGATATCGAGTTCCCCAACGACCTGTTGCAGGAACTCGATCGGATGGAGTTCCACGTCTACGAGACCAAGGAAACCGTGCGCGCGGTCGAGCGCCCGATCGTGATCATCACGTCGAACAACGAGAAGGAACTTCCCGACGCGTTCCTCCGCCGCTGTTTCTTCCACTATATCAAGTTCCCCGATCGACAGACCATGCAGGCGATCGTCGACGTGCATTTCCCCGGCATCCAGAAGATCCTCGTCAGCAAGGCGATGGACCTGTTCTACGACGTCCGCGACGTGCCGGGGCTGAAGAAGAAGCCCTCGACCAGCGAGCTGCTCGACTGGCTGAAGCTGCTGCTCCACGAGGACATGCCGCTCGACATCCTCCAGAACCGCGACCCGACCAAGGCGATCCCGCCGCTCCACGGCGCGCTGCTGAAGAACGAACAGGACGTCATGCTATTCGAACGCCTGGCGTTCATGGCGAAGCGGCAGAAGAACCAGGGGTAGGCTATCGAGGCGCGGCAAACCGACGACGCTGCCCACGCAACGCCATCGGCTTGCGCGTCGCTCAGGTCACGCTTCGACCCGTCGGAATATAATCGACGGCGAGCTGCGGGATACCCGTCGGACCGCGGAAGTTGAACCGCGAGACGGTCGCCGGATCGGGGATGTGCAGCTTCTGCCCGAACGTAACGAGATATTGCGCCGGCGAGCGCGAGCCGAGCGCGATAAAGGAACCGCTGGCCAAAGGCGCGCCGCGCGGCATGTTGTCGACGAGATAGTCGCTGTTGAGAATGCCGTTCCAGTTGTTGAACATGCTGTTGAACGTGTCGCTGTCGGGAATGGCGAAGAGCTGGCCCCACATGGCGATATACACGGCGCCGTGACTGGCATTCGACGTTACGCGATTGCCATCATATTGAGTCCAGTCCACTGCGGCGGCCATCAAGTCTTGCGCGGCCTTAGGGGCCATCAGGGTGTTCGTATCGGTCGTCATGACGTCATCCTTGGTTGACGGGCTTGTGATGTCGCAAACCTGGGATTGCCCAGACCAGGCGTCGCCCGCCCCAGGACCGGCGGATCGTCGACCAGCCGAGGTCTAACCGACACGCAGCGGGTGCGTGGCGCTCGACGCAACCGCTTCGGAGGCGAGGAGTCACCGGGCGGGTACTTCACCGCTCCAGCTGAACCGAAGTTGATGATTTACAGCCCGTTACGGCGCAGTGTTACCGGCTTATTCGATCCGATCCGGATGAGCCTCCCCGGCCCGTGATCGCTGGCCTCGACCTACGCCGTCGGCCTAAAGACCATCCGCCGAACTTATCCTGCGTTAACCATCTGCGGCAACAATTATGCCACACCTTCGGCGCAGGGTGGCCTCATGAGATTGTATGCTTTCCGTCGTTGGGCGCCGGCACTGCTGGCAATCGCCATGGCCGCCCCCGCATCCGCGTCCAAATCCGCCTCGCTGCTCGACTATGTCGGCCAGTGCGTGCCCTTCGCGCGCGCCGCGTCGGGAATCCAGATCTACGGCAACGCCTGGACCTGGTGGGAGCAGGCCGACGGCAAATACGAACGCACGCACATCCCGAAAGAAGGCGCCGTCATCGTCTTCGCGAAGACCGCACGCCTGCCGTTCGGCCATGTCGCGGTCGTCAGCCGGGTGGTCGAGAAGCGCGTCGTGATGCTGACCCACGCCAACTGGTCGCGGCAGAACGGCGAGCGCGGGCACGCGGAACAGGACGTCACGCTGTTCGACGTCTCGCGCGACAACGACTGGAGCGACGTGAAGGTCTGGTACAAGGACGTGGACGGCCTCGGCGGCGGGATCTACCCGGTCTACGGCTTCATCTACGGCAAGGCGCACGCCGCCGCCGAACTGACGAGCCGCAACCCCGATTACGTCGGCGCGCTGATCGACGCGTACGTGCCCGTCAGCGGCAAGCCCATCGGACGCTGACTTCCCCCATCCTGAAAGGGAGGGGATTTCGCTACCTGCTGATTCTTCCCCCCTCCCTGGAAGGGAGGGGTCGGGGGTGGGTCGGCGTCCGCATATCCGAACCGGTGTGGCTCGAGCTGGCCTACCCACCCCCAGCCCCTCCCTTCCAGGGAGGGGAGCCAGAAGTGCCTATTCTTCGATTGCCGCCACCCTCGAAGCGGCGAATCGATCGCTCGCTGACTTCTCGCTGGCCCGCTGACTTCCGCTCCCGTCAACTTCGCCCCTCCCTGGAAGGGAGGGGTCGGGGGTGGGTCGGCGTCCGCATATCCGAACCGGTGTGGCTCGAGCTGGCCTAGCCACCCCCAGCCCCTCCCTTCCAGGGGGGAGCCAGAAGTACATATTCTTGGATTGCCGCCACCCTCGAAACCATGCCACCACCGTCCCGCAAAAGACGGCGAGGATGACGATGCGGTTCAGGGCTTTCACGACGATCACGCTGGCCTTGCTCGCAACGTCCGCCCCCGCGATCGTCGGGGCGCAGAAGGAAAAGGCCCCGCCCCCCGGCGGCGATATCCCCGCCAGGTTCGTCCCCGCCAACGCCAGCTTCGATTTCGACCGCCGCGAGGTCGATATCCCGATGCGCGACGGCGTCACGCTCCACGCCGTCATCGTCCAGCGCAAGGGCCTGCGGGATGCCCCGATCCTGCTCCAGCGCACCCCCTACAACGCCGAGGGCGTCGCCAGCCGATCCTCCAGTTCCAGCGGCGCGATGACCCTTCGCGCCTCCGACGCGATGTTCTTCGACGCGGGCTATATCCGCGTGTTCGAGGACGTCCGCGGCAAGAACGGCTCGAACGGCGCATACATCAACGAACGCCCGCTGATCGGCCCGCTCAACACGACCAAGGTCGATCACTCCACCGACGCCTATGATACGATCGACTGGCTGGTGAAGAACCTCAAGAACTCGAACGGTCGCGTCGGCATCATCGGTGGCAGCTATGACGGCATGATGGCCGCAATGGCGCTGGTGAACCCGCACCCCGCGCTGAAGGCCGCGGTGCCGATGAACCCGGTCATCAACACGTGGAAGGGCGACGACGATTTCCACGGCGGCGCCTTCCGCCAGATCGGCTACGATTATTACTACACGCAGGACGCCGCGAAGGGCGAAGCCGGCGACCTCTGGCGCGACGCGTACGATGATTACGACACCTTCCTCCGCGCCGGTTCCGCCAGCGCGTTCGCGAAAAGCCGCGGGCTCGAACAACTCCCGTTCGTGAACCGCCTCCACGATCACCCGGCGTACGACGCATTCTGGCAGGGCCAGGCGCTCGAGACGATCCTGCCGAAGCAGCCGCAGACCGTGCCGACGCTCTGGGTCGCCAGCCAATGGGACCAGGAGGATATTTACGGCGCCGTCGCGGCGTATGAGGCGGTGTCGAAGGTCGATCCGAACCACGTCAACCACCTCGCGCTCGGCCCCTGGGCGCACGGCGGCGCGAACGGCGACGGCTCGACCTTGGGTGCGATCCGGTTCGATGCGGACACCGCGCTGTGGTTCCGCAAGAACGTCCTGCTCCCGTTCCTCGACGGCGCGCTGAAGACCGGCGCAATGCCGCCCGCGCTTGCCCCCGTCACCGCATTCCAGACCGGCACGAACCAGTGGCAGACGCTGGCCGGCTGGCCGAACTCTGCCGCGACGCAGAAACTCTACTTCCAGCCCGCAAGCGGCCTCGCCCCGACCGCCCCCGCGCAGGACGGCCAGGACGACTATGTCTCCGACCCCGCCAAGCCGATCCCCTACCGCCTCCGCCCGATCCGCCCGACCTACGCGACCGGGTCGACCTGGCGGCAATGGCTCGTCGACGACCAGCGCCCGTTCTCCGATCGCACCGACGTCCTCACCTACCAGACGCCCCCGCTGACGACCCCGATCGCAATCGCCGGCGCGCCCGTCGCGGACCTGATCGCCAGCACTACCGGCACCGACGGCGACTTCGTCGTGAAGCTGATCGACGTCTACCCTGCCGAATATTCCGACAAGCCCGAGATGGGCGGCTACCAACTCGCCGTCTCGATGGACATTCTGCGCGGCCGCTACCGAGATAGCTTCGAGAAGCCGACGCCGATCGTCGCCGGCCAGCCGACGCATTTCCGCGTCGTCCTGCCCAATGCCAACCACGTCTTCCTCCCCGGCCACCGCATCATGGTCCAGGTCCAGTCGAGCTGGTTCCCGCTCTACGACCGCAATCCGCAGACCTACGTCCCCAACATCTTCGACGCGAAGCCCGCCGACTACCGCAAGGCGACGATCAGCGTCTTCCACTCGACCGCGCAACCCAGCGCGATCGAACTGCCGATCGCGCGGTGAGACAATGCCGACCGCCCCATCCACTCCGTCACCCCGGACTTGTTCCGGGGTCCACGGTCCCGCATCATCACGCCTATCGAGTGTGCGGAACCGTGGATGCCGGAACGAGCCCGGCATGACGAAGGCTCTGGAGTGACCCCATGTTCCTGAACTTCCTCGACGAACTCCGCAGCGCCGGCATCCCCGCCAGCCTCAAGGAACACCTCATCCTGCTGGAGGCGCTCGACGCCGAGGTGATCGAGCGCACGCCCGAAGATTTCTACTACCTCTCCCGCGCGGTGTACGTGAAGGACGAGGGACTGCTCGACAAGTTCGACCAGGTCTTCGCCAAGGTCTTTCGCGGCCTCGCCACCAGCTACGGCACTGTCCCCGGCGAAGTCCCCGAGGACTGGCTGAAGGCGGTCGCCGAGAAATTCCTAACCCCCGAGGAGATGGCCGCGATCAAGTCGCTCGGCTCGTGGGACGAGATCATGGAGACTCTCAAGCAACGTCTCGAGGAGCAGAAGGAACGCCACCAGGGCGGCAATAAGTGGGTCGGCACCGGCGGCACGTCGCCCTACGGCAACGGCGGCTACAACCCCGAAGGCGTCCGCATCGGCGGCGAAAGCACGCACAAGCGCGCGCTGAAAGTCTGGGACCAGCGCGAGTTCCGCAACCTCGACAACACCAAGGAACTCGGCACCCGCAACATCAAGGTGGCACTCCGCCGCCTGCGCCGCTTCGCGCGCGACGGTGCTGCCGACGAACTCGACATCGATGGCACGATCGCCGGCACCGCGCGGCAGGGCTATCTCGACATCGTCATGCGCGCCGAGCGCCGCAATGCGGTCAAGCTATTGCTGTTCCTCGACGTCGGCGGCTCGATGGACCCGTTCGTGAAACTCTGCGAGGAACTGTTCTCGGCCGCGACCACCGAGTTCAAGAACCTCGAATTCTTCTACTTCCACAATTGCCCATACGAGGGCGTGTGGAAGGACAACACGCGCCGCTTCGCCGAGCGCACGCCGTTATGGGACGTGCTCCACAAGTTCGGTCATGATTACAAACTGATCTTCGTCGGCGATGCGTCGATGAGCCCGTACGAGATCACCCATCCCGGCGGCTCGGTCGAGCATTTTAACGAGGAGCCGGGCGCGGTGTGGATGCAGCGCCTGACGAATACCTATCCGGCGGCGGCGTGGCTCAACCCCGTGCCCGAGGCGCAGTGGGGCTATTCGCAATCGGTGCGGATCATCCGCGAGCTGATGACCGACCGGATGTACCCGCTGAGCCTTGCCGGGCTCGACGACGCGATGCGCGAACTGACGCGCAAACGGTGAGTTTGGTGCGGTAGGCCGCGCACCGTAACGGAACCGTCACGGAGGCGATCGGTTTATCGGGCATCATCCCTCAACCGAAGGACAAGCCCGATGTCGTCGATCCCCAACTCCGCCATGCCGCACGCCAAGGTTCACCACGACGACGACCACACGCCGAAGGCTGACAAGAAGACCGCCGCGACGAGCGACTGGGTCGAGGACGCGACCGACGCGGCGAAGGCTGGGCTGGCAACGGCGACCGATGCGGTGAAGTCGCACCCGAAGACGGCGATCGCGGTCGGCGCGACGGTGATCGCGGGGATCGCGGCCGCGATCGCGGTGCCCGCGTTGCGCGCGAAGGACGGGGCCGAGAAGAAGACCCCGCCGAAGAAGCCCGAGCCGAAGAAGCCGGCCAAGGCAAAGAAGCCGCACTGATACGAACGCCGCCCACTGGCAGCCCCTGCACCACCCCGGCGAAGGCCGGGGCCCAATTGGGGGACGCCGCTAACTGAGCGCGCGCTCCGTTACCGCAACCTTTCCACTTGGGCCCCGGCCTCCGCCGGGGTCGAGATTTCACTGGCGACGGGCA
>NZ_JANBVH010000016.1 GCF_024273235.1 Sphingomonas faeni | reverse complement strand
GATTACGCATCAGTCGAAATAATCGCCAGTGCAACAGATTCATCCGCTAGGGGAGGGGGGGATGCCTTTGACGGTTGAGCAGGCGCGACTTGTGACGCACAGCTATGCCCAGATATCAATTTTCCCGCATTCGTATTCCGAGCTATTTTATCATCGACTATTGCTGAACCATCCCTTTGCACGCGCGCTTTTTCCTGACGATATGACGCATCAAATATTCGTTTTCTCAAAAACAATTGATGTTCTGGTTGAGAATGTTGCGGATCTTCCGCGACTAAGGCCGACGTTGATCGATCTAGCGAAGAAGCATGTCAAGTACGGCGTAAGGGCATATCAATATGCTGCGGTCGGAACGACATTAATCGATACATTTTCAGAGATTTTGGGGGAGGATTTTACCCTTGAAGCCCGTCAGGCCTGGGAGCTGGTCTATACCGAAACTGCTGGTGTTATGATATCCGCAGCGTATCCTGAAAGCTAGTCGGCGCATACGGCAGAATCGGCCAGCAAAAACCTTTACACGCGACGCTTATCTACACGTCAACTCTACCATGTTTTCCCAGTTCAAGTGTTGGATTATGTCGGATTAGCAATTTCATGTAACCTGTGTTGACTTCAGTTATTGCCATCGACCATGCCGCGAGCCCGATGACGACGTCGGGTATAACTCTCGCTTACAGAGCCGAGCGCTTGGCATGATCCCCAAATACGACTAGAGCACAGCTTGGTACGCGAGGCCGAGGAACGGCTCGCTAGTATAAATGCTGCAGATGATACCGCCCGGGTAGCGCATGCCGAATTGGCTGACCGCTATGCAGATCGCGCATGGTCTGCGCGTAAGGCTCGGCGCGAAGACGGCCTGAAATGCTGATGTTGCAACGTGCCCTTGTCGAGGCCAACCCGCCGCACCCGCTGCTCATGAAACTCGAACAGCACGCGACGCTTCCTCCACGCGATCTGGAAGCCGATCCCCTTACGACCTAACGTCTAAACTAAGTGTGTTCGCGTCTTAGTATTCGGGGGCCTGTTCAGCGACACCACGACTTTAGGCAAGGTCGTCGATATTAACGCAAAGGTATGCCGGACGTGCCGATGTTGCGGAGGGGGGACCTTTGGGGGTACAATACTCAATTATTAACCGGTTTTACTAATTCAGTGTGGTAGGGTCATCGCCCAACACCCCCACGGTTTCACTGAAGATCGCGGACGAGGCGCATCGCGACGGCCATCCAGGCAGGGTTTTTGATCGTCTGTGGCGGCGTGCCCGGGCCCGGCGGCAAGAGAATCACGCTGCCCTTGCATCCGATCATCCGTCCGAATGCGAGCCGCCCGGCGGGTTGCGGGACGAGGACGTCGCGGTTTAGGGCGGTGGCGAAGTTCTCCGGCGCCAGCATCGCGCACCAGATCACGTCGCCCGCGCGGTAGTCGCCGATTCCGCCCGCTACCGTCACCGCGATCTGGCCGGGTGCGACCTGGGGCGGGCGCACGGTCGTGGTTCGGCGCGGCGCGTGGACGCCGCGGCCGTCGAGGATCGCGGTGACGGGCAGGTCGACCCGGTCGGGCAGCGTCACGAGATCGGCCGCCTCGACGCCCAGCGCCGCGGCGATCCGGTTGAGCCAGCCGACCGACACGGTGCGCGTGCCCGTCTCGAGCCGGCCGATCGTCTGCGCGGTTGTCGGCGGAACACAGCGCCGCGCGACATCCTCCAATGTCAGGCCCTTGGCGCGGCGGACTTCGCGAATGGCGGTGATCATTAGCCGGCTCCAAACCAGATGGGTTATTCCTCTGTCCTACAACCATGACGATATGGCAACCGGCGCAGGTGATGTGGAGCGGCAGAGGGAGACGGCGGATGCGCGAGCTGGTGGAACGATCGATCGATGCGGAGGGCGTTCCGCAGCCATCGGGGGCGCGGCGTGGACGCATGGTGACCGTCAATCTGGCCGAATCGCCGCTCGGGTGGTTGCGGTCGCGCGGGCTGGTCGATGCGCGGCAATTCTCAGCAGGAGAGCAGCTGCGCGCCGATTACGAGCGGGCCTCGATCGCGCCGAGCGTGACGATGCGCTGGGCGGAGCGGGTCGATGGGGGCGGGCATGACGGGCTCGATCCGGCATCGGCGCAGATCGCGGCGAAGCGACGGTTCGACAATGCGATCGCGGCGGCGGGGCCGGGGTTGGCGGATATCCTGTGGCGCGTGGTCTGCGCGGGGGAGGGGCTGCCATCGGCAGAAAAGGCGCTGCACTGGCCGGCGCGGGCGGGGCGGCTGGTCCTGACGCTCGCGCTCGACCGGCTCGCTGCTTATTACGGCATAAGTTAGCGCGGGGCTGGGATCGGTTGCTCAACCTCGCGATCCTTCCCCGCCAGGGGGAGGTGGCTGGCGCTTGCCAGACGGAGGGGGAGGAAAGGGTAATTGCCGTTGCGTGTCCTCCCCCTCCGTCGCCTTCGGCGCCACCTCCCCCTGGCGGGGGAGGATCGCGAGGTCGCCGCTGCCGGCTAAGACTTTTATGAAAATCCTCTCAGCAACCAACCTTCAACCTCGCCCCCGTCCGCACTCGCTTTGCCCGCCCCGCAGCACTAAGTTGCAGGCATGCGCTTCGATCTCATAAAATGCCACGGCTCCGGCAACGACTTCCCCTTGATCGACGCACGGGCGTCCACGCTCGACCATGCAGCCTGGGCAGTCGTCGCGCGCGCCCTCGCGGATCGGGGTGGGCCGGTCGGTGGCGATGGCCTGCTCCTGCTCACCGGCGGCGACGAGACCCACGCGTTCGGCATGCGGATGTTCAACGCCGACGGCAGCGAGTCCGAGACGTGCCTCAACGGCCTGCGATGCGTCGCGCGCGCCGGGTTCGCGGCGACCGGCGTCGAGACCGCAACGGCGTTGCTCAAGACCAGCGATGCAATCGTCGTGCACGATGTCGACATCGCGGCAGGTGTGTTCACGGTACGCGAGATCGCAGGGCCGGCGTCGCTAGACGTCACCGCGTGGCCGATGGAGGCTGGCGCGGATCGCATCGTCGACACGCCGATCCCCGACTTGCCGACGGACCGCGCCTTCACCGCCGTCGCCATGCCGAATCCGCATCTCGTGACGTTCGTCGATGCGATCGACGAAACCGAACTCGTCCGCGTAGGCGAAGCCTGCGAGGCCGCACCCGCTTGGCTGCCCAATCGCGCCAACGTAAGCTTCGTCGAGGTCCGTGGCGCCGACCTGTTCGTCCGCACCTTCGAGCGCGGGGTCGGGCTCACCGACAGTTGCGGCAGCGCGATGGCGGCGTCGACCTATGCCGCGTGCCTGACCGGGCGGATCGCATACGACACGCCGACGACCGTCTTCAACAAGGGCGGCCTCGTCCGCGCCGAGGCGAGCGAGGCGGCGATGGTCACGCTGTCGGGCAATGCGACGTTCGAATGGACCGGCTCGATCGACGTCGATCTCGCGACGGCGACGGCAAGCGACCTGGTCGTCACGACCCGGCATGACGAAGAGATTGCGGCCTGGGACAGGCTTGTCGCAACGATCTGAAACACGGCTGCATCATTCTCCCGATCCGGCCGTATCTTTCCGCAGAAGCGTCGGCCGACCGGCGCAGTGCAGGAGAGCATGCCGTGAATCACGTGTTTCGTACCGCGATCGTCGCCGCCGCCATCGCCGTCAGCGGCAGCGCGATCGTCGCCGCGCAGACCAATCCCATGGTCGGCGGTGCCGCGATGTATCCGACCAAGACGATCGTCGAGAACGCGGTCAATTCGAAGGATCACACCACGCTCGTCGCCGCGGTGAAGGCCGCCGGCCTGGTCGAGACGCTGTCGGGCCCAGGTCCGTTCACGGTGTTTGCGCCGACCAACGCCGCGTTCAAGAAGCTGCCCGCCGGCACCGTCGACACGCTGCTCAAGCCCGAGAACAAGGCGCAGCTGTCCGCCGTGCTGACCTATCACGTCGTTCCCGGCACGATCACCGCCGCCGACATCGCCGCCAAGGCGAAGGCAAACGGCGGCACTGCGACCTACACCACCGTGCAGGGCGAGCCGCTGATGTTCAAGAAGGTCGGCAGCGGCTGGGGCATCATGGACGGCAAGGGCCACAAGGGTCGCGTCACGATCGCCAACGTCATGCAGTCGAACGGCGTGATCCACGTCATCGACACGGTGATGCTGCCGTAATCGGCCGTCACGCGAGATAGCTGCCTCGATCCCCCCAAGAGGCAGCTTCGTCGGGCCCGTCGTCGAAAGGTGGCGGGCCCGATTGCGTTTCCGGGCGACTCTCCTCCCCTGCGAGGGGAGGTGGCTGGCGTAGCCAGACGGAGGGGTAGTACGCTATCGAGAGGGCGATACCCCTCCGTCAGCCAACCGGCTGCCACCTCCCCTTGCAGGGGAGGATGCACGATCAGCCGATTAGCAGGCCTGCTAGCGCGGCCGACATCAGGTTCGCCAGACTTCCTGCCGCCAGAGCGCGCAGGCCGAGCTTGGCAATCATCGGCCGCTGGTTCGGCGCGAGGCTGCCGGTCACCGCCATCTGGATCGCGATCGACGAGAAGTTCGCGAACCCGCACAGCGAGAAGGTGATGACCGCGATCGTTCGGTCGCTCAGCCCCTGCTGCGTGCCGAGCGAGATATACGCGACGAACTCGTTCAGCACGATCTTCTGCCCGAACAATCCGCCGGCGATCCCGGCCTCGCTCCACGGCACGTTGAGCAGGAACATGATCGGCGCGAAGACATAGCCGAGCAGCCCCTGGAAGCTCAGCCCCGGCAGCCCGATCATGTTGCCGAGCCCGCCGAGCAGCCCGTTTGCGAGCGCCACGAGCGCGACGAACGCCAGCACCATCGCCCCGACCGCGACGGCCAGACGGACCCCGGTCTGCGCGCCCTGGGCGGCGGCCATGATCAGGTTGGCGGGCTTTTCCTCGTCGTGCGTCGCCTGCGGCATCGGTTCGCCGGCGGACGATTCCCCCGGTAAATCGCCGAGCGCCAGTTCGCCCTCGGGCGGCATGACGCGATCGGGCATGATGATCTTCGCCATCAGGATGCCGCCCGGCGCGGCCATGAAGCTCGCGGCCAGCAGGTAATCGATCCGGATGCCCATCGACGCGTAGGCCGCGAGGATCGTGCCTGCGACACCCGCCATCCCGCTGGTCATCACGGTGAACAACTGCGCCGGGGTCAGCCCCGCCAGATACGGCCGGATGACGAGCGGCGATTCGCTCTGGCCGACGAAGATGTTCGCCGCCGCGCACAGCGATTCGACCTTCGAGACGCCGATGACCTTCTCGATCCCGCCGCCGACCCAGCGCACCACCAACTGCATGATGCCGAGATAATAGAGGATCGAGACCAGGCTGGCGAAGAAGATGATCACCGGCAGCGCGGCGATCGCGAAGCTCTGTCCGCCGATCTCGGGCGTCGCCATCTTGCCGAACAGGAATTCGGTGCCCTTCTGCGAATAGCCGAGCAGGTTGGCGACCCCGCCCGACATCTCGCCGAGCACGACCTTGCCGAAGCTCGAATACAGGACGAGCACGGCGATCCCGGCCTGCAACGCAAACGCCGCGCCGACGATCCGCAGGCGGATCGCACGGCGGTCGCTCGACAGCAGCACCGCGATGCCGAGGATGACGGCGATGCCAGCAAGGCCGATGACTAGTCTTTCCATGGACGCCCTGCATTTTTGACTGACACGCGCCGCCCCCCGGCCGCGCAAGCGACCGACATGACACGCGAGCGCCGCACTCGCCAGTCATTTGAGGTCTAGTCATTTGACGGCGTGGCGGTTTTCGCTAGCGTCCCCGGCGATGGATAAGTCTCCCCCCAGTTCCCCGGCCGCGTTCCCGCGTTCGCTCTTCGTTTTTTCGGTCCTGTACGGCGGCATGGTGTGCATCGCCGGCGTGTTGGGGGTGAAGCAGGTCGCGCTCGGCCCACTTGCGGTCGAGGCGGGCATCTTCGGCTTCCTGTTGCTGGTGGTACTGAGCAGCGCGATTTCCGAGCTGCACGGCCAGAAAACCGCGACGTTCCTGGTGCGCCTCGGGTTTATCCCGCTGCTGGTATCGGCGGCGCTGATCCACCTGGTGCTCGCCCTGCCGCACGATCCGGGCATGTACCCGCCCGCGGTCGACGCGTTCCCGATCGTGGTCGGCCAGAGCTCGCGGATGATGATCGCCGGGCTGATCTCCTACGGCATTTCGCAGACGCTCAACGTGCTGATCTTCTCGAAACTGTCGGGACAGGTCGGCAGCGGCGAGGGCAAGCTGGTATGGCTGCGCGGCATGATCGCGAGCATCATCTCGCAGATCATCGATACCATTTTGTTCATCACCATCTCGTTCCTCGGCGAACGGCCGATCCTGGCGCTGATGGAAGGGCAGATGCTCACGAAAGTCGTGCTGTCGATCGTGCTGGTACCGTTCCTGATCACCTTCTTCGTGCGACTGGGCCGGCGGCTGGACCGGGTATGATCTGAAGGCTGCATCCTAGGCCTGTCATCCTTTGAGCCGTCGCCCTCCAACCCCACGGCCCCCAAGACCATTGCTCCCCAAGCCCTTCGCTCCCCAAGCCCGTCACCCCTCAAGCCCGTCACCCCTCAAGCCCGTCACCCCAGCGAAAGCTGGGGTATCCCCGTTGGCTGGCGCTGCGGCTCGAACCGGGAGATCCCAGCTTTCGCTGGGATGACGGATGGGGCGGGCGTGGATGTCTCGTGTCACGCCAAGCCACGCCACGCCACGCCACGCCACGCCACGCCACGCCACGCCACGCCACGCACACGCGTTCCCCGGATGACGAACCGCCTGCGACTGGCTAAAGCGCGAGCATGACCGATCACACGCCCGATCCCGCCCTGCTCGCCAAGGCGGAAACGCTCACCGAGGCGCTGCCGTATCTGCAGCGCTATGCCGGCAAGACGTTCGTCGTGAAATACGGCGGCCACGCGATGGGCGACCCCGAGCTGCAGCGCGATTTCGCCGAGGACATGGTGCTGCTGAAGGCGGTCGGCATCAACCCGGTCGTCGTCCACGGCGGCGGCCCCCAGATCGGCGCGATGCTGAAGCGGCTGGGCGTCGAATCGCGCTTCGTCGACGGCCTGCGCGTCACCGATGCCGAAACCGCGCAGATCGCCGAAATGGTCCTCGCGGGCTCGATCAACAAGGAAATCGTCGGCTGGATCGGTCAGGCCGGCGGCCGCGCGGTCGGTATCTCGGGCAAGGACGCAGGCCTCGTCCTCGCGCAGAAAGTCGGCCACGGCCGCGAGCCCGACAAGCTCCAGGGGATCGAACGGCACGTCGATCTCGGCTTCGTCGGTGAGCCGATCGCGGTCGATCGGACGATCCTCGACACGCTGATCAAGGCCGACATCATCCCGGTGATCGCCCCGATCGGCATCGGTGCGGACGGCCACACCTACAACATCAACGCCGACACGATGGCCGGCGCGATCGCCGCCGCGATGGGCGCCGCGCGGTTCTTCCTGCTGACCGATATCGTCGGCGTGCTCGACAAGCAGGGCGAACTGCTCACCGATCTCGACCCCGCACGGATCGCCGAACTGCGCGCCGACGGCACGGTGACGGGCGGCATGATCCCCAAGCTCGACACCTGCGTCGCAGCGGTCGAATCGGGCGTGGATGCCGCGGTGATCATCGACGGTCGCGTCCCCCACGCGATGCTGCTGGAAATCTTCACCAAACAGGGCGCAGGCACGCTGGTCAGCGCGAACGGGCGCGCGCGGTAGGGGGCCGTCCAACCCCACGATCCTCCCCCGCAAGGGGGAGGTGGCACCGAAGGTGACGGAGGGGGAGGACACGGAACAGCGGTCGTCGCTTTTCTCCCCCTCCGTCACGCCCCCACATCCGTCATCCCAGCGAAAGCTGGGATCTCCCGGTTCGAGCCGCGCACTCACCAACTGGGATACCCCAGCTTTCGCTGGGGTGACGGAGTAGGGCCGGGGGGACTATCGCCTAAGCAGCCCTTCTCGTTCTCCCCCCGCCACCTTATATCGGCAATACACCAGCGGAGACCCTTGCCTTGATCGCCCTTCTTCAGATCGTCCAGTTGCTGCTCAACCTCGTCTGGTGGGTCATCGTCATCCAGGCGATCCTGTCGTGGCTGATCGCGTTCAACGTCATCAACACGCACAGTGATTTCGTCCGCACGGTCTGGAACGCGCTGCAGAAGATCACCGAGCCGCTGTATCGTCCGATCCGCCGCATCCTGCCCGATTTCGGCGCGCTCGATCTGTCGCCGCTCGTCGTGCTGCTGATCCTCTACATCCTGACCAACATCGTCATCCCGAACATCGCGCAGAACTACCTCGTCGCGGCCTATTGATCGGGCCGACAGCCTGGCGCGCGGTCGATGACGGCCTCGCGATCGCCGTCCGGGTGACTCCGCGTGGCGGTCGCGATGCGCTGGCAGCCGGAACCGCGGAGCATTTCGCCGCGAGGCTGGCAGCCGCCCCCGTTGATGGCGCCGCGAACGCCGGGCTGGTCGCGCTCGTCGCCAAGACCTTCGGCGTCCCCAAGCGCGCCGTCACGATCGTCGCCGGGGACACCGCCCGCCTGAAGCGCCTGCACATCACCGGGGACGCCACTGTGCTGGCGGAAATCGCCGCCGGTCTTTAAGGACCGCGGGCATGAGCGCGACCATCATCGACGGCAAGGCCTTCGCCGCCGGCCTCCGGGCCCGTATCGCAGACGGCGTCACCGCCTTTCGGACGCAGGCGGGCCGCGCGCCCGGCCTCGCCGTGGTGCTGGTCGGCGAGGATCCTGCCTCGAACGTCTATGTCCGATCGAAGGGCAGGGCGACGCGCGAGGCCGGGATGGAAAGCATCGAGCACCGGCTCCCCGCTGACGTGCCCGCCGAAGACCTGCTCGCCTTGGTCGCGACGCTCAACGCAGACCCGACGATCGACGGTATCCTCGTGCAGTTGCCTTTGCCCAAGCACATCGACGAGCAGGCGGTGATAGCGGCGATCGATCCCGACAAGGACGTCGACGGCTTTCATCCGATCAACGCCGGCCGCCTCGCAACCGGCCTGCCGGGCTTCGTCCCCTGCACGCCGCTCGGCTGCGTGATGCTGCTGAAGAGCGTGCTGCCGAGCCTGAGCGGATTGGAGGCGGTCGTCGTCGGCCGCTCCAACATCGTCGGCAAGCCGATGGCGCAACTGCTGCTCCGCGAAAGCTGCACGGTTACCGTGGTCCATAGCCGCACCAAGGACGTCCCCGCGCATATCCGCCGCGCCGACATCGTCGTCGCCGCGGTCGGCATCCCGCAGATGATCAAGGGCGACTGGCTGAAGCCCGGCGCGACCGTCATCGACGTCGGCATCAATCGCACCGACGCGGGCCTCGTCGGCGACGTCGATTTCGCCAGCGCGGTCGAGGTCGCGGGTGCGATCACGCCGGTACCGGGCGGTGTCGGGCCGATGACGATAGCGTGCCTGCTCCGCAACACGTTGGTCTCCGCAGGACGTCGCGAAGGCGTCGCGATCGAGGAGTCCGCGCTATGATCGAACTCTACATCTCGTCGCTGATCACCTTTTTCGTGGTCATCGATCCGCCCGGCTGCGCGCCGATCTATGCCGGTCTGTCGGCAAGCGCTTCGTCCCTCCAGAAGCGGGCGATGGCGATCCGTGCGGTCGGGGTATCCGCGCTGATCCTGTTCGTGTTCGCACTGTTCGGCGAGGCGTTGCTCAAAGGGCTCGGCATCAGCCTCGCCAGCTTCCGCATCGCCGGCGGCATCATGCTGTTCCTGATCGCGCTCGAAATGGTGTTCGAAAAGCGCACCGAGCGCCGCGAGGACCGCGCCGCCAAGGTGGCGAGCGATCCCGAGGTCGAGGACGTCTCGATCTTCCCGATGGCGATGCCGATGATTGCGGGCCCCGGCTCGATCGCGTCGGTGATGCTGTTGATGAGCCGCAACAGCGGGATCGAACGCTCGCTTGTGGTGCTCGGCGCGATGGTGACGATCCTGCTGCTGACGCTGGTCGCACTGCTCGCGGCGGGGCCGATCATGCGGATCCTCGGTGCGAAGATCGAGGCGGTGATCACGCGCCTGCTCGGCGTGCTGCTGGCGGCGCTCGCGGTACAGTTCGTGCTCGACGGCCTGTCGGTGGTGTTGCGCTGATTCGTCATCCTGGGCTCGACCCAGGATCCAGAGCCAAGAGCGGTATCGCCAATGGCTCTGGATCCTGACTTTCGTCAGGATGACGGGAGGTCAGTCCACCTTGAACAACCGCAACGGCGACTTCGCCGGCAGCGGCAGCGGCGTCAGCCACGCCGGCACCTCGTTCTTCGCCATCTGCGCGTAAAACCCCTTCGGGCTGCGCGCCTTGTAGTTGGTTGATTCCGCCGCATTCGGGCACAGCAACAGCATCGTCGCGCCGTGCCGCTTGATGATCGCATGCGCCTGGTCCGGCGTCCCCCCGAACGCATGCTGGACGTCGAGGATCGCATCGCCGTTGCGATGATACGGCCCCGCGATCGCATCGTGATGCGTGATCGTGATCAGCCGCGGCCCCATGTCGACGAAGGTGAACACCGTCTGCGTGGGATATTTGTTCAGCGCGAGCAGCACGGTCGTGCGCAGGCAGTTGCCGGTCGCCGAGTTGACGCGCTTCTCATACGGCTTCGGCCGGTCGATCGGGAAATACTGGATCAACATCCCGGCAAACAGCCCCGAGACGATCAGGAACGCACCCACCGTGCCGATCACCCGGACCGCCACCGACCGGTTACCCAGCAACCGCGGCAGGATCAGCCACCCGAGCGCAGTCGCCCCCGGAATCGCCAGCAACTGCGCCGCCGGCCCTGCGCGGACCTGCCACAACAGCATCGCACACGCGAACGCAGTGAACAGCGCCACCGCCGCCCAGCCAACCGCGCGCGGATCCCGTCGCGCTCGCCAGGCCGCCAGGATCGCCCCGATCAATCCGATGATCGGCAGAGTCGCCAGCGCGAAGCCCACCCGGAAACTATGCTTGTAGATCGGCTTAGCCTCGCGGACATTGTCCAGCCAGTTGCGTTGCAACTCGGGCGAAATCCCCTCGGGCCGCCCCAGGCACTGCGGAAACACCAGCGCAAAGCCCACCACGATCGCCGCACCCGCCACAACCGCCAGAGCCAGCCGAGCCCCCCGCGACGCCGGCCCGAACCGCGCGAGCAAAAACAGCAACATCCCCGCCGCGATCATCACGCTCAACCACACCGGCGTCAGCGCATCGCACCGCATCGCCTGGTTGGCGTTCGACGCGAACAGCGCGAAACCCAGCGTGCTGCCGCCACCAAGCGTCAGCGCATAGATCGACAGCCGCTCGGCCTCCGACCGGTCCCACACCCAACGCAAGGCGATGATCGCCCCCGCCATCGCCGCATACGGCAACAGCTCGAGCCCGATCGACAGCGAAACCGCGCTCGCGAGCCCGACCATCGCGCCACCGCGCCGCGCGTTCGTATCGCACAGCCCCGCCACCGTCAGGCTCAGCATCGCGAGCTGCCAGCCGTGATGATCGATCCGCTCGGGCATGAACATCAGCATCGTGCCGGTCGCACCGACCATGATCACGACTGCCAGCGGCCACGCATAGGGGCTGATCAACCGTCGCACGGTCGCGCCGATCCCCAGCATCGCGATCGACAGCGGCAGAAGCGGCGCGATCCCGCACGCCAGCCGCTCCGCCCAGCTGTTGGTGGTGAAGAGGCGGAAGAACAGGATCAGTGCTGCGATCGGCAGGTCGACGATGCGGCTCCAGTGGATATCGAACCCTACCGGCGGGTTCATCCGGTAGTTGCGCAGATCGTACCAGCCCTGGCCGTCGAGCAGCGCTCGGACCTGCATCAGCCGCATGTTGTCGTCGGTGTCGCCGAGCGACAGCCAGCGGATCTGCCCCCAGCGATCGAACACCGACCACGCCGCCACCGCCACCCAGGCGAGCAGTGTGAGCGCGATCCAGTGCCGATCGAGCGCGTCTAGCAGCGTGTTCCGCTGAGGTGGTGGTGCCTGATCCAAAACGCTTTCCTCCAGCCCGCACGCACTCTAGATGCGCGGGCATATCTCAAGCGTCGCTCTATCGCGGTGTTGGTAAAGAACAAGGCGGGCATGCAGGCGATTTGGCGACAGATGGAGCAGATGCGGGCGAGCGGCGTGCTCGGCCAGCTCGTGCGCTTCGGCATCGCCGGCGGCATTTCCAGCGTCGTGTACTCGCTCGTCTACCTGCCGCTGACCGCCTATGTCTTTCCGCCACGCCAGGCGGTCGCCGCGGTGCCGTTCGCGTTCGCGGTCGCGGTGGTCGTCGGGTTCTTCCTGCACAGCCGCTGGAGCTTCAAGGGGCACGCGAAGGAACCGGGGGCAGGGCGGCATTTCAAGTTCGTGATCGTCCAGGGCTCCGGGCTGGCGCTCAATGCCGTGATTACCTGGATAGGGACCGCGCTGCTCCATCTGCATCCGTGGATCCCGCTGATCCCCGCCGTCTTCCTTGCCGCGATCGTGACGTTCGTGCTCAACCGTCTCTGGGTTTTCAACTGAAATGGCCGACAAGTAATGGACCGCATCGTCTACGACCGGATGGCCGCCCATGATTCCACGCACTGGTGGTACCGCGCCCGTCGCGACATCCTGGCGGATTACCTGACGCGGTACGGCGCGTTGCCGAAGGATGCGAAGATCCTAGAGATCGGCTGCGGCACCGGGCATAACCTGCCGATGCTGGCCGAATTCGGCGAGATCGACGCGATCGAGATCGACCCCGCCGCGCGCGAGATCGCCAGCGAGCGGCTCGGCAAGCCGGTCGGCGCGGCGCCCTTGCCCGAACTCCCCGACGTGCCGCGAAAGCATTACGACCTGATCGCGGTGCTGGACGTGGTCGAGCATATCGAGGACGACGTCGCCGCGCTGAAGGCGATGGCGGATTGTCTCGCCCCCGGCGGCAAGATCCTGATCGCAGTCCCCGCGCATGCCTGGCTGTGGAGCGCGCACGACGTCGTGAACCACCACCACCGGCGTTACTCGAAGGCGACGCTCAAGACGGCGATCGAGACCGCTGGCCTGAAACCGGAAAAGCTCGGCTATTTCAACTCGCTGCTGTTCCCGTTGGCAGCGGCGGCGCGGATCGCCGGCCGCCTCTCCGGCCGCGACGACAGCGACGACTCCCCGCCACCCAAGCTGGTAAATGCGCTGTTCGAGAAGATCTTCCGCCTGGAACGCCATCTGGTCGGCCGCATGCCGATGACGCCGGGTGTCTCGATCGTGACCCTGGCAGTGCCGCGGTAAGGCTGATCCTCCCCCGCCAGGGGGAGGTGGCTGGCAATTTGCCAGACGGAGGGGGCGGCAGGCGCCGACCCGTGCTCCGTGTCCTCCCCCTCCGTCGCTTCGCGCCACCTCCCCCTGGCGGGGGAGGATCGGCGGGGATTTCAGTACGAGGGGGCGGGGGATACGCCTCTTGGATTCCTGAATTTTTGAGGAAGCACCAACCCGGCGAAGGCCGGGGCCCAATTGGGGGACCTCGCTAGCTGAGCACGGCGCTTCGTTACTGCGACCTCTCCAGTTGGGCCCCGGCCTCCGCCGGGGTGGTGTGAGGATCAGTCGATACGGCCCGGGAGGGAGCCGTCAGGCGGTCGCACCACGTCCACCGGTTCCGCACGAAACCCCAAGGTCGCCTTCCCCTGGATCGGGCCCGCCACGTCCGCGACGATGTACAGCGGGCGCCGCTTCGATTCGACGTACAGCCGCCCGAGATACTCGCCGATCATCCCCAGCACGAACATCTGCACCGCGCCGAGAAACACCGTGACGAGCATCGTCGAGGTCCAGCCCTGCACCGCGCTGCCCGACAGCCAACCGATCGCGATATAGACGAACAGGAGCAGCGACACGCCGGTCAGCGCGAGCCCCGCATGGCTGGCGAAGCGCAGCGGTGCGGTCGAGAAGCCGGTGACGGCGTCGAACGCCAGGCGGATCATCTTCGCGAGGGGGTAGTTCGTCTCGCCCGCTAGCCGCTCGGCGCGATCGTAGGGGAAGGGCACCTGCTTGAAGCCGATCCAGGCGACCATGCCACGGATGAAGCGGGCCTGTTCCGGAAGAGACAGGAACGCGTCGAGCGCACGCCGGCTCATCAGGCGGAAATCGCCGGTATCGAGCGGGATCGGCGTGTCGGTCATCCGCGTCAGCATGCGGTAGAACGCGGCGGCGGTCGCCTTCTTGAACACCGTCTCCCCCGCGCGCTGGCGGCGCACCGCATACACCACGTCCGCCTGACTCGCCGCCATCGCGGCGCGCATGTCGGACAGCAGTTCGGGCGGATCCTGGAGATCGGCGTCGATGATCAGGATCTGCTCGCCCGCGCACAGATCGAGCCCGGCGGTGAGTGCCAACTGGTGGCCGTGGTTGCGCGAGAGGTTGATCGCCACCAGCCGCGGGTCGGCGGCGGCGAGACGCTGCATCACGCCCCAGCTGTCGTCGCGCGAGCCGTCGTTGATCAGGACGATCTCGTAATCGTCGCCGACCGCGACTTTCGCCGCGCCGGAAATGCGTGCGTGCAGGATGTCGAGGCACGCCGCCTCGTTATAGCAGGGTACGACGATCGAAAGGGACGGACGGTTCATCGCCCCCGTCTAGCGCCCGCCGCGCCCGCCGTCATCGTCGGATGTTTCTACACCCGCTCCACGGTGTGCACCGCATCCGCCGCACGCAGCCCAGCCATCAGCCGCATCAGTTGCTGCACGTCGTGCACCTCGACGTCGATCTCGTTGGTGTGGAAGCTCTTGTCGCGCGTATCGAGCCGCAGGTTGATGATGTTCGCCTTGTGCCCGCCGATGATCGTCGAGACGATGCCGAGCGAGCCCGGCTCGTTCTTCACCATTACCGAGATGCGCGCGACGGCGCCCTCGGTCTCGTCGCCCCATGCGACATCCACCCAGTCGGTCTCGTTCTCCGAGCGCTCGGCGAGTTCGGCGAGCACACGGCAGTCGATCGCATGCACCTCGATCCCCGCATCCGGCCGGCGCAATCCGACGATGCGGTCGCCCGGCACCGGATGGCAGCACGTCGCGAGGTCGTAGGCGACACCGGGCGTGAGCCCCTTGATCGAGATAGCGCTCGATTGCGGTGCCAGCGCGTGCGTCACGTCGGCGCCCGCCGAGCCCGGCATCAGCGCCTCCATCACCGCCGCATCGGACAAGGTACGCCGCGCGATCGCGACCATCAGCGACGATTCGTCGGGCAGCTTCAGTCGTTTAAGGGCATGGCTGAGTGCATCGGTGCCGATCTGCGCGGGCAGGCGGGTGACGATATCCTCGTACAGGGTCTGGCCGAGCGCGGTCTGTTCGACGCGCTCCTTCTGCCGCAGATGCCGGCGGATCGCAGCGAGCGCCTTGCCTGTCGTCGCGACGTTCAGCCATTGTGGCTGCGGGGACTGGCCCTTCGAGCGCAGGATCTGCACCTGGTCGCCATTCTCGATCACCGTCGACAGCGGCACGACACGACCGTTGACCTTCGCGCCGACCGCCTGGTCGCCGAGATCGGTGTGCACGGCATAGGCGAAGTCGATCGAGGTCGCGCCCTTGGGCAGCTGGATCAGCTCGCCCTTCGGCGTGAACGCGAAGATGCGATCGGTGTACATCGCCATCCGCGTGTGTTCGAGCAACTCTTCCGGGCTCTCAGCGGTATCGAGGATCTCGACGAGGTCGCGGATCCAGCTGACCTGCCGGTCGCTGCCGTTGATCTGCTGCTTGTACGCCCAGTGGGCCGCCAGCCCGAACTCGGCCTGCGCATGCATGTCGGGCGTGCGGATCTGGATCTCGATCCGGGCGCTGTCCGCATGGATCACCGAGGTATGCAGCGAGCGATAGCCGTTGCGCTTGGGCGTCGAGATGTAATCCTTGAACCGCCCCGGCACCATCGGCCAGCGCTGGTGGATGATCCCAAGTGCGCGGTAGCAATCCTGCTCGGTAGGGACGATCGCGCGGAAGGCCATTACATCGGAGAGTTGTTCGAAGCTGATGTGGCGTTCGGACATCTTCCGGAAGATCGAATAGGGGTGTTTCTCGCGCCCCGAGATCTCCGCGTCGACCCCGGCGCGCGACAGGACCAGCTTCAGCCCGGACGCGATCTTGGCGATGCGGTCGCCGTCGCCCTTTTTCAGCTGTTCGAGGCGGCGGTTGATCGATTCGGACGCCTCGGGCTCGAGCTGTTCGAACGCCAGCGACTGCATCTCGCGCATGAACTCGTACATGCCGATCCGCTCGGCGAGCGGCGCGTAGATGTCCATCGTCTCCTTGGCGATGCGACGGCGCTTCTCCGGCTTGGCGATGTGATGCAGCGTCCGCATGTTGTGCAGGCGGTCGGCAAGCTTCACCAGCAGCACGCGGATGTCGTCGGACATCGCGAGCAGGAACTTGCGCAGGTTTTCGGCGGCGCGTTCGTTCTCGGTCTGCGCTTCGATCTTCGAAAGCTTCGTCACGCCGTCGACGAGGCGCGCGACCGAGGCGCCGAACAGCCGCTCGATCTCCTCGGGCGTCGCGACCGTGTCCTCGATCGTGTCGTGGAGGATCGCGGTGGCGATCGTCTCCGCATCGAGGTGCAGGTCGGTGAGGATGCCCGCCACCTCGATCGGGTGGCTGAAATACGGATCGCCGCTCGCGCGCTTCTGGCTCCCGTGCGCCTGCATCGAGAAGACATAGGCGCGGTTCAGCAGCGCCTCGTCGGCGTCGGGATCGTAGTCGAGGACGCGATCGACCAGTTCATATTGGCGCAGCACCCGCCATAGATGGGGCCGGGCGGGGACTTTTGGCAACAAAAAGCGTCGCATCACTGTGATCTAGTGGGCGATCTGGCGGGTGCCCCCGAGAGGTGCGTCAGCCATTCGTCGGAGCAGCGGCATATAACGCAGGATAACCGGCGTGTTTCGCTTCGGCGGCTTATGCGGTACGCTCGCCCGCGGACGAGGATGACGTGATGGGCAAATTGCGCGAACCATTGCTGGAATGCAGCCTGCCCGCCGCGCTGGAGGCGATGGGCGAGCGCTGGTCGTTCCTGATTCTCCGCGCGGCGTTCAACGGCCTGCATCATTTCGAGGAGTTCCAGTCTGAGCTGGGAATCGCGCGCAATATCCTCGCGAACCGGCTGGCGCGGCTGGTCGAGCACGGGATCCTGGCGCGGCAGCCTATTCCGGAGGACCGGCGCAAGATCGCGTACGGACTGACCGACAAGGGTTTCGCACTGCTGCCGACGATGATCGCGCTGCGGCAATGGGGCGAGCGGTGGGAGACGTGCGTGCCGGCGTTCCCGATCCTGGTCGACGCGCGCGATCGACGGCCTTTGCAGCCGGTCTCGGTGCGGGCGCATGACGGGCGGGTGCTGGGCAAGGGGGATTTGATCTGGGCGCTGCCTGGGGAGGTTGCCGAGGATGGCGTGGCGGCGGAGGGGGCGGCCGAGGCGGCGGAGTAGGGCCCCTTCTGCTCCCCTCCCTGGAAGGGGGGGGCTGGGGGTGGGTCGGCTTGGGGCTGGTGCTTTCGCTCGCCAATTGGCCGACCCACCCCCAACCCCTCCCTTTCAGGGAGGGGGGACCGTTGTGTTAGTGGCTTTGTAGCGACTCCAGCAGCGTTCGGATCGCGTCGGGCAGGGGCACGGGGCGGCCTGTTTCCAGATCGACGTGGACGCTGACCATAGTGATCACCGTGTGCAGTTCCCCCGTCTCCGCATGCGCCAGTTCGAAGCGCTTCGTCAGGCTCGTCGTACCGAGCTTCTCGATCCGCACGAACGCCTCCACCGTATCCCCCAGGCGGAACGGCTTGAGGTAATCGATCTCGGTCCGGCGGACGTTGAACTCGGTGGTCGGCCAGATCTCCGGCAGCGCCTCGGCGATCCCGGTCCATTCCCAAAACTCGGTGACTGCGACGTCGGCATATTCGAGATAGCGCGAGTTGAAGACGATGCGCTGGCCGTCGATCTCGGCATAGCGCACGCGGAACCTGGTCGAGAAGGCAAAGCCGGGCCGCATCAGAAGATCAGCCGGACGCCGACGATCGCCAGCACGGTCGCGAGCACCGGGACCAGTACGCGGTCCGAGACGCGCGTGGCGATCAGGCTGCCGACGATGATGCCGGGGATCGAGCCGATCAGCAGCGACACGAGCAGGTCGACATCGACCGAGCCGAGGATCCAGTGGCCGATCCCGCCGAGCAGCGTCAGCGGCACCGCGTGCGCGATGTCCGAGCCGACCAGCCGGTTGATCGGCAGCGTCGGGTAGAGAATGAGGAGCGCGGTCATGCCCAGCGCGCCGGCGCCGACCGAGGTGAGGGATACGAGCACGCCGAGCACTGCGCCGAGCAGGATCGTCAGCATCGCTTGGCGTTCACCGCCGACCGTGCCGATCCGCGGGGTCAGCCATGCGACGATCTTGCCGCGGAGGAACGTCGCGACCGCCGACAGGATCAGCGTGATGCCGAGCACCACGCTGATCGCGTGCCCGGTGTCGGACGATTTCTCGCCGAGATGGTTGAGCACCAGCAACGTCGCGATCGCCGCGGGGACGCTGCCGGTCGCCAGCCGTCGCACGACGCGCCAGTCGACCGTGCCGCGCCAGCCGTGCACCGTCGTCCCCACCGTCTTGGTCGCCGACGCGTAGAGCAGGTCGGTGCCGACCGCGGTGGCCGGGTGGAAGCCGAAGACGAGCACCAGCAGCGGCGTCATCAACGACCCGCCACCGACGCCGGTCAGCCCTACGAGAAGGCCGACGAGCACGCCGGCCACCGAATATAACGGATTGATATCCACTAAGCGGTCAGCCGGCGCCGCGCGCAGGCGTGTTGACGCCCATCGACTGGAGATATTTCTTCACGTTGCGCGCCGCCTGGCGGAGCCGCTGTTCGTTCTCGACCATCGCGATCCTCACATAGCCCTCGCCGTTTTCGCCGTAGCCCACCCCTGGGGCGACCGCGACGTGCGCGTGAGTCAGCAATTGTTTGGTGAACTCAAGGCTACCTAAATGCGCGAGGGCGGGCGGGAGCGGGGCCCAGGCGAACATGCTCGCACGAGGGCTCGGTATGTCCCACCCAGCTCGCGCGAAGCTTTCGACCAGCACGTCGCGGCGCTTGTGGTAGAGTTGCCGGTTGCGCTCGACGATGTCCTGCGGACCGTTGAGCGCAGCGCAGGCGGCGGCCTGGATCGGCGTGAACGCACCGTAATCGAGATACGACTTCACCCGCGTCATCGCCGCGATCAGCGTCTTGTTGCCGACCCCGAAGCCCATCCGCCAGCCGGCCATCGAATAGGTCTTGCTGAGCGAGGTGAACTCGATCGCGACGTCCTTCGCGCCCGGCACCTGGAGGATCGAGGGGGTCGGCTTGCCGTCGAAATACAGCTCCGAATAGGCGAGGTCGGAGATCACCCACAGCTTGTGCTTCTTCGCGAACGCCACGACGCGCTCGTAGAAGGCGAGGTCGACGACCTCGGCGGTCGGGTTCGACGGATAGCCCATCACCAGCACTGACGGTGCGGGGACGGTGAACGCCATCGCGCGCTCCAGGCTCTCGAAATACGCCTCGTCGGGGGTGGTCGGCACCGCGCGGATCGTCGCGCCGGCGATGATGAAGCCGAAGGTATGGATCGGATAGGACGGGTTGGGCGCGAGCACGACGTCGCCCGGCGCGGTGATCGCGGTGGCGAGGCTCGCGAGGCCTTCCTTCGAGCCCATCGTGACGACGACCTCTGTTTCGGGATCGACGTCGACGCCGAACCGGCGACCATAATAGTTGGCTTGGGCTTTTCGCAGGCCGGGAATGCCCTTCGACTGCGAATAGCCGTGCGCGCTGGGTTTGCGCGCGACTTCGACGAGCTTCTCGATGACGTGCTCGGGCGGCGGCAGGTCGGGATTGCCCATGCCGAGATCGATGATGTCCTCCCCGCCCGCGCGCGCCGCCGCCCGCATCGCGTTCACTTCGGCGATGACATAGGGGGGCAAGCGTTTGATACGGTAGAAGTCTTCGGACATGATCAGCCTCTAGCTGGAGGAGCGGGTGCTGTACCGCAGGTGAGGGGAGGCGTCACCCCAATCCCCAATTGCCGTCACCCCAGCGAAAGCTGGGGTATCCCGGTTCGGGCCGTACCCTTCGACTACGGGAATACCCCAGCTTTCGCTGGGGTGACGGAACGAGGGTTGGCTTCCGCTTGGCCGATCGCTCGGCTAAGCTCCGGAAAAAGCAGAGGACGTCATGGCCGAAACTCCTCCTACCCCGAGCCTGCCCGATCTCCAGCATTGGACCTGGGTAATGGGGCGTGCGCAGCAGATGATGATGGAGCAGGGCTTGGCGGCGATGCAGCCCGGGCCCGAAGCAATTCCCGCGATCCCGGGCTTCACCGACCCCGCCACGCTGGAGCGCGCACGCGATTTCTGGACCGATAGCCTGACGCTGTGGCAGCGCTTTCTCGATCCCGCCAAGGCGCCCGAGCCCGCCCCCGTCACCGACAAGCGTTTCAAGGCGCCGCAGTGGCGCGAGCCGGTGTTCGACCTGATCCGCCAGAGCTATCAGCTGATCGGCGACCACATGCTCCGCGGCGTCGAGGCGGTCGATGGGCTCGACCCCAAGCAGAAGGAGCAGTTGCGGTTCGCGACCAAGGGGTTCGTCGACGCGATGAGTCCGACCAATTTCGCGCTGACCAACCCGCAAGTGATCGAAAAGACGATCGAAACGCGCGGCGAAAACCTGCTGAAAGGCCTGCAGAACATGATGGCGGATCTTGCCCGCGGGCAGGTGACGCATACCCCCGACGGTGCGTTCGAACTCGGCCGCAACCTGGCGATGACGCCCGGCAAGGTGGTGAAACGCACGCCGCTCTACGAGCTGATCCAGTACAGCCCGACGACCGACAAGGTGCTGGCGACGCCGCTCGTCATCTTCCCGCCGTGGATCAACCGGTTCTACATTCTCGACCTGACGCCCGAGAAGAGCTTCATCCGCTGGGCGGTCGAGCAGGGCATCACCGTGTTCATGGTGTCGTGGAAATCCGCCGATGCGAGCATGAAGGACGTGATCTGGGACGATTATGTCGGCGCGCAGGTCGAGGCGATCGACACCGTCCGCGACATGCTCGACGTGCCGGCGGTGCATACGATCGGCTATTGCGTGGCGGGCACCACGCTCGCCGCGACACTCGCGCTGCTGACCGCACGCGGGCAGGCGGAAAAGGTGGCGAGTGCGACGTTCTTCACAGCCCAGGTCGATTTCGCGCAGGCGGGCGAGTTGCAGCATTTCATCGACGACGAGCAGCTGAAGATGGTCGCGTCGCTGTCGCCCGAGGGGTTCCTCGACGGGCGCTATATGGCGACCACGTTCAACCTGTTGCGCGGGCGCGACCTGATCTGGAACTACGTCACGCAGAACTACCTGCTGGGGCAGGATTACGTGCCGTTCGACCTGCTCCACTGGAACGGCGACACCACCAACCTGCCGGCGAAATGGCATCTGAGCTATCTGACCGACCTGTACCGCGACAATCTGCTGGTGCAGCCGGGCGCGATCAGCGTCGACGGCACGCCGCTCGACCTCACCAAGGTCAAGACGCCAAGCTATGTCCAGGCCGGGCGCGAGGATCATATCGCGCCGGCGGAAAGCGTCTGGAAGCTGACGCAGCTGTTCGCGGGCCCGCTGAAGTTCGTGCTGGCGGGGTCGGGGCACATCGCCGGAGTCGTGAATCCGCCGGCTGCGGGGAAGTATCAGTTTTGGACCAATCCCGCGGCGCATACGACGCTGGAGGACTTCGTCGCGGGGGCGACGGAGACCAAGGGAAGCTGGTGGCCCGACTGGATCGCCTGGGTGCGCGCCCTGGATCCGAAGACCGTTGCCGCGGAAGGGGTCAGGCAACCCGGCGCGGGGGCGCTTGCGGCACTCGGCGATGCTCCGGGTGAGTATGTCAAAACCCGATAGCGCTACCTTCCGTTAACGTCATGGTGCACTGCACAATTTAATTGTGCGGCGCCACGAATCGTGTACAAAGACCGCGACATAACTCCGAAGAGAGGTGCGTGGATGGTGGATATCGTGAAACGGACGGCCAAGGCCGGTTCGAAGCCTGCCGCCGCCGCGAAACCGGTGGCTGCCGTGAAGGCCGCGACCGCCAAAGCCTCCCCCCGGACTGTCGCCAAGCCGGCGAAACCGGCGCCCGAGCCGATCGCCAAGACGTCGGCACCTCAACCTCTCGCGGCTGCTTTTGTATCGCCGCACCCGGACATTCCCGCCCCGATTCCGGCCACCGCGCCGACGGGGATCCCAGCTAGAGAAACCCTAGCCAGCGAAACAAAGGACGCCACGATGGAAACGATCCAGAGCATCACCGAGAAGACCAAGGCCCTCTTCACGGGCGCGAATACCGCCGAGTATACCGAGCAGGCCAAGGGCGCGATGGAGAAGTCGGCGAAGATGGCGGAAGATTTCGTCGCATTCGGCAAGGGCAATATCGAGGCGCTGGTCGAATCGTCGAAGATCGCCGCGAAGAACGTCGAGGCGCTTGGCCAGGAAGCGGCCGAGTACGCCAAGACCTCGTTCGAGAGCGCGACTGAAGCCGCCAAGACGCTCGCCGCCGCCAAGTCGCCGACCGAGTTCATGAAGCTCCAGGGCGATTATGCCCGCACCGCGTTCGACACGATGATCGCCGAGGGTTCGCGCTCGACCGAGCGGATGCTGAAGATGTTCGGCGAGTTCGCGCAGCCGATCTCGAACCGCGTTGCAGTCGCGACCGACAAGATGAAGATCTCGGCGTAAGTCGATTGCGCGCCGCCTTCGGGTAGTGCGACACGAAAGGGGCGGCCGTCATGCGACGGTCGCCCCTTTTCGTTTGCGGATTTCGTGCGGATTTCGCGTGGGGTGTGCGGGCGCCCCCTTGCCCTTGCCCCCCGGCATGCCATATTTTGGCAGCATGGTGTTGACCCCCGAATTGAAGCTGGCCGCGATGATGGCCGAGCGCCGCGACGATGGTGGCGAGGATGGCAATGACGGCACTGGTGCCGGCGTTGCGACCAAGACGCGCGCGAAGACCAAACAGCCGACGCCGTACCGCGTGCTGATGCTCAACGACGACTATACGCCGATGGAATTCGTCGTGCTGTGCCTCCAGCGCTTCTTCCGGATGGACATGGAGGCGGCGACCCGCGTGATGCTGCATGTGCACCAGAAGGGCGTCGGGGTATGCGGGACGTTCAGCTACGAGGTGGCCGAGACCAAGGTGTCGCAGGTCATGGATTTCGCCCGCCAGAACCAGCATCCGCTGCAGTGCACGCTCGAGAAGGCGTGAGCCGTTGGACTTGAGCTAATCCTCCCCCGCAAGGGGGAGGTGGCACCGAAGGTGACGGAGGGGGCGGCAAGCGCCAACCTCCGCTCCGTGTCCTCCCCCTCCGTCTGGCAAGGGCCAGCCACCTCCCCCTGGCGGGGGAGGATCGAGAGTCTATCGCGCTGGTGGCAACCAGCGCAGGTCGAGGCCGTCGAAGCGGTCGATGTAGTTCGCCGCCTGCGCCAATTGCACCTCGTTGAGCAGAGTCACGCGGCCGTTCTCGCGGCGGATCAGGCCGTCCTCTTCCAGTTGCCGCAGCATCCGGTTGACGTGCACCGCGGTGAGCCCGGTGGCGTCGCCGATCTCCTCCTGGGTCAGGCCGAGCGTGAAGCTGTTGCCGAGCGCCTGGTCGCGCAGCCGCATCCGGTTGCGCATCTCGATCAGCAGCGCAGCGATCCGTGCCTTCGCCGAGGTGCGGCCGAGCGCGGCGAGGCGGTCGGTCAGCGCCACCTTCTCCATCTGGTTCATCACCATGATGATCGCCGACAGCCGCGGATGATCGGTGACCAGTGCGGTCATCGCCGCGCGATCGAACGGGCACACCGTGCAATCGGTCAGCGCGACCACCGTCTCGGGCGAGTCACGATAGACGAGCGCGGACACCGCGAGCATGTCGCCGGCATAGAGGAAGCGGAGGATCTGGCGGCTGCCGTCGTCGAGCAGCACATAGCTCATCGCCATGCCGCGCTGGAGGATGAAGAGTTCGGACTGCGGGTCGTTCTCCCGCAGCAGGATCGCACCACGACGCAGTTCGCGCGGGCGCTCCTCAAACCGCGCTAGCGCAGCCCTTTCGTTCATCGACAGGTCGATGAGATCGCCGACGCGGTCGGCGAAGCAGCTGTCCGGCACTCTGAAATGGTCCCCCATGTTGGTGGAGACACAGAGCAAAGCTATGATTCCCGCGCATTAAAGTCGATCAAGCGCGAGCATTAGCGCGACCCGGACTTTGGCTCCGCTCGTCGCCTCCCGGCATGTCGCGGCGTGCGGGCCCCTTGCGCGGACCGCCAGCCGCGATAGACACCCGGGATGGACCGTATTCTCATTCGTGGCGGCAATCGCCTGTCCGGGCGCCTGCCCATTTCCGGTGCGAAGAACGCCGCGCTCACGCTGATGCCGTGCGCGTTGCTGACCGAAGAACCGCTGACGCTGCGCAACCTGCCGCGGCTGGCGGACGTCGACGGCTTCGGCCATCTGCTCAACCAGCTTGGCGCGTCGACCGCGATCCAGGGTACGCGGCCGGAGGATTTCGGCCGGGTGATGACGATCCGCGCAGGTAACCTCACCTCGACCGAGGCGCCGTACGATATCGTGCGGAAGATGCGTGCGTCGATCCTGGTGCTCGGGCCGCTGCTCGGGCGTGGCGGCGAGGCGACGGTGTCGCTGCCGGGCGGCTGCGCGATCGGCAACCGGCCGATCGATCTGCATCTGCGCGCGCTCGAGGCGATCGGTGCCGAGCTCGAGATGGCGGCTGGCTATGTGAAGGCGATCGCGCCGGGTGGACGATTGCCGGGCGGACGCTTCCGCTTCCCGATCGTGTCGGTCGGCGCGACCGAGAACGTCGTGATGGCGGCAGTGCTCGCCAAGGGGACGTCGGTGATCGAGAACGCCGCGCGCGAGCCCGAGATCGTCGACCTCTGCAACTGCCTCGTCGCGATGGGCGCGTCGATCGACGGGATCGGCACCGAGACGCTGACGATCGAAGGCCGCGACCGGCTCCATGGCGCGACCTATGCGGTGATGCCCGACCGCATCGAGGCGGGCAGTTACGCGTGCGCGGCGGCGATTACCGGCGGCGACCTGGAACTGGTCGGCGTGGCGATCCCGGACATGGGCGCGACGATCGACGCGCTGGTCGAGGCGGGCGTGTCGGTGACGCCGACCAAGGACGGTGTGCGTGTCGCATCCGATGGCGTGCTGAAGCCGCTGACGCTGTCGACCGCGCCATACCCCGGGTTCGCAACCGACATGCAGGCGCAGTTCATGGCGATGCTGTGCAAGGCGGACGGCGCCAGCGTGCTGACCGAGACGATCTTCGAGAACCGCTACATGCACGTGCCCGAACTGGCGCGGATGGGGGCGGATATCCAGGTGCGCGGGCGGACCGCGGTGGTGCGCGGGGTCGACAAGCTGGTGGGGGCGCCGGTGATGGCGACCGACCTGCGGGCGTCGATGAGCTTGATCTTGGCCGGGTTGGCGGCGGATGGCGAGACGTCGGTTGGCCGGGTGTATCACCTCGACCGGGGGTACGAGCGGTTGGAGGAAAAGCTGAGCGCGGTTGGGGCGGATATCGAGCGTGCTAGCGACGGGTAACGGCTCGCTGTCTTGATTTGAGCCGGGGTAGCCCTCTCCCCTCCGGGGAGACGGTTGGGTGAGGGGCTGTTCCGGGCGATGCACTGCTTGGCTGCCCCTCACCCCGACCCTGTCCCCGGAGGGGAGAGGGAGTAGGTTGCCGGGCGTTTTGTGGTGGCATGTTTGTTTGTAGCGGGAGCTCTTGGCTTCGGTTTGAGCAGCGCTTCCCTTCCTACTTCCCCCGCGAAGGCGGGGGCCCAGGATCAAGCAAGACCGTCCTTGGTAATCCGGTAGACATCTACTCAGCGCCGCCGGCAAAGCCGCCGTCGGACGGGTTCGGCCTTGCCGACCCGCCGGCCGTGCCGGGCGCTGCCCGCTTCGCTTTGCTTGCGGGCATCGGCTGCGCTTTGCGCTGCCTGCGCCCGTCAGTACATGTGCTGCCCGCCATTGATGCTCAGCGTCGAGCCGGTAACGAACCCGCCCTCTTCCGAGCACAGGAACGCCACGCCGCGCGCGATCTCGGTCGCCTGGCCCAGTCGCCCGACCGGGATCTTCGCGACGATCTTCTCCAGCACGTCGGCGGGCACCGCCGCCACCATGTCCGTATCGATATACCCCGGCGCGATTGCGTTCACCGTCACGCCTGCGCGCGCGCCCTCCTGCGCCAAGGCTTTCGTGAAGCCGTGGATGCCCGATTTCGCCGCGGCATAGTTCACCTGGCCGTATTGCCCGGCCTGTCCGTTGATCGAGCCGATGTTGACGATCCGCCCCCATTTGCGCGTGCGCATGCCGGGGAAGACGGCCTTGGCCATGTTGAAACACCCGCCGAGATTGGTGTCCATCACCTCTTTCCAATCCTGGTACGTCATCTTCAGGATCGTGCCGTCGCGGGTGATGCCGGCGTTGTTCACGACGATATCGACATCGCCCAGATCGGCGGCGACCTGCGCGCAACCCGCCTGGCACGCGTCGTAATCGGCGACGTCCCACTTGTACGCCTTGATCCCGGTGCGCTCGGTGAATTCGCGGGCTCGTTCGTCGTTGCCGGCATAGGTTGCCGCTACGGTCAGGCCCATCTCCTGCAATGCGAGGCTGATCGCTTCGCCGATTCCGCGCGTACCACCGGTTACAATTGCGACCCGTGCCATCAGTCTCTCCTAGGTTCAGCCTTTTGCCGGAGGCTAGCCAGCCCGCACCCATCCTTCAAGCTCGCGCGCCAAAATGCTGCGCAACATTTCCACGCCGACGGGGCTGTCGTTGAGGCAGGGGAGATAGGCGAAATGCGTGCCGCCCGCTTCCTCGAAGCTCTCACGCCCGCGGATCGACAATTCCTCCAGCGTCTCGAGACAGTCGGCGGAGAAGCCCGGTGCGAAGATCGCGATCTTGGTCTTGCCGGCCTTGGCGAGCGCCACCAGCGTCTCGTCGGTCGCCGGCCCCAGCCACTTCTGCGGCCCGAACCGCGACTGGAACGCGATCGTCAGGTCGCGGCCCATACGCTCGCCGAGTAGCCGTGCGGTCTTCTGGCAGTGGCAATGATACGGATCGCCCTGCTGCAACGTCCGCTTCGGCATCCCGTGGAAGCTGGCGACGATTGCGTCGGGGGTGAAGTCGAGCGCCGAGAGGCCCGCTTCGAGCGAGTCCTTCAGTGCGTCGATATAGAGCGTGTCGTCATAGTATGGCGGCAGCGTGCGAACCGCCGGCTGCCAGCGAAGCCCGGCGAGATGCTTGAACGCCTTGTCGTTCGCGGTGGCGGTCGTTGCTGCGCAATATTGCGGGTAGAGCGGCGCGAGTAGAATGCGTTCGCAGCCCGCCGCCTTCATCGCCGTTAGCCGGTCCGCGATCGATGGATTGCCGTAGCGCATCGCCCAATCGACCAGCACTTCCGGTCCGAACGCATCCTTCAGCGCTGCCGCCTGCAACCGCGTGATCGCGGCGAGCGGCGAGCCATCGTCGCGCCAGACCTGCGCATAGGCGTGCGCGGATTTTTTCGGGCGGGTGTTGAGGATGATGCCGCGCAGGATCGGCTGCCACGCGATCTGCGGGATTTCGACGACGCGCGAATCGGACAGGAACTCGCCGAGATAGCGCTTCACCGATTTGGCATCGGGGCCATCGGGCGTGCCGAGGTTCATCAGCAACACGCCGATCTTGGGCTTGGGAATCGGGGGGTGATCGGGGGGCAGGGTCATGACGCTGGTCTTAAAGGCAAATTGCGGATGCGGAAGCCTGTTGACGCATAGAGCGCGTTGGCGATCGCGGGCGCGACCGCGGGGACGCCGAGTTCGCCGACGCCGCCGGGGGCTTCCTCGCTGCGGATCAACTCGACGGTGATGTCGGGGGTGTCGGCGAGGCGCGGCAGGGCGATCGTGTCGAACCCGCGTGCGTCGGCAAGGCCGCGGGTGAAGCCGGTCGAGGCGCCGAGTGCGGAGGCCATGCCGAAGATCAGACCGCCCTCGATCTGCTGGCGGACGATGTCGGGGTTGATCAGCGCGCCGCAATCGACCGCGGCGACGAGCCGGTCGACCACCGGGCGCTGGTCCGCGCCCATGTGCGCCTCGGCCATGACGGCGATGTAGCTGCCTCGGAAGGCGTGGGCTGCGATGCCCTGGCCGCTGCCCGCGACGCCGCCGTTCCAGCCGCCGAGCGCCGCCGCGGTCGACAGGCAGCGGGCGAGTCGTGGTTCGCCGCCGAGCATGCCGATGCGGAACGACATCGGTTCGGACTGGGCCGCGCGCGCGAGTTCGTCGAGGAAGCATTCGGTGAAGAACGCGGTGTAGCCGTGCGCGCCGCCGCGGAGGTGGCCGGTCGGGATGCCGATCTCGGCGGGGTGGTGGTCGATCGCATAGGCGGGGATGCGATAGACGGGCGATGCGCCTGCCACGGCGTAGCGGTCGCCTTTGGTGCCGATCAGCGCGGCTTCGGTCGCGAGGCCCGGTATCATGCGGCGTGCCATCTCGGCGCCGGTGGAGGGGGCTGCGATGTTTGCGCTCCAGCCCATGATCGCGCCGTTGGGGGCGAGGCGGGCGGCCATCTTCGCGACTGCGGGTGCGCGGTAGTGGTCGTGGAGCGAGTCCTCGCCGCGCGACCGGACGAGGCTGACCGGGCGCCTAAGTTTCACCGCCAACACCGCAGCCTGTTCGGCGACGTCGTGTTCGAGTGCGGCACCGAACGATCCGCCGATCAGCATGGGGTGGACGACGACCGCCTCCTCGCTGAGGTTCGCCGCGCGCGCCGCCGCCGCTCGCGCAAGCCCCGGCGCTTGCGTTGCGAGCCAGAGTTCGAGGCGGCCGTTGGAGAAGGAGGCGGTCGCGCTGCGGGTCTCGATCGCTGCGTGCAGGCCGAGACCGGCGCGGTAGGTCGCGGTGACGAGTTTGGCGCTCTGGAACGTCGCGGCGACGTCTCCGGTCTCCGCCATCCGCATGCCGGGACGCGCGAGCGCAGCGTCCAGGGCTGCGTCGATCGACCTGGTATCGGGGAGCGGAGCGTCGTTCTCGAACCGTGGCGCGAGCGCGTCGAGCGCCTTTTGTGCGGCCCACCCTGTCGTCGCGACGGCCGCTACCCAGCGTGGGTTCTCGACGACCGACAATACGCCGCGGATACGGTCGGCGGCGGCGCGGTCGACCTTGACCAAGCGACTGCCGACCGGACCCTGGCGGATCGCGGCGTGGACCATGTCGGCGAGGCGGACGTCACCGGCGAAGTTGGCCGAACCGTCGACCTTCGAGGGGGTGTCGAGACGGGGGACCGACTTGCCGACCAGCTTGCCCGCGCCCTGGATGCCGAGCGGGAGGGGATCGGGGAGCGTGAACTTCGTGGCGTCCTCGGCGAGTTCGGCGAAGCGGATGCGCTTGGCTTGGTATGTGCAAAAGCCGGCCTCGACGTTGACCTGGGTCCAATCGGCGTCCCAGCGTTTGGCCGCCGCCATGCAGAGCAGTGCGCGGGCGCCTGCGCCGGCCTCTCGGCAGGCTTGCTCGAACATCCGGATCGAACTGGACCCGCCGGTCAGCATCGGTGGCTGCGTCGTGGCTTGCGGGAGGCGGTCGAGCAGGCCTTCGAACAGGTCGTGCGTGCCGACCGTGTTGGCGTAGAGCGGGTTGAGGGGGGCGGGCTCGACGCCGATCGTGCGCCAGTCCGCGCCGAGTTCGTCGGCGACGATCTGGGGGAGGGTCGTGTAGACGCCCTGACCGTGCTCGACCTGCGGGACCGCGACGGTGATATGGCCGTCGGTGCCGATCTTGAGCCAGGCGCCGAACGGGGTTTCGCCGGGGTTGGCGACGAGGTTGGGGGCGTAGGTTCGTGGCCAGAGGCCCCAGGCGACGACGAGGCCGATCCCCGCGCCACCGCTGATGAGTAGGCCACGCCTGTTGATCGTCATGCCTTGGCCTCTAATCCTTCTCCCCTGCGGGGAGAAGGTGGCGCGGCAGCGTCGGATGAGGGGGAGAGGGTCTCCGGGACCGTGCCGGGAGTCTCACTCCCCTCTCCCTTCCGTCGCCTACGGCTCCTCCCTCCCTCTCCCCGTAGGGGCGAGGGACGTTAGGCCAGCGCTCGGTACGTGGCTTTCAGCGAGACCTTGTCGATCTTCTCCGTCCCGAGCCTCGGCAGCGGCGCGTCCGAGATCCAGATCCGCTGCGGCACCTTGAACGCGGCGATGTGCTGGTGGAGGAACGCGCATAGTTCGTCCGCCGTTAGCGCCTCGCCGTCCTGCGGCACGACCACCGCACCGGGGACTTCGCCGAACCGCTCGTCCGCCAACCCGAACACCGCCGCCTCCGCGACTGAAGGATGCTCGTACAGCGCCGCCTCGACCTCCTGGCACGAGATGTTCTCGCCGCCGCGGATGATGATGTCCTTCTTGCGGTCGACGATGAACAGATAGCCGTCCTCGTCGAGATAGCCGATGTCGCCGGTGCGGAAATAGCCGTCCGACGTGAACGCGGCGGCGGTCGCGTCCGGGCGGTTCCAATATTCCTTGAAGTTGCAGATCGAGCGGATGCAGACCTCGCCGCGCTGGCCCTGGCCGACCGGGTGGCCGGCATCGTCGAGGATGGCGAGATCGACCAAAGGCGCGCTGGGGCGGCCGGCGGAATTGGGCTTGGCGAGGTAGTTGCTGCGCCAGTTGCCGGTGCCGACCGCGTTGGTCTCGGTCAGGCCGTAGCCGATCAACGGTGCGCCCCCCTTGCCATCCGGGCCGCCCATTTCCGCGTCGATGCGGCGGACGTGATCGACCGGGCGCGGCGCGCCACCGGCGGCGAAATCGGTGACGGTCGACAGGTCGTATTTGGCGCGGTCCGGATGGTTGAGGATTTCGAAGCTCATCAAGGGCACGCCGACGAAATAGGTGACGCCCTCCGCCTCGATCAGCCGCATCGCCTCGCCCGCATCCCATTTCGGCATCAGCACGAGTTTGCGGCCCATCGCGAAGCTCTGGAGGAATACGGGGACTTCGCCGGTGATGTGGAACAGCGGGATCGTCAGCAGCGTGACCGGCTGGCCGACCGGGGGATTGCCTTGTGCGGTGGCGATGCCGAGCATCATCATCGCCTGGCCGAGATAGTTGAAGATGCCCTGGACGACCGCGCGGTGTTCTGAGAGTGCGCCCTTCGACTGGCCGGTCGAGCCGCTGGTGAACAGGATCGTCGCATGATCCTCCGGCCCGAGCGGCGGGAGGTCTGCGGCGTGATCGTCCTTTGCGAACACGGCTGCGAGGGCAGCGTCGAGCGGGCGCGAATCGTCGATCTCGACCACCGGTGCGCGCAGGCCCGCGATCTGCGCGAGTCGCTTCACGCGGGGCGGATCGGCGAATACGAGGGAGCAATCGACCTCGCCGATCGCCGTTTCCAGTTCCTCCGACTGCCACCAGCCGTTGAGCAACGTCGCGACGCCGCCGGCCATGACGATGCCCATGTAGAGGACGATCCACGACGGCGAATTGCGCATCGCGATGCCGACTCGGTCGCCCTTCGCGATGCCGTACCCGCCGACGAGGGCGCGGGCGGTGCTCTCGGCCGCGGCGTAGACCTCGCCGAAGGTCAGCCGTTCGTCGCCGGAGACGAGGAAGACGGCGTCGCGGTGCTCGTTGGCGTAGTGCGCGAAATAATAGCTGAGCGCGGGCGGGGCGGCGGCGATCGTCGGCAGCTTTACCCCGAACCGCTCGACCGAACCGAGCGCCAGCATGCCGTCGGGCGCAGTCAGCGCGGCCATCGTCGAATCCATAGCCAGGTCCAGCTCGGTCCGCATATCGCTCTCCTACTTGGTCTTATCGTTATCGGCCTTTATGCAGGGGCGAACGCGTGGGGAAAAGCCTTTGATCCTGTCGACCATCACCGCCGCTGCGGGTGCCGTAGCGCCTGCCGTCGGCAGTCACATCCGCTTCGAGGATCTGGGGTTGCACCCCGACGTCTTCTCGATCGGCTTCTTCACGCTGCGCTGGTACAGCCTGGCCTATATCGGCGGGATCCTGCTCGGCTGGTGGTATCTGCTGAAGCTGCTCGCACAGCCTGGCGCACCGATGGCGCGGCGCCATGCCGACGACCTGGTATTCTACGCGACGCTCGGCATCATCCTCGGCGGGCGGCTGGGGTATGTGATCTTCTACGCGCCCGAGATGTTCCTCCATCCGCTGCGCATCTTCCGGCTCTGGGACGGCGGCATGTCGTTCCACGGCGGGGTGATCGGCACGTCGATCGGGCTGATCCTGTTCGCGCGGAAGCACCAGCTCAACTGGTTGCGCGTCCACGATTATATCGCGTGCTGCGTCCCCTTCGGACTATTCTTCGGGCGGCTGGCGAACTTCGTGAATGGCGAGCTGTGGGGCAAGCCGACCGACGTCGCGTGGGGGATCATCTTCGAGCGCACCGTGCCGTTCGGGATGGTCGAGCCGGCGCGGCATCCGAGCCAGCTGTACGAGGCGGGGCTGGAGGGCATAGTCCTGTTCGCGCTGCTATGGTTCGCGTTCTGGAAGACCAAGGCGCGCTATGACCCGGGCAAGCTCGTCGGGCTGTTCGTCCTGGGCTACGGCCTCGCCCGGTTCACGGCGGAGTTCTTCCGAGAGCCCGATTCGCAGTTGCGGGCGTTTGCCGAGTCGACCGGGCTGCATATGGGGCAGTGGCTGTGCGTGCCGATGATTATCGGTGGCGCCTATCTGGTGGCGACGTCGGCTAAACGCCGCGTGCGGGTCGAGTCGATCGCCGGGTCGCAGAGCGTCGCTTAGGACAGCGTACTTCGCATAGAAGCACCACCCCGGCGAAGGCCGGGGCCCAAGTGGAACGTCCGTGGTGACATGCGCTGCGCGTCGTTACATCGACCTTCCCAATTGGGCCCCGGCCTCCGCCGGGGTGGTAGAGAGTTTTCACGATGGTCGACACGCCCGAAGCAGCCCTCCCGGAACGCCTTGCCCGAGCGATCGCGCTCGCGGGTCCGATACCCGTCGCGCAATATATGGCCGCCGCGAACGCGCATTATTACGCGACGCGTGATCCGTTGGGGGTGGCGGGTGACTTCACCACTGCGCCTGAGATCAGTCAGATGTTCGGCGAGCTTGTCGGGCTGTGGTGTGCCGACCTTTGGGACCGCGCCGGGCGGCCGGACGTGGCGTGGGTCGAACTCGGGCCGGGCCGCGGCACGCTGGCTGCCGACGCCTTGCGGGCGATGGCGAAGGCGGGTCTCGCGCCGCTCGTGCACTTCGTCGAGACCAGCCCGGCGCTCCGCAAGGCCCAGGCCGAGCGCGTTCCCGCCGCGACGTGGCACGATACGATCGACACGCTCCCCACCGATGGGCCGCTGATCGTCGTCGCCAACGAGTTCTTCGACGCGCTGCCGATCCGCCAGCTCGTCAAGCGCGAGCAGTGGCACGAGCGTCTCGTCGCCGCGCAGGACCTGCTGTTCCTGCCGATCGCGGGCAAGCCGCTGCCCGACGCGGTGATTCCCGAGCCGTTTCGCGAGGCCCCCGCCGGTTCGATTCTCGAAACCTCGCCTGCCGCCGTCACGATCATCCGCGGCCTTGCTAAGCGGATCGCGGCGCAGGGCGGGGCGCTGATCGCGGTCGACTATGGCTATGAGGGGCCGGCGCTCGGCGACACGTTGCAGGCGGTGCGCGGACACGCCTTCGCCAATCCGTTCGAGGCGCCCGGCGAGCACGACCTGACCGCGCATGTCGACTTCACCACGCTCGCCGCCGCCGCGCAGACCGAGGGCGCGCTCGCGTGGGGGCCGGTGACACAGCGCGATCTGCTCGGTGCGCTCGGCATTGATTCGCGGACGTCGGCGCTCGCCAAGGCATCGCCCGATCGTGCGGAAGCGCTGGGGGTGGATCGGCGGCGGTTGATGGACGACATGGGGACGCTCTTCAAAGCGCTTGCGGTCACCGCGCCGTCTTGGCCGACCCCGGCGGCGTTCGCGTGATCGTTTACCGGGATGCCGTGCCGGCGGACGGGCCAGAGCTCGGCGCGATGGCGAAGCGGTCGTTCAGGGATACGTTCGGCACGCTGTATCGCCCCGAAGACCTCGCCGCGTTCCTCGACCAGACGTTCGGCGAGACGGGGCTGCCGGCGCAACTGTCCGACCCTGCCTTCACGGTGCGAGTCGCGGTGGACGAGGCGGGCAAGATCGTCGGATTCGCCAAGATCGGACCGGTCGTTTTTCCCGGCGAATGGCCCGCGACCGCGATCGAACTCCACCAGCTATATGTCCGTAGCGACCAGCATGGCGCGGGCGTCGGCCCGGCGTTGATGGGCTGGGCGATCGATGTCGCACGTGCCGACGCGCGGACCGAGATGATCCTCAGCGTGTATGTGGATAACGCGCGCGCGATCCGGTTCTATGAACGCTACGGCTTCGTCGAGATCGGGCGGTATGTGTTCATGGTCGGGAAGCAGCCCGACGATGATCGGATCATGCGGCTCGTGTTGTGATGGTTGGTAGCGCATGGGAATGCGACGACATTGGGCAGACTACACCACCCCGGCGGGGGCCGGGGCCCAGTTGGAAAGGTCGCAGTAACAGCTTGCTGTCTGTCGTCAGCAACGTTTCCCAACTGGGCCCCGGCCTCCGCCGGGGTGGGGATTATGTTTGATGTTGGGTAATATGATATGACCATCGACGTCATCCGCGCGAAGGCGCTTGGGGATGTGCCCCACGGCTTTCTCGGCCGTCGCGGCGGCGTGTCGACCGGGGCGTATGCAAGCCTCAACGTCGGCATCGGCTCGGACGACGATCCGGCGAACATCGCCGAGAACCGCCGTCGCGCGACCGAAGCCGTCCTGCCGGGCGCGAAACTCGTCGGGCTCTATCAAGTCCATTCCGCCGACGCCGTCACCGTGATCGAGCCGTTCGACGACGCGATCCGCCCGCACGCCGATGCGCTGGTGACCAACCGGCCCGGCCTCGCGCTCGGAATTCTCACCGCGGACTGCGCACCGGTACTGTTCGCCGACCGCGAGGCCGGCGTCGTCGCCGCAGCGCATGCCGGCTGGAAAGGCGCACTGGGCGGCGTGACCGATGCGACGATCCTCGCGATGGAAGCGATCGGTGCGCACCGCGACCGGATCGTCGCCGCGGTCGGGCCGTGCATCTCGCGCGCGAGTTACGAGGTCGACGAGGCGTTCATTCGCCGGTTCTGCGAATCGGATCCGGAGAACGAGCGCTTTTTTGCGGATGGCCGTGCGGATCATTACCAGTTCGACCTGGAGGCCTATGTCGTCAGCCGGCTCGCGGTGGCGGGGATCGGGCGGATCGAAGCGCTCGGGCTCGATACCTATACCGACGCGGATCGCTTCTTCAGCTATCGCCGCGCGACCCATCGCGGCGAGCCCTCCTACGGTCGCCAGATCAGCATCATCGGCCTGTAGCGGGTCCCAAATCCCGCATGGCTCGTTTAGGCTCGGCACATCGGCCCGCGCCAGACGGGCCACGCAGGAGCATATGATGTCCGATACCCCGAATAACGCCGGCGCCATCCCCGCCGAAACCGAAGCCGACCTGACCGGCGTAGCGGCACGCGTCGCGCCGAAGCCCGAGGTCGAGAAGATCGGTGGGCGCAAGCTGAAGCCGTCGACGCTGATGATGGGCCACGGCTACGACCCCGCGCTGTCCGAAGGCTCGCTGAAGCCACCGATCTTCCTCACCTCGACCTTCGTCTTCCCCAACGCGGCGGCGGGCAAGCGTCACTTCGAAGGCGTCACCGGCAAGCGTCCGGGCGGTGCGGAGGGACTCGTCTATTCGCGCTTCAACGGGCCGAACCAGGAGATCCTCGAGGATCGCCTCGGCGTCTGGGAAGAGGCGGAGGACGCGCTTGCTTTCTCGTCGGGCATGTCGGCGATCGCCACGCTGTTCCTCGCTATGGTCAAGCCGGGCGATACGATCGTCCATTCGGGGCCGCTTTATGCCGCGACCGAGACGCTGATCGGCCGCGTGCTCGGTAAGTTCGGCGTGAAGTGGCTCGACTTCCCGGCGGGCGCGACGCGCGAGGAGATCGATGCGGTGATGACCGAGGCGGCGACCGGCAACGTCGCGCTGATCTACCTCGAAAGCCCTGCGAACCCCACGAATGCGCTGGTCGATGTCGAGGCGGTCGCGGCCAGCCGTGACGCCATTTTCAAGGGCGAGAAACCGCCGATCGCGATCGACAACACCTTCCTCGGGCCGCTCTGGTTCCAGCCGCTCAAGCATGGCGCAGATATCGTCGTGTATTCGCTGACGAAGTATGTCGGCGGGCATTCGGATCTGGTGGCGGGCGGCGTGCTCGGCACGAAGGAGCATATCAACACGATCCGGACGATGCGGAATACGATCGGCACGATCACCGATCCGAACACCGCGTGGATGCTGTTGCGGTCGTTGGAGACGCTCGAACTGCGGATGAGCCGGGCGGGCGAGAACGCTGCGAAGGTCTGCGGCTTCCTGCGGCATCATCCGAAGGTCGAGCGGGTCGCGTATCTCGGCTTCCTAGAGGACGAGCCCGGCATGGAGCGGCAGGCGGACATCTATCGCCGGCATTGCACCGGCGGTGGCTCGACCTTCTCGCTGTACCTCAAGGGCGGCGAGCGCGAGAGTTTCGCGTTCCTCGACGCCTTGAAGATCGCCAAGCTCGCGGTGTCGCTCGGCGGGACCGAGACTCTGGCGAGCCATCCGGCGGGGATGACGCATCTGTCGGTGCCCGATGCGCGGAAGCAGGCGCTGGGGATTACGGATAACCTCGTCCGGATTTCGATCGGGGTGGAGGATCCGGACGATCTGATCGCCGATTTCGAGCAGGCGCTGGAGACGATCTGAGTAGCGTTCTCCCACGAACGCGGGAGTTCAGGGTTACGATCGCTGCACCTTTAACCCTGGGCTCCTGCTTTCGCAGGAGAACGGCTAGCTCTCGCAACGGCAAGCCGGTAACACCTAAGAATGCCGATTTTCACCCCTATCCCGCAGGACGAGTTCGTCGCCGCGATCCACATCCTCGCTGCCAAGCTGGCCGAGGATACCGACTGGAAACCCGATTTCATCATCGGGATCGGTCGCGGCGGGCTCGTGCCGGCGGTGTTCCTCAGCCACGCGATCGGGTTGCCGACGCTGTCGGTCGATTATTCCAGCCAGGTGAAGGACTTTGCCGACGAGCCGCTGGTGAAGCTGGCCGCGCGCACGCGCAATGGCGAGCGGCTGCTGTTTCTCGACGATATCAATGATTCCGGGCGGACGATCACGCATTTACGTGGGGCGCTGGCTGCGGCGGGGGCGGTCGAGGGCGCGGTGCGGTTCGCTATGCTGATCGATAACCTCAGTTCGGCGGAGCGGATCGAGTATAGCGCGCGGATTATCGACCGGGCGGTGACCAAGGACTGGTTCGTGTTCCCTTGGGAGGCGGTCGCGCCGGCTGCCGCGATTGCCGAGGATGCGGCGGAGGTGCCTGAGCGGATCGCCTGACGTCTCGTTCTCCTGCGCACGCAGGAGCCCAGGGTTGCGGGCGCTGGGCCGAGTAATCCTGGATTCCTGCGTTCGCAGGAAAACAGTGGACGAACAAAGGGCCGGCTTCCGAACGGGAAGCCGGCCCTCGCCCTCGATACGCTACGCGAGGGAACTGGGAAACTGGTGTGGTGGCCTGAGCGGGCGCGACGTCGGCGAAGCCGTCGTCGGTCGGGCCGGGCTGGGCCTGCCCGCCGTCCGGGCCGGCGGGTGCTCGGCCGCTTTGCGGCGAGCACCGGCCCGTTGCCGGGCTTAGCGCCGGCAATATCGCGGGTTATCCGACCTATCGATCGCATTGCCGGCGAGGCCACCGCCCGCTGCGCCTAGCACTGCGCCGAGCGTCCGGTCACCGCGACCGGCGATGGTGTGGCCGAGCAGGCCGCCGGCGAGTGCGCCGACGATCGTGCCACCGCTGTTGTCGCAACCGCGACGATTGCGGGGGTTGTAGTTGTAGCGGCGATCGTTGCCGCGATACTGGCGATAGCCACGATCGTAGCCATTGTCGCGGTAGCCACCCTGATAGCCATCGTAGCCACGCTCGTAGCGCGAGCCCCAGCGCTGCGCATCGGCCGTGGCGGGAACGAGGGCGGTCGCACCCAATGCGAGGGCACTGGCGGCGAGGGTAAAAGTCTTGAACATCGTGCGTCTCCCGTTGGGGATTTCGGCGGCGGCGTCTGCCGTGCTTCCATCCTCGATGAGACGCTTATGGGTGATTCGCATTGAGCCGAGCCTGAATGCCTCCGTTATCCGCGGTTCATGCTTCCGCGGATCGCCGGACGCCCTATGAGGACCCGATGCGGCTCTTGCTCACCTTGTTGTTCGTGTGTGTGAGCGTCTGCGTGGTCGTGCCGACCTGGTCGGGCGAGGCGCGGCTCGACCTGCTCGGTGATCGCGCGCAGCTCACCGCAACGCGCGTGATGCTAGACCGTACTAATCCGCGGCACGTGCGGGTCGGGGGGCTGACCTATCTCGGTGGCGTGGCGCTAGCCAGCCGCGACCGGGCGTTCGGCGGGTTCTCGTCGCTCGACGTCGCCGCCGCGGTCACCGGGAATCGCTTCACGCTGCTCAGCGACGGCGGCAATGTCGTGCAGTTCGACATGGGGCAGGACTGGCGCCCGCACCGCATCGTCTTGGCCAACCTGCCCGCCGGGCCGGGCATCGGCTGGGAAAAGCGCGACCGCGACAGCGAATCGATGGCGATCGATCCGGCGACGGGCAGGGTCTGGGTCGGGTTCGAGGATGGCAACACGATCTGGCGTTATGCGCCGGGGTTCGTGCGGTACGAGGCGCGGGTGGCGCCGGACGCGATGCGCAAATGGCCGGCGAACGGGGGGCCGGAATCGATGGCGCGGCTGCCGGATGGCCGATTCGTCGTGATCAGCGAGGAGACGCATGTCCGTCGATCGGACTGGACCGGGTCGGAGAAGGCGCGACTGCAGACGCGGCAGGCGTTGATCTTCGCGGGCGATCCGACTGGTGCCGCGCCGCCTCCGCGTTTCGCCTACGAGCCTTATGGCCGGTATGATCCTTCGGACGTGACCGCGTTGCCGAATGGTGACCTGCTGGTGCTCGATCGTGGGTTTCGCCTGCCGTTCACGTTCTCGGCGCGGATATCGCGGGTGGCGGCGCGGGATGTGGCGGCGGGGCGAATCGCGCGCGGACGCCTGATCGCGACGATCGATGCGCCGCTGATCCACGACAATTTCGAGGGGATCGACACGACGGAGGAGAACGGCGCGACGATCGTGTGGATCGTGTCGGATGACAACCAGATGTTTCTCCAGCGGACGTTGCTGCTGAAGTTTCGGTTGGATCGGTAGCGACGAGCCAGTGTCAGCTGCCGCCAGTCCTGCCACATTACCGGTCGTCCCCGCCCCTCAGCCGTCATCCCAGCGAAAGCTGGGATCTCCCCGTTCGGGTCGCGGCGCGTGTCAATTGGGATACCCCAGCTTTCGCTGGGGTGACGGGTGGGGGCGGGGGCGGCAGAGGGGGGCGGCCGAGGGGAGGTACGGATTGGAGATCACGCGCTAATCCCAGCAATCCCAGCACCCACAAACGCCGACGGCCCGCCCTGCGGTGTGCAGGGCGGGCCGCGGCGATCGTCTTGCCCGCCGCTATACAGCGGCAAGCTTCAATCGTCGCTGTTAGGCGGCGACGGCCGAGGCTGCGATCTTCTTGACGACTTCGCGCTTCAGGCGGCGAACGCGGAGCGACAGCTTGTCGTCCGAGGTCTTCACCAGCCAGTTGTCGAGGCCACCGTTATGCTCGACGGTGCGCAGGCCGTGCGTCGAGACGCGCAGCTTGACGCCCTTCTCGAGCGAATCGGAGAGCAACGTGACGTTCTGCAGGTTCGGCAGGAACGTGCGCTTGGTCTTGTTGTTGGCGTGGGAGACGTTGTTCCCGACCATCCGGCCCTTGCCGGTCAGTTCGCAAATGCGCGACATGTGATTACCTATTCAAGTGTCGGGACGAACCCCGGAAAGGCGCGCGGATAGCTGGCACGCCGGCTTTCGTCAACCGATTGCGCGTAAAACACGTTGTGCAACCGGCAGCGCTCGGCGACGTTGTTACGCTATCGAACTGTTCGAAAAAAGGGGATGTCTCATGCGTACGCTCTTGTCACTCGTCGCGATCGTCGTGCTGGTCGTGGTCGGCCTGATGTATTTCGGGATCATCAACATCGACCAGACCCGCCAGGGCGTCGTCCAGGCACCGAAGTTCCAGGCCGACGTCGCCAAGGTCACGCTCGGCACCGAGAACAAGACCGTGGCGGTGCCGACGATCAACGTCGAGAAGCCGGCCAACAGCCAGGCGCCGAACTGAGCTTTACGCGACGCGGACGGCGGGGCAGGGCCTGAGGCCATGTTCCCCGTCCCCGAACCCATGCGCCGCGCGCTCGACGCGGCCCGTGATGCGGCGCTGGCCGGGGAAGTCCCGGTCGGCGCCGTCGTCGTGAAGGATGGGGTGGTTATCGCGGTGGGCGCCAATGCGCCGCGAGCACTGTCCGATCCGACCGCGCATGCCGAGATCCAGGCGATTCGCGCGGCGGCTCTGGCGCTGGGGAGTGACCGGCTCGAGGGGTGCGATCTTTGGGTGACGCTGGAGCCTTGCGCGATGTGCGCGGGGGCGATCGCGCATGCCCGGATCGCGCGGCTCTATTATGGGGCGGCGGATGCGAAGGGCGGGGCGGTCGAGCATGGCCCGCGGTTTTTCGGCCAGTCGACGTGTCATCACCGGCCTGAGGTTTATGCGGGGATCGCCGAGACCGAGGCGGCGGGCATCCTGCGGGAGTTCTTTGCGAGTCGTCGGTAGGGGCAGTGCCGATGATCCTCCCCCGCTAGGGGGAGGTGGCAGCGCATTGCGCTGACGGAGGGGTGACGCGCCGTCGATAGGGTGTCACCCCTCCGTCGCTTCGCGCCACCTCCCCTTGCAGGGGAGGATCAGATTCAGTTCAGCCTTCCAAACTCTTGGACGCCTGTTCGAACAGGTCCTTCGAAAGCCCCGGCGTCCGCACGATCCGCTCCAGTTCCGCGCGCATCAACCCGGCGCGCGCCGCATCGAACCGACGCCACCGACCCAGCGGTGGCAGGAGTTTCGCCGCGGTCTGCGGGTTCAGCCGGTCGAGCGCGATCAGCTGGTCCGCGAGGAACCTGTACCCGCTCCCGTCCGCGGTATTGAACGCGCGCTGGTTCGCGCCGAACGCGCCGATCAGCGAGCGGGCGCGGTTGGGGTTGGTCAGCGTGAAGTCGGCATGCTCGGCCAGCCCGGCGACGACCGCGCCGGTATCGTCGCGCGACGACTGCGCCTGCGCCTGGAACCATTTGTCGAGGACGAGCGGATTGTCGCAATATTGGCTGTAGAAAATGTCGAGCGCGGTGGTGCGGAGGTCGGACGCGCTGCTGACGAGCGTCGTCAGGGCGCCCATCCGGTCGGTCATGTTGTCCGCCGAATCGAACTGGGCGAAGGCTAGGTCGGCCGCATCGTCCGCGCCGCTCGCGGAGATATAGCCGAGCGCTACCGTCCGCAGGCGACGGAGACCCTTGCCCTCTGGCGTATAGGCATAGGGCTGACCCTCGCCACGCGCGTAAGCCTGCCGCCATTGCTCTTCGAGCCGCGTGCCGAGATCGCGACGCAGCGCCTCGCGGGCGCGGAAGATCGCGTCGGGATCGACGACGGCCATCTGGTCGCCGATGAAGCTCTCCGACGGCAGCAACACGGCCTCTGCGACGAACGCCAGATCGAGGTCCGGATTATCGAGCGTGTTGGCGACGGCGGCGATCACGCTCTCATGGTCCGCGCGGCCTTCGACCGACGCGACGAGCGTATCGAGCATAAGTTGCTGCATCGCCTCGTAGCGCGCGAACGGATCGTCGTCGTGCGCGCTGAGGAAGGCGAGTTCGGCGGCGGTGCGGTCGCTCTCGACCACCACCGGTGCGGAGAAGCCACGATTGATGGAGAGAACCGCGCGCTCGGCGAGGCCTTCGAACGCGATCGTGTCGAGCGTGTCGTCGAACAGGACGAGGCGTTCGTCGGTCAGCGCCGCACCGGAGTCCGCCCCGAACAGCTTGATCCGCAACGGTAGCACCATCGGCGACTTCACCGGCTGGCCCGGCGTCGCGGGGACTTGCTGGGCGAGGCGCAACGTCGCGCGACCGCCGTCCTGTGAAAGGCTGGCGGAGACGCGTGGCGTGCCGGCCTGCGAATACCAGAGGCGGAACTGGGTGAGGTCGACGTTACCGCCTTCTTCCATCGAGGTGACGAAATCCTCGCAGGTCGCCGCCGTGCCGTCGTAGCGATCGAAATACAGGTCGGTGCCCGCGCGGAAGCCCTGCGGTCCGAGGATCGCGGCCATCATCCGGATCAGCTCGGCGCCCTTGTTGTAGATCGTCGCGGTGTAGAAGTTCGAGATCTCCTGGTACGATTCAGGGCGCACCGGATGTGCCAGAGGCCCGGAATCCTCGGGAAATTGCGAGGCGCGCAGGCCCCGGACGTCCTCGATCCGCTTGACCGCGCGCGAGCCCTGGTCGGCGGAGAAACCCTGGTCGCGGTAGACGGTGAAGCCTTCCTTCAACGACAGCTGGAACCAGTCGCGGCAGGTGATCCGGTTGCCCGACCAATTGTGGAAATATTCGTGCGCGACGACCGCGGCGATCGCGTCGTAATCATAATCGGTCGCGGTATCCGGGTCGGCCAGGATGTAGCGCGAGTTGAAGATGTTGAGGCCCTTGTTCTCCATCGCACCGAAGTTGAAGTCGTCGACCGCGACGATGTTGAACACGTCCAGATCGTACTCGCGGCCATAGGTCGTCTCGTCCCACGCCATCGCGAGTTCGAGCGCCTTCAACGCGTGGTCGGTCTTGGGGAGGTCGGCCTCGCGCACCCAGATCCCGAGCGAGACCTTGCGCCCCGACATCGTCGTGAAGCTGCTGCGGTTCACGGCTAGATCGCCGGCGACTAGCGCGAACAAATAGGAGGGTTTGGGGAACGGGTCATGCCACGTCGCCCAGTGGCGACCGTCGTCGAGATCGCCCTGCGCGACCGGATCGCCGTTCGCGAGCAGTACCGGGAAGTGCTTCCTGTCGGCGGTCATCTGGACCGAATAGACGCTGAGCACGTCGGGGCGGTCGGGGAAATAGGTGATACGGCGGAAGCCTTCCGCCTCGCACTGCGTGCAGAGATTGCCGCCCGAGGCGTAGAGCCCCATCAGTTGCGTGTTGCGATCGGGGGCGATCTCGACTTGCGTCTCGACGATATGCGCGGTGCCGGCGAGGGGGATGACGAGCTGTTCGCCATCGATCCGCCAGTCGTTGATCGCGACGCCGTCGACCGTGACCGAGAGCGGCTTTTGTCCTGCGCCGTCGAGCCGCAGCGGCGCGGTGTGATCGCCGTTGCGCGTGACGGACAAGGTCGCAGTAACCCGCGTGGTCGCCGGATCGAGGTCGAAATCCAGCTTCGTCTCGGGGACCAGCCATTCCGGCGGGGTATACTCCTCGCGACGAATGACGAGCGGGTGGGCGAGACTGTTCTGGATGTCGAGCATATGCTGGCGAATATAGGGCCGCGGCCGCCTATCGCCAGCCAAAGCTTGCGCGGGTGACGGTGGATGCTACGCCCGGGCAACACGTTCCCTTTGCAAGGATTTCCGGATGTATCGTCCTCTCGGCGCGCTCGCGTTGCTCGCGCTTTCTACGTCCGCCCTGGCGCAGACCGCGCCCCAGACTGCGCCCGCGCCTGCACCTCAGGCCGCGCCGGCAATGGCTTCGAACGCTGCCGAACTGAACGCAAAGCTTGCGGCCCCACTGCCGGCCGACCAGGCGGCGATGAAGGCGCATGTGCTGTTCCTCGCGTCGGATGCGATGAAGGGGCGCGAGGCTGGCAGCCCCGAGTTCGACATTGCCGCGCAATATGTCGCCGCGCAATTCTATGCGGCAGGCCTTCGTCCCGGTGGCGATCAGGGCGGCTATCTCCAGAAAGTGCCGCTGGTGTCGTACAAGGCGGCGAGCAAGGGCGATTTCGTCTGGACCGGTCGCGGGGCCGCGCAGCCGCTGGTCTTCGGTGAGGACTATGTGCCCGCCGCAAACGGCGCGAAGGCAGAGACGAGCGTGTCGGCGCCGGTGGTGTTCGTCGGCTATGGCATCGATGCGCCGCAATATGGCCAGGACGATTACAAGGGCGTCGACGTGCGCGGCAAGATCGTCGCCTATTTCGGCGGCTCGCCCGCGCGGTTCGGTGGCGAGGAGCGCGCGTTCTTCGGGTCGGGCGGCACCAAGGCGGCGATCGCGCAGGCCAAGGGCGCGGTCGGCGTGATTACGCTGGAGAGCCCGCGCTCGGCCAAGGTGCGGACCTTCGCCAAGCTGGCGGACTCTTATGCAACGCCGCGGATGACGTGGGCGAACCCGGATGGGACCGGTAGGGTCGATGCGCCCGGTGCGCCGTCGCTCGGCACGGTCAGCATGGTGGGCGCGGCCAAGCTTTTCGCCGGTGCGAAGACGCCGTGGAGCCGGATCGTCAAGCATGCGGACAGCGACAACGCCAAGTTCAAGTCGATGCCATTGCTTGGCACGCTGACGGTTGCGACCAAGACGGGCTTCGTGCCCGCCGCGAGCAGCAACGTGGTCGGCGTGATCCCCGGCAGCGATCCGGTGGTCGGCAAGGAGGTCGTCGTGCTGTCGGCGCATCTCGATCACATCGGCATCACCAAGCCTGTGAAGGGCGACGCGCTCAACAATGGCGCGCTCGACAACGCGATCGGCATCGCCAGCCTGATCGAGGAGGCCAAGCGCTTCACGGCCAGCGGGCAGGCGCCGAAGCGGACGATCATGTTCCTGGCTGTCACCGGCGAGGAGAAGGGGCTGGTCGGCAGCGATTATTTCACCAACCACCCGACCGTGCCGCTGACCTCGATCGTCGCGGACGTGAACCTCGACATGCCGATCCTGACCTACAAGTTCGAGGACATGGTGGTATTTGGCGCCGAGCGTTCGACGATCGGCCCGATCGTGCAGAAGGCGGTGGCGACGATCGGAGTCGGCCTGTCGCCCGATCCGATGCCGGAGGAGGGCATCTTCGTCCGTTCCGACCATTTCCGCTTCGTCCAGAAGGGCATCCCGGCGGTCTTCCTGTGGCCGGGTCAGAAGGGGCCGGGCAAGGCCGCCGTCGCCTATTTCATGGCGAACAATTACCACAAGCCGTCGGACGACCTGACGCAGCCGATCCTGTGGGATCAGGGCGTGCGGTTCGTCGATGCGAACTACCGGATCGCGCGCGAGATCGCCGACGGGGCGCAGCGGCCGGTGTGGAATGCGGGCGATTATTTCGGGACGCTCTACAAGGGGCCGATGGCACCTACCGGAACGGGGAACTGATCGTATGAGCCGGCTGCTGATCTTCGGGCTGGGGTACACCGCGTCGCGGATCGCGGAGCGGCTGGCGGCGGATGGCTGGCATGTCGTCGGTACGACGCGCGACGGTCGCGGCGATACGATCCGGTTCGACGATACGGATGCGGTGACGGCGGAGATTGCCGCGGCGACGCATATCCTGTCGTCGGTGCCGCCCGAGCATGAGGCGGACCCGGTGCTCGGCCGCTACGGTTCGCTGTTGCTGCGGACGCGCGCTTGGCTCGGCTATCTGTCGTCGACTGGCGTGTACGGCGATGCGCAAGGCGCGTGGGTGGACGAGACGGCGCCGATTGGCGGTGGCCGCCGGAGCGCGCGGGCGGCGGCGGATGCGGACTGGCTTGCGATTGGCGCGCGGACGTTCCGGTTGCCGGGAATCTATGGCCCCGGCCGCTCGCCGCTCGATCGGGTGCGCGACGGGAAGGCGCACCGGATCGATCGTCCCGGGCAGGTGTTCAGCCGCGCGCATGTCGACGACATCGTCTCGGGCGTGATCGCCGGGTTCGACGCGCCGGCGGGGGCGTACAACATCGCGGACGACGTGCCCGCATCGCAGAACGACGTGGTGGCGTTCGCGGCGATGCTGCTCGGGATGCCCGCGCCGCCGTTCGTGACGCTCGAGGAACTCTCGGCGATGGGGCGCGGCTTTTATAACGAGAACCGGCGGGTGGCGAACGGCAAGGCGAAGCGGGTGCTCGGCTGGACGCCCGCTTGGCCCGACTACCGCGCCGGCCTGCGCGCGCTGAGTGCGATGACGAGTCCGATGCCCGACAGCACGGCGCCGGCGACCGCGAGGGTCGACCAGTGATAGCGCTCGAAGATCGTCGATAACAGCATCGCGATGACGGGCACGATCACGCCCGAATAGGCCGCCTTGGCCGGGCCGATCGCGCGGATGACGTTGAAATAGAGCGGGAAGGCGAGCGCCGACGCGAACACGCCGAGATAGAGGATGCCGGCGACATAGCCGAAGCGCGGCTCGAACACCGGTGGCCCGGTGGTGATCCAGGCGAAGGCGGCGTCGAGGCACGCGCCGATCAGCATCGCCATCGCCAGCGTCGGCGCCATCGGATAGCGTTTGGCGAACGCGCTGCCCTGGATGACGTTGGCGACCGACGCGGCCATCACGCCGCATAGCGTCAGCACGATGCCGATAGTCGCGGAGCGTGGCCCGTGCGGATCGACCCGCGCCTCGTTGACGAACAGCAATGCGACCCCCGCCATCGCCACCGCGCATCCGAACATCAGCTGCCGTCCGAGCCGTTGCTTGAGGAAGATGCGGCCGAAGATCGCGTTGGGGACCAGCAGGAGCGCGAACACGACCGCGACCAGTCCCGAGGTGACGTATTGCTCGGCGCGGTAGACGAAGTTGAAATTGAACGTGAACAACGCGATGCCGATCACCGCCGCGAACGCGTAGCCGCGGGCATCGAATCGGAAGCTCTCGCGCTTTACGCCCGCATAGATCGCCATCGCGATGCCGGCGACGAGGAAGCGGTAGCTGATCGACCAGCTCGCCGGCACCACCGCGATCTGGTCGCGGATGACGAGCCAGGTCGAGCCCCAGATCAGCGTGACGATGCCGAACGGAATCAGCACGGCCGCGCGGGTCGACTGGATCGTCGACTGGGGTGGGTCGGTGGGGCCGGTCACAGCTCGCGGATGGCGTCTGCGAGCAGGGCGACCGCGTCCGCCGGGCTGTCCCACGCGGTGACGAGGCGGATCTCGCCGGCAGCCCAGTCGTAGAAGTCGAAGCCCTTCGCCCGGAGGGCTGCGGCTTCCTCGGGGGTGGCGCGGAGGAAGACTTCGTTCGCTTCGACCGGGTGGACGAGGCGGTCGCCAGCGGCGGCGGCCAATTTGGCAGCGGCGTCGTTGGCGGCCCTGGCGTTGGCGAGCCAGAGGTCGTCGTCGAGCATGGCGATGATCTGCGCGGCGAGATACCGCCCCTTCGACAGCAACAGGCCGGCGCGCTTGCGGCGATATTGCGTGACGGCGGCGAGGTCGGGCTTGAAGAAGACCAGCGCCTCCGCGCTCATCGCGCCGTTCTTGACGAAGCCGAAGCTCAGCGCGTCGACGCCCGCGCGCCACGTCATGTCGGCGGGGGAGCATCCGACCCGCGCCATCGCGTTGGCGAACCGCGCGCCGTCCATGTGAAAGCCGAGCCCGCGCTCCTTTGCCAGCGCGCCGATCGCGGCGACTTCGTGCGGCAGGTAGACGCGGCCATATTCGGTGGCGTTGGTGATCGAGATCGCGTGCGGCTGGACGCGGTGGACGTCGTCGGGGATCGCGTCGATGACGGTGCGGATCGTGTCGGGGGTCAGCTTCGCGCCGTCGCCGTCGGCGAGGAAGAGCTTCGCGCCGTGCGTGTAGAATTCGGGCGCGCCGCCCTCGTCGTTCTGGATGTGCGCGTCGCGGTGGCAGACGATGCCGCCGTGCGGGGGGCAGAGGGCGGCGAGGGCGAGGCAGTTGGCGGCGGTGCCGGTGGGGACCCAGAGCACCGCGACTGGGGTCTCGAACAGGTCGGACAGGCGGCCGTCGAGCTGCTGGCTCCACGCGTCGCCGGCATAGGCGGTGTCGAGCGTGTCGGCGGCGGCGATCGCGGCCATGACCTGCGGGTGGATCGTGGCGGCGTTGTCGGAGAAGAAGCGCATGGGTGAGACATGCTGCGATGCGGTGGTGGCGTCAACGGGGGCTTCCGTCACTCGGACGATAGCGCTCGCGTTCTTGTTCTCCCGCGAAGGCGGGAGCCCAGGGTTACAGGGGGTAGCGTTCGTGATCCTGGGCCCCCGCTTTCGCGGGGGAACCGCTATCTTGATCAACGGAGAGCGCTATTGCCCCTCGTAAGGCCCCGGCTCTTCCTCCGGAGGCCGGCGGTCGTCGCGTGGGGGCGGGCCCTCTTCCCGGTCGCGGCGGGAGGGGCCGACCGAGATCGTGCCGTCCTCGCCCATCTTCAGGTTGAAACCGAGACCCTCGATCTCGCCGCCCAGCGGCAATATCGCATTGTCCTCATCCCCTGACGGCAACGCATCCGGGTCGATCTCCTCGACCGGCGGTGGCGGCGCGGCAACCGGTGCGATCCCCAGCGCGCTTTGCATGAAGTCGCGCCAGATCCGCGCCGGGATGCCGCCGCCCGACAGCCCCGGGTTGGAGGAATTGTCGTCGTTGCCGACCCATACGCCGACCACCAGATCGCGGGCGAAGCCGACGAACAGCGCGTCCTTGTTGTCCGACGTCGTGCCGGTCTTGCCGAACGCGTCGACGGTCAGGTTGGCCTGCCGCCCGGTGCCGTCGCGGATCGACGCGGCGAGCAGGTCGAGCATCTCGTCGTGGATCTTCGACGGCATCTCGGTCGCGCCGCCGGTCAGCGACTGGTACCAGCCCTTCTCGCGGACGTCGGCAAGGCCGCGCGGCTGGACCGGATATTGCTCGCGCGCGATCGCGGCATAAGCGGCGGTGAGTTCGAGCAGCGACACGGTCGAGGTACCGAGCCCGATCGTCGCTTCGTTCGGGATCGGCGTCGAGATACCGAGATCGCGCGCCGCCTTGATCACCGCCTTGACGCCGACTTGTTGCGTGAGCCGCGCGGCGGCGACGTTGGACGAGCGCGCGAACGCCTGGCGCAACGTGATCGTCCCCTGATAGCGACCGTCGCTATTCTTGGGCGACCAGTCGCCGATCGTCACCGGGCTGTCCTCGATGGTCGAATCGGGGGTCATCCCCTGGCGCATCGCCGCGAGGTAGACGAACAGCTTGAAGGTCGAGCCAGGCTGGCGGCGCGCCTGGGTCGCGCGGTTGAACGGGCTCTTTCGGTAATTCTTGCCGCCGACCATCGCGACGACACGGCCGTCGGGACGCATCGCCACCAAAGCGACCTGCGCTTGTCGCAGGCCCGCGCGCGCGACGGTCCGCTCAGCGGCGCGTTGCAGCCGGGGATCGAGCGTAGTCTGGACGGTCGTCTCGGTCTTTACCTCGCCCGCCTGGTCGCGCGCCTCGGGCAGGATCCAGTCGGCGAAATAGGTGCCGTTGGGAAGTTGCGAGGGGCGGCTGCCGAGTACGCGCTGCGGCCGGACGGCATCGCCCTCGGCCTTGGTGAGGAAGCCCGCATCGACCATTGCGCCGACCACCACGGCCTGCCGCTTGCGCGCGCCTTCGAGGTTCGAGGTCGGCGCCAGTCGTGACGGGGCCTTGACCAACCCGGCGAGCATCGCCGCTTGGCCGACGTTCAGCTTGTCGGGGGTACGGCCGAAATAATGCTTGGCCGCCGCGCTGATCCCGTAGGTGTTGTCGCCGAAATAGACGTTCGAAAGATAGCGCGAGAGGATCTCGTCCTTCGACAGCCAGGCCTCGAGCCAGAAGGCGATCATCGCCTCGCGGATCTTTCGCGTCGCGGTGCGATCCGAATCGAGGAAGGCATTCTTCGCGAGCTGTTGCGTGATCGTCGAGCCGCCCTGGCGCACGCCGCCCGAACCCATGTTCGCCCAGGCCGCCCGCGCGATGCCGCGCGGATCGACGCCCCAGTGCGAATAGAAGCGCCGGTCCTCGATCGCGAGGAAAGCCTGCGTAACGTGTGGCGGAAGCTTCGAAGCATCGACCGACTTGCCGATGATCGCGCCGCGTCGCGCGATCGGCGTGCCATCGTCCGCGGTGAGCGTGATCGAGGGTGGCGTCGGCGGCTGGAGCGACTTCGACAAGGGCGCGGTGATCGCCAGCCAGATGATCGCGATCACCAGCAGGACGATGCCGATGCCGAAGCCGCGCAGGATCCAGCGACCGATCGGGCGGCGCGGGCGCGGCGTGCGGGGCGGGACATGGCCGGCGGTCGGCTCGCGATCATAGGGGTACGGATCCTCGCCGCCCCGCTCCGCCTCGTATTTCTGGCGCAGGCGTTCGCGTTCGGTGATCAGCCGCTCGCGCTCATAGGCATAGGGCTCGCGGTCACCCTGCGAGTCGGCGCTGGAACGGGAGGTGTCGAAGGGATCGGGGCGCATCGGTCGTTCCAGCGGGTCGGCCAAGCGGCGGACATCGAGTGTGTTATCGTTCTACGACAGCTCGGGCAAGCCTGAGCGTGCGAGGCGTATGCCCATGCTTAACGTGTACGGGGGCTTAGCGACAGCACTAGCGGTAGTCGGGCTCGCGGTAGCCGGGCTTGCGGTGGTCGGGCTTGCGGTGGTCGGGGAGCGAGAACGGACCGAAGCGCTGTTGTCATCGTGCGGCGAAACGGGGAATAGCGTGTCGATGACGTTCGAACAGGATGAAACCGTGGCCGCTCCCGATACTCTTCCCGCCGTTCTGCCGCTGGTCGTCGGTATCGGCGGCACGATCGGCGGCGTCTCGTCGACCGAGCGCGCGCTCAGGATCGCGCTCGATGCGGTCGAGAAGCAGGGCTATCGCACGCAGATGTTCGGTGGCGCGGACATGGCGCGGCTACCGCTGTACGATCCGAAAGCGACGACGCGGACGCCCGACGAACAGGCGTTCGTGGCCGCGGTGCGCGAGGCGTCGGCGGTGATCATCGCGAGTCCGGGGTATCATGGCAGCATCTCGGGCGTCGTGAAGAACGCGCTCGACCTTTTGGAGGAAACCGCGCGGGATCCCGAGCGCCCGTATCTGGCGGACATGCCGGTCGGGCTGATCGCCACCGCCTATGGCTGGCAGGCGACCGGGAGCACGATCGCAGCGCTTCGCTCGATCGTTCATGCGCTGCGCGGGTGGCCGACGCCGTTTGCCGCGGCGATCAATACGCAGGTGACGAAGTTCGACGACGAGGGTGGCGCGAGCGATCCTGCGGTGGTCGAGCAACTGCGTCTGGTCGGGCGGCAGGTCGCGCGGTTCGCGCCGTTGTCGGAGCCGGCGAACTAGGGTGACTCTCGATCCCTGAATCCTCCCCCGCCAGGGGGAGGTGGCTGGCGCTTGCCAGACGGAGGGGGAGGTAAGCGATGACTGCGGTTCCGTGTCCTCCCCCTCCGACGCCTTCGGCGCCACCTCCCCCTGGCGGGGGAGGATTTTTCGGTTAGTTTTGCGGCCGAGTGCCTGAAGGCGCGGTGGTCGTGACCCCGCCACCCAGCGCGCGGTAGAGTTCCACCGAGTTGCTGTCGCGGGTCAGGCGCGCGGCGAGCAGGCTCTGTTGTGCGGTGTAGAGCGAACGCTGCGAGTCGAGCGTGTTCAGGAACGTGTCGATGCCCGCACGGAAGCGCAGTTCCGACAGCTTGAACGCACCTGCCGCATTGTCGCGCAGCGAGGTTTGCGCCTTCAACTGCGCGCCGATCGTGCCGCGGCGGGCGAGGGCGTCCGCGACTTCGCGGAAGCCGGTCTGGATGCTCTTCTCGTACGTCGCGACTGCCGCGTCGCGCGTCGCCTGGGCGTAGCGGAGATTGCCCTTGTTCTTGCCGAAGTCGAACAGCGTCTGGCTGACCGACGGCGCGACCGACCAGTTCTGCGTGCCGCTGCCGAACAGGTTCGACAGGCCGAGGCTGATCGTACCGAACGCCGCGGTCAGCGAGATGTTCGGGAAGAACGCCGCACGTGCTGCGCCGATATTGGCGTTGGCCGCGATCAGCTGATGCTCGGCCGAGGCGATGTCGGGGCGGCGCAACAGCACCTCCGACGGCAGGTTCGAGGGCAAGTTCTCCAGCGTCGGGCTGGTTTCCTCCAGCCGCGCGGGAAGCAAGTCCGCGGTCAGCGTCGTGCCGGCGAGCAGGTTCAGCGCGTTCTGGTCCTGTGCGATCAGTGTCGTCGCCTCGGCAATATCCGAGCGGGCCTGGTCGTAGCTGGTGCTCGCCTGGCGTACTTCGAGTTCGGACGCGATGCCGATCCGGAAGCGGTCCTGCGTCAGCTTGACCGTCTGGCCGTACGCCTTTGCGGTATCCTGAGCAATCTTGAGGCGATCCTGGTCGGCCGCCATCGTCAACCACTGCGTCGCGATCTCGGCGATCAGCGAGACCTGGGCTGCGTTGCGGTTTTCCTCTGCGGCGAAATACTGTTCCTGCTGCGCCTGGGTCAGGTTGCGGACGCGGCCGAACAGGTCGATTTCCCAGGCCGAGACGCCGACATTGGCCGAATAGATATCGGCACGGCCGCTGGACACCGCGCCGCCCGCACCGCCGCCAGTACCGCCCGTTCCACCGCCGGTACCGCCACCGACCACGCCGAACGGCGACTTCTGATAGGTCGCACTGCCGTTGGCGGCGAGCGTCGGGAACAGGTCTGCGCGCTGGACGCGGTATTGCGCGCGGGCCTGCGCGACGTTGGCGACCGAGACGCGCAGGTCGCGGTTGTTCTCCAGCGCGGTGCGGATCACGCGGCGCAGGCGATCGTCGGTAAAGAACGCCTCCCACGCGGTATCCGCCGGCATGATCGCGCCGGCCGCGTCGGTCGCTGCATAGGCAGGACCGGCGGGCGTTGCCGCCGGCACCGACAATTCGGGCCGGACGTATTTCGGGGCGAGGTTGCAGCCGGCGAGCGTGAGCCCGGCGGCGAACATGAGCGCGGTCTTGCGCGAAAGCATGGGGGTCAACATCGGATCAGGCCTCCTGCGGCCGCTGGTCGTGGGGCGGACGACGGGTGTCGTCATGACCGCCGTCACGGTTTTCGTCGTCATTGCGTACCTGGTCGCGGTCTTGGCCCGAGCCTGCCTTGTCCTGCTTGAAGACGCGCTTCACGAGCAGGAAGAACAGCGGCACGAAGAAGATCGCGAGGACGGTCGCGGACAGCATGCCGCCGACCACCGCCCAGCCGATCGCGTTCTGGCCGCCGGCGCCGGCACCGCTCGACAGGGCGAGCGGCAACACGCCGAAGATGAACGCGAACGACGTCATCAGGATCGGGCGAAGGCGGAGTTTCGCCGCCTCGACCGCGGCATCGGCCGCGTTCATCCCGTCGCCCATCTTCTCCTCGGCGAACTCCACGATCAGGATCGCGTTCTTCGCCGCCACGCCGATCGTCGTGATCAGCCCGACCTGGAGGTAGATGTCGTTGTTCAGCCCTGCGATCATCGCCGCGAGCACCGCGCCGAGCACGCCGAGCGGCACCACGAGGAGCACGGCGATCGGGATCGACCAGCTCTCGTACAGCGCGGCGAGGCAGAGGAAGACGATCAGCAGCGACAGCGCGTAGACCGTGGTCGACTGGCCGGCGGACAGGTTTTCCTCATAGCTGAGGCCGGTCCATTCATAACCAATGCCGGGGGGCAGCTTGGCCGCCATCTCCTCCATCGCCTTGATCGCGGTACCGCTGCTGACGCCCGGCGCCGGCGAGCCCATGATCTCGAACGAGGCTACGCCGTTATACCGTTCGAGTCGTGAGGGCCCGTATTTCCACTCGGTCGTCGAGAAGGACGAGAACGGTGCCATCGCGTTGCTGGTCGTGCCGCGGACGTAGAAGTTGCCGAGATCGGCGGGCGTCGTGCGGAACGGCGCGTCGGCCTGGACATACACCTTCTTCACCCGACCGCGGTCGATGAAGTCGTTGATGTACGCGCCACCGAACGCGGTGCTGACGGTGGTGTTGATATCCGCCTGGCTGAGGCCGAGTGCCCCCGCCTGTGCCTGGTCGACGTTGAGTTTCAGCTGGGGCGCATCCTCCAGGCCGTTCGGGCGGACCTGCATCAGGCGCTTGTCCTGGCTGGCCATGCCGAGCAGCATGTTGCGCGCCTCGAGCAGTTTCTCGTGACCGACGCCGGCATTGTCCTTCAGCATGAAGTCGAAGCCGTTGGCGTTACCGAGTTCCTGCACGGCTGGCGGCACGAAGCCGATGACCATGCCCGCGCGGATCCCGGCGAGTGCCTGGTTGGCGCGCGCGGCGACCGCAGCGACGGTGTTTTCGGCGCCGCTACGATCTTCCCACGGCTTGAGCTGGATGAAGGCGAGGCCGACATTCTGGCCCTGGCCGACGAAGCCGAAGCCGCTGATCGTGAAGATGCCCGAGATGTTGGCCTTCTCGTCGATCAGGAAGTGATCGCGCAGCTTGTCCATCGTCCGCGCGGTTTCCTCCATCGGCGTGCCGGTGGGCATCGAGACCTGGGCGAACATCAGCCCCTGATCTTCCTCGGGCAGGAAGCCCGACGGCAGGCGCAGGAAGACGAAGGCCATCGCGACGACGATCGCGGCATAGACCAGCATGGTCCGCAGCCAGCCCTTCTCGACGCGGCGCAAGCCGTTGCCGTACTTGCCGACGCCCTTGTCGAAGGTGCGGTTGAACCAGCCGAAAAAGCCCTTCTTCTCGCCGTGATCCTGCTTCGACGGCTTCAGGATCGTCGCGCAGAGTGCCGGCGTGAGGATCAACGCGACCAGCACCGAGAGCACCATCGACGACACGATGGTGATCGAGAACTGGCGGAAGATCACGCCCGTCGAACCGCTGAAGAACGCCATCGGCAGGAACACGGCAGACAGGACCAGACCGATGCCGACCAGCGCGCCGCTGATCTCGTCCATCGACTTCTTGGCGGCTTCCTTGGGGCTCAGGCCCTCTTCCTGGATCAGGCGTTCGACGTTCTCGACGACGACGATCGCGTCATCGACGAGCAGGCCGATCGCCAGCACCATGCCGAACAGGGTGAGCGTGTTGATCGTGAACCCCGCCGCGTACAGCACGGCGAGCGAGCCGAGCAGAACGACCGGCACCGCGATCGTCGGGATCAGCGTGGCCCGGAAATTCTGGAGGAACAGGAACATCACGAGGAAGACGAGGACGATCGCCTCGACCAGCGTATGGACGACCTGCTCGACCGACAGCCGCACGAAGGTCGAGTTATCGACCGGATAGGCGATCTTGACGTCCGACGGGAACTGCTTGGCGACCCGTTCGACCTCGGCCTTGACCAGCTTGACGGTATCGAGCGCGTTGGCGCCCGGTGCCAGCTTCACGCCGAAGCCGGCCGCCTGCTTGCCGTTGTAGCGCGCCTGGAAGCTGTAATTCTCCGAGCCCATCTCGACACGGGCGACATCCGACAGCTTGACGGTCGCGCCGCTGGTCGCCGAGCGGACGATGATCGCGCGGAACTGTTCGGGCGTCTGCAACCGCGATTGCGCGGTGACGGTGGCGTTGAGCGACTGGCCCTTCACCGCCGGCAGGCTGCCGACCTGACCCGCCGAAACCTGCGCGTTCTGCGCGGTCAGCGCCGAGGTGATATCGGCGACGGTGACGCCCAGGTTCGACATCTTGAAGGGGTCGACCCAGATCCGCATCGCATATTGCGCGCCGAACACCTGCGTGTCGCCGACGCCCTTGATGCGGCTGAGTGGATCCTGGAGCTTCGAGGCGATCAGATCGCCGAGGTCGACTTGGTCGTGCGCGCCATTCTCCGAATAGGCGGCGATCACGAGCAGGAAGTTGGCGGTCGCCTTGGTCACGCGGAGACCGGCCTGCTGCACTTCCTGCGGCAGGAGCGGCGTCGCCTGTTGCAGCTTGTTCTGCACCTGGACCTGCGCGATGTCGGGGTCGGTCCCCTGCTCGAAGGTGAGCGTGATCGCGAGATTGCCCGAGCCGTCCGACGTCGAGGCGAAGTAGCGAAGGTTGTCGATGCCCTTCATCTGCTGCTCGATGATCTGCGTCGTCGTGTTCTCGAGCGTCTGCGCGTCGGCGCCCGGATAGGACGTCGCGACCGTCACCTTGGGGGCGGCGATCTCAGGGAACTGCGCGATCGGCAGCTGACGGATCGCCAGGATACCGGCCAGCATCAGGATGATCGCGATGACCCATGCGAAGATGGGTCGATCGATGAAATAGCGTGACATGGGCGGTTACTTCCCGGCCTGCGCGGAGGTGTTGCCGGCTGCGGGATCTCCCCCCGCCGCGGCGCCACCGGGGGCGCCCCCGGCTGGCTTGCCGACCTGCTGCGGGGCAGCGGGCTTGACGGTCGAGCCGGGGCGCAGGTTGAGCAGCCCCTCGACGATCAGCTTGTCGCCGGGCTTCAGGCCGCTGGTGACGATCCACTTGTCGCCGATCACGCGATCGGTGGTGACGTTACGCTGTTCGACCTTGTTCTGCGCGTTGACGACCAGCGCCGTCGCACCGCCGCGCGGATCGCGGGTGATCCCCGCGGTCGGCGCCATGATCGCCTGGCGGCGAGTCCCCTCGACCAGCTTGGCGCGGACATACATGCCCGGTAGCAACAGACCGTTGGGATTGGGGAAGGTCGCACGCAACGTCACCGCGCCGGTGGTCTGGTCGACGGTGACTTCGGCGAACTGGAGGCGACCTTCGATCGGGTAGATCGTGCCGTTCGGAAGGATCAGCTGGACGCGCGCGCTGCCGTCGCCGCGCGTCACGCCGCCGGTCGCCATCGCCTGCTTCAGATCGAGCAGCTGTGCCGCCGACTGCACGACGTCGACATAGACGGTGTTGGTGCGCTGGATCGTCGCGAGCGGGTCGGTCTGGCCGGTCTGGACCAGCGCGCCGACGGTCACGAGCGAGCGCCCGATGCGGCCCGAGATCGGCGCCTTGATACGCGTGAAACCGAGGTTGACGCGCGCCGACTGGACCGCTGCCTGCTGCGCTGCAACATTGGCGCGAGCCTGTTGTGCGGACGCCGTGGCGTTGTCCGCTTCCTGCTTGCTGACCGCGTTCAGCGCGACGAGCTGGCCATAGCGCTGGGCCTGGAGGCGGGTCGCGTTGATCTGCGACTGGGCAGCGGCCAGCTGGCCCTGTGCGCTGGCCAGCGACGCACGATAGGGCGCATCCTCGATCGCGTAGAGAACCTGGCCCTTGCTGACCATGGCGCCCTCGGTGAACAGGCGATCGCGGACGACGCCGCTGACCTGCGGACGCACTTCCGAGGTCTCTACCGCGGCAATACGGCCGGGAAGCTCGGAGGTAAGCACCACCGACTCTTCGCCGACGGTGACGACGCCGACCGTGGGCGTGGGTGGCGGCGGGGGCGCCTGCTCCTTGCCACAAGCCGACAGCAGGGCGAGCGCGGCGAACGCCGCCGATCCCTTGAGGTTCAATCGCTGCATGTTGAGCATCCCGACGTCCGTGCAGATAGGTTTACCGGAATGAACGTTCATTCCGCTTGCCTGCCCGCTAGGATTGTGCGAGCGGCGGGTCAATCAAAAAACGCATCGGGAATTCTGTTTTGAGTGCAGTGCAACATGAGAAGTGCAGCCGGGAGCGTATTATCGCCACGGCTCGGCATCTGTTTGCGACTCAAGGCTTTCACCAGACGCCGATGTCCGAACTGGCCCAGGCGGCCGAGGTGTCGGTCGGCCAGATCTATCGTCTGTTCACCGGCAAGAATGCGGTGATCCAGGCGATCGTGATGGAGGATACGGCGGCCAGGATGGTCGAAATGGAGGGCATGAACGACTCGGTGAAATCGGGTGGGATTTCGATCGAGGAGGGTTTTGTCGAATTGTCCCGTCGGGCTTTGTCGAAGGGCGACGAGGCGCTGTCGTTCGAGATCATGGCGGAGGCGCACCGCAACAGCGACGTAGCCGATACGATCGCCGACCTGTGCAGCGGGTTCCGCAGCATGATCCGCGACCTGGCCTGTGTCGCCAACCCCGACCTGTCCGACAACGACCTGGAAGGCGCGGAGGAACTGATCCTCGCCTTCATGTTCGGCCTTGGCCACCGTACTTTGTCGCGGCCTCGTTTGTCGGAGGACGAGACGGCGCGGTTGACGGGGCGAATGATTTTGGCCGCTGTGCGCGCACTCTGATTCCTCCCCCGCCAGGGGGAGGTGGCTGGCGCTTGCCAGACGGAGGGGGAGGTAAGGGAAAACCTCGGTTGCGTGTGCCTCCCCCTCCGCCGCCTACGGCGCCACCTCCCCCTGGCGGGGAAGGATCAGGAGGCTATTTTACGGCCGCGCGCAGGGTGGCGCGGACGCCGGTGTGGGCCGGGTCGTATTCGACGATCGTCTGAAGGCTTTGCGCCATCGCCTTGATCAGCTTCGTGCCGAGGCCGGTGCCGCGCGGCGTCGCGTCTTCGGGGATGCCGCAGCCATCGTCTTCGACCGCCAGCAGGAAGATGTCGTCGTCGATTCGGCGCAGCGCGACCCTGACTTCGCCGCCGCCGGCGGGGTAGGCGTATTTGCACGCGTTGGTGACGAGTTCGGTGACGATCACGCCGAGCGACACCGCGCGGTCGGTCGGCAGGCGGATCGGCTCCGCGGCGAGGCTGAGCGCGCGCGGGAGGGCGTCGGTCGACCAGGTTTCGGCGAGTTCGTCGACCAGCGCGCCGAGATATTCCTGCATGTCGACGCTCTCGACGTCGTTGCTGGTGTAGAGCCGGCGGTGGACCTGCGCGATCGCCTGGATGCGGCGCTGCGTATCCTCCAGCGCCTCGCGAGCGGACGGATCGGTCAGCGCGGTCGCCTGGAGGCGGACCATCGCCGAGACGAGTTGCAGCGAGTTCGCGACGCGGTGGTTGACCTCGCCGAGCAAAGCCTCGAGTCGCGCGTTGCTGGCGCGGAGATCGGCCTCGGCGGACGCCTTTTGCTGTTCCAGTACCGACCGGGCGCGGACCTGTTCGAACGAGGCAGCGAGCAGGTCGAAGAAATCCTCGCCGACCGTCTTCACGACGTAATCGGCGGCGCCGGCCTTCAGCGCGGCGACGGCGATGCGGCCTTCCTCTGAGCCGGTCACGTACACGATCGGCGGATGATCGGGCAGGCGGCGGAGCGCTTCGAGCGTCTCCAGGCCGTCCATGCCGGGCATGTAGTGATCGACCGCGATCAGGTCGAAGCGCTCGGCGGCGGCCTTGACCACACCCTCCGCGCCGGTCTCGGCGACGGTCATGCGGTAGCCGCGGCGTTCGAGCGCACGCGCCGCCAGCCGCCGGATACCGGCGTCGTCGTCGATGTAGAGGACGCTTGGCCCGCTCACTCGGCGTCTGGAACCTGGATCACCGACAGGAACAGCCCGAGCTGGCGGATCGCCTGCGCGAAGCTCTCATAGTTCACCGGCTTGGTGATGTAGACGTTGCAGCCGAGATCGTAGCAGCGCTCGATCTCGACCTTGTCGTCGGTGGTGGTCAGCACGACGACCGGCGTGCGCTTGAGCGGGCTGCCCTCGGCCTTGATCCGCGCCAGGATGTCGGTGCCGCTCATATCCGGAAGGTTGAGATCGAGCAGGATCATCGCCGGGCCGCTCTTGGCCGGGCCGTCGACCGCGTTGAACAGGAAATCCAGCGCGGTGGTGCCGTCGGTGAAGTGCTTGATGTCGTTGAGGATACCGGCGCGCCGGATGTTCTTCTCGATCAGCCGGGCATGGCCCTCGTCGTCCTCGATCATGACGATCCCGACGGTCTGGTGCTGGTTCATGCCTTGATATCCTGAATCGACAATTCGGTGGGAAGATTGAGGCGGAAGGTGGCGCCGTCGCCGAGCGTCGACTGCACGTCGATCGTCCCGCCGAGACGATAGGCGAGTGCGCGGACATGCGCGAGTCCGATGCCTTCGCCGGGCTGGTCCTGCGCGCCCGATCGGCGGAACAGGTCGAACACCCGCTGGTGATCGCGCGGATCGATGCCGCGGCCATTGTCGATCACCGACAGGATCACGCGGTTGCGTTCCTTGTGCCCGGTCACGACGATCTCGCCGGGGCGGCCGGGCTTCAGATACTTGGTCGCGTTCTCGATCAGGTTCGACAGGATCTGTTCGAGTGCGAGACGATCCGTGACGACCGCCGGGATCGGCCGCTCGACGCGCACGACTGCGCCGCGATCGTCAATGACGTGCTGGATCGATCCGATGATCGTGTCGACCATCTGCGCGAGGTCGACAGGCTCGGGCGCGATCGTCCGCCGGCCTTCGCGCGACAGCTTGAGGATCGCGTTGATCAGCCGGTCCATCTTCTGCGTCGAGGTGCGGATGAAGCCGATCGCTTCGGGCAGGTCCTCGCGCGCCGCCAGCCGGGCGTCCTCGGTCAGGATGTGCGGCGCCTCGGCCTCGGCACGGTCGACCAGTTCGGCGAGCGGCCCGGCGGCGGTGGAGAGTTCGGCGGTGAAGCCCATCACGTTGACCAGCGGCGAGCGCAGGTCATGGCTGACGATATAGGCGAAGCGCTGAATTTCCTCGTTCGCGCGGCTGAGATCGGCGGTGCGCTCCGTCACCTGCTCCTCGAGCGTCTCGTTGAGATCGCGCAGGCTGTCGCGCGAGGTGGCGAGATCGGCGGTGTAGCGGCGGATCACCAGGATCGCGAGGATCGCGACCACCAGCAGCAGCGCGGCAGCGAGCCCTGCGACCGAGAGGAACAGTGCGCTGGTCTGTTGCTGGCGGGCGCTGCGGATCGCGAGCAGGCGGACCTCGTCGGCAGCCATCGCCTGGAGGCGGTAGCGGATGCCGCGCATCAGCGGCACGCTGGCATCGACCGCGAACCGGCGCTGTGCCTCGGCTATCCGGCCGCTGGCGGCGAGCGCCATCGACTGCGCCCTGAGCGCGCGCAACCGGACGAAGCGCGGCTCGATCAGGTCGAGCCGTGCGATCTGCGCCGGATTGTCGGCGGTGAGGCGACGAAGCGTGGCGATCGATGGTGCGAGATTGCCTGCGCTCCGGGCGTAAGCGGCGGAGAACAGCGGCATCCCGGTCAGGATATAGCCGCGCCGTGCCGTCTCCGACTGCTCCATCTGGCTATGAAGCGTGGCGACCGCTTGGCGGACATCCTGGGTGTGGAGGATCTCGGCGGTGTAGGTCCGGTTGCGGACCGTGATCCAGCCGATCGCGATCGCCGCGGCGGCCAGCGCGACGAAGCCGAGCGTCATGAAGGCGACCAGCCACCGCGCGACCCGACCTTCGGACGAGGGCAAATTCAAGCGTACGCGGACCATGGATCGCGCTGTAAGGGAGTGCCGATCGTTACACCAGCGATACTGGCTTGCCGCAGAGCAATCCGGGGTTTCCTGATCCTCCCCCGCCAGGGGGAGGTGGCTGGCGCTTGCCAGACGGAGGGGGAGGTGGACGAAACATCTGTTCCGTGTCCGCCCCCTCCGACGCCTTCGGCGCCACCTCCCCCTGGCGGGGGAGGATCGAAATGGCACTACAGCAGCAAATCCTGCGCACTCGCCTTGCCGACCCTGCCGCCGCCGCTGCGCCGGTCCATCTCGTGGTTGGCGGTGAAGCGGATGTCGGGATCGCGGTCGGTCATGAACGCCATCAGCGTCTCGTGGTCGAGCTCGGACCATTCCTTGCCACGATCGGGGCCGTAGCGGACGCGCGGGATGAGGCCCGGATCGCGCGACCATTCGACGAGCTGCGCGAAGCTCGCCTCGTTGAGCATGTCGCGCAGGTGGAACGCGGTGACATAGGCGTCGGGGAAGGCGCGGTGCGCGGGCAGGCCGCGCTCATGCTCCATGCCGTGCGGCTTGCGCCAGTAGCGCAGCACCTGGTTCGAGAAACTCGGCGAGTCGGGCCAGAGCCTGAGCGCGCATTTCCAGGTGCAGATCCACTCGGCGTCGCGGGTGAGCGCGGGGGTGCAGAATTTCTGTTCGAAATCCGCCCGGTGCGCGGCCAGCGCGAGTCGGCGAGGCCAGGGGTCGAGCACTTGGCGCGCGCAATCGTGCCAATACGGCGCGTCGGCGACATGTTCGTCGAGGATATGGTGGATCGCCTGGGTGATCGGCGGGATCAGCCGGCCGGGATTGACCAGCAGGCTGCCGCCTTCGCCGTAGATCTCCCAGCGGCCATCCTCGCCGAGCGCGACGTCCTGCCAGCCGATCTCGCAGACGCCGTGCGCGGGCGGGGCCGAGCCGGTGGTCTCCAGGTCGACGACCCGGATTATCTGCGGTTGTGGTTTGGGCTTGGGATAGGGGGGCGCCATGCCCGCCATGTGGGGACAAAAGCGCGCTTAATCCAGCGCGTATGCGTCTTCCACGTCGAGTTCGCGGACGCCGCGGCGCTGGCGCGCGCGGTCGACGAGTTTGCGCAGGCCTTCGCGACGGTCGCGCGCCATCGGGATATCGCGGAGGATGAACTCGCCGCCCGCCGTCGTGCGGTCGCTGGAGGTGAGGATGATGGTGCCGATGTCGGTCATCTGGTTGAGCAGCGAATAGCCGAGCCGGACGTACTTGATCCGGTAGAGCTCGATTTCGTCGATCGTCTTGAACAGGATGCCGCGGCGGATGATCAATCGCTGGTCGGTGATCTCGTAGGAGGCGCTGCGATTCTTGAGCCAGCGGACGCCGATGATGACGAAGCCGACACCGGCGAGGCAGGTCAGCAGCGTTCCCCAACCGGCAAAGCTGCCGAGCAGCCAACGGCGCGTACTGGAGCGGAATTCGTCGACTGGGCGCTCCACTTGGGGACTCCTTGGGGTGGTGGCGGGACGGTAGGCGTGGGTGGTGGCGTGTCAATCGCCCCGGTTCTCCCGCGAAGGCGGGAGAACCGGGTTTCAGGCGGTGGCGTTCGTGGTCCTGGACCCCCGCCTTCGCGGGGGAACGGTCAGGTTCGCGTTGCGCGGTTTGCGCGAGTCCGTCGCTCGTCAGACGTCAAATTCGGCGAGCATCCCATCCATGCGCACCACCCCGGCGGAGGCCGGGGCCCAATTGGGGGACGTTGCTAACGGAGGGCAGCGTGCTGTTGCTACCACCTTTCCACTTGGGCCCCGGCCTTCGCCGGGGTGGTGCAGGTGGGTCGGATGGTGATCTATTTTTGCTGTCCGTTGCGCGTCACACCGCTCACCGCGAGCTGCGCATCCACCTCCGCCAAAAGCGCCTCGAGCGCCGCCTGATCCCTGGCCTCCGCGCGCACCGTCAGCATCGCCTGCGTATTCGACGCGCGCAGCAGCCACCACCCGTCAGTAGTCGTGACCCGCGCGCCATCGGTGAGGTCCATCTCCGCGCCCTCCGACCGAAGCCGCGCGATCACCTCGTCGACCACCGCGAACTTCCGCGTGTCCTCGACCGGAAATCGCAGGTCGGGAGTCGCCACCAGCGCCGGCATCGCGTCGCGCAATTCCGTCAACGACCGCCCCGACAGATGCACCGCGCGGATCAGTCGCACCGCTGCGTATTGCGCGTCGTCGAACCCGTAATATTCGCCCGCGAAGAACAGATGCCCGCTCAGTTCACCGCCCAGGGGCGCACCGGTGCGAGTCATCGCCTGCTTCATCAGGCTGTGGCCGGTCGGGGCCATCACCGGCTCGCCGCCAAGCTCGGCGATTCGGTCGAACAGCGCCTGCGAGGACTTCACGTCGGCGACGATCGGCGCGCCGGGGTGCTCGCGCAGTGCAGGTTCGACCAAAATGGAGAGAATCTGGTCCCCCCAGATCACCCGGCCCGAACCGTCGATCGCCCCGATCCGGTCGCCATCGCCGTCGAAGGCCAGTCCGAAATCGAGGTTCTTCTCCGCGACCAGGCTCTTCAGATCGGCGAGGTTCGACTCTTCGGTAGGATCAGGATGATGGTTGGGAAAATTGCCGTCGACTTCGGCGAAGATCACATGATGCTCACCCGGCAGCAACTGAACGAGCTTATCGATCACCGGGCCGGCGGCGCCGTTGCCGGTATCCCAGCCGATCCGGTACGCACCGCCCGCATAGCCCGCCATCAGCCGCTCGACATAGGCGTCGAGCACGTCGGCCGTGAAGACTTCGCCCGCGCCCTCGCTCCAGGCGCCCGACGCGGCGAGAGCGGCCAGGTCCTGGATGTCGTCGCCGAAAAATGGCGCGTGCGCGTGCACCATCTTGAAGCCGTTATACTCGGGGGGATTGTGGCTGCCGGTTACCTGGATGCCGCCATCCACCTCTAGCGTCGCCTCGGCGTAATAGAGCATCGGCGAGGTGCTGAGGCCGATGCGGACGACGTCGACGCCGCCGGCGACAAGGCCGGCGACGAGCGCGGTTTCGAGGTCCGGCGAGGAGGTGCGGCCGTCATACCCCACGGCCACGCGCGTTCCGCCGACGGCGCGGATGCGGGTGGCGAAGCCGCGGCCGATCGCGACGGCGTCGGCGGGGCCGAGCGCTTTGCCGACGATCCCGCGGATGTCGTATTCGCGGAGCGAGGTCGGGTCGAACTGGTGCGTCATGAGCCTCTCGACGATTATGTCTCACTGCGGTTCCCCCGCGAAAGCGGGGGCCCAGGAGCCAAGAGCGACAGCGTTAGTAACCCTGGGCTCCTGCGTTCGCAGGAGAACGGTTTAGCGCGCGCGTTTCAGCAGCAGGTCGCGCGCGGCGTTTACCCGGCGGGTCAGGTCGGTGGAGCCACCGCGGTCGGGGTGGACCGACGCGATCAAGCGGCGGTGCGCGCTGCGGATCGCCTCGGCGTCCGCGCCGCTGTCGATGCCGAGGATCGAGCGCGCTTCCGCTTCATCGGTTACGACGCGCTGTTTCGGCTTCGGCCGGAGGTAATGCCATGCCAGCCAGATGAAGAGCGCCGCGACGATCCACTTCACGCCACCGTGCTCACGCAGCCACATCCGGTGCGCGCTCGGCGAGCACCTCGGGCAGTTGCAACGCCGCCATCATCTCGCGGAGTTCCTGGCGCGCGGCGACATGCGCGAGGCCCATGCTGCCGAACGCCTTCGAATCGATCATCGTCAAGCCGGCGGGGAACATCTCGCGGTAGATCACGCGCTCGCCGAGGCCCGGGATGATCCGGAAGCCGACGCGTTTGGCGAGTTGCGCGAGCGCGTCCGACACGCGGCGCATGTTGCGCGCCTCGATATGCTGGAGGCGGTTGCGCAGCACGACCCAGTCGATCGTCGTGCCGTCGGCGCGCGCGCGCTGTTTCCGCGCGTCCCAGATCAGTTCGGAATAAAAGCTCGGGCGAGTCACCTGATACGTCTCCGGATCGACCTGGCCGATCAGGTCGAAGTCGACGAAGCTGTCGTTCATCGGCGTGACCAGCGTGTTCGCCAGCGCCGCCGCCGTGCGCGCGAACGGATCGTCGCGGCCGGGCGTGTCGACGACCAGGAAGTCCGACCCCGCGCACAGCGAATGCCACAGGTCCTCGAACTGATCCTCGCTCTGCTCCGACAGCGTCGCGTGGCGCGGCATCGGCAGCACCGAGCCGTTGCGCTTCATCGTCTCGGCGCGGTTGTCGAGATAGCGGCCGACGGTGCGCTGGCGGTGGTCCAGATCGAGACACGCGACGCGCGCACCCTTCGCGGCGAGCGCGATCGCGACGTGGACCGCAGTCGTCGACTTGCCCGTGCCGCCCTTCTCGTTGGCGAACACGATGACGTGCGTCGATACCGACGGGGCAACGTGCGGCGAAGCTAGGGGTGAGTCAGGGCCCATGGCCAACGCGCGTTTCCTTATTGATCGAGACTGTCACCCTTCATAGAAGCCGCGACCGCACTTATCGAGTAGGAGTTTCACGTGGACACCGTCCGGGACCTTAATGCGTTGCGCGAAAGCGTCGCCGCCTTTCGTGCGGCGGGGCAGCGCGTCGCGCTCGTCCCGACGATGGGCGCGCTCCACGCCGGCCATGTCGCGCTGATCGAGGCGGCGAAGCGGCCGGGGACGAAAGTCGTCGCGTCGATCTTCGTCAATCCGACGCAGTTCGGCCCGAACGAGGATCTGTCGCGCTATCCGCGGCGCGAGATGGCGGATGTCCGGATGCTCAACGAAGCCGGGTGCGACCTGCTCTGGCTGCCGTCGGTCGAGACGATGTATCCCGACGGTTTCGCGACGACGGTCCGCGTCTCAGGCGTGAGCGATGGCTTCGATGGCGCCTCGCGGCCCGGCCATTTCGACGGCGTCGCGACGGTCGTGTCGAAGCTTTTCAATCAGGTCGGGCCCGATGCGGCCTATTTCGGCGAGAAGGATTACCAGCAACTCGCCGTCGTCCGGCGGTTCGTTGCCGATCTCGACTTCGCGATCGATATCGTCGGGGTGCCGACGCAGCGCGACGACGACGGCTTGGCGATGTCGTCGCGCAACATCTATCTCGACGACGAGCAGCGCAAGCAGGCGGTGGCGCTGCCGCGCGCGCTGGGCGTCGCCGCGCGGGCGATCGCGAAGGGCGAGGACGTCGACTCGGTGCTGTACGACGCGCGGACGACCTTGATCGGAGCGGGGTTCACGATCGACTATGTCGCGTTGGCGGATGCCGAGACGCTGGCGGAGAACCCGGCGGCGGATCGCCCGCGGCGGTTGCTGGCGGCGGCGCGGATGGGCGCGACGCGGCTGATCGATAACATCGCGATAGAGTTGTAAAAAGCAGACGTTAACCCATTAACCATTTCGTAGCAGGAATCGCCGCAGTCTGTCCTCACGAATATTGGGGGCAAACCATGCGTAGCAATCTCAAGAGCGCGAATTTTACGATCGAACGCCGTCTGGCGGATGCCGCACGCGGCGACGACCGGGCGTGTTACGAACTCGGGATGGTGTATTCGACGGGAACGTCGGGCGTCGTGCTCGACCTGATCGAAGCGCATAAATGGTTCAACCTGGCGGCGGTGTCGGGGAACATCGCCGCGCAGGAGTGCCGCGCGGAAATCGCCGAGGACATGACCGCACGGGAAATCTCGGTGGCGCAGCGCGCCGCGCGGGACTGGATGCAGCTGACGCAGCGGCGGGCTGCTTGAGCTAGCCTCTCGATCCTCCCCCGCGAGGGGGAGGTGGCTGGCACTTGCCAGACGGAGGGGGAGGTAAGCGACGACCTCTGTTCCGTGTCCTCCCCCTCCGTCGCCTAAAGGCGCCACCTCCCCCTGGCGGGGGAGGATCGAGCGTTCAGGCTTCGGCCTTCTTTTTCGGGGCGGCTTTCTTGGCGGGGGCCTTTTTAGCCGCAGCCTTCTTGGCAGGAGCCTTCGCCTCGGCCGCGTCCTTCGCAGGAGCCTTCTTCGCCGCCGGCTTCTTGGCGGGCGCCTTCTTCTTCTTCGTCGCCGGCGCCGCCGCAGCGCGCGCGTCGATCAGCGACGCCGCTTCCTCGAGTGTCAGCTGGTCCTTCTCGATCGACTTGGGCAGCGTCGCATTGGTCGTGCCGTCGGTGACGTACGGGCCATAGCGCCCCTCCATCAGCTTGATCTCGGCCTCGGTGCGCGGGTGGTTGCCCAGCACCTTGAGCGGCGCCTGCGCGCCCCGCGCGGTCCGTCCGCCGCCGGCTGCCGCTTCGGCGAGCTTCACGACCGCCGCGTTCATGCCCGTTTCGAACACGTCCGCGGTCGTCTGGAGTCGCGCGTATTTGCCTGCGTGCTTCAGATACGGCCCGAACTTGCCGATCGTGGCGATGATCGGTTCGCCGGTTTCGGGATGATTGCCCACCGTCCGCGGGAGCGACAGAAGTTTGACCGCCCACTCCAGATTGAGCTCACCGATATCCTTCGGGATGGACGCCATCTTGCGGTCTTCGCCTTCGCCGATCTGCAGATACGGGCCGAAGCGTCCCGATTTGCGCTCGATCGGCTGGCCGGTGTCAGGGTGCGTGCCGAGCGTCGACGGGCCGGCATCCGCCTCGGCGTCGCCGCCGGGCTGTGCGAAGCGGCGCGTGTATTTGCACTCGGGATAGTTCGAGCAGGCAATGAACGCGCCAAACTTGCCGCCACGCAGCGCGAGCTGTCCCTCACCGCAGTTCGGGCACAGCCGCGGATCGCCACCGTCCGCCTTGGCCGGGAACAGGTACGGCGCGAGGAAGGTGTCGAGCTCGGCGGTGATCGCCGAGGGCTGCTGCTCCATCACCTCGTTGGTGCGCGGCTTGAAATCGCGCCAGAACGCGTCGAGCACCGACTGCCACTGCGCACGGCCGCCGGAAACGTCGTCGAGTTCCTCCTCCAGCTCGGCGGTATAGTCGTAGCCGACATACTTCTCGAAAAAGCGTTCCAGGAACGCTGTCACCAGCCGCCCGGATTCCTCGGCGAAGAAGCGGTTCTTCTCGATCCGGACGTACGCGCGGTCCTTCAGCGTCTTGATGATCGACGCGTAGGTGGAGGGGCGGCCGATGCCGAGTTCCTCCATCCGCTTGACCAGCGAGGCCTCGGAAAAGCGCGGCGGCGGCTGGGTGAAGTGCTGCTCGGCGTCGACCTTCTTCTTGGCCGGCGCATCGCCTTCGCGCATCCGCGGCAGGCGACGCGCGTCCTCGTCGGCGGAATCATCCGATCCCTCCTCGTACAGCGCGAGGTAGCCGGGGAAGAGCACGACCTGCCCGGTGGTGCGCAGGATGTTGCGGCCGGTGCCGTCGGCCATCTCGACCGTCGTGCGCTCCATGCGGGCGGAGGCCATCTGGCTGGCGAGCGCGCGCTTGAAGATCAGGTCGTAGAGGCGCGCATGATCGCCGCCGCCGGCCTTGTCCTTGCCGAAGTCGGTCGGGCGGATCGCTTCATGCGCTTCCTGTGCGTTCTTCGCCTTCGACTGGTATTGGCGCGGCTTGTCGGGGACATAGCTCGCGTCGAAGCGGTTTGCGACGGCCAGACGCGCGGCCGAAATCGCGCTGCTATCCATCTGCACGCCGTCGGTACGCATGTAGGTGATCGCGCCGTCCTCGTAGAGGCCCTGCGCGATCCGCATCGTGTGATCCGCCGAGAAACCGAGTTTCCGCGAGGCTTCCTGCTGCAAGGTCGACGTCGTGAACGGCGGCGGCGGGTTGCGACCGGCGGGCTTGGTCTCGACCGACTGGACCGAGAAATTGCCGTCGAGCACCGCCTGCTTGGCGCGCAGGGCATCGCCTTCGTTGCCGATCGAGAGGCGGTCGAGCTTGTTGCCCTCGAACTGCGTCAGCCGCGACGTGAACGCGGTGCCGTCATGCTCCATGTCGGCCGTGACGGACCAGTATTCCTGGGGCTTGAAGACGTCGATCTCGCGCTCGCGCTGGACGATCAGGCGAAGCGACACGGACTGCACGCGGCCGGCGGACTTGGCACCGGGCAGCTTGCGCCACAGCACCGGCGAGAGCGTGAAGCCGACCAGATAATCGAGCGCGCGGCGGGCGCGGTAGGCGTCGATCAGGTCGTCGTCCAACTCGCGCGGGTTCTTCATCGCCTCGGTCACCGTCGCCTTGGTGATCGCGTTGAAGGTGACCCGCTCGACCTCCTTGGGCAGCGCTTTGCGCGCGCGCAGCACCTCGCGGACGTGCCACGAGATCGCCTCGCCCTCGCGATCCGGATCGGTCGCGAGGATCAGGCGGTCGGCGAGCTTGGCGAGATCGGTGATCGCCTTCAGCTGCTTCGACTTGTCCGCGTAATTCTCCCACGTCATCGCGAACGCATCGTCGGGATCGACCGAGCCGTCCTTCGGCGGCAGGTCGCGGACATGGCCGTAGCTGGCCAGGACGCGGTAATCGCTGCCCAGATACTTCTCGATGGTTTTGGCCTTGGCGGGCGATTCGACGATGACAAGCTGCATGGGGAAACCGGGGTCCTTACGTGTACGCGTACGAGGGTGGCGGCGTCGGGGTAGTGCCGTCAACCCGGAGAGGGCTCAAGATCGACCGACGCCAGATGCGACCGTCGGTGCGGGTTTTCCAGAGGGGCCTGGCAGAGGGCGGGGTATTTCCCGGATTATGCCGCCACTGCTGGCTCAGTATCGATGTCGCCATGATGACAGTAAAACAGCCCATCCGACCGCCTTCGGTTAGAATTGCTGCAAAGATCGTTACAATCGAGGCCGACGACCGAACCAATTCATCGACCGATCCGTTGGACTGCCATCGAAATTTTCATCCGGCTCCGTGGCTTCCGATGCGTGAAACATCTTTTCGACAGGGCCTCGTGGTGCGGCGGTATCATCATGCTTTTCCGCCGGAAGGTGCGGGCGAGGGCATGGAATCAGGTAAGGATGATCTAGCGTGACCCGACATGATCTCGCCGTTGCGAAATGGAAGTGTTCGTTCCTCGCGAAGCAGATCGTGATCCTACGCGATTCGGCGCCGGAGCCCCATATCCTCCGCTTGATCACCTTGCATCAGACCGAACTGGATGTTGTGCTCGCGGCGATCGCAACCTCGCATGAGGCCAAGGATTGGGTAGCCGGCTGGGGAGACGGGGATACGCGCTCCGACGACCGCCAAGCTTGTAGTGGCGCGTTGAAGTCAGGTCAGGACTTTGTCGGATGATGCGAACCTGAAGCGATTTCCGCCGGACTAGAGCATGCTCGCACGGCCGCCGGCGTGGCGCTCCAGCCGGCCGCCGAGTTCGAGTTCGAGCAACACCGTGTGGACGACCGACGGGCTCAGATGCGACTGGCGGATGAGTTCGTCGATCGCGACGGGGACGGGACCGAGCAGGTCGGCGATCCTCTGGCGGTCGGTGTCGGTTGCGTCCTCGGGCGGCGACGCGGCGTAGGCGTCGATCGGGGAGCGCACGGAGCGCGGGTCGAATGGGCGGATCTGTTCGAGGATGTCGGCGGCGGATTGCACCAGCGTGGCGCCTTCGCGGATCAGCAGATTGCAGCCTTGCGCGCGGGGATCGAGCGGGCTGCCGGGGACGGCCATGACTTCGCGGCCGGATTCGTTGGCGAGGCGCGCGGTGATCAGCGAGCCTGACTTTGGGACGGCTTCGACCACCACGGTGCCGATCGCGAGGCCGGCGATGATGCGGTTGCGCGAGGGGAAGTTGCGCGCCTTGGGCTCGGTGCCGGGGGGCTGTTCGGCTAGCAGGAGGCCTTCGGTGGCGATGCGTTCCTGGAGCGCGGTGTTGTCGGGCGGGTAGGCGATGTCGATGCCGCTGGCGATGACGCCGATCGTGGCGCCGGTGGAGCCTGCGCCGAGCGCGCCGATATGCGCCGCTGTGTCGATCCCGCGGGCGAGGCCTGAGACGACCGTCGTGCCTTCCTCGGCGAGTTGCAGCGCGAGCTGGCGGGCGAAGCGGCAGGCGGCGGCGGAGGCGTTGCGTGCGCCGACCATTGCGATGCAGGGGCGGCTGGCGTGGGCGATGTCGCCGCGGAGGATGAGCGCAGGGGGTGCGGTCTCGATCTCGGCGAGCAGGCGGGGATAGTCCGGGTCGTCGAGGAAGAGATAGCGCGCGCCGAGCTTCGCGGTGGCGGCGATCTCGCGTTCGGCCAACGCGGCGTCGGCGATCCGGGGGCTGCGGCCGCCACCGCGTTGGGCGAGCATGGGGAGCGCGTCGATCGCGGCGTCCGCGCTGCCGAAGCGGGCGATGAGCTGGCGATAGGTGACCGGTCCGATCCCGGTCGTGCGGATGAGCCGAAGACGTGAGACCGTCGGGTCAGTCACCCGGTGGTCGTTTTGAGCGGCCGATGCGCGGTTCGGTGCCGGAGAACAGGCGCTCGACGTTCTCGCGGTGTTTCCAGAAGACGATCAGCGCGAGTGCGAGCAGCAGCAGGACGAGGTCGAAGCGGCCGAACAAGGCGGCGGCGAACGGCGCGCTGAGTGCGGCGGCCATGCCCGCGACCGAAGAGATGCGCAGCCCCGCGAGCAGGCCCAGCCAGACGACCGCATAGACCAGCCCGAGCGGCCAATGGAGCGCGACGACGATGCCCATGAGGGTGGCGACGCCCTTGCCGCCCTTGAACTTCAGCCAGATCGGGTAGCAATGGCCGATGAACGCAGCGGCGGCTGCCAGGAGCGCATTGCCGGGGAACAGGTGCGCGACCAGCAGGACGGCGACCGCGCCCTTGGCCATGTCGAGCAGCAACGTGGCGGCGGCGAGACCCTTCCGCCCGGTGCGCAGGACGTTGGTCGCGCCGATGTTCCCCGAGCCTATCGTCCGCAGATCGCCCGCGCCGCCGAGCCGCGTGAGGATGACGCCGAACGGGATCGAGCCGAGCAGATAGCTGAGCACGAGCGATAGCGTGGGCGCGACCCAGAGAATTTCCGTCTGCAAGTATGTCCCCCGTTCTGGCGGTGCTTATAAACGACGCGGGGCGGACGGCAAATGGCGTGAGTTTAAGGGACAGTTTGATGAGACGCGGGCGCTTGGACCCACGGTCGACGCGCTCCCCTCCCTGGAAGGGAGGGGCTGGGGGTGGGTAGGCCCGCTCGTGCTGCGACCGTCTGAACATGCGGAAACCGACCCACCCCCGACCCCTCCCTTCCAGGGAGGGGGGATATGTCGCTCTGGTTTACGGGGGGCAGTTCGTCCTAAAGGCCGGACATGGACACGCGCCCTATCCTGTTCTTCGATTCCGGCGTCGGCGGGCTGTCGATCGTCGGTCCGGCGCGCGCGGCGCTTCCGGATGCGCCGTTCGTCTACGCCGCCGACTCGGCCGGGTTTCCGTATGGGACAAAGAGCGAGGCGGAGATCGCGGCGCGGGTGCCGGTGTTGCTGGGGCGGCTGGCGGAGCGGTATCGGCCGCGGCTGATCGTGATCGCGTGCAATACCGCCTCGACGATCGCGCTACCGGTGGTGCGCGCCGCGCTCGACCTGCCGGTGGTCGGGACGGTGCCGGCGATCAAGCCTGCCGCGCTGCTGTCGAAGACGCGTACGATCGGCGTGTTGGGGACCGAGGCGACCGTGCGGCAGGCCTATGTCGATGATCTCGCCGCGAAGTTTGCGGGCGATTGCACGGTGCTGCGCTACGGTTCGGCGGCGTTGGTCGAGATGGCGGAGGCCAAGCTGCATGGGCGGGCGGTTTCGCCGGAGCGCTATACGGCGGTGCTCGACGGGCTGTTCTCCCAAACCGGCGGCGAGCGTATCGACGTGATCGTCAACGCCTGCACGCATTTTCCGCTGGTCGAAGCGGAACTGGCGACGGCGGCGCCCGGCGTGCGGTTCGTCGACGGCGGCCCCGGGATCGCGCGGCGGATCGTTCACCTGATGCAGGGCGAATCCTGGTCGGGCGCGGGCGAGGGAATCTCCGTCTTCACCCGGTTGGGCGACGACGAATGCGCGCTGGGACGCGCGTTGGCGGCGCGAGGATTCGCGCGGATCGAGCAGCTTTAGGCGTTAACCTGGGACAATGTGGCACCTTGCTTCGCGGGCGCATCGTGGCAATGTGCTGCCAGGACGAGGAAAGCGATCACCGTAAGAGCGGTATTACGCTGGAACTGAGTGAAAGTGAGGCGTAGTGCCCAAGGCCATGATTATCGACGGCAAAACGGCAACGGACGGCATTAGTGGTCCGCGAGTCGATTATTCGCGCGTGTTCACGCAGGCGATCGACCGGTTGCATGCCGAAGGGCGTTACCGCGTGTTCATCGACATCCTCCGCAACAAGGGTGCGTTCCCCAACGCGCGCTGTTTCGCGGGGCATAACGGGCCGAAGCCGATCACGGTCTGGTGCTCGAACGATTACCTCGCAATGGGGCAACATCCGAAGGTGATCGCGGCGATGGAGGAAGCGCTGCACGACGTCGGCGCAGGGTCCGGCGGCACGCGCAACATCGGCGGCAACACGCATTACCATGTCGACCTTGAGGGCGAACTCGCCGATCTGCACGGCAAGGAAGCGGCTCTGCTGTTCACCAGCGGCTATGTCTCGAACGAGGCGACTCTGGCGACCTTGGCGAAGGTGCTGCCGGGCTGCATCATCTTTTCGGACGAGCTGAACCACGCGTCGATGATCGCGGGGATTCGCAATTCGGGCTGCGAGAAGCGGGTATTCCGCCACAACGACCTCGCGCACCTCGAAGAGTTGCTGGCCGCGGAGGATCCTGCCGCGCCGAAGCTGATCGCGTTCGAGAGCGTGTATTCGATGGAGGGCGACATCGCGCCGATCTCCGCGGTGTGCGATCTCGCCGACCGGTACAACGCACTGACCTATTGCGACGAAGTCCATGCGGTCGGGATGTACGGCGCGCGTGGCGGCGGCATCTCGGAGCGAGACGAGGTCGCGCACCGGATCACGATCCTCGAGGGGACGCTCGGCAAGGCGTTCGGCGTGATGGGGGGCTATATCGCTGCCGATCGCACGATCGTCGACGTGATCCGCAGCTATGCGCCGGGATTCATCTTCACGACCTCGCTGTCGCCGGTGCTGGTCGCGGGCGTGCTGGCGAGCGTGCGGCATCTGAAAAGCTCGAGCGTCGAGCGCGAGGGGCAGCAGGCGTCGGCGGCGATGCTCAAGGCGATGCTGAAGGACGCCGGGCTGCCGGTGATGATCGGCGATACGCATATCGTGCCGCTGATGGTCGGCGATCCGGTGAAGGCGAAGAAGATCAGCGACGTGCTGCTCGCCGAATACGGTGTGTACGTGCAGCCGATCAATTACCCGACCGTGCCGCGCGGCACCGAGCGGCTGCGGTTCACGCCGGGCCCTGCGCATACCGAGGCGATGATGCGCGAACTGACCGATGCGCTGGTAGAGATCTGGAGCCGGCTGGATTTGCGCAAGGCCGCCTGAGGTCAGGCGCGCGCGACAGGCGAGCCTATTTCAGTCGATCGTGATGGTTCCGTCAGTACCGGGAACGGCGAGAGGTTCGCCGAACCCCACCGAATGGAACCGCGTGTAATCGCCTTCCACGGGTTCGGCGTAGACATGGACGATTGAGCGGTTGCCGTCGACAACCCAGTAGTTGGGGATGCCGCCGCCGGCATAGGCGAAGCGCTTCATCGTCGTGTCGCGAGCGACGGACGTCTCCGCGACTTCGATGACGAGTAAGAATGCGTCGGCGATAAGCAGGCAATTACCCTCGGCTGGTTCGCGCAACACGGCAACGTCACAGCCGAGCACGGTGTCGTTGCCGAGATCGACGCCAATTTCGCCCATAATCCGAGCTTCGGGTAGCAGGCGCGAAAGACGGATGCCAATCTGCATCTGGCGTGCGGCATGTGCGGTCAAAGGCGGGTTCATCCGTTCGAGTTCCCCATCGACCAGTTCGACCTTGATGTCGTCGAACGCGCCGGACTCACCCATGCGCAGGAACTCGGCGGTCGTAAAACGCGCCCTGGTCTGCTGATCGGTGCGGAGAATAACGGCGGATTTATTCATGGCCGAGTCGTACCACGAATCCGACGCTCCTACGAGTCGCCCAGCCAATCGCTAAAGCGCGGCAGCTAGCATCGTCAGGATGCCGAGGCCAAGGGACAAAGGCACGCGCAGCGCCATCCAGCCGGGTGGGGCGATGCCAGCGCGGACGAGGGCGCGGTCGACAAGCAGTGCGGCGATCAGGCTCACCCCAAGCACCACCAGCGAAGGGCCGGGCCAGCGCAGACCGACCATCCAGGGCCAGGCGGTCGCCAGCGCGATCAGCGAGGGGGCGACGCTCGCGAACCAGAGCCAGCGGGGCGGTGAGTCGCTGCGCGCGGCGAGACCCCACCAGAGGCCGCCAAGAAAGCTCAGGATCAGCGCGGCATAGGCGTAGGCGATCGCCAGCGCGGAATAGCGGCTTTGCGGATCGCCGCTCAGCAACAGCGCGACTGCGGCCAGTTGCGGGAGAAGCCCGCTCAGCCCCAGCAGCCGCGCGATCGGCGGGATGCCGCCGGTCGCGGGCTCACCATACGGCGGTCGCGCGGTCATCAGACGCGCGCGACGACACCGGTGGCGACGACCGGTCCGGTCGGCAGGCCGGTCGGCGAGCCGCCGCGGGGTTCGACCGAGATCGCAAGCGTGGCGCCCGGGGCGATGCGACCGCGGTCGACGCCCTTCGGTGCGAGCGAGGTCGGCTGGGCGGAGAGCAGGCCGAGCGAATGCGGTACGCCGTCGCCGCCGATCACCCAAAGCTCCGCGACGTGCGCGTGCGGAACGCCAGGGCCTGCCGCGACGCGGAGCGCGCCGTTGGCGGGATCATAGACAGCAGCTACGGGCGACTTCGCATCGCCGAGCATCGCGACGAGCACGCTGGTCGGCCGGGAAACCGGGGTCGGTTGCGATACCGGCACGGTCGGCTCGGGACGGAGCATGACGAACAGCAGCAGGCACGCCGCGATCGCGCTGGTGAAGGCGGCAAGCGCCGGCCACGGGAAACGGCTGACCTTGGCAGGTCCCGCCGTGCCGATCGCCGCCGTGACGTTCGTCGCCGTGCCGGTCGCCACGCCATCGAGGCTCGCTTCGATCCGCGCGGCGATGTGAGACGGCGCGGCGCGTTCGGGCCACAGGTCGAACAACACGGCCAGCCGCGATCGCCACCATTCGACCTGCGCGGCGAAACCGGGCTCGGCGAGCACGCGGCGTAGCACAACGCTGCGCTCCTCGCCTTCGAGCAGCCCGAGGGCGAGTTCGGCGGCGGTGACGTCTTCGGGGAGGTCGGTATCGATGGTCGGATCAGCCATCGAGACAATCCTTCAGGCGCGCGAGGCCGCGGCGTACCCAGCTCTTCATCGTGCCCAGCGGCACGGCGCGTTTGATCGCGAGTTCGGCATAGGTGATGCCGTCGAAGAACGCAGTGCGGATCGCGTCGCGTTGCTGCGGTTCGAGGCCGTTCAGGCATTCGATCAGTTCGCGCGACGATTCGCTGGCGAGCAACGTCGCTTCGGCACCCTCGCCGGGATCGGCGATGTCGGGCGCGTCGTCGAGCGGGCTGGTACGGCGGACGCCCTGCGCGCGCTGCCAGTCGATGGCGCGGTTGCGCGCGATCGTCGCCAACCAGGTTATCGGGCTCGCGCGGCCGGGTTCCCAGGCACCGGCGCGTTTCCAGATTGTGAGATAGACCTCGTGCAGCACATCCTCCGCGGCTTGGGCGTTACCGCAGATACGATGGGTGATGCCGAAAAGCTTCGCGCTGGTCAGCGTATAGAGCTCGCGAAACGCGTCGCGGTCTTCCTGACCGGTACGCAGCAGCACCTCGGAGAGATGCGCGCGGGCGGCGTCTGCGTCTGGATAGGCTCGGGTCACGACAGCGAACCTAGCGGCTAAGTCCGTCGCGGCAATAGCCTTCGCCGGGCTTTACCGTGAGGCAGTCGGTTTTGCCCGCCAGATATTTCAGTCCGGTCGCATCGCCGTCGGTCGGTCGCAGGGTTTCGGGAATGTCGTTGCGGATGAACGTGATGGACCTGCCGTTCGCGGTGCCGTCGAAATTGCCCTTGTGGTCGAGGTCCCATTGCATCGTGAGGTCGTAGTGACCGGGCGCGCCGGCGTGGGCAATATCGAGGACCATGCCCTCCACCCCGACCCAGCGGCCGGCATAGTCGCGTGGTGCCGGTGCGGTCGCCTTGCGCTCGACCGACCCCACCGACGTCATGTTGCCGTCGCTGCTGGTGTCGGGTGCGGGGCCCGAGCAGGCGGCGAGCGCCACGGTTGCGAGCAGGGTGAGGGCTTTCATGGATGTCTCCTTGAGGGCAAAGTCGACAATCAATCATGCGATCCTCCCCCGCAAGGGGGAGGTGGCACCGAAGGTGACGGAGGGGGAGGATACGCAACAGAGGTTTCGCTTTCCTCCCCCTCCGTCTGGCAAGCGCCAGCCACCTCCCCCTGGCGGGGTAGGATCACTTAGACTCGCGAACAGGTGTGGCAAATCCGGCCCCGTGCCGGTAAGGGGCTGGGCACCCGATCCCCCGTCACAGGAACACGCCAGGTGCGCATCGCCATCGCGTCCGATCACGCCGCCGTTTCGTTGAAAGCGGTGCTCGCCGCTTGGCTGCGCGAGGCGGGGCATGACGTGCTCGATCTCGGGCCCGAGGGCACCGCCAGCGTCGATTATCCCGATTATGGTTACAAGCTCGCGTCGGCGATCGCTGATGGTCGCGCGGACCGCGGCATCGCGCTGTGCGGATCGGGCATCGGCATCTCGATCGCCGCCAATCGCAATCCCGCCTGCCGCTGCGCGCTCGTGTCCGAACCGCTGTCGGCGAGCCTCGCCCGCGTGCATAACGACGCCAACGCCATCGCGATGGGCGCGCGCCTGATCGGCGAGGAAATGGCCAAGGCGTGCGTCGAAGCGTTTCTCACCGCCGATTTTGCCGGCGGCCGTCATCAACTCCGTGTCGACAAGTTAAAGGTCCCCGCATGAGCACCCAGCCCGAAACCCTTCAGCGCGAACTCCACGACGTCCAGCCGGACGGCTTCTTTACGCGCACTCTGGCCGATGCGGATGCCGCCGTGTTCGCCGGCGTCGAGGCCGAACTCGAACGCGAGCAGACGCAGATCGAGTTGATCGCGTCCGAGAACATCGTGTCGAAGGCGGTGCTCGAGGCGCAGGGCTCGGTGTTCACGAACAAGTACGCCGAGGGCTACCCGGGCAAGCGTTACTACCAGGGCTGCGCGCCGTCGGACACGGTCGAGACGCTCGCGATCGAGCGCGCCAAGCAGATCTTCGGCTGCGGGTTCGTCAACGTGCAGCCGCATTCGGGCGCGCAGGCGAACGGCGCGGTGATGCTCGCGCTGGTGAAGCCCGGCGACACGATCCTCGGCATGAGCCTGGATGCGGGCGGTCACCTGACGCATGGCGCGAAGCCGGCGATGTCGGGCAAGTGGTTCAACGCGATCCAGTACGGCGTCGACGCGACCACGCACCTGATCGATTACGACCAGGTCGAGGCGCTGGCGGTCGAGCATCAGCCCAAACTCATCATCGCGGGCGGTTCGGCCTACCCACGGACGATCGATTTCGCGCGCTTCCGGGCGATCGCGGACAAGGTCGGTGCGTATTTCATGGTCGACATGGCGCATTTCGCGGGGATCGTCGCGGCCGGCCTGCACCCGACGCCGTTCGGTCATGCGCATGTCGTGACGACCACCACGCACAAGACGCTGCGCGGTCCGCGCGGCGGCATGATCATGACCAACGACGAGGCGCTGGCGAAGAAGTTCAACTCGGCGGTGTTCCCGGGCCTCCAGGGCGGGCCGCTGATGCATGTGATCGCGGCGAAGGCCGTCGCGTTCGGCGAAGCGTTGCAGCCCGATTTCAAGAGCTATATCGCCGCGGTCGTCGAGAACGCGAAAGTGCTGGCGGCGACGCTCAAGGAGCGTGGCTCGGACGTCGTCTCGGGCGGCACCGACACGCATCTCGCGCTGATCGACCTCACCCCGCTCGGGATCACCGGGCGCGATGCGGACGAGGCGCTGGAGCGCGCGGGGATCACCTGCAACAAGAACGGCATCCCCAACGATCCGCTGCCGCCGGTCAAGACCAGCGGCATCCGCGTCGGTTCGCCCGCAGGCACGACGCGCGGCTTCGGGCCTGCCGAGTTCCGCGAGATCGGCAACATGGTCGCCGACGTGCTGGACGGCCTGGCGAAAAAGGGCGAGCATGGGGACCCGGAAGTCGAGGCGGACGTTCGGACCCGCGTGCGGGCCCTGTGCGCGCGCTTCCCGATCTATCAAGGATAAGAGCATGTCGAAGTTCGATGACCTGCAGAACGACGTGAAGAGCACCCCCGGCCTCGGCAAGAGCATGGCCAAGTGGAGCGCACTTGGCGCAGTCGTGGCGATCCCGGTGCCGGTGGTCGGCCCGATCTTCGGCGCACTCGCGGGCGCGGGCTACGCCTATTACAAGGGCAAGAAGAAGGTCTGAATGCGCTGCCCCTTCTGCGGACATGAAGACAGCCAGGTAAAGGACAGCCGCCCCACCGAAGACGGGGCGGCGATCCGACGCCGGCGCCAATGCGAGGGGTGCGCCGCGCGTTTCACGACGTTCGAGCGCATACAATTGCGCGAACTGTTTGTGTTGAAGAGCGAGGGCAGGCGCGAGCCGTTCGATCGGGAGAAGCTGCTCCGGTCGCTGTCGATCGCGACGCGGAAGCGGGCGATCGAGGCGGGGCGGATCGAGAAGCTGGTGAGCGGGATCCAGCGCCGGCTGGAGACGCTCGGCGAGAACGACGTGACGTCGAAGCGGATCGGCGAGATGGTGATGGACGGGCTCAAGGGGCTCGATTCGGTGGCGTATATCCGGTTTGCGAGTGTGTATCGGGATTTTAACGAGGCGCGGGACTTCGAGGCTTTTGCCGGGAGTGTTGAGGAGGTTGGGCGCGAGGGGTGATTGGGTTTTGTCCTTCGATACGCGCTCTCGACTTCGCTCGATCGCTACTCATGACGAACGGGGCGGGTGAGTGGATCGGGGAGGTCCACCCCGTGGACAAGTCCGCGCGCCGATTTCCCGCTAAATCATCACGCCCGTCACCCACCCCCGTTCGTCCCGAGTAGACGTCGAGCTTGTCGAGACGGCGTATCGAGGGATAAGCCCCATCCATGACATTCTGGGCTTATGTGGTGCGTTGCGCCGACGACAGTTATTACACCGGACACACCGACGATCTCGAGCGCCGGATCGGTCAGCACAATCTCGGCGAGATCCCCGGCTACACGCAGACGCGGCGACCGGTCGAGTTGATGTGGAGCCAGGAATTCCCCTCGCGACAGGAAGCGCTGGCGGCGGAGTTTCAGGTGAAGGACTGGTCGCGGAAGAAGAAGGAGGCACTGTTCCGCGATGACTGGGCGGCAGTTTCGGCGGCAGCGCGCAAGCCCGTGCATTCCGACCCTGTCCCTCGATACGAGGTCTCGACAAGCTCGACCTCTACTCGGGACGAACGGAATGGGGGGGAGGGTGCTCCACCTCCCGTCATAATCCTCGTCCGCCCCCAACTCGGCGAAAACATCGGCAAGGCCGCGCGCGCGATGCTCAATTTCGGGCTCACCGAAATGCGCCTCGTGTCCCCCAGGGATGGCTGGCCCAACCCCTCCGCCGGCCCGGCCGCCAGCGGCGCCGACATCGTCCTGCAAAACGCGAAGGTCTACGATAGCGTCGCCGCCGCCACCGCCGACTGCGCGCAGGTGTACGCGACAACGGTGCGGAAACGCGGCGTGACCAAGCCGGTCGTCACCCCCGAACAGGCCGCGACCGAGATCCACGCCGCCCCCGGCCGCTCCGCGATCCTGTTCGGGCCCGAGCGTTCCGGCCTCGAAACCGACGATGTCGCGGTCGCGCGGACGATCATCACGGTGCCGATCAATCCGGAGTTCGGGTCGCTCAACCTCGCCCAGGCGGTGATCCTGGTCGCGTATGAATGGTCGAAGGGGCTGACCGCCGAGCGCGAGCTGTCGCAGCCGTCGATCAACCCGATCATGCCACCTGCGCCGCAGGAGGAGCTCGACGGGATGATCGGGCAGCTCGATGCGATGCTGATGGCGGCGGGGTTCTTCCATCTGCCCGACAAGATGCAGTCGACGCGGCGGACGCTGCGGACGTTGCTGACGAAACCGGGCTGGTCGAGCCAGGAAGTCCGGACGATGCGCGGCGTACTGTCGTCGCTGGCGGGGAAGAAGCCGCGGGGCTGAGTCCCTTCCCAAGTGGGCCGTGTTCTTCCCCCCTCCCTGGAAGGGAGGGGCCGGGGGTGGGTCGGCTGCTTGGCGGGCGGGGCGGCGGTTACGGGGCCGACCCACCCCCAACCCCTCCCTTCCAGGGAGGGGGGTGCGTTACCCTAGCGGCGGTCGAACGCGGCCAGTTCATACGCGATCGACGCTTCGACCAGGCTTTCCCACAGGTCCGCGATCACTGCGTCGGGGAGACCGAGCCTGACCGCTTCGGCTCGCGCGTTGTCGATCACCTGCGTCTTTCGCGCCTCGTCCCGCACATGTCCACGATCCGGCTTGATGCGCGCGGCGGCATCCATATAGGCGAAGCGCCTAGCCAGCAGCGCGACGAGTTCGCGGTCGAGCGCGTCGACGCCTGCGCGGACCTCAGTCATGGTCGTGCAGTCTGGTCCGGGGAGAATGGTCATGCGCCGCCTCTTGCCGAGCCCCATCCAGCCTGTCCAGCTTGACTCTCACGCCCCCTCCGTCTAAGCGCCCGCCTTCGCAATGGCCCTGCACCCCGGTGAAGCGGTGGCCCTGCCCTGTCCAGTACAGCAAGCAGAGCGATACCGGGACCAACGTTGTTCGAATTGCCAAGGACTTACCATGTCGAAGCGTCAAAGCGCGAAGTACAAACTCGATCGCCGTATGGGCGAGAACATCTGGGGTCGTCCCAAGTCGCCGGTCAACAAGCGCGAATACGGCCCGGGCCAGCACGGCCAGCGCCGCAAGGGCAAGGTCAGCGATTTCGGTATCCAGCTGCGCGCCAAGCAGAAGCTCAAGGGCTATTATGGCGACGTGACCGAGAAGCAGTTCCGTGCGTGCTACCATGAGGCTGCGCGTCTGAAGGGCGATACCTCGCAGAACCTGATCGGCCTGCTAGAGCAGCGCCTCGACATGATCGTCTACCGCGCCAAGTTCGCGCCGACGATCTTCGCGGCACGCCAGATCGTCTCGCACGGCCACATCCGCGTCAACGGCGTGAAGTGCAACATCGCCTCGCGTCGCTGCTTCGTCGGCGACGAGATCACGCTGGGTTCGAAGGCGCAGGAAATGGCGCTGGTCATGGAAGCCCAGAGCCTCGCCGAGCGCGAGATCCCCGATTACGTCGCTCCCGACGGTGCGGCCAAGGTCACCTTCACGCGCGTCCCGACGCTCGACGAAGTGCCTTACCCGGTGAAGATGGAGCCGAACCTCGTCGTCGAATTCTACTCGCGTTAAGCCGAGTAAATTCGTCGACCGGCCGGCGTCGCTCAAGCGACGTCCGACGACGTGGCTTTGCCACGGCGCGGTTTGGAACAGAAAAGGGCGGTCCCGATGGGGCCGCCCTTTTTCGTTGCCCCTTGTCGCCTCGTGGACATGCGCGCCCGGCTTTGCCAGAACGCGCGCAACTCATCGGGGGAATGACCATGCGCGCTGCCATCCTGTCTCTGTTGCTGCTCGGGACCGCCGCGTCCGCGCAGACCTCGCCGGCGATTTCGGTCGAGACGTTGAGGACCGTTACGCAGGTGCTGTCATCCGACGCATATGAAGGCCGTGCGCCGACCACCCCCGCCGAGGCGAAGACGGTCGCGTATATCGTCGAGCGGATGAAGGCGGCAGGTCTCAAGCCCGGCAACAACGGCCAGTGGACGCAGGACGTGCCGATGGTCGAGATCACCGCTACCAACGTACAGCCCTATGTGTTCACCGGGGGCAAGGCGCCTGTCAGTCTCGCCTATCGCACCGACATGGTCGCGGGCACCTACCGCGTCGCGCCGAAGTCCGCAGTGGCGAACAGCGACGTGGTGTTCGTCGGCTACGGCATCACCGCACCCGAAAAGGGCTGGGACGATTATGCCGGCGTCGATGTGAAGGGGAAGACCGTGGTCATCCTGATCAACGACGCCGACTGGCAGACGATGTCGCGTGAGGGGCCTTTCGAGGGCCGCGCGATGACGTGGTACGGGCGCTGGCCATACAAGTTCGAGAATGCGGCGAAGCACGGCGCGGCGGCGGCGATCATCGTCCATGATACCGAGCCGGCGGCGTATCCTTGGGCGGTGGTGCAGTCGTCCTGGACCGGGCCGCAGCTCGAGCTGGACGAAAAGGGCGATCATCTCGATCAGTCGCAGATCGTCGGCTGGATGCAGCGCGCGGCGGCGGAGCGCGTGTTTGCGAGCGCGGGCAAGGACTACGCGACGCTGGCGGCGGCGGCGAAGGTGAAGGGGTTCAAGGCGGTGCCGCTTGGGCTGAAGCTGTCGGGCGGGTTCGACAACACGATCAAGCGGCAGGCGTCGAAGAACGTGATCGGCGTGCTGCCGGGCACGGCCGCTCCGAACGATTACGTTATGTATTCGGCGCATTGGGATCATCTCGGGCGCTGCGACGCGGTCGATGGCGATGACATCTGCAACGGCGCGGCGGACAATGCGACCGGTGTCGCCGGACTGATCGCGCTGGCCGAGGCGCAGGCGAAGGCGGGGCCGGCCAAGCGCTCGATCGCGTTCCTGGCGGTGACGGCGGAGGAGTCCGGGCTGCTCGGGTCGCGCTATTATGCCGAGCATCCGATCTATCCGCTCGCGCATACGGTCGGCGGCGTTAACATGGACGTGCTCAACACCGATGGCCGGGCGAAGGACTTCGTGCTGGCTGGTGCGGGCAAGTCGGAGATCGAGGATCTGGTGAAGCCGTTCGTCGCCGCCGAGGGCCGCGTGATCGGCGTCGAGGCGAACCCGGAGCGCGGCGGCTATTACCGGTCGGATCACTTCAGCTTCGCCAAGCTGGGCGTACCGATGCTCGATGGCGGCAGCGGCGAGAATCTGGTCGTCGGTGGCACCGCGGCGGGTCATGCGGCGCGCGAGGATTATGTCGCACACCGCTATCACAAGCCGGCGGACGAATATGACGCGAAGTGGGACTGGTCGGGCGCGGTCGACGACCTGACGATCTATTACGGGCTGGGGCGCAAGCTCGCGGACGATACCAGTCTGTGGCCGAACTGGTATAAGACCGCCGAATTCCGCGGCATCCGTGACCGCGATCGCGCAGGAGCCAAGTAAGTGACCACATCCGCCGTCTCGACCCCCGCCGAATGGGCGCACCACAAGGCCGTCTGGATCGGTTTCCCGAGCCATGCCGACCTGTGGCTGGAGGATCTGGAGCCGGCGCGGGACGAGGTCGTCGCGTTCGCCAAGGCTGTGCATGCCGATGGCAGGGGCGAGACGGTGATCCTGATTGCGGCGGACGTCGGCTCGGCGACGACGGCCAAGCGGCTGGCCCCGTTCGCGCAGGTGGTGATGGAGCCGTTCGGTGACATCTGGCTGCGCGATACCGCGCCGATCATCGTCGGCGACGGCAGCGCGCGGGACTTCCGGTTCAACGGCTGGGGCGGGAAGTACGACCTGCCCGGCGACGACACGATCGGGCAGCGGCTCGCGGCGAGCCGGCACAAGCGGGTCGAGGCGTGCGACTGGGTGCTCGAGGGCGGTGCGATCGATGGGGATGGCACCGGGACGGTCGTGACGACGCAGCAGTGCCTGCTCAACCGCAACCGTAATCCGTCGCTGAGCAAGGCGGAGATCGAGGCGCGGCTAGCGTCCGATCTAGGCTATACCCGCGTGGTGTGGCTGGGCGACGGTCTGGTCAACGATCATACCGACGGGCATGTCGACAACCTCGCGCGGTTCGTCGGCGAGGGGCGCGTGGCGATCCCGAAGGCGACCGACAACGATCCGAACTGGCAGGTGTACCAGAACGCGGCGCGCGATGCGCAGGCGGCCGGGCTGGAGGTGGTCACGATCCCGTCGCCGGGGCGCGTGCTGCGCGACGAGGAGGTCGTCCCGGCGAGCTATATGAACTTCTATATCGGCAATGCGGCGGTGGTGGTGCCGTTATATGGCGCGGAGAACGACCAGGCGGCGGTGGAGGCGATTCAGGCGCTGTTCCCGGACCGCGAGGTGGTCGGGCAGCGCGCGGACCATATCCTGACGGGGGGCGGGAGCTTCCACTGCATCTCGCAGCAGATTCCGGGCTGATTCCCCCCCTAGAAGGGAGGGGTCGGGGGTGGGTCGGCCTGGGGCGGGTGCCTGGATCAGCCAATGGGCCGACCTACCCCTACCCCCTCCCTTCCAGGGAGGGGGATGCCTGTATCACCGGCTCCAGCGGGCCCAGATTGCCGTCGGGAGCGTCAGGCCGCGCGCCTCTTCGCGGACGCCGAGTTCGCCGACTTCGACCTTGCCCGGCAGATCCGCGAACACCTGGTTCAGCAATTCGCCGATCGCCAGCGCGGACATCCGCACTGCGTAGACTGTGAGGAAGAGGAAGCGCGAATTCTCGTCGAGCAGCTTGCGGCAGTCGGCGATCAGCTTGGGGAGGTCTTCCTCGAGCCGCCAGACCTCGCCCTCCGGCCCACGCCCGTATTTCGGCGGATCGAGCAGGATCCCGTCATACCGCCGCCCGCGGCGCACCTCGCGCGCAACGAACTTCGCCGCATCGTCGGTCATCCAGCGGATCGGCGCGTCGGCCATGCCCGACAATTTCGCGTTGGCCTTGGCCGCCTCGACCGATTTCTTGGACGCATCGACGTGCACCATGCGGACGCCCTTGGTCGCCATCGCCAGCGTGCCGACGCCGGTATAGCCGAACAGGTTCATGCATTCGGGCGAATCGAGCCCCGCGACGCGCTCGCGCATCCAGCTCCACACCGGCGCCATGTCGGGGAAGAAGCCGAGGTGGCGGAACGGGGTGGTCTGCGCGGTGTACGACACCTCGTTCCACCTGAGCGTCCAGCCTTCGCGGGGGACGGGTTCGGAAAACTCCCAGCGACCGCCGCCGTCCTCGTCGGAGCCGGGGACGAACTCGCCCTGCGCCTGCCAGTCGGTCGAGGCGGGCGCCCACATCGCCTGCGGCTCGGGGCGGATGAAGCGGAAACGGCCATAGCGTTCGAGCTTCTTGCCGTGGCCGGAATCGATCAGGCCGTAATCCGCCCAGGGTTCGCCGATGAGGGTATGCAAATTCATGCCGACGGCTTCGCGCGCTCGGCGATGTACGCCGTGATCGCATCGAACGTCGCCGGCAGAGTCGCGTAGCGCTCCTCGCGGTCGAACAGGTCGCCGACGCGCGCGGGAAGCGAGGGACGAACGCCCGTGGCGCGCTCGACCGCGTCGCCGAACTTGGCGGGGTGCGCGGTGGCCAAGGTCACGATCGGCACGCCGGCGGGGACGTCGGTGCGCAGGGCGGCGGCAAGGCCGATCGCGGTATGCGGGTCGATCACCTGCCCGGCGCGCTCGTGCGCCCAGCGCATCGCCAGCGTCATGTCGTCGAGGTCGACGCGCTCGCTCTGGAACAGTGCGGCGGCGCCCTGCGATTGCGCGTTGGTGAGGCGCATCGCCCCCGAGGATTCGAAGCCTGCCATCTGCGCGGCCAGTGCGGCGCCGTCGCGGTCGCCGAGGTCGAACAACAGGCGCTCGAAGTTCGAGCTGACCTGGATATCCATCGACGGGGTCGGGGTCTGCTGGACGCCGCCCTTCGAATAGTCGCCGGTGCTGAGCGCGCGGTGGAGGATGTCGTTGACGTTGGTCGCGACGACCAGCTTGGCGACGGGCAGCCCCATCTTCGCCGCGACATAGCCGGCGAACACGTCGCCGAAATTGCCGGTCGGCACCGCGAACGCGACCTCGCGGTCAGGCGCGCCGAGGCGGACGGCGGCGTAGAAGAAGTACACCACCTGCGCCATCAGCCGCGCCCAGTTGATCGAATTGACCGCGGACAGCGCGAACCGGTCCGAGAATGCGGGGTCGTTGAACATCGCCTTCACCAGCGCCTGGGCATCGTCGAAGCTCCCTTCGATGGCGATGTTGTAGACGTTGGGGCTCAGCACCGTCGTCATCTGGCGGCGCTGCACGTCGGAGATGCGGCCGACCGGGTGGAGCATGAAGATGTCGATGCCCGCGCGCCCCGCGACCGCGTCGATCGCCGCCGAGCCGGTGTCGCCGCTGGTCGCGCCGACGATCGTCAGGCGCTTGTCCGTGCCGGCGAGGAAGCGTTCGAAGAAGAGCCCCAGCAGCTGGAGCGCGACGTCCTTGAACGCGAGCGTCGGGCCGTGGAAGAGTTCGAGCAGCCACTGGTCATGGTCGAGCTGGACCAGCGGTGTCACGGCAGCGTGCGAGAAGCGGCCATAGGCCTGGTCGCAGAGCGCCTTGAGTTCCTCGCGGGTCATCGCGTCACCGACGAACGGGGCCATCACTGCGATCGCGGTATCGACGTACGACAGCCCGGCGAGCGCGGCGATCTCGTCGCGGGTCATCGTCGGCCACGCCTCGGGAAGGTAGAGGCCGCCATCGGACGCTAGGCCGGCGAGCGTCGCCGCTTCAAAATCGAGGATGGGCGCCGAGCCGCGGGTGCTGATGTAACGCATGGCCAAGCCGGTTAGCGAATGGGGCGGAAGGCGACAAGCTGCGCGCGCTTTCCGTTTTCCTGCGAATGCAGGAATCCAGGGTTGCGAAGTGATGCGCGCGGTACCCTGGGCTCCTGCGTTCGCAGGAGAACGGCCTATTTCAATCCTCCCCCGCAAGGGGGGGGTGGCACCCAAGGGGACGGAGGGGGAGGATACGGAACCTCGGTTACCCTTACCTCCCCCTCCGTCTGGCAAGTGCCAGCCACCTCCCCCTGGCGGGGGAGGATCGAGTCAGCGCGGCCTTCTGCGCAGCGCGATGGTGTAGATGATCGCGGCTATGGCGGCGAAGAAGAACCATTGGCCTGCGTAGGCGAGGTGGTTGTTTGGGACCGAGGCGATGTCGGGCTTGCCGTTTGGTGAGAGGCCAGCTTGGGGCGTGTCCGCGACGAGCATCAGGCGCTGCGGGGTGTGATCGAACAGCGATCCGATCAGCGAGCGGCCGTCGGGGGCGTGGCTGATATAGCCGGAGACTTCGCCGCCGGCCCAGTTCACCTTGGTCATCGGATCGCGCGAGGTACCGAGCTGGACGATCATCCCGGGGCCTTCTGCGCCCGTGCGGCACTCGGCGATCGCGCGGAAGCCGGACTTGCCGGCGCCGGCCAGCTTGATCTCGGTCGGCTGGAGACAGAGGCCCGACGCGCGGCGGAACAGGAGCGTCTCGTCGGGGAGCCGCGGGAAGGCCATGGTCGGCTTGGCGGGGTTGGCGGCGAGCTGGGCGAGGAACGCTTCCTTTTTCGGGAGGCGGTCGAGCAGTTGCCACAGGCCGAGGCCGATCATCGCCGCGACCGCGAGCGTGACGAGGATGGTCGGAATGACGGGTATGCGCTTGGTCACGGGTCGATTCGGCCTTCGCGGGCTGCGTTGCGGTATTCGGCGGACATGAGCGCGCCTTTGGCCGCTCGAAGCGACAGCACGACTCCGGCGGCGGTGAAGGGGATCCAGATCAGCATGTGCAGCCACAGCGGGGGGTGGACTTTGAGTTCCAGCGTGATCGCGAGGGTCACGACGAGCGCGCCGAGGATCAGGGTGAGAAAGGCGGCGGGGCCGTCGCCGACGTTGAACTTGGAGAAGTCGAGGCCGCAGTTCGGGCAGCGATCGGCGAAGTTGGACCATTTGGCGAAGAGCGTGGGCTTGCCGCAGCGGGGGCAGAGGCCTTTCAGCGCGACTTGGGCGATCGTGGGGGCGGTGGCGAGGGGGTATTTTTCGGTCATGGGGTTAGCTCCCTCGTCCGTCAGACCCGAGCACGCCAGAAGCGTGTTTCCCCGCGAAGGCGGGGATCCAGACTGGGCTCCCGCCTTCGCGGGAGAACAAGGGGAGGGTGGGAGCGTCCGCTCGTGTCACTGCAGCATCCGAAAACACCACCACCCCGGCGGAGGCCGGGGCCCAATTGGGGGACGTTGCCAACTGCGGACAGCGCTTCGTTACTGCAGCCTTCCCAATTGGGCCCCGGCCTCCGCCGGGGTGGTTGCCGAGGCCGGGGTGGTGCCCGTAAACTAGCCTATCGACCCTCAACCGCCGTGGACGGGTGCGCCCCAGCCGCCCCAGACATAGACGGTGACGAACAGGAACAGCCACACGACGTCGACGAAATGCCAGTACCATGCCGCTGCCTCGAAGCCGAAATGCTGCTTCGGGGTGAAGTCGCCGCGATACGCGCGGACCAGGCAGACGATCAGGAAGATCGTGCCGATCAGCACGTGGAAACCATGGAACCCGGTCGCCATGAAGAACGCCGCGCCGTAGTTGATGCCCTTGAACGGGAACGGCGCGTGGACGTACTCATACGCCTGGATCGCGCTGAACAGCGCGCCGAGGATCACCGTCAGCCACAGGCCCTTGAGCACGCCGTCGCGATTGCCGACGCCGATCAGGCCCCAAGCCCCCGTCTTCTCGCCGCCGCGCTGGTTGTGGATCAGCGCGTGATGCGCCCACGTCACCGTGGTGCCGGACGTCAGCAGGATCAGCGTGTTGAGCAGCGGCAGTTCGAACGGGTTGATGACCGTCAGGCCCTTCGGCGGCCACTGCGCGACGATCGCCGCACCGCCCTCGACCGCGCGCGTGACGCTGCCGTCGGCATAGGTCATCGCGGTCGGGAACAGCGAGAAGTCGAAGAACGCCCAGAACCAGCCGACGAAGAACATCACCTCGGAGGCGATGAACAGGATCATGCCGTAGCGGAAATGGAGCTGGACGACCGGCGTATGATCGCCCGCGCGGGCCTCCTGGATGACCTGCGCCCACCAGCTGTAGAAGGTGAAGAGCAGCCCGGCGAGGCCGATGAAGAAGATCCAGCCGCCACCATTGGGCTTGTCGATATGCCCGCCGTGCATCCACATGATGCCGCCCACCGCCATGATCAGCGCCGAGAACGAGCCGACCAGCGGCCACACGCTCGGCGGCAGGATATGGTAATCATGGTTCTTGGCGCCGGCCATCGGTACTCCCCTATGTTCTTTCGCAGCGTTCTAGCTGGCTGTTTTGGCAGAATCCACCGGGTAAAACGTGTAGCTCAGCGTGATCGTCTGGATATCGGCCGCATCCGGGTCCGTCAGGATCTTCGGATCGACGAAGAAAATCACCGGCATCCGCACGGTCTCGCCGGGCTTCAACGTCTGCTGCGTGAAGCAGAAACACTGGATCTTGGTGAAATACTTGCCGGCCTGTGCGGGCTGGACGTTGAAGGTCGCGGTGCCGGTCAGCGGCTTGGTCGAGGTGTTGGTGGCCTTGAAGAACGCCATGTCGCGCGCGCCGATGTCGATCGTGTCGGAGCGATTCTCGGGCGCGAACTTCCACGGCAGCTTGGGGCTGACGTTGGTGTCGAAGTCGACGGTGATCTTGTGGTCGACCGCGCCGGGGGCGACGAGCCCGCGCTGCGTCGTGCCGTTGAGGCCGGTGACCGAGCAGAACAGGCGGTAGAGCGGCACGCTGGCCCAGGCGAGCCCGGTCATGAAGCAGATGAAGAGCACGGCCAGCGCCGCGGTGCGGTTGGTGCGCGACATCGCCTTCCATCCGGTCATCAGTGCGGCATCCCCGCGCGGATCTTGGCGATCGAGATCGCGAAGACGAGGATGACGAACGCGCCGAGCAGGACGGCCATGACGCGCGCACGACCGCGCTGGCGGCTGCGGATCAGGTCTTCCTCGCGGAGGGGATCGGGGATGCTCATGCGAACCACCGGTCGACGACCAGCGCGCCGAACATCACGAACAGATACAGGATCGAGTATTTGAACAAGGCCTTCTCCGGTTTCATCGCATCGTCGGCATGCGTGGTGCGCTTGGCGACACGGACGGCGAGCAGCGCGAACCAGCCGGTGAGCAGGACGGCAGCGATGCCGTAGATCGCACCCGTCAGCCCGAGCGGCCAGGGCAGGATCGCGACCGCTGCCATCGGGATCGTGTAGAGCCCGATCTGCGTGCGTGTGGTGCGCTCGCCCGACACGACGGGAAGCATCGGCACGCCCGCGGCCGCGTAATCGCTCTTCATGAACAGCGCGAGCGCCCAAAAATGCGGGGGCGTCCACAGGAACACGAACAGGAACAGCAGGACCGGGAGCAGCGCAATGTCGCCGGTCGCCGCGGCCCAGCCGATCAGCGGCGGAAACGCGCCGGCCGCACCACCGATGACGATGTTCTGCGGCGTGCGGCGCTTCAGCCAGACGGTGTAGACGAGCACGTAGAACAGGATCGAGACGGTCAGGATCGCGGCGGCAACGGCGTTGACCGCGAACCCCATGAACAGGACCGAGAACGCACCGAGCCCGACGCCGAAATGGAGCGCGGCCTGGCGGTCCATCCGGCCATCGGGCAGCGGGCGCTTCTGCGTCCGGCGCATGACCGCGTCGATGTCCGACTCGTACCATTGGTTGAGCGCCCCCGCCGCGCCGGCGCCGAGCGCGATGCAGAGGATCGCGGTGAAGCCGATCACCGGATGCACGCCGACCGGCGCGGCCAGCATCCCACAGAGCCCGGTGAAGACGACGAGCGTCATCACCCGCGGCTTGGTCAACGCAAGAAAATCGCGCCAGTGCGCCGGTGGCAGGAGAGGGGTGACGGGAGTCATGGTTCGGGTACGCTATACGCGTTGCGGCGGACCTCGGAAACCCTTCGCGTCGTGTCGGCTCAAGGGGTTGGCCGATGCGCGGGTACGGGCTGGTGGATGACCGCGGTGCCGTCCGTGTAGACGCGCCGCCACGCGGGATCGTGATCGAGCAAGCCGACCAGCGGCGAGCGTGGCGGCAGGATCGTCCAGCCGAAATGCCATCTCGCGTTCGCCGCGCGCCAGCGTTCGGCGTCGCCGCCGGCGATCCTGAAATAGTCGAGCGTGAACGGGTCTCCGTACATGTCCGACCGGCCGTCGATATAGGGCCGGATGCCGGCGAGGATCAGCGACCCGCCGAAGCTGTATTCGTTGAAGACGCGCTGGTTGCGGAGCGGCGGCGGCAGATGGCGGAGCGCGGCGGCGGGGATACCGGCGCTGTCGTCGCGCACCACGGGGACGGCGATCCGGTAGGTTGCGAGGCCGATCGCGAGCAGCAGGATCAGGATGCCGATCGATCTGCTCTCGCGACGGGGCATTGGTGAAGGCATTGTCTTGGTCGTCCAGGCTTTGCCGAGCGGTTCTGCGAGGACCAGGATACCGACGACGACCAGAACGATTTCCTGGCGGGTATGTTGCAGGGCGAGGTGCAGGACGCCGAGCAACAGGAGCAGGCGAACGGGTGGGATGCGCACCGGCCGGAGGAGCAGGCAGGCGAGGGTGGCGAGCAGGATCGCCTCGAACCCGGAGAATGTCGCGAAGTCGGCGGGCTGCCACTCGTCGAGATGCGCGAGCAGTTTCAGCCGGTCGACGTAGAACGGGAAGACGAGCCCGTCGAAACTGGCGGGAGTCGCGGTGGCGGCGACCGCGCAAGCCAGACCGAACGCACCCCAGCCCAGGACGACGCGACGGCGGTGGGACGGAGCGGCGGTGATCAGCGCTTCGAGCGCGAACACGCCGACGAGTGCCAGCCCGAACACGAAGCTGCCATGCGCGTTCGCCCATATCAGCATGAGTAAGGCGAAGCCCAACGGCGGCGGTCGGTCACGCTCGCGCGCGCGCAGCAGGACGATCAGCCAGCCGGCCAACATCGGCAGCGCGAGGATGTGCGGGCGTGCCAGCAACGACGGGAGCAGGCCGGTGACGAGCAGAAGCAGCGCGAGGATACTGGCGCGCGTGCTTAGCCAGCGGCGGATTTCGTAGGCGACGAGCGCGAACAGCGCGGCCATCGCGACGCCTATGAGCACGATCAGGCCGCTCCAGCCGGCGGCGCGGTAACTCGCATACATCGCCAGTTCGGACAGCCATTCGTGCGCCACCCAAGGCCGGCCGGTGGCGGTGAACGAGAACGGGTCGGCGGTCGGGACGCTGGCATGCGCGACGATCCAGGCACCGGTCGCGAGGTGCCAGCCGGTGTCGCCGTCGCGCAGGGCCGTGGGGACGATGATGGTGAATGCGAACGCGGCGAAGCCGGCGAGGAGGGCGAAGGTCGAGCGGGGGATTCCGGGTGGCGCGTCTGGGCGCACTGGGGGCGGGGGCGTGGCGCTCGGCATGGAGGCGGGGTTAACGCGATTGTCCTTTGGAATGGTGAATGGGAGCGAACCCAATTTCGTCACCCCAGCGAAAGCGGGGGTCTCCCGTTTGGCGAGCGCGTGGAGTCACAGGGTGAGATCCCAGCTTCAGCTGGGATGACGGCGGCGGTGACGGGCGTGCATGATTACGGGCGTAGGGTGGTTTGGTGGGGATGACGGGCGTGCGTGATGACGGGCGTAGAATGACGCAGGTGCGGGCTGCCGGCTCCCCGTTCTCCCCGTTCTCCCGCGAAGGCGGGAGCCCAGGCGTGGCTCCGCCTTCGCGGAGACACAGGGTCTGACTTGAAGGCGGCTATTTAACGAAAAACGCCCCGGGTTTCCCCGAGGCGTCTTCGTTTCTGGCTGGCCCCGACACGGGAGTAAATCCCGTGTCGTCGGACGCGGCTTTGCCGCGCCGGCCGGGCGGGGGCTTGAGAGCCCTGATCCGCCTCAATCGATCTTCGGCAGCGTCTCGAACTGGTGGTACGGCGGCGGCGAGGAGATCGTCCACTCCAGTGTCGTCGCGCCGTCGCCCCAGGGGTTGTCGCCCGCCGGCTTGCCCGCGACCATCGACCAGATCAGGTTGACGAAGAACACCACCATGCCCGCGGCCATGATCATGTAGCCGACCGAGGCGACCGTGTTCCAATGCTCGTACTGCGGCGTGTAGTCCGGGATACGGCGCGGCATGCCCTGCAGGCCCAGGAAGTGCATCGGGAAGAACATCACGTTCACGCCGATGAAGAACACCCAGAAGTGCAGCTGGCCGAGGAACTCGTTGTACATCTTGCCCGACATCTTCGGGAACCAATAGTAGAACCCGGCGAACAGCGAGAACACCGCACCCAGCGACAGAACATAGTGGAAATGCGCCACCACGTAGTAGGTGTCCTGCATGTAATCGTCGATGCCGCCATTGGCGAGCACCACGCCGGTCACGCCGCCGACGGTGAACATGAAGATGAACCCGATCGACCACACCATTGGCGTCTTGAAGGTGAGCGAGCCGCCCCACATCGTCGCGATCCACGAGAAGATCTTGATGCCGGTCGGCACCGCGATAACCATCGTCGCCGCGGTGAAGTACATCTTAGTGTTCACGCTCAGGCCGGTGGTGAACATGTGGTGCGCCCACACGACGAACCCGACCACGCCGATCGCGACCATCGCATACGCCATGCCGAGATAGCCGAAGACCGGCTTCCGGCTGAACGTCGAGATGATCTGGCTGACGATGCCGAAGCCCGGCAGGATCATGATGTAGACTTCGGGATGGCCGAAGAACCAGAACAGATGCTGGTACAGGACGGGGTCGCCGCCGCCGGCCGGATCGAAGAACGTCGTGCGGAAGTTACGATCGGTCAGCAGCATGGTGATCGCGGCTGCGAGCACCGGCAGCGCCAGCAGCAGCAGGAACGCGGTGACGAGCATCGACCACACGAACAGCGGCATCTTGTGCAGCGTCATGCCGGGCGCGCGCATGTTGAAGATCGTCGTGATGAAGTTGATCGCGCCGAGGATCGACGACGCGCCGGCCAGATGCAGCGCGAGGATCGCCATGTCGGTCGACGGCCCGGGCTCGCCATATGTCGAGAGCGGCGCGTAGAGCGTCCAGCCATTACCCGCACCACCGAAGAACGGCGAGGCCAGCAGCAGCGTGAAGGCGGGGATCAGCAGCCAGAACGACACGTTGTTCATGCGCGGGAACGCCATGTCCGGCGCGCCGATCATGATCGGCACGAACCAGTTGCCGAATCCGCCGACCATCGCCGGCATGACCATGAAGAACACCATGATCAGGCCGTGCGCGGTGATCAGCACGTTCCAGAGATGGAGCGATTCGTCCAGGCTGGCGCTGCCGCCGTGGAGCATCGATGCCCAGCCCTGGAGATACTGGATGCCGGGATGCGCGAGTTCGGCGCGCATGAGCCCCGAGACCGAGCCGCCGATGATCCCCGCGACGATCGCGAAGATCAGGTACAGCGTGCCGATATCCTTGTGGTTGGTCGACATGAACCAACGCGCGAAGAAGCCCGGCTTGTGATCGGTATCGTGGTGATGGTCGTGCGCTTCGTGGCTTACGAACGCCGACGGATTGAGAGCGGTGTCGGTCATCTTACAGTCCCGCGTTGCCGGCGCCGGCCGGGTTTGAGGTGGCGCCCTGCGTCGTCGCGGGGGCTGCGGTGGTCACGTTCTCGACCGGGCCGGTGGCGTTGGCGGTTTCCGCGGCCTCCTCGACCTTCGCCGCGGAGCCGTCGGCGCCGGGCTGCGGGATGACCTTGTCGGATGCCTTGCCGGGGGTCGGCATCGTGCCGCCCTTGGCGCGGACCCAGGCCGCGTATTCGGCGGGCGGAACGGCCTCGACCGCGATCGGCATATAGCCATGGCGCGCGCCGCACAGTTCCGAGCACTGGCCGAAATACAGGCCGGGCTTGTCGATCGTGAAGCTGGTCTCGTTCAGGCGCCCCGGGATCGCGTCGAGCTTGATCCAGAACGCAGGCACCGCCCAGCTGTGGATCACGTCGTTCGAGGTGGTGATCAGGCGGATCGGCACGCCCACGGGCAGGACGATGCGGTTGTCGGTCGCGAGCAGCGCCGGGCCGTCGGCATCGGTCCGCGCGCGTTCGCCGGCGGCGACCTCACCCTTTTCCTTCAGCATGTTGGCGGTGATCTCGAAGCCGCCATTGTCCGGGTATTGATAGGTCCAATACCATTGGTTGCCGATCGCCTTGAGCGTCACGGCGCCGGACGGGGCGGGCTTGAACTGCGCCTGGAGCAGACCGATCGAGGGGACCGCGATCAGCACCAGGATCACGACCGGCGCGAGCGTCCAGATGATCTCGATGACGGTGTTGTGCGACGTCTTCGACGCGACCGGATTGCGTGCCTTGCGGTAGCGGAACGACACCCAGAACAGCAGCGCGAGGACGAACAGCGAGATGATCGTGATGGTCGGCACCAGGATCGAATTGTGCATCCAGTGCGCGAACTGACCGTTCTTGGTCACTTGGGGCTGAAGACCGAACAGGCCGTCGGTCGGCTGGCCGATCATCGGCTTGGCCGTCATCGCCGGCGCACCGTCCATCGCGAGTTCGGGGCTGGACGGGTTGGCGGTCGGCGTCGCGGCCGATGTGGTCGGCGCGGTGTTGGACACGCCGGCCGGAGCGGCGGCGGCCTGTGGTGCGGGTGCTGCTGGCGTCGGCTGGGCCGCATGCCCGGCGACACCACCGAGACTCGCCAGTGCGAGCCCCGCTGCCATCGCAAATCCTCTCATCCCCATCTTGCGCATCGTTATTCTTGACCCCGGTTTATAGCGAACCCGATATCACGGACGCGCGGATGTCTGCTTATCATTTGCGAAGAGCTATACCCAGCGGGGGGGCTCGCCTCAAGCATTGTCTCACCTCGCGCGCCGGCTGGCCCGATCCAGACACTCCGTCATGCCGGGCTTGTTCCGGCATCCACCGTTCCGCAAGCTCGAGAGGATTGGGTTTGCGGAACGGTGGACCCCGGAACGAGTCCGGGGTGACGGAGTGGGTGGGGAGCGTAGGTGTACTTGTGCGCCGGTTCTCGTTGCACGCGGTTTCGTGCGCCCGTATCAGCGCGGGCAGACCTTTTGGAGCGATGACCCGCGATGACCGAAGACGACGTGCTCGCCGAATTCCGTGCTGCCGAGGCGCTGCTCGAAGGGCATTTCATCCTGTCCTCGGGGCTGCGCAGTTCGCGCTACCTGCAATGCGCGCGCGTGTTGATGGACCCCGCCCGCGGTGCTCGGCTTTCGGAGGCGTTGGTCGCGGCGATCCCGGCCGAGTTGCGGGAGGAGATCGATATCGTCGTCTCGCCGGCGATGGGCGGCGTAATCGCCGGCCACGAAATGGGCCGCGCGCTTGGTGTCGAGGCGGTATTCCTCGAACGGCCCGACGGCGTGTTCGAACTGCGCCGCGGGTTCCGGCTCGCGCCCGGCCAGCGCGTGCTGATGATGGAGGACGTCGTCACCACCGGGCTGTCGTCGCGCGAGGCGATCGCGGCGATCGGGCGCGCGGGCGGCGTGACGGTCGCGGCGGCGGCTTTGGTCGATCGCTCGAACGGGACGGCGGACCTAGGCGTGCCATTCTTCCCGCTGATCCGGCTCGACGTGCCGACCTATCCGGCGGATGCGCTGCCACCCGAACTGGCCGCGATCCCGGCGATCAAGCCCGGCAGCAGGGCGGCGGCATGAGCCCCCCTGGCAACGACCACCTGCGCCTTGGCGTCAACATCGACCATGTCGCGACCGTGCGGAATGCGCGCGGGGCTGGCTATCCCGATCCGGTGCGCGCGGCGCTGGTCGCGGCGGCGGCGGGGGCGGACGGGATTACCGCGCACCTGCGCGAGGATCGCCGGCACATTACGGATGACGATATCGCACGGTTGTCGGCCGAGCTGACGATCCCGCTGAACCTTGAGATGGCGGCGACCGACGAGATGCTCGGCATCGCGCTCCGCCACAAGCCGCACGCCGCGTGCATCGTGCCGGAGAAGCGCGAGGAGCTGACCACCGAGGGCGGGCTCGACGTCGCCGGGCATTACGACCGGATGGCGCGGCTGGTCGACGCACTGGCCGGGGCGGGCATCCGCGTGTCGCTGTTCATCGAGCCGGACGCGCGCCAGATCGAGGCGGCGGTGCGGCTCAAGGTCCCCGTGATCGAACTGCACACCGGGCTGTATGCGGAACTGTCGGGCGAGGCGCAGACGGCGGAACTGCGCCGACTGACCGATGCAGCGGCACTGGCGGCGAAGAACGGCATCGAGGTGCATGCGGGGCATGGGCTGACCTACGACAACGTCGCCCCGATTGCGGCTATTCGCCAGGTTCGGGAACTGAACATTGGGCATTTCCTGGTCGGCGAGGCGCTGTTCGTCGGGCTTGGCGAAGCGGTTCGGCTGATGCGCGAGGCTATGGATGCGGCGCGGTAGCTTTCAGATTTTGTTCACGCGAAGGCGCGAAGGCGCGAAGAGAAAGGAGAGAACCCCCGGTTGGCTTCCCTTCTTGTTCTCTTCGCGCCTTTGCGCCTTCGCGAGAACCAACTCTGTCTTCCGACTCCAGGCGTCGCGATGATTATCGGGCTCGGGTCCGACCTGTGTAACATCGAGCGCATTGCCGCGTCGGTCGAGCGGTTCGGGGATCGGTTCGAGCAGCGCGTGTTTACCGATGTCGAGCGGGCGAAGGCGGCGCGGCGGCCTTTCACTAAGGCCGGCACGCTGGCGAAGCGGTTCGCGGCGAAGGAGGCGTTCTCGAAGGCGGTCGGCACGGGGTTTCGCGCGGGCGTGTTCATGCGCGATATCGGCGTGGTCAACGCCCCGAGCGGCGCGCCGACGCTGGCGCTGACCGGGGGCGCCAAAGCGAGGCTTGACGCGTTGACCCCCGAAGGCCACGCCGCGCGCGTGCATTTGACGATGACGGATGATCATCCGTGGGCGCAGGCCTTCGTGATCATCGAAGCTATACCTCTGATATCCCCGGACACGAGCCTGGATATGAATCGATGAAGGACGCGGCGTTGGACGGCAACGAGTTCCAGGAAAAGCCCCTCGCGCAGGCCCCCCTAGCGCAGACCAGCGCGGTCGATCCCGCGCCATCGGCCAGCACCACGCCGGAAACGACCCGCCGCCGCGGCACCGACTGGTGGGGCGAGGTTAAGGGCATATTCTGGCTGGTCCTGGTCGTGCTCGGCTTCCACAGCTTCATCGCCAAGCCCTTCTACATCCCCAGCGAATCGATGCTGCCGGGCCTACGCATCGGCGACCGGCTGGTGGTGACCAAGTTCGCCTATGGCTGGTCGTTCGTCTCGCCGACGATCCCGAACCCGGTCGCGATCTTCAAGGGCGTGGTGCTGCGCCAGCAGGAAGACAGCTGGAGCGTGTCGCTGCCGTTCATCCACGGCCGGTTGTTCGGCTCGCTGCCGACGCGCGGCGACGTGGTGATCGTGACGCCGCCGGGCACGCACAACGACTATATCAAGCGCGTCATCGGCCTGCCCGGCGACAAGCTGGCCGTGCGCGGCGGGATCGTGTTCCTCAACGGCGTGGCGGTGAAGCGGGGCCCTTTGCATGACACGCTGATCCCGGTCGACACCAACAGCCCGTGCAGCGAGATCGACTATCCCGGCGCGCGCGAGACGCTGCCCGACGGTCGCGCAATGTGCCGTCTGCCGACCTATACCGAGACTCTGCCGAACGGTCGCCGCTACGAGACGATCGATCTCGAATCGGACAGCCAGGGCGACAATTTCGCGGAGATCACGATCCCCGCGAACCACGTCTTCCTGATGGGCGACAATCGCGATCGCTCCGCCGACAGCCGGTTCGCGCTGAGCCAGCTCGGCCTCGGCGGGCCGGTACCGTACGAGAATCTCGGCGGGCGTGCGGAGTTCATCACCTTCAGCCTCGACGGCGATGCGACGTTCAATCCGCTGACCTGGTGGGGATCGCTGCGCCCGGATCGCGCCGGCACCTCGCTGCATCCCGCCAAGGCCAGCTGAGGTGGCCGACGACAAAGCCGTCACCGAACGCAGTCCGGTCGAGATGCGCGATCCGTTCCTGCGCAAGGAACTGAAGCGCGCGGTCATCTGGCTCGGGCTCGCCTGCGTGATCGCGTTGCTGATCGTGCTGGTCCAGCCGTTGCTGATCATCTTTGCCGGCGTCGTGTTCGCGGCTTTGCTCGACGGGGGCGTGCGGCTGCTCGGGCGGGTGCTGCCGATCGGGCGCGGCTGGCGGTTGCTGATCGTCGTGCTGCTGACGTTCGCGTTCCTGGTCGGCACCTTCGTCCTGACCGGCGTGCAGGTGACCGAACAGGTGACCCAGCTGCGCTCGACGCTGGAATCGCAGGCCAATCGCTTCACCGGCTATCTGACCGCGCAAGGGCTGATGCCGGGCGCGTCGGATGTGAACGGCATCGTCAAGCAGGCGCTCGGCTCGGTCGGGCGGGTGACGTCGTGGGTTGGCACCGCGATCGGCGCGCTGACCAGCATGTTCATGATCCTGATCCTCGGGCTGTTCATCGCGATGGACCCGGGGACCTATTCGCGCGGGCTCCAGTGGATGGTGCCGATCGACCTGCGCCCCGAGTTCGCGAAGACGCTGGTCAAGATGGGCGACACGCTGCGCAAGCTGCTCGCCGGGCGCCTGCTGGGCATGGCGGTCGAGGGTGTCGCGACGGGTGTCGCGCTGACGATCGGTGGCGTGCCGATGGCAATGTTGCTCGGCATCATCGCGGGCATCCTGGCGTTCATCCCGAACGTCGGCGCGATCGTGACCGGCGTGCTGATGGTCGCAGTCGGGTTCAGCGCGGGCGTCGATACCGGGTATTGGGCGATTGGCACGTACCTCGTGGTGCAGACGATCGACGGATACGTGATCGTGCCGATGGTCGCCAAGCGCACGGTGGATCTGCCCCCGGCGCTGACGTTGGGCGCGCAGATCCTGGCGAGCGCGCTGTTCGGGATATTGGGGCTGGCGCTGGCCGATCCGATGACCGCGATGCTGAAGACGGCCCTGGAGCGGCGGTCGAAGCGGGAAGAGGAGAAGGCCGAGGCGGTTGGTGAGGCTACGGCCTGACTCGATTTAGCGGCCCCTCCCTCTCAATCCAGGTTCATCGCCCACCCCCGTCATCCCCGCGGAAGCGGGGACCCATACTGGCAAACCCCTGAGGATATGGGTCCCCGCGTCCGCGGGGATGACGGGACGTGAGGGCGGAGACCCACAATGGGGTGGGCCGAGATAGGCTAGGAAGTTACCGCCGTACCAGCTGGTCGAATAGAGCAAGGTAGCGCTCCGCCGAGTCCGCACCTGGTTGCGGTACCGGCTCCGACCGTGGCGCAGATGGCGCTAGCCATGCATCCAACGCTGCGATCAGTCCCGCCGCATCGTCTCGCGCGACGATCGTACCGCGATCCGGGCGGTCGATGATCTCCGCCACCGCCGCGCTCGAATCGGTCGAGACCACCGGCGTCCCAACCGACAGCGCCTCGCGCAACACGCCGGGCACACCTTCATAGTCTGAGGTCAGCACGACCACCTTAGCGCGGGCCATGACCGGCAGCGGGTCGGTGCTGTGGCCGAGCAGGCGAACACGGTTCCCCAAACCCAGCGCGAGAATCTGCGCCTCGATCGCCCCCCGCTCGCTCCCTTCGCCGAGGACAACCAGCGGTATCGTCCGGTCCGCCAACAGCGGCAGCGCGGCGATCAGCCGGTCCCAGCGCTTCTGCGGTTCGAGCCGCCCGACGCCGAGAATGAAACGCGCCGGCAGATCAGGTAGCGCGCCGGGGATCGCCACCGCCGGCGGGTTCGGAATGACGCTCGTCCGCCCGACCATCTGCGTCGCCCGCGCAGCCGCCTCCGCCGTCGCGGGCGTCATCGCCACGAGATGATCGAGGAAACTCCTGTGCCGCGCCAGCCAGACCTGATGCGCAGCGTGCATCAGCCGGCCATGATCCGCCCGGGCGGGCGCGTTGGACATCTTGGCGACGATCGGCGGACAGGCCTTGCCGAGCCGCAGCCGGGTCCAGGCCGCGATCCCGGTATAGAAATTGCCCGGGCAGAAGATGATGTCCGGCGATAAACGCCGCACCACCCCCGGCAATGCCAGCAACCGCGACGGCGCGATAATCTCCAGCCCCTCCGGCAGTTCCGCCGCGAGCGGCCCGGCGATATCCTCGATCGCCAGCGTCACCCGCCGCCCCGCCGCCAGCCAGCCACGCGCGAGCCGTAGTTGCGCGCGCTCGACTCCGCCGCCACGCAGGTCCTCGGCATAGGTCAGGATGTGCCGCGCGGTCGGTGGTCCGCTCAGGAGTGACATATGGGGGTCATCATGATGCGCGATGGGTAAAGCGGAGATCGCGATCGAATGAAACCGACTTTACGTGCATGCGCGCCGACGGGCGGCTATTGGACCGCGCCACCTCGAAGGAGCGTTGGGCGACGGAATGGCTTGAGGACAATGGTTTGAGGACCGGCGATTGAACTTCCGTGCGAAAACTGCCGATCGCGACGGCTATGCGGATATCGCACGCGCGGGGCTCGAACCGCTGAAGACGATCGGCAGCCGCTGGCCGGCGATCATCGGTGCTGTGCTGACGCTCGCGATGATCGTCGGGCTGGGGCGCGAACTGCTCGGGCACGGCCTCGCCGGACTTACGCGCTCGGTGCCGCAGGACCCGCGCTTCTATCTGTGCTTCGGCCTGCTCTACATGTCGCCGCCGACCGGGGACTACGTGATTTTCCGCCGCCTGTGGGGCATCCCGCTCGGTGGCCTCGTCGCGCTGATCAAGAAGCGGATCGCGAACGAAGTGGTGTTCGGCTATTCGGGCGACGCGTATTTCTACGCCTGGGCGCGGGCCAAGGCGCGGATGGTGGCGTCGCCGTTCGGCGCGGTGAAGGACGTCACCATATTGTCGGCGATCGCAGGCAACGCGGTCACCCTGCTGCTGGTGGCGATTGCGCTGCCGCTCGGCCGGCATCTGCTGACCTCCGACCAGTTCCGGACGGTGCTTGCGTCGGCGGGCGTGACGCTGGCGATCTCGCTGCCGTTCCTGATTTTCTCGCGCCGCGTGTTCTCCCTGCCGCGCGCGAAATTGTGGTGGGTGTTCGGGATCCACTGCATCCGGTTGCTGTGCGGATCGGTGCTGATCGCGTTCGCCTGGCATTTCGCGTTGCCGAGCGTGCCGGTCGGCATGTGGCTGTTCCTCGCCGCCGGTCGCCTGCTGGTGTCGCGCCTGCCGCTGGTCCCGAACAAGGATCTGCTGTTCGCCAACGCCGCGATCCTGTTGATCGGGCAGGATCAGGCGCTGTCGGAATTGATCGCGTTCACCGCCGCGCTGACGCTGCTGGTGCATGTCGCGCTGATCGTCGCGTTCGGCGCGCACGCCATTGCCGATAGGAGTCGCGCATGATCCGATACGCGATTGCCGGAACATTGTTGCTGGCAAGCCCGGCGGGCGCCCAGCTGCTCGGCAGCGATGCGGCCGCGTGTCGGCCCGGAGGGGGCCCCGCGATCGCGGTCGAGATCACCGGGCTGAAGGATCGTACCGGCGAACTGAAGCTCGAACTCTATCCCGGCGACGAGGCGGGTTTCCTCCAGGACGATCACGTCCTGATCGCCGCGGGTAAGACGTTTCGCCGCGTGGTCGTGCCGACGCCCGCGGCCGGGCCGACGACGATGTGCATCCGGGTGCCGCAGCCGGGTCGCTATGCGCTGTTGCTGACGCATAATCGCGACGGGAAGAACAAGTTCAGCTTCTGGGCCGACGGCGCCGGGTTCGCGAGCAACCGGAAGCTCGGGCGATCGCGCCCCAAGGTCGAGCAGGCGCTGGTCGAGGTGGGGGCTGGCGTGACGACCGTCCATATCACCGCGCAATATCTGCGGGGGCTCGGCGGGTTCGGGCCTGTCACGCCATGAAGATGCTCCGATGAGGATCGTCGACGTCAACGAGTTCTACTCGCCGACCGGCGGCGGGGTGCGGACCTATGTCGACCGGAAGATGGGCATCATGGCGGACATGGGCCACGAACTGATCGTCGTCGCGCCGGGCAGGGAAGACCGCGTCGAGGAGCGGCCGGGCGGCGGGCGGATCCTCTATCTCAAGTCGCCGGGGATGCCGTTCGATCGGAACTACGGGCTGTTCTGGGACGAGCGCGCGATCCACCGCGTGCTCGACGAACTCGATCCGGACGTGGTCGAGTGTTGCTCGCCGTGGCGGCCGGCGTGGTTCGTCGGCGACTGGCAGGGACGCGCGGTAAAGGCGTTCTTCATGCACAACGACAACATTGCCGCCTATGCGCAGCGCTGGTTCGCGGGGGTCGCCAGCCACGACCAGATCGAGCGTGGGTTTGCCTGGTACAGCCGGTACATGAACCGCTTCCTTGCGAAATACGACGTCGTCGTCACCAACGGCCCGGCGCTGGAAAAGCGGTTGCGCGCGCGCGGCGTCCGCATCGATGCGGCGATGCCGCTGGGGATCGAGCGAGGGCATTTCTCGCCCGACCTGCGCGATACGCGGCTGCGCGCGGCGTTGCTGCGGCAGTGCGGCTTGCCCGAGGACGGCATGCTGTTGCTCGGGCTCGGGCGGCATCACGGCGAAAAGCGCTGGCCGCTGGTGGTCGATGCGGTTGCATGCGCGGGGGCGACCCTGCCGGTCGGGCTGATCCTGATCGGCACCGGTGCGCAGACCAAGGCGATCCAGCGGCGGATCGGCGGCTCGCCGCACATCCGGATGTTCGCGCCCGTCTATGACCGCGAGCGGCTCGCGCGGATCATGGCGAGCTGCGATGCGCTGATCCACGGGTCGGAGGCGGAGCCGTTCGGGCTGGTCGCGTCGGAGGCGATGGCGTCGGGCCTGCCGCTGATCGTGCCGGATACGGGCGGCTGCGCGGAAGTCGCGGACCGCCACGCCAGCGAGCTTTATGCGGCGCGCGATGCGGAGAGTGCGGCGGCGGCGATCGGGCGGTTGTTCGCGCGGGATCCGGCGATGCTGCGGCGCGCGGCGGCGGTGGCGCCGCGGCATGTGCGCAGCGACCGCGAGCATGCGGTCGAGCTCATGGACTATTATGCGGGACTGGTCGCGGCGAAGCAGGGGCGCGGGCTGGCGGCCTGAACGCAGTGAAGCGCGTGCCGGGGATCGGGATCGCGTCGTAGCCGGCGTCGCGCGCGGCAGTGGCGAGCGCGCGGTCGAGGCTGGCGTCGCCGCTGGTCGCAGGGCCTTCGCCGCCGGTGAGGATCGTCGATCCGTCGAGTTTTACGCGTGCTCGCGAGATCAGGTGGAGCGCGTCTTCCTGGGATGCGTCGAGCAGGGTCGTGCTGCGGAAATAGAACGGGCCGGTGGCGAAGGCGGGGTCCGGCAAGCGATTCGCCGCGGGTAGGATTTGCGGGGATAGCGTCGCGATCGGGCCTTCGACTCCGTGGTAGTCGAGCGTGCGGCCGACCGCTCGGCCTTCGCGCTGGGCTTGGGTCAGCGAGAGGCCGTCCGAGTCCGCCAAGGCCGCGACCGAGGGGGCGAGGCCGGCGGTGGCGAAGATCGCGACGGCGATCCGCCACGCGCGGCTCGGGAGCGGGATCACCGACAGGCGGACGAACAATGCGGGCAGGGCTGGCAGCAGATATTGCCGCCAGGTCGGGAACGGCAGGAGTGCGGCGATCAGCCCGGCGATAATCAGCCAGTCGAGCAGCCCCACCGTGCGGCGTCGCCATGCGTCGCGCGCGACCAGCGCGAGCGCGGGCAGGGCTGCGCCGAGGGCGAGGAACTTGAGCGTGTCGATCGCCTTTGCGGGCAGCGACATCTTCCACGGGCGCAGCGCGTAATATTCGGCGGGGCCGCGCGCCGGGAAAGTGAAAGTGCCGAACACGAACCCGGCCGGGCTGGTGGCATAGGTCCAGGCGACGAAGGCGACGACCGGGAGCGTGCCGAGCAGGACCGCGACGGGGCGATGGCGGCGGTCGACCAGCGCGTAGACGCCGTAGGCGAGTGCGGGGAATGCGTAGGATATCTTCGCGGCGGCGGCGCTGGCGAGGAGGAGGCCGGCGAGCGCGGCGGTGGCGCGTGTCGTGGCGGGGCGGACGATCAGGGGGAGGGCGGCCGCGAGCAGGGCGGCGGGGAGCGCATCGTTGCGCGCGGTGCCTATGCTGAAGAGGAGGATGTCGCAGGTTGCGAACAGCGCCGCGCAGGCGAGCGCGGCCTTGGGTTTCGCGCCGAGGGTCCGGGCGGCGGTGTGGACGCAGGCTATCGTCACGACGCCGAGCAGGGCGTTGAGGATGCGGAGGGAGGGCCATGTCCAAGGGCCGGCGAGGAGTGCGACGGGTGCGAAGAGATAGGGCTGGAGCGGGGTCTGGAGGTAGGCGAAGTCCCGGTAGGGGATGAGACCTTGTGCGGTGAGCGCTGCGGCGGCGACGTATTGGGATTCGTCGTGGTCTACCGGGCGGAGGAGGGCGAGGGTGACGAAGAGGGTGGCTAGCGCTGCGAGTAGCGCCGGGTACATCA